>NZ_LFLZ01000007.1 GCF_001189845.1 Bradyrhizobium tropiciagri
GCAGCACCACGGCCGCCGCCAAAGCCACCACCGCCGCCGACGTGGCCACCGCCACCGCCGCCGCCACCGCGGGCACCACCGCCACCGCCCATCGCGCCCATCTGCGCGGCTGACTGGGCGAACGAAACGGTCGGCGCCACAGCCAACGGCAGCGCAAGCGCCAGCGCCGCGGCGGTGCTCAAAACCTTCATATTGATCATTTTGGACTCCATCAAAACGGACAATGTCTAACCTTTTCTGCGGTTGGACGTTCCCGCTCGCGACATTGATTGTCCGTCATCTTTGTTTGGCCGGGGGCGCATGTATGGCAGGTGAACAAAACTCTCCGTGACCGCGTCATTTGGTCGCCAAACGGGCTCGTGATCGGGGCCCATGCCGGGAGTGCCGGGCTACCTTGGCGGCGGCTGGACATTTGCGGATTCAGGTGGCATCAGAGCCGGACAGCCTCGAACCCGTGACCGGCCACGCATGAAACAATTCCTGCTGAAATTCTTCACCTGGTGGAACGGCCAGACCTTTGGCACGCAATTGTGGACCTCGCGATTCGGCGAGCTGGTCGGCGAGGACGAGCAGGGCAACCGCTACTACCGCACCAAGGGCGGCGAGATCGACCCGACACTGCACTTCGAGCGCCGCTGGGTGGTTTATAACGGCTATGCCGAAGCCTCGCGGATCCCGGCCGGCTGGCACGGCTGGCTGCACCACACGGTCGACGTGCCCCCGACCGACGAGAAATACGTCGCCCGGGAGTGGGAAAAGCCGCATCTGCCGAACATGACCGGCACTGCCCAGGCTTACCGTCCGTCCGGCTCGACGCTGGCAAGCGGCCGCCGCCCGAAGGCGACCGGCGACTACCACGCCTGGACCCCCGGAAGCTGACCTTCGCGCGTCGCTGTCTTGAGCGTGCGCGCGCGTAACAACGCGCGTGCAGCGCACGCACGCCTGTGGACAACGGTAACAGCGGGGACAGGTCGGCCGTCGCCGATGCTGCCCGCTTGCGTTGCGGACGTCTTCGCGGCTCAATGAAGCCATCTTACGGAGATGGGAAACCATCGCGTCGGTTCGGGCTCCAGATCGCGACTGTCCCGATGAGCAGCGGCCTCCGAGTTGGATGCGGCCGGGAGATAGGCCCCCGGTACAGATGTCCTGAAATCGCCCGCAAATGTGAGGCTACCGTGAGACAGGAAGGGCCGCTCGGGAAACCGGGCGGCCTTTTTCTGATGCAAGGCAGGCGAGGCGTCGGGGCGCTACCTTGCCTGGGCCTTGCCCTGGGCCAGCGGCCTCGCAACCTCGCGAACGCAATCGGCAAACACCTGCGCCACCGGGCTCAGCATGCGGCCCTTCAGGGTGAAGATCGCCGTCGGCAGATGCCATCGCGGCAATGCCACGGGCAGCGCCTTGAGCAGGCCGCCCCGGGGCCGAACCGCAGCGCCGAGCCCGGAACGAGTGTGAGATAGCCACCGGTGGCGAGCAGGCTGATGCGCAGGTGGAGCGAGTTGCTGAAGATCGTTGCGGTGGGGACCGGCAGCTTCGCGATACGGAATGCTTCGACGAAAGGCGAGCCGGCTTCCGCTTCCAGCGTCGACAGGATCCACGGTGCGTCGACGAGGTCTGAAAGCGACAGCTTGCGGCGGCGCGACCAGGAGCTTTGTGGGCCGGCGACGACGGCCAGCGGCTCGTAGAACAGCGGCTGCATGTCGATGTCGGAGTCCGGGGTCTCGGTCAGCAGCCGCGAGATCACGATCTCGCATCGACGCTCCCGCAGCAGGTTGAACTGATGCTGCGCGGTGCCTTGCTCCAGCCTGACGCGCAGACGCGGCAGACGCTTCGACAGCCGCTCGATCGCTGCCGGCACGAGGCCGGCGGCCCACACTTCGGTGCAGGCGATGCGCAACTCGCCCGCCTTGGGATCGGCAAGATACGCGATCTCCTCGACGCTCTGTCGAAGTTCGTCGAACACCGCGGTGCCGCGCCTGAGCAGCGCCTTGCCGAACAGGGTCGGCGCGATGCCGCGCGCCGTGCGGTCGAGCAGCGTCACGCCGAGCATGTGCTCGAGATTGGCGATCGTGCGCGAGATCACCGGCCGCGAGATCGCCAGACGCTCGGCGGCCTTCGCCATGCTGCGCTCTTCGACCACCGTCATGAAGACGTGGAGGTCGCGAGGCTTGAGAAAACGCCCAACCCTATCAGCCCAGCGCATATGACGTACCTAAACGGCTACCGGCCTGTCGAATAATCGACCTTGTGGATACTCCTGTTCTGGCGCTGACTCCAGCTCCGGCTGAACTGTCGGCCTGGACCCGAGATGCAGGAGACGTCGATGAGGGGCATTCGCGTCGCGGTCGCGGCGCTTGTACTGGCGATGAGCGCGACGGCCGGCGGTGCGGCCGAGGTCACGGTTCTCAGCACGCCGACCATGAAAGGTGTCTTCAACGAGCTTGCGCCCGCGTTCGCACGCGCGACCGGCCATACGCTTGTCTTCACGTTCGAGGGCGTGCCGGTGCTCAAGCGGCAGATCGAGGCGGGCGAGAAGTTCGACGCCGCCGTCTTGCTGCCGGCGGCGGTCGATGATCTTGCGCGGCTCGGCAAGATAGCCGCGGGCTCTCGATCGGACGTCGCCCGCACGGCTGCTGGCGTCGCGATCCGCATGGGTGCACCGATGCCCAAGGTCGCCTCCAGCGAGGACCTGAAGCGAACGCTGCTGGCGGCGAGATCAATCTCCTATTCAAGCGAGAGCGTGAGCGGCAGCTATTTCCTTCATCTGCTCGATCGCCTCGGGATCGCGGCCGACGTGAAGCCGAAGCTCCTGGCCGTAGCAGGACGGAGCCCGGTGGAGGCCGTCGCGCGCGGCGAGGCGGAGCTGACGGTGATCACCGTGCCGAACATCATCGGCGTCGAGGGCGTCGCTCTCGCGGGCGTTCTTCCGGACGAATTGCAGAACTACACCACCTTCAGTGTCGGCATCAGCGCCAATGCCAGCGAGCCGAAGGCCGTCGCGCAATTGATCGCATTCCTGCACTCGCCGGCGGCCGCCGCTGCGATACGGAGCAAGGGACTGGAGCCGATTGCTCCCTGAAGCCCTGTCTTGGGCAACGGTGACAACGGCTGCAATCGTCGGGTGCGATCACGACGGCCCGCTTTGGGCGAGCCGCGCCGCCGCGCGGCCCATCAATTCGCCGCGGCGCGCGTGCGCCGGTCCCATCCGCTCCTTCATGAAGGCGAGGATCTCGGCCGGCGCGGTGTCGGGCGATCCGGCATTGAACGGCGGGGCCGGGTTGTATTCGAGCCTGAGCTGGATCGCTTCCGCGGTCTTGCGATCGACGAGCTCGGACACCAGCGTCAGCGCGAAGTCGATGCCGGCGGTGACGCCGCCTCCGGTGAAGCGATTGCGGTCGACGCAGACGCGGGTCTTGGTCGGGATGGCGCCGAAGCCGGCAAGGAAGTCGATCGCGCTCCAATGCGTGGTGGCGCGAAAGCCCTTGAGCAAGCCCGCTGCGCCGAGCACCAGCGAGCCCGTGCAGACCGACGTGACGTATTTCGCGCCCGCTGCCTGCTTGCGAAGGAAGCCGAGCATCTCCTCGTCACCGACCATGTCGTCGGTGCCGAAGCCGCCAGGCACGCAGATCACGTCGAGCTGCGGGCAATCGGCAAAGGTCGTGGTCGGCGTCAGCACCATCACGGAGTCGCTCGGAACCGGCTCGATCCGCTTCCAGATCAGATGCACCTTGGCGCCGGGCACCGACGAGAACACCTGCAGCGGACCGGTCAGGTCGAGCTGGGTCACCTTCGGGAAGACGAGCAATCCAATCTGCAGGGGTTCGGACATGGGGGCCTCCAAATAGCGCTTGACGGAACCAGGATGCCATGATGGCCTCCTGTCAAGAATGGCGTATTTCCCTCGTTTTCGGACGAGGCGCTTCCGCAAAGGATTTGGCGATGATCGGCATCCTGATCTTTCCCGACTTCCAGCTGCTCGACGCGGCCGGCCCGATCGCAGCGTTCGAGATCGCGGCGCGCTTCGCCAACAACCCGCCCGGTATAAAGACCATTGCGGTGAAGGCCGGACCGGTGCGCTCGTCGTCCGGCGTCGAGATGCTGGCGCGCGGCCTCAAGCCGTCGGCGGCGATCACGACGCTGATCATCGCGGGCGGCAACGGCGTGCGGACGCCTGCGAGCTGTCCCACCACGCTGTCCTTCGTGCGGCGGATGGCGGGCCGCGGCGTCCGCGTCGCCAGCGTCTGCTCCGGCGCCTACGTGCTGGCCGAGGCGGGCCTGCTCGACGGCCGCCGCGCGACCACGCATTGGCAGCGCACGCCGCATTTCGTGAAGAGCTACCCGAAGATCAAGCTCGAGCCGGACCAGATCTTCGTCCGCGACGGCAATATCTGGAGCTCGGCCGGCATCACCGCCGGCATCGATCTCGCGCTCGCCATGATCACCGAGGACTATGGCGACGAGGTTGCGCAGAACACCGCGCGGCAGCTCGTGCTGTATCACCGCCGCAGCGGCGGGCAGTCGCAGTTCTCCTCGCTCCTGGAATTGAAGACGCCGAACGGAAGGTTCGGCCCGCTGCTCGCCTGGGCGCGGGAAAATCTCGACGCGCCGCTGACCGTCGAGGATCTCGCCGACAAGGCCGGGATGAGCTCGCGGCATTTCACGCGCGCCTTCATCGCCGAGACCGGCACCACGCCGTCGAAAGCAGTCGAGCGGCTGAGGATCGAGGTGGCGCGGCAGCGCGTGCAGTCGTCGGGCGAGGCGATCGAGCGCGTCGCCGAGATCACCGGCTTCCGCGATCCCGAGCGGATGCGGCGCGCCTTCATCCGCGCCTTCGGCCAGCCGCCGCAATCGCTGCGCCGGGCCGCGCGGGTGGGGTAGGGCGTCGACTGCGGAAGCTCCGGCGACTTGTTGGATCGAAGGTCATTCCGGCGGCGAAGCGTACACCGCTGCCGGTGACGGCACCTTGAGTGGGACAAGATCGTTGTCCGATTGCACGCGATGCATGCCGTCTTGCGCTGATGAACCTCGCGCCGGTTCCCGTGACCCACGTTAAGTGGGCATTGGGGACCCGAGGAGGTTCTGAATGACAAAGCATCGAACGATTACCGGGTTCGTGGCCGTCGCCCTGCTGGCTGTCACCGCAACCGCCGCGACGGTCAAGTCGCACTTGCCCCGGACCGAGACCGTTGTCGCCTCCGGTGCGGACACGTTGCCGGCCAAGGATTTCAGCGATCGCTGGTCTCCGATATCCGCGTTGGCTCCGGCCGCGGACACAGCTGAGCGTGCACCTGACGCGCAGTAAGCCGGTCATGGATGGAGGCTCGGCTCCTTCGGGCTCGCGACAATACAAAGGCCCCGCCGAAGCGGGGCCGAGGTATTGGACGACATGATGTTGAGCGACCTGATCTCGAATAATCTAGTTTTGTATAGAACTAACGGTTCGGCCGCGCCGAATAGCGCAGTCATTCACCAATACAGGATCAGCCCACGATCGCAGAGATCAACGGATGAGCTGACCGTGAAACGCGCTTCAACCAAGAATCACTAGCTCAATGTATCGGTCGCGATTTTCTTCTTGAGTGCTTCGCAGGTGTCCCTGACCTCCATGGTCATCAACGAGACGGCTTCGATCTTCAGGAAGAAGCGCTTGCCCTGATCGCGGTAACCAGCGGCGAACTCCTTGATTTCGGCGATCATGTCATGAACGCCTGCGACCATGACCTCGCAGTTCTTGGCGGCCATTTGCAATTCCGATCCAAGCGCCTCGATCTCCTTCACCGCCGCTTCATATTCGCGCACGACCGCCTCGGCCGACAGCTTGCCGACTTCGTTGACCCCGTTGCGGTGCTCGACATAGTCCGGCATCGGTGAGAGAGGTCGGACGTTGCTGCGTGGCCGATGCGAGGTCGCCGTGTGGATCTCATCCCCTAACTGCTCCGATGGGGCGCGGGCGAGGACTTCTGCACTAACACTCATGCGAAATCTCCATAAGATGTTACGGCGAATGGAGTTTAGCAATGTCAACGGATTTGTCTCGCTTTTCCACAGTTTTGAAGCAATCGCGCTATTGTGCGCTGCAGCGTGGAAAATTCCGTAATTGCGTCAATGCGGTGCGTCGGGATGCCAGCCGAGCAGGGCAAGCATCACGAAGAAGCCGACCACATAGGCCACCGTGATCGGCCAGCCCTGGGTGATCCAGCGGACCACCGACTTGGCTTCCGGATACATGTTGGACACCGCGACGCCCGCAGACGAGCCGAACCAGACCATCGATCCGCCAAATCCGACCGCGTAGGCGAGAAAGCCCCAATCGTAGCCGCCTTGCTTCAGCGCCAGCGCGGTCAGCGGGATGTTGTCGAACACCGCCGAGACGAAGCCGAGCCCGAGCGCGGTCTGCCAGGATGCGGCCGGCAGCTTCTCCACCGGCATCATCGATGCCGCCGTCACCAGCGCGAGCAGGAACACGGTGCCCTTGAGCGTCTCGGGCATGACAGACCAGTCCGGCCGCCGCAGCAGCGCCGTGACGAGGATCGCGGCCCAGACCGCGAGCCCGAGCACCGGCAGCGCGTCAAGCAGCGCGGGGAATTTCAGATTGGCCGTGACGTTGGCGGTCAGCGCGGCGAGCAGGATCACCGCGACGATTGCGACCCGTGCCCAGTCGATGTCGAGGCCGGACGGGGCCTTCTTCACGATCGGTGAGAAGCGATGTTGCTGCAGCGAGGCCGGCACCGCGAACACCAGCATCGCAACGATGGCGGCGACATAGGCGTCGACGACGGTGAGCGGACTGACGCCGTCGATCCACATCATCGTCGTGGTGGTGTCGCCGACGACACTGCCGGCGCCGCCGGCATTCGATGCGGCGACGATGGCCGCGAGATAGCCGATATGGACGCGGCCGCGGAATACGTAACGCGCCACGGTCCCGCCGATCAGGGCGGCTGCGATGTTGTCGAGGAAGGCCGACAGCACGAACACGATCACCAGCAGGATCAGTCCGCCCTTCCAGTCATCGGGCAGCAGCGCCGGCATCTCGTCGGGAATCCGGCTCTCCTCGAAATGCCGCGACAGCAGCGCAAATCCCATCAACAGCAGGAACAGGTTCGCGAGCGTGACCCACTCATGCTCCATGTGGTGTACGAGACCGGGCAGGCCCGCGCCGAATTTCGCAAAGCCGGCGAAGAGCAGCTTGTAGGCGACGATCGCGGCAAGACCCGTCAACGCCACGGCGAGCGTATGGTGATGGAAGATCGCGACGCCGAGCAGCGTCAGCGCGAACAGGATGAAGTCGAACGGGATGCCGTAGACGAGGATGGGCGTGAGCAAGATGATCCTCGCAGGCTGGAGTGCTCGGCGGTCTGAAGCGCGTCCGGCCGCACTATCGCGCGGCGCGGAGAACTGCAAGGCGCGCTAACGCCGCAAGCTGCCTGCACCACGCGCTCCCGACCCTCGACCACGGGACGACGCCGCAAACGTCGTCCGTGATCGGATCGCTCAGCCCAGCGACTTCAGCCAAGTCCCTTCAACCACGTGCTGATCTCGGTCACCGCGACATTGGCCTGATTGAGCAGCTTGCCCATGGTGAAGAAGCCGTGGAACTGGCCGGGGAAATGCCGGTAGGTCACGGGCACGCCGGCGTCTTTCAGGAATTTCGCATACTCGTCGCCTTCGTCGCGCAAGGGATCGGCGCCGGCGGTCAGCACATAGGCCGGCGGCAATCCGGCAAAGCTTTTCGCGCGGGCGGGCGAAGCGCGCCAGTCGGTGCTGTCGGCGCCGCCGAGATAATGGTTTGCGAACCAGCCGATCACCGAATGCGTCAGCAGGATGCTGGTCTCGGGCTCGCGGTGCGAGGCATGCTTCCGCGAGAAATCTGTGCCGGGATAGATCAAGAGCTGGGCGGCGAGCTTCGGTCCGCCGTCGCGGGCGGTGAGCGCAACCACGGCCGCCAGATTGCCGCCGGCGCTGTCGCCGCCGACGATCAGCCGCGTCGCGTCGATGCCGAGATCCTTTGCGTTGGCCGCGACCCATCGGGTCGCGGTCACGGCGTCGTCGACCGCGGCAGGGAAGCGATGCTCGGGCGCAAGGCGGTAATCGATCGAGATCACGACCAGCTCGCCCTCATGGGCGAGCTTCTGGCACACCACCTCATGGGTATCGAGATCGCCGATCACCCAGCCGCCGCCGTGGAAGAACACCAGGCACGGCGCGAGCCCGTTCGTCTTGCGCAGCGTCTTCGGCGTGTAGATGCGCGCCGGGATGCTGCCGTGCGGCGCCGGGATCGCCAGCGCCTTGCTCGATTCAAGCGCGGGCGGCTCGGGATTGGAGACGATGCGGGCGGCGCGATAATATTCGCGGGCTTCCGGCGCGGTCAGCGTCTCGTAGGCGGGACGGCCGGCCTCCTGGAAGGCCTTGTAGACGGCGGCGGCATCGGGATCGAGAACGACGGGCATGGACGATAAACCTCTTTGTGATGCTGAACTGAAATATCAGGCGGCGGTGCGGCCGCCGTCGACGGTGTAGGCGGAGCCGGAGACGTAGCTCGCCTCGTCGGAGGCGAGGAACGCGACGATCGAGGCCACCTCGCTTGCAAGCCCGAGCCTGCGCGCCGGGATGCGGTCGACGATCTTCTCGACCGGCGGCGGCGCGTTGCCGCCGGAGCGGCCCTGCAGGATCGTGCTCAGCATCCGGCTCTCGATCATGCCGGGGCAGACGCAATTGACGCGCACGCCGGTGCCGGTGCATTCCCAGGCCGCGCTCTTGGTCAGTCCGATCACCGCATGCTTGCTGGCGCTGTAGACCGCGATCATCGGCGATCCCATCAGGCCCGCGATCGAGGCGGTGTTGATGATGCTGCCCTTGTTCTGCTTCAGCATGACAGGCAGCACATGCTTCATGCCGAGGAAGACGCCGACGACATTGACGTCGAGCACGCGGCGAAAGCTCTCCAGCGAATATTCCGGGATCGGCCTGATGTCGCCCTCGATGCCGGCGTTGTTGTAGAAGGCGTCGATGGTGCCGAAGCGGTCCACCGCGGCGCGGACGTAGTCCTTGACCTCGTCCTCATCGGTGACGTCGGCGGTGATCGACAGGGCCTCGGCCGAGGCGGGGAGGTCCTTGATGGCGGCGGCAAGATCGGCCCCCTTGCGGTCGACTGCGACAATCCGCGCACCGCGTTCGGCGAGCAGCTGGAGCGTGGCGGTTCCGATGACGCCGGCAGCCCCGGTGACGACGGCGACCCGGCCGTCGAGCCTGATGCGATCGGGCATGTTGGGTTTCCTCTGGCTGGTCCGGTTCGATCCGGATTTTCCTCGTTTTCACGCGTTGCCGCGCGCCTTCAGCGTGAGGACTATCACACGTGTTCCCAAGAGTAGCCAGTGAGTAGCCAGTGGGTGGCCAGAGGGCCGGGGAGAGGTGGCCGGGTGCCCTTTCCCCGCCGTATTCGGCGTGTTAACCGGTGGCCTGCGAGCGGCCGATATCAAGGTAGACTGTCGCGAGCCCGATTCGCCCTTTAAAGCCGCGCGAGATGCTTCGAACCGTTGCCCTGACTGGCTTTGCGGCCCTGATTGCCGCCTCAACCATCTCGCTTGCGCCGCCCGCGCGCGCGCAGATCGGAACGATTTTCTCCGATCCCGCGCCGCGTCCGCCCGGCTCGATCCCGCGTGGCCAGGTGGCGCCGCCCGGCGACGACGACGAGGAAGTGCCGGAATTGCCGCGCGGCCGCCTGTTGCCGACGCAGCCGCGGGCGTTGCCGCCCGGCCAGGCGGTGCCGCCGCCCGGCAGCGTGCAGTCGCAGCCCCTGGCGCCGCCACCGGGCGCGACGGTCGCTCCGCCCGGCGTCGCCGTGCAGCCGCCGCAGCCCGGCGGTCCCGCCGTTGCCAACACGCCGCCCGGCGCCAACCCGCTGCCGCCGGGGCAGCGTCCGAAGGGCGCGCCGCAGGGTGCACCCCAGGGCGCCCCGCAGCAGACGCCTGCGACATTGCAGCCGGGTGACGAGGTCGTGCAGGAGCCGCCCTCGACCAAGATCACCAACAAGAAGGCGAGCTTCTCCGGCCTCGACAAGATCACCGGCCGCATCATCAATTTCGACGAGGACATCGGCGAGACCGTGCAGTTCGGTGCGCTGCGGGTGAAGACCGATGCCTGCTACACCAGGCCGTCGACGGAAGCCGCCAACACCGACGCCTTTGTCGAGGTCGACGAGATCACCTTGCAGGGCGAGGTGAAGCGGATCTTCTCCGGCTGGATGTTCGCGGCGAGCCCCGGCCTGCACGGCGTCGAGCATCCGATCTACGACATCTGGCTGACCGACTGCAAAGGGCCGGACCAGACCATCGTGACCGCCGCGCCCGATCCGCCGAAGGCGCCGACGCCGCCTCCGCCGCCGGCCCAGAAGCGCGCGCCGCCGAAGCAGGCCGCACCGCGTCCGCCGCCGCAGCCGCTGCCGCAATACCAGCAGCAGCCGCCACCTCCGCCGCCCCAGCAGCAGCGGCCGGGCGGGTTGTTCGGCGGCTTGTTTGGAAACTGATCGCCACTGCGTAGCCCGGATGGAGCGTTAGCGAAATCCGGGTTACCTATCCGCGGATGGCTTGTCGCGGATTGCGCGGAGCCTGTCATCGGGCGCGCGTTCGCGCGACACGTTGGCTTCATCCGGGCTACTTCATCACCACGTTCAATTGCGCTTGGCGATGATCGCGAGCGCATCAGCGCCCCTAATCGGCTGCGTGGCGTCGAGCTTGCGGAATTCCGCCGGCGCGCCCGCGATCGCCTTGTCGAGCAGCGCGCGATAGCGGCGGCGCGAAATCTCGACCGCGCCGAACGTCTTCAGATGCTCGGTCACATATTGCGTGTCGAGCAGTTCGAACCCGCCGGCGATCAACCGCGCCACCAGATGCACCAGCGCGACCTTCGATGCGTCGCGCACGGTGTGAAACATGCTCTCACCGAAGAAGGCGCGGCCGAGGCTGACGCCATAGAGGCCGCCGACCAGATTGTCGTCTTGCCAGACCTCGACGCTGTGGCAATGGCCTGACGTGTACAGCCCGACATAGAGATCGCGGATGCGCTTGTTGATCCAGGTGTCGTCGCGGCCGGGCTGCGGCGCGGCGCAGCCGGCGATCACGGCCTTGAAGGCGGTATCGACGGTGACGGTGAACGCATCCGAACGCACGGTGCGGGCGAGGCGGGAGGCGATGCGGAAGCCGTCGAACGGAATCACGCCGCGCAATTCCGGCTCGACCCAGAACAGGGTCGGATCGTCGGCGCTCTCCGCCATCGGGAAGATGCCGCAGGCATAGGCGCGCAGCAGCACCTCGGGTGTGATCTCGGAGGAGGCGGAGTCGCGTGACGTCATGCCGCAGAGGATAGCAAAGCGCGGGCGAACTTGCGATGGGGCCTGCCATGAGGCCTGCCTTGGGGCCTGCCTTGGGGTCGCGACGTGTTGACGAAACGCGCCGGTTCCTCCACAAGCCGCGCCATTCGGCCGCAGTTTCCCGAGCGGACTGTGCGGCCGTGCTACATTGCCACAAAAAGACGGCGCCACCGCCCGGGGACTTGGCGGCTTGCGCGCCTGACAATCCACACAGGTGAGGGGGACGCTGCATGAAATTGTCTTGGCGGACATTTGCGCCGTTGCTGGTCTGGCTGGTGATCTATCTGGTGCCGGTGCCGTCGGGGCTGAACGCCAATCAGTGGCACTATTTTGCGGTGTTCGCCGCCGTCATCACCGGGCTGATCCTCGAATCGATGCCGGTCGGCGCGGTCGGCCTGATCGGTCTGACGGTCGCCGGCGTCGGCGGCTATGTCGAGCCCGATCCGAACAAGTCGCTGCGCTGGATGCTCGCAGGCTTTTCCGAGAGCACGGTGTGGCTGATCGTCGGCGCCTTCGTGTTCTCGATCGGCTACCGCAAGAGCGGGCTCGGCCGCCGGCTGGCGCTGCTGCTGGTGCGCGGGCTCGGCCGCCGCACCATCGGGCTCGGCTATGCGGTGGCGTTCTCCGACCTCGTGCTGGCGCCGGCGACGCCGTCCAACACTGCACGCTCGGGCGGCACCATCTATCCGATCGTCAGCAACATCCCGCGCATCTATGGCTCGGAGCCCGGTCCGACCGCGGGCAAGATCGGTACCTTCGTGATGTGGACCGCGTTCGCGACCACGGCCGTGACCAGCTCGCTGTTTCTGACCGCGCTGGCGCCGAACGCCGCCGCGCTGTCGATCGCCAAGAAGCTCGTCAATATCGAGGTTGGCTGGTCGCAATGGTTCATCGGCATCGCGCCGCTCGGTATCCTCTTGCTGCTGCTGGTGCCGTTGCTGAGCTATGTCGTCTGCCGGCCGGAGATCAAGGAAAGCCCGGAGATCGTGACCTGGAGCGAGGGCGAGCTCGCCAAGATGGGGCCGCCGTCGCGGCACGAATGGATCATGGCGGTGCTGGTGCTGCTCGCGATGTTCCTGTGGATCTGCGGCTCCAATCCCAATATCAGCGTGCCGCTGCTCGGCTCGAACTTCATCAACGCGACCACGGTGGTGTTCGTCGTAATCTCGCTGATGCTTCTCACCGGCGTGATCGCATTCGAGGACATCGTCGCGGAGAAGAGCGCCTGGGAGGTATTCTTCTATTTCACCTCGCTGCTCACGCTGTCGTCAGGCCTCAACGAGATCGGCTTCATCAAATGGGTGGCCGAGGGCTATGCCAAGCCGCTCGCCGGCACCTCGCCGCTTGTCGGGATGATCCTGCTCGTCACCTTCTTTTTCTGGATCCACTATTTCTTCTCGAGCATCACCTCGCATACCGCCGCCGTGCTGCCGGTGGTGCTCGCGGTCGGCTCCAGCATTCCCGGCCTGTCGGTGCAGACCCTGATGCTGCTGTGCGTCTATTCGCTCGGGCTGATGGGCGTGATCTCGCCCTATGCCACGGGACCGGCGCCGATGTATTACGGCAGCGGCTATATCGGCAAAGGCGACTTCTGGAAGTTCGGGCTGATCTTCGGCGTGATCTACTTTGCCGGATTGTTGCTGATCGTGTTGCCGTGGTTACAGTCGGTCGGGTAAAATAGCCACAATCCAGCGTGAAACAGCGCTCGACCGGGAAGGAGGGGCCATCCTTTCCGATTCTTAACGCGCTTTGTCAGAGGGAAGCGTTCAAAATGCTTCCTCGAATGTGGCGCGCGCGGATTTCAGGGGACACATAGAGCCGCGCGAGCTCGTTCGTGTTTCTTCGTGGGCAAGTTAATGGACCAGCATATCAAAGACCCGTCGATCATCGCACCTGGACCAGTCAGGCGAGCGTCGCGTTGGCCGGGGTTTCTGACGGGATGTGTGGTGCTGGCGATCCTGGCCGGCATCGTCTGGTGGACACGGCAGCAGGCCGCACCGCCGCAGGCCGGTGGCGGACGCAATGCCGGGCCGATGTCGATCGTGCCGGAGACAATCGGCAAGGGCGACATCGGCGTCAGCCTCAACGCCCTCGGCACCGTGACGTCGCTCGCGACCGTGACGATCAGGAGCCAGATCAGCGGCTACCTGATGAAGATCGATTTCAAGGAGGGCGACGAGGTCAAGAAGGGTGACCTGATCGCCGAGATCGATTCGCGTCCCTATGAGGCGACGCTGGCGCAGGCCAAGGGACAGCTCGCCCGCGACGAGGCGCAGCTGAAGGGCGCCCAGGTCGATCTCACCCGCTACCAGAACCTCGCCGCACAGAACGCCGTGCCGCATCAGCAGCTCGACACCCAGGTCGCGCTGGTCGCGCAGTATCAGGGCACGGTGGAAGCCGACCGCGCCTCGGTGAAATCAGCCGAAGTGAACTTGGCGTATTGCCACATCGTCTCGCCGATCAACGGGCGGGTCGGACTGCGCCAGGTCGACCTCGGCAACTACGTGACGCCGGGCGACACCAACGGCCTCGTCGTGATCACGCAGCTCGAGCCGATCAGCGTGCTGTTCACGCTGCCGGAGGACAACCTGCAAACAGTTGCGAAGCGGTTGAAGGAGGGCGCGGTGCTGCCGACGGCGGCCTATGACCGCAGCGGCGCCAACAAGCTCGCCGAGGGATCGCTGCAGACCTTCGACAGCCAGATCGACGCGACCACCGGCACGATCAAGCTGCGCGGCCAGTTCGAGAACGACAAGCGCACGCTGTATCCGAACCAGTTCGTCAACATCCGCCTGCTGCTCGACACCCACAAGGATGCCACCACGATGTCGACCGCCGGCATCCAGCGCGGCGTTCCCGGCACCTTCGTCTATCTCGTCAATGCCGACAGCACGGTCTCGGTGCGGCCGGTCAAGCTCGGCGTCACCGACGGCGACCGCGTCGAGGTGCTGTCGGGGCTTGCGGCCGGCGATCGCATCGTGATCGATGGCGCCGACAAGCTGCGCGAGGGCGCGAAGGTGGTGGTGCGCTCCGCTGCCGACGCCGCGAACCCGGCCGGTGCGGCCAAGGGCGCGGCAAACGGGGCTGCGAAGGGCGATAGCAAGGGAGACACCAAGAGCGGCGCCGATCCCGACAAGGCGGGAGGCGGCCCGCACAAGCGGTCCGAGGACGGGCAGACCAAATGAACCCGTCGCGGCCATTCATCCTGCGGCCGGTGGCGACGACCCTGATGATGATCGCCATCATGCTGTCAGGCATGCTGGCGTTCAGATTCCTGCCCGTCGCGGCGCTGCCGGAGGTCGACTATCCGACCATCCAGGTGCAGACCTTCTATCCCGGCGCCAGCCCCGACGTGATGACGTCGTCGGTGACGGCGCCGCTCGAGGTTCAGTTCGGCCAGATGCCGAACCTGAACCAGATGAGCTCGGTGAGCTCGGCCGGCTCGTCGGTGATCACGCTGCAGTTCGGGCTGTCGATCTCGCTCGACGTCGCCGAGCAGGAGGTGCAGGCCGCGATCAACGCCGCGGGCAATCTGTTGCCGTCGGACCTGCCGGCGCCGCCGATCTATGCCAAGGTCAATCCGGCTGACGCGCCGATCCTCACCCTCGGCCTGACCTCGAAGACGATGCCGCTGACCCAGGTGCAGGACTTCGTCGACACGCGGCTGGCGCAGAAGATCTCGCAGCTACCCGGCGTCGGCCTCGTCAGCATCAGCGGCGGCCAGCGGCCCGCAGTGCGCATCCAGGCCGACATCCGCAAGCTCGCGGCCTATGGCCTCAACATCGACGATCTCCGCACCACGCTCGGCAACGCCAACGTCAATACCCCGAAGGGCAATTTCGATGGCGCGATGCGCGCCTACACCATCAACGCCAACGACCAGATCCGCAATGCCAGCGACTACCGCTCGCTGATCATCGCCTACAAGAACGGCTCGCCGGTCCGCCTCAGCGACGTCGGCAACGTCGTCGACGGCGCGCAGAACGACAAGCTCGGCGCCTGGATGAACGAGACGCCGGCGATCATCCTCAACATCCAGCGCCAGCCCGGCGCCAACGTGATCTCGGTCGTGCAGGGCATCAAGGACCTGCTGCCGCAGCTGCAGGCCACGCTACCGGCGGCGATCGACCTCAACATCCTGACCGACCGCACCGTGACGATCCGGGCCTCGGTCCGCGACGTCGAATACGAGCTGTCGCTCGCCGTGGTCCTGGTCGTGCTCGTGATCTTCGTGTTCCTGCGCTCGACCCGCGCCACGCTGATCCCGAGCCTGTCAGTGCCGCTGTCGCTGGTCGGTACGCTCGGGGCGATGTATCTGTTCGGCTTCAGCCTGAACAATCTGTCGCTGATGGCGCTGACGATCGCGACCGGCTTCGTGGTCGACGACGCCATCGTCGTGATCGAGAACATCTCGCGCTACATCGAGGAGGGCGAATCTCCCCTCGAAGCGGCGCTGCGCGGCTCCGAGCAGATCGGCTTCACCATCATCTCGCTGACGGTGTCGCTGATCGCGGTGCTGATCCCGCTGCTGTTCATGGGCGACGTCGTCGGCCGCCTGTTCCGCGAGTTCGCCATCACACTGTCGGTCACGATCCTGATCTCCGCCGTGGTGTCGCTGACGCTGGTGCCGATGGCCTGCGCAAAGCTGCTGAAGTCGGAGGCCATGGCGCGCGAAAATACCTTCCAGCGGCTCAGCCGGGAAGGCTTCGACTATGTCATCGCGATCTATGCCCGGATGCTCAACTGGGTGCTGGATCGCCAGACGGTCGTTCTGCTGATCGCGCTCGCCACCTTCGGGCTGACGGCGCTGCTCTATGTCGTCATCCCCAAGGGCTTCTTTCCGGTGCAGGACACCGGCGTGATCCAGGCGATCTCGGAGGCGCCGCAATCGGTGTCCTATGCGGCGATGGCCGAGCGGCAGCAGCGGCTCGCCAGCGCGATCCTGAAAGACCCCGATGTCGAGAGCCTGTCGTCCTTCATCGGCGTCGACGGCACCAACACCACGCTCAACAGCGGCCGCATCCTGATCAATTTGAAGCCGCATGAGCAGCGCAAGGCCGGCGTCCTGACGATCATGGATCGGATCAAGGCCAGCACGGCTGATCTGACCGGCATCACGCTCTATATGCAGCCGGTCCAGGACCTCACCATCGAAGGCACGGTCAGCCGCACGCAGTACCAGTTCATCCTGCAGGACGCCGATCCGAACGAGCTTGCGGAATGGACGCCGAAGCTGATCGACAAGCTGAGGGGCTTGCCGCAACTGAGCGACGTCACCAGCGATATCTCCGCGCAGGGGCTGTCAGTGTTCGTGGACATCGACCGCGACCAGGCCGCGCGGTTCGGCATCACGCCGGCGACGATCGACAACGCGCTGTACGATTCCTACGGCCAGCGCATCGTCTCCACGGTGTTCACCAATTCGAACCAGTATCGCGTCATCCTCGAGGCCGATCCGTCGCTGCAAAACTCGCTGGACGCGCTGTCGTCGATCTATTTGCCGTCATCGGTCGGCTCGACCCCGGTGCCGCTGTCGGTCATGGCCAAGATGCGGGTGGAGACCGCGCCGCTGCAAGTCTCGCATCTCGGCCAGTTCCCGTCGGCGACCGTGTCGTTCAATCTCGCGCCCGGCGCCTCGCTCGGCAGTGCAGTCACGGCGATCAAGCAGGCGCAGGCCGACATCAACCAGCCGCTCGGCATGATCACGAGCTTCCAGGGCGCGGCGCTGGCGTTCCAGTCCTCGCTGTCCAACCAGCTGTTCCTGATCCTGGCCGCGATCATCACGGTCTATATCGTGCTCGGCGTGCTCTATGAAAGCTTCATCCACCCGCTGACCATCCTCTCGACGCTGCCGTCGGCCGGCATCGGCGCGCTGCTGGCGTTGATGATGGCCGGGCAGGACCTCACCATCATCGCGATCATCGGCATCATCCTCCTGATCGGCATCGTGAAGAAGAACGCGATCATGATGATCGACTTCGCACTCGATGCCGAGCGCAACGAGGGCAAGCCGCCGCGGGAGGCGATCCACCAGGCCTGCCTGCTGCGATTCCGGCCGATCATCATGACGACGATGGCGGCCGTGCTCGGCGCTCTGCCGCTGATGATCGGCAGCGGTGCGGGCTCCGAGCTGCGGCATCCGCTCGGCGTCTCCATCGTCGGCGGTTTGCTCGTCAGTCAGCTGCTGACGCTGTTCACGACGCCGGTGATCTATCTCTGGTTCGATCGCCTCGCGCTGCGGTTTGCCGGGCGGGCGGACGAGGTCGGCGAGGCGAGCGGGTCGCGTTGAGCCATGGATCCGTCAACGCCCTTCATCCGCCGGCCGGTCGCAACCACGCTGTTGACC
Source organism: Bradyrhizobium tropiciagri (assembly GCF_001189845.1). Taxonomy (GTDB): domain Bacteria; phylum Pseudomonadota; class Alphaproteobacteria; order Rhizobiales; family Xanthobacteraceae; genus Bradyrhizobium; species Bradyrhizobium tropiciagri. The sequence continues at coordinate 17,712 of NZ_LFLZ01000007.1, forward strand.
TTCGGACTCGCGGCGGCCGGCATTGTCGCGTTCTTCAAATTGCCGGTGTCGCCACTGCCGCAGGTGGATTTTCCGACCATCTCGGTGCAGGCGACGCTGCCCGGCGCCAGCCCGCAGGACGTCGCGACCACGGTCGCCAGCCCGCTTGAACGGCATCTCGGCCAGATCGCCGATGTCACGGAGATGACGTCGTCGAGTTCGGTCGGCTCGACCCGGATCACGCTGCAGTTCGGCCTGAACCGCGACATCAACGGCGCGGCGCGGGACGTGCAGGCCGCGATCAACGCGGCGCGCGCCGATCTTCCGACCAGTCTGCGCAGCAACCCGACCTACCGCAAGGTCAACCCGGCCGACGCGCCGATCCTGATCCTGACGCTGACGTCGGATACGTTGACCCGCGGCGATCTCTACGATGCCGCCTCCACGGTGCTGGCGCAGAAGCTGTCGCAGGTCGAGGGTATCGGCGAGGTGGTGGTGGGCGGCAGCTCGCTGCCGGCCGTGCGCGTCGACCTGATCCCGCAGACGTTCTACAAATACGGCATCGGGCTGGAGGACATTCGCGCGGCGCTGTCGAGCGCCAACGCCCACAGTCCGAAGGGCGGCATCGATGTCGGCGACCAGCGCTACCAGGTCTATGCCAACGACCAGGCCAACAAGGCCGACGACTACAAGTCGCTGATCGTGGCCTACCGCGACGGCGCGCCGGTTCACCTCTCCGATGTCGGCGAGGTGACCGATGGCGTCGAGAATTTGCGCAATGCCGGGCTCGCCAACGGCAAGCCCGCGGTGCTGATCATCCTCTACCGGCAGCCGAACGCCAACATCATCTCGACCGTCGACCTTGTGAAGGGGCTGATGCCTCAATTGCAGGCGTCGGTGTCGCCGGCGATCGATATCGGCCTTGCGGTCGACCGCTCGACCACCATCCGCACCTCGCTGCACGACGTGGAACGCGCGCTGGTTCTGGCGGTGCTGCTGGTCATCATCGTGGTGTTCGCGTTCCTGCGCAATCTGCGCGCCACCTTCATTCCGGTGGTGGCGGTCTCGGTGTCGCTGGTCGCGACCTTCGGGGCGATGTACCTGTTCGGCTACAGCCTCGACAATTTGTCGCTGATGGCGCTGACGGTCGCGACCGGCTTCGTGGTCGACGACGCCATCGTCGTGCTGGAGAACGTCACCCGCTACATCGAGGACGGCCTGAGCCCGCTCGAGGCGGCGCTGAAGGGCGCCAACGAGGTCGGCTTCACCGTGCTGTCGATGAGCATCTCGCTGATCGCGGTGTTCATCCCGATCCTGCTGATGGCCGGCATCGTCGGCCGGCTGTTCCGCGAATTCGCGATGACGATCTCGATCTCGATCCTGATCTCGCTCGCGATCTCGCTGGCGACGACGCCGATGATGTGCGCCGTGCTGCTGAAGCCGGACACCGGCGGCCATGGCCGGCTCTATTGGGCGAGCGAGCGCTTCTTCGAGGCGATGCTGAATTTCTACCGCAGGACGCTGACCGCGGCGCTTCGGCATCCGCTGTCGGTGATGCTGATCCTGGCGGCGGTGTTCGGCCTCAACTTCTATCTCTACGACGTGATCCCGAAGGGCTTCTTCCCGCAGCAGGACACCGGGCGGTTGGTCGGCTCGATCCAGGCCGACCAGAGCGTGTCGTTCCAGCTGATGCAGCAGAAGCTCGCGCAGTTCGTCGGCATCATCAAGCGCGATCCGGCGGTCGAGACCGTGGTCGGCTTCACCGGCGGCGGCCAGACCAATTCCGGCTTCGTGTTCGTCTCGCTGCGTCCGCTCGACCAGCGCAAGATCGGCGCCGACGGCGTGATCGCGCGGCTGCGCCGGGAGATGTCGGTGGTGCCCGGCGCCAGCGTGTTCCTGCAGGCGGTGCAGGACATCAGGGTCGGGGGCAGGGCCTCGAACGCGCAGTATCAGTACACGCTGCAGGGATCGACGCTGGAGGAGCTCAATGACTGGACGCCGAAGATCGCGGCGGCCCTGCAGCCCGATCCGAACCTTGCCGACGTCAACAGCGACCAGCAGAACAAGGGTCTGGAATCCGACCTCGTGATCGACCGCGACGCCGCGGCGCGGCTCGGCATCACGGTGAGCCAGATCGACAACACGCTCTACGACGCGTTCGGCCAGCGTCAGGTGTCGACGATCTATGTCGCGCGCAACCAGTATCACGTCATCATGGAGGTCGCGCCGCGCTACTGGCAGAACCCGCAGACGCTGAAGGACGTCTACATCAGCACCTCGGGTGGATCGGTCGGCGGCTCGCAATCGACCAACGCGGTGGCGGGTACCGTGGTGGCGGCGGGAACCTCGAATGCGGCGAGTTCAGCCAACGCCCAGGCCGCGCGCAACCAGGCCACCAATTCGATCGGCGCGACCGGGAAGGGCGTGGCCTCGACCGGTTCGGCCGTCTCCACCAATAGCGAAACCATGATCCCGCTGTCGGCGGTGGCAGCGTTCAGGCAGGGCGCGACGCCGCTTGCGGTCAACCACCAGGGCCTTTTGGTCGCCAACACCATCTCGTTCAACCTGCCGCCCAACGTGTCGCTGAGCACCGCGGTCGCCAGCATCGAGGCGACCATGAACCGGATCGGCGTCCCCGCCACGATCCGCGGCACCTTCCAGGGTTCGGCGAAGGCGTTCCAGGATTCGCTCAGCAACCAGCCATTCCTGATCCTGGCGGCGATCGTCACGATCTACATCGTGCTCGGCGTGCTCTATGAGAGCTACGTCCATCCGCTGACCATCTTGTCCACACTGCCCTCGGCAGGTGTGGGCGCCTTGCTGGCGCTGATGGCATTCAAGACCGAGTTCAGTATCATGGCGCTGATCGGCGTCATCCTGCTGATCGGTATCGTGAAGAAGAACGCCATCATGATGATCGACTTTGCGCTGGAGGCGGAACGCAAGCGCGGGCTGGAGCCGCTCGAGGCGATCAGGGAGGCCTGCCTGCTGCGCTTCCGTCCCATCATGATGACGACGATGGCCGCGCTGCTCGGCGCGGTGCCGCTCGCGATCGGCATGGGCGACGGCGGCGAGCTGCGGCAGCCGCTCGGCATCGCCATCGTCGGCGGCCTGATCCTGAGCCAGGTCCTGACGCTCTACACGACGCCGGTCATCTACCTCTATCTCGACCGGTTCCGCCTGTGGGCTCAGCGTGTCCGCCACGGCGGCGCGATGCGGATGCCGGCCTCCTCACTTCAACCGGGCGAGTAAATGCCGACAGGTGCAGCGTTGCGAAATCTTGAGAAGTTGCGGAAGCCGGCCCGGTTTCTGCGCGCGGCGGCGCTCAGTGGCCTCAGCCTTGGTCTGTCCGGGTGCATCCCCGGGGTGGAGAAGCCCGAGCTCAGCCTTGAAGTGCCGGCGAGCTATCGCGCCGCCGCCAAGGGCGATGCGGACGCGGCCGTTCCGGCGCTGGCCTGGTGGCGCGGCTTCCGCTCGCCCGAACTGACCGGGCTGATGGAATCCGCGCAGCTCTACAATCTCGATATCGCGGTGGCGATCGCCCAGATCGTGCAGGCCGATGCGCAGGCCGGCGTCTCCGGCGCCGCGCTGCTGCCCTCGATCTCCGGTTCGGCGAATGCCGAGCGTCAAAAGGTGGCGACGGGATCGAATTCGTTGCTCGGCGGCAGCAGCGGGACGTTCTCGCAGTACAGCCTCGGACTGAGCGCGAGCTATATCGTCGATTTCTGGGGCAAGAACCGCGCGACACTGTCGGCGTCGGAGGAGAGCGCGACGGTCGCCCGCTATAATCGCGAGGTGGTCGCGCTGAGCACGATGGCGACGGTTGCCAACACCTATTTCCAGTTGCTGGCGGCGCAGGACCAGATCAAGGTCACCCGGCGCAATCTGGCGGCGGCCGAGCGCATCCTCGCGCTGATCAAGTCGCAATTCGCCGGCGGCACCGCCTCGCAGCTCGACCTGTCGCAGCAGGAGGCGCTGGTCGCGACGCAGCGCGCGGCGATCCCGCCGCTCGAGGTGACGGTTGGGCAGAACATGGCCGCGCTCGCCCTGCTGGTGGCGCGCGCGCCCGCCGATTTCAAGGTGCGCGGCGGCTCCACGACGCAGATCGCGGTGCCGCGCGTGACGCCCGGGATGCCGTCGGAATTGCTCTACCAGCGGCCTGACATTCGTCAGGCCGAGGCGCAGCTCGCATCCTCCAATTTCAGCGTCGATGCGGCGCGCGCGGCGTTCTTCCCGCAGATCCAGCTGACCGGCACCACGGGCTTCCAGAGCGCGGCGCTAGCTTCGCTGTTTGCGCCGGGCGCCTGGTACTACACGCTGGCCGCCGGGCTGACCCAGCCGCTGTTCGACGGCTTCCTGCTGGAGAGCCAGCTCAAGCTCGCCAAGGGCCAGCAATTGCAAAACCTGCAGGCCTATCGCAAGGCGGTGCTGTCGGCCTTCGCCGATGTCGAAAAGGCGCTGATCGCGCTGCAGAAGTATACGCTGCAGGAGCGCCTGCAGTCCGACGTCGTCGCCGCCTCGCGCAAGGCGTTCGAGGTCGCCGAGACGCAACTGCGCGGCGGCACGGTCAACCTCATCACGGTGCTGCAGGCGCAGCAGACGCTGTTCACGGCCGAAAACAATCTGGTCACGGTGCGGCTCAACAAGCTGCTGGCGGCGAGCAGCCTGTTCCAGGCGCTCGGCGGCGGCTGGACGCCGGCCGGCACGCTTGCGGCGGCAGTGCCATGAGGTCGAACATGCAGCGGTTCGTGACGTCATTCGTCGTTACCCTCATCGTCGCGCTGGGCGCTTCGGCCGGCATGGCCCGCGCGCAGCAACGGCCACCCAACAGCGTTCCGCTGGCGTTCGGCATGAGCGCCGATCAGGCCAGCCAGTCGCTCGGCGTTGCCCTGAACTACGTGCGCGGCACGCCGGGCAATGAATTGTTCGTCGCGCTGCCCAATGTCAGGGGCAGCGTGCTGTCACGGCGCAGCGACGGGCTCTATCTGCAATTCGGCAGGGGGCGCCTGATCGCCTGGAAGGGCGACTGGGGGACCAATCCGCCATGAGGATCTCGGCCATGACCGCCAGCAGGGCATTGATCGCCTGCGCCGCCATCGCGCTCAGCACGGCTGCCGCATCGGCCCAGGACTTCGCGCCGCAGCGGCCGCTGCGCTATGGCAGCACCGGCGGCGCGTATTTCGACGGCAGGAATGACGACCGCGATTTCCGCAGCAATGGGTCGTTTCCGGGCAGCTTCGCCGCCGATCCCTTCAGCGCAGGCTTCGGCGCGGCAGGGCTGTTCGGCTCGACGCCATATCACTCGGCGCGGCCGTATCCGTCGCAGGTGATCTTCGGTGCACCGTGCCGCGATTGCCGCCCGCATCATCAGCGGCGGCAGCGCGATCGGCCTGATTGAGCTGCTCGGGAAAGGCCTGCGCCGTTAGCCCTTGCGGAGGAGGTCTTCGATGATGCGCGGCTTCATCCAGCCGGCCTTGTCGATAATCTCCTGGCGCAGGGTGTCCTTTTCCGTCTCATAGTCCTCGCGCGAGATGTCGCGGCCGCCGCTGGCGGTCATGCCGAACGTCTCGAGCAGGGCGTCGTGCCGCGCCTTCCAGCCGATCACATGCTCGGTCATGGTTTGCGTCACCGCCGGGAGAAAGCCCGGATGGCCCGCCAGGCCGCATGTCTCCGTGGTCTGCGGATCTGACGCCAGCATGATCACGTTCCACTCGTCGTAGCCGGTCAGATCCATCTGCGCGTAGAGAAACGAGCCGTGCGGCCCATCCCAGATCTTGTGATCGATGACCAGGAACGGCACCGCGTTGCAGTGGCCGTGCCGCGCCTTCATGTCGCGATTGAAGGCTTCCGTGCGCTCCTGCAGCCGCTGGTTGGCTGCAGCGAATACGGCGAGGCGATTGTCGGCGGTCGGCGCGTTGCCGCGTTCGTCGTCCGGCGCGAAACCCGCATCGCGCAGCATCGATCCGATCCGCGGATCATCCCATTGCCTCTTGTGAAAAGTGGGTGCCGCGCCGTCGGCATCCGGTGCCGGGCGCGAGGCCTCCTTGAGCCCGCCCAAGGTCTCCTGCTTCTTTCCGAACTCCACCCTGCGCCCGAACATCGTGTGCCGTTCCTGACAAGCTGGGGGAAGAGCATGGCAAACAATGCCCAGATTTGTCTTAACCGGTCGGGGCTGCTTATCGCGATCGAACAAAAGGGTGACGCGGCCGTTAAGGCGAATGGGAAAAATCGATCGATCCGGCAGCGGCCGTCTGGTCTAGCTGGCGGCGGCGCTGGTCGATTTCGCCGGCGCTGTGCTGACGCGGGCGAACCGCACCACGAAGCGGGTGCCGTTGTGGTTTGGGTCGCGCTCGACGCTGGCGTCGAGCTTGGCGGCCATCGCCGCGACGATGCGCTGGCCCATGCCGGTGCCGCGCGGATCGGCCTTGTCGGAGAAGCCCACGCCTTCGTCGCTGATCGCTAGCTGCAGATCATTCCCCAGCGGCTTCAGCTCGACATGGATCGGCCCGGCGCCGTCGGGATAGGCGTATTTCACGGCGTTCATCACCAGCTCGTTGACGATGATGCCGATCGCGACCGCGCGGTCGGGATCGATCTCGACCGGGGCGGCCTTGAGCGTCAGCCGCGACATCTTGTTGCCCTCGGCCGAGCGCCTGAGATCCTCGAGCAGCGCTTCGAGATACTGGTTGAGCATCACGGTCTTGAAGTCGTGCGAGGTGTAGAGGCGGCGGTGCACCTGCGCGACTGCGGCGACGCGGCCCATCGCATTGGTAAGCGCCGCCTTGACGTCCTGCTGGCTTGCGGAATTGGCCTGCAGATGCAGCAGCGAGGCGATGATCTGCAGCGAATTGCCGACTCTGTGGTTGACCTCGCGCAGCAGAACCTCGCGCTCGGCCGCGAGCGCGGCATAGCGGTCGCGCGAGGCGTGCACCTCGGCCTCGGCCTCGTCGCGCGCTTTCTGGATCGCCGCCCGCCGCACCGCGCCGTTCACCGCGACCTGGAGCAGGGGGATGAACTCGCCCCTGACGTCCTTGACCAGATAATCCGCCGCGCCGGCCTTCAGCGCGGTGACGGCAATCGCCGAATCCTGCGAGGCGGTGACGAACACCACCGGCGGGGCGTCCGGTATCTTGAGGATCTGCTCCAGCGTCTCGAGCCCGTCGAAGCCGGGCATGTACTGGTCGAGCGCGACGACGTCGATGCCGCCCTGGGCGAGCCGGTCGAGGCCTTCCGGGCCGCTTGCGGCGTGCACGACCTTGTAGCCCGCGCGCGTCAGCCCGCGTTCGACCAGGCGCGCCAGCGCCGCGTCGTCGTCGATATAGAGCAGTGTCGGCGTTGCGCTGGTCATACGGAAGCTGGTGGCACCTGAATCACGGAGAAGAACAGGCCAAGCTGGCGAATGGCGTTGGCAAAGCTTTCGTAGTTCACCGGCTTGGTGATGTAGACGTTGCAACCGAGTTCGTAGCAACGCTTGATCTCCTGGGAGTCGTCGGTCGTGGTCAGCACGACCACCGGCGTCGACTTGATATACTTGTTCTCCTTGACCCGCTTCAGAATGTCGATGCCGGTCATGTCAGGCAGATTGAGATCAAGCAGGATGAGCAGGGCCTGGCCCTTGCGCTCGACCGCGCTGCCATCCTTGCCGAACAGGTAGTTCACGGCTTCTGTACCGTTGGTGAACGGGATGATCTCATTGTTGACACCTGAGCGCCGGATATTCCGCTCAATCAGGCGGGCGTGGCCCTCGTCGTCCTCGATCATGATGATGGTGACTGGATCGCTCATGATACTTTATCCCGGTTCTTGCCTAAGTTCTTGCCTGACCATTTGATAGGCAGCGTGATCGTGAACGTGCTGCCGTTGTGAAGTTCCGATGCTACCGACATGGTGCCACCCAGTCTGCGCACAAGTGCGCGGACGTGGGCAAGCCCGATGCCTTGACCCGGTTTGTCCTGGGTTCCGGCGCGGCGGAATAAATCGAAGATGCGCTGGTGGTCCTTCGGATCGATGCCGCGGCCGTTGTCCGTGACTTCGAAGATCGCAAAGCCCAGCTTGGTGCGGCCCTCGATCGCGATCTCGCCGGGGACGCCGTCCTTGAGGTACTTGAGTGCGTTGTCGATCAGGTTGGAGAAGATCTGTTCCAGCGCGAGGCGGTCGCTGACGATATTCGGCAACGCGCCGACCGTGACGGTCGCATTGGCGTCGGCGGCCTGGTGCGCGACCGTCTTGACGATGCCGTGGGTCAGCTGGCGCAGATCGATCCGCTCCGGCTTGAACTCGCGGCGGCCCTCGCGGGTGAGATTGAGGATCGCACTGATCAGGCGATCCATCTTGGCGATCGACGATTTGATGAAGCCGAGCGATTCGTTGAAGTCGTCGGACAGCTGCTTGTCGGAACCCTCGAGCTCGGGCTCGGCGACGTCCGTCGCATTTTCCGGCATCGCCGGCGCCAACGACGCGGTGCGATTGAGCGTGGCGATGCGCTTGAAGATGTCGCCGCGCAATTCCTCCAGCTCGCTGGTGAAGCCCATGATGTTGACCAGCGGCGAACGCAAATCGTGGCTGACGATGTAGGCGAAGCGCTGGATTTCCTCGTTGGCCTCGCGCAGGTCGGAGGTGCGTTCGTCGACGATGGTTTCGAGATTGACGTTGCTGTCGCGCAGCCTGGCCTCGGCCTCGTCACGCGCCCGCGACGATTGCCGTAGCAGCACCACCGAGAGGGCAGCGAGCGCCAGCACCATGCAGGAGCCGGCGATGGTGACCGAGGAGGCGAGCACCTGAGTCCGGTCCGCGGTCGCGGTGCGCGCCGCCAGCAGGCGATCCTCCTCGGTGCGCATGTCGCGGCCGATTCGGGCGATCGCCTCCAGCGCATCGGTCGATGTGGGCTTGCGCAGAACGTCGACGCTGGTTGCGGTGTCGTTATTCCGGACGCGCTCGATGCTGAGGGCGAACTCGGCCAGCCGCTGCTCGACAGCGGCCTTGAGCCTCGCGGCATTGGCGACCTGCACCGGATTATCGACGGTCATCATCTGGAGATGGCCGAGCGCGGCCGGGAGTCCCGCCGCAGCCGACTGGTACTCGGACAGGTATTGTGGTGCAGACGTCAGCAGATACGCCCTGGTGGCGCTTTCGGCGCGCCTGATGTCGACCAGCAGGCTGGCAACCTGGCTCTCGACCTCGACCGTGTGGACGACCAGGGCGTTGTCCTCGCGCGCCTTGTTGACCAGCAGGACGGACGCCATGCTGACCGAGACCAGCACGAAAAATCCCGCCGACAGCAGCAGGATCTGTAACGTGGATCGGCGTCGTGAAACTTGCGTCACGACGGTCTCTTTGCGGGAGTGGGATTCAATGCGTCCCCGTGGAAAGCCAATAACCCTTTAGTACGTTTGAACCGGGTCCTGGGTTCCACCAAGTTCCAAACTATTTCGGGACGTCGGTTGGCTGACCGGCGAGATACTGCTCCAGCCAGTGGATATGATAGTCGCCCTCGATGATGTCGGGCTCGCGCACCAGCGCGCGGAACAGCGGCAGCGTCGTCTCGATGCCGTCGACCACCATCTCGTCGAGTGCGCGACGTAGCCGCATCAGGCATTCGCCACGGGTCTTGCCGTGCACGATCAGCTTGCCGACCAGCGAGTCGTAATAGGGCGGTATCACGTAGCCTGATAGACCGCGGAATCGATCCGCACGCCGAGGCCGCCGGGCGGATGGAATTGCGTGATCCGTCCCGGCGAGGGCCGGAAGGTCTGCGGGTTTTCCGCATTGATGCGGCACTCGATGGCGTGGCCGATGATCGCGATGTCATTCTGCTTGGCCGGAAGGTCGCCGCCGGCGGCAATCCGGATCTGCTCCAGCACCAGATCGATGTCGGTGATGCTTTCGGTGACGGGATGCTCGACCTGGATGCGGGTGTTCATTTCGATGAAATAGAACTCGCCGTCCTCGTAGAGGAATTCGATGGTGCCGACGCCGAGATACTTCATGTCCCGCATCGCCTTGGCGCAGGTCTCGCCGATCCGGGCGCGAGCGGCGGCCGCGAGCACCGGCGAGGGGCCTTCCTCCCAGACCTTCTGGTGACGGCGCTGCAGCGAGCAGTCGCGCTCGCCGAGATGGATCGCGCCGCCGCGGCCGTCGCCGAGAATCTGGATCTCGATGTGGCGCGGCTTCTGCAGGTATTTCTCGAGATAGACCGAGGCATCGCCGAATGCCGACTTGGCCTCGTTCGCCGCGGTCGACAGCGCGAGCGCAAGATCAGCCTCGGTGTGGGCGACCTTCATGCCGCGGCCGCCGCCGCCGGCCGCCGCCTTGACCAGCACCGGGAAGCCGATCTCCTTGCCGATGGCCAGCGCATCGGCCTCCGAGGTCACCGCGCCGTCCGAGCCGGGCACCACCGGGATGCCGAGCCGCTTGGCGGTCTTCTTGGCTTCGATCTTGTCGCCCATCAGGCGGATGTGCTCGGCCTTCGGTCCGATGAAGCCGAGATTGTGATCGGCGAGGATCTCGGCGAACCGCGCATTCTCCGACAGGAAGCCGTAGCCGGGATGCACGGCGTCGGCGCCGGTGATCTCGCAGGCGGCGAGCAGCGCCGGTATGTTGAGGTAGGAATCCTTTGACGGCGGCGGGCCGATGCACACGCTCTCGTCGGCGAGCCGCACATGCATGGCGTCGGCATCGGCAGTGGAATGCACCGCGACGGTGGAGATGCCGAGCTCCTTGCAGGCGCGCAGCACGCGAAGCGCGATTTCGCCGCGATTGGCTATGAGGATCTTGTCGAACATCGCAGCGCCTGCCGTTGACGGAAGCTATTCAATGATGACGAGCGGCTCGCCGAATTCGACGGGCTGGCCGTCCTCGACGAGGATCTGCGTCACGGTGCCCGCGCGCGGCGACGGGATCTGGTTCATCGTCTTCATCGCCTCGATGATCAGAAGCGTCTGGCCGGTCGTGACCTTGGTGCCGACTTCAATGAACGGCTTGGCGCCCGGCTCGGGCGCCCAATAGGCGGTGCCGACCATCGGCGAGGGAACAGCGCCCGGGTGCTTTGCCAGGTCGGTCGCAGCCGCAACGGCGGCAGCCGGCGCGGCGACAACGGCCGGCGCGGCAACCGCGTGCACGGCAGCGGGCACCGATGCCGCGATGCTGATGTTGCGCGCGACACGGACGCGCAGGCCGGCGCGCTCGATCTCGATCTCGGTAAGGTTGGTCTCAGCAAGCAGCAGCGCGAGTTCGCGGATGAGGACGCTGTCGTCGTTCTTGGACTCGTTCTTGGACTCGCTCTTGGACTTTACGGCTGATTTGTCGTCTGGCTGGCGCGCCATGTTGTTTGATCCGAAATCTCTGTCTGGTGACGGGGAACGTCAGGATTGACGATTAAGTCTTTGCCTTTGCATCGATCTTGGCACCGATTTTGGTGGCAAGGCCGATGATCGCAAGCCGGTAGCCGTCGATGCCGAAGCCGCAAAGTGACGCGAAGGCGGCTTTAGCAGTGAACGAGTGGTCCCGGAAGCTCTCGCGGGCGTGGATGTTGCTGACATGAACCTCGACGGCAGGAATCCTGACCGCAACCAGCGCGTCATGCAGCGCGATCGAGGTATGGGAGTAACCGCCGGCATTGATGATGATGCCGACCGCCTTCTTGGCGTGGGCCTCATGGATGAAGTCGATCAGTTCGCCCTCGCGATTGGACTGCCGGCAGTCCGCGGTCAGGGCGAACTGGCGTGCGGTGTCCACGCACAGCTTCTCGACATCGGCGAGGGTGGCGTGGCCATAGGTCTCCGGCTCGCGCGTCCCCAACAGGTTGAGGTTCGGGCCGTTCAGCACATAGATCGTTCCGGCAGCAGCCATTCCAGAGGTTCCGGCGAAGGGGAAAGTGGGCCGGGTTATAGGTAACAACCGGCCGCAGGGGAAGCCTTTAGGTGAAATCGGAGGGTCTTCAACTGCCTCCCTCGGCCTGTTAGATAGCTGCTGTAACCCACGGAAATTGCTGGTTAACCAAATCTCGTGGAAGGTGCTCCCCGGCTGTGCTCCGGCCAGCCATCCACCGGCGACTGCGGGTTGCGCGGATGCAAAACCCCGCCCCTGGAGGGGCGGGGTTGAGAGTGCGGCGAGGGTCCGTCGTGGCACCCCCGCGTCGAGGCCGGCTTAGCCCTCGATGATGTAGACGATCTCGTGGGTCTCCGGCTGCACGATGATGTAGCGGCCCTTGACCAGGATGAAGTCATAGCCGCGCCACTGCGGATAGATCGTCACGACCCGTTCCGGCAGCGGATAGAAGTGCACGTCAGCCGGCACGCGGGTGCCCACGGCAACGTTGAAGTTTACGTTGGTGGTTTCGGTGACGTGCTCCGACTTGATCGCGGTCGAGATCTCAGTGCGCTTCTCGGCCGGCGGAGCCGCGGTGGCCGACGTCGCCGCATTGCCGGTCGTGGTCTGGGTGCGGCTGGAGTCGTTGGTCTGGGCGCGGTTGGTGTCGGACGGGCTCTTGGTCTGAGCGTTCTGGTTGGTTGTGGCACCGCTCTTGTCGCGGCTCTCGGCGGCGTTGTTGCGCTCGCGGCCCTCACGGCTTTCCGCGTTCATCTTGCCGCTCTTGTCATGCTCCTCGGCCTTCATGTTGCCGCTCTTGTCGCGGCCCTCGGCCTTCATGTCCTTGGAGCCCTCCTTGGAGCCCTTGGTGGACTCGTTCTCGGAGCTCATGCCCTTCGACTTTTGGGTATTGTCCTGCGCACCCTTGGTGGCCGTGCCCGACTTCTCGGACTCCGCACCCTTGGTGCTCGAGGATTCACCCGTCGTCGAATGCTCGGAACCCTTCATGCCGCCCGGTTCGCGCTGCATCGTGCCCGATGACGCGCCACCTGACGGTGCAGAGTGCTGCGTGGTCGCCCCACCGCCGGCGCCGGTTTCCTTGTTGGCGCCGCCTGCGCCCTGTGCATTCGCGAAGCCGGTACCGGCGATCAGGGCCGCAGCAGCGACCGAAATCAGAAAGCGTTTAGACATAGAAATTCCTCCTCGTCTTTTCAGCATTGCCCGCGCCGACAACGGGAGAGGATGTGCGATGTTCCTGTTGATTTGCGGTTCCCCGCGCTTTGTTTCCTGTGTGAATGCGCGATGAACAATCCGCGTTTCAACCGCAGGCCCAGTCGAACTCCATGCTCGCAAGATCGAGCTGGCCGTTGCCGCCGCCGAAATTGAAGCCGCCGAAATGCTCTTCGATCTCGAGATAGGTCGCGCTGTATTTCGGCGTCCATTGATTGGGAAACATCGTGCCGCCGAGATGGTTACGACCGTGCAACCGGTCGAGGCCTCGCGCAGTGCCGACCTCGCTATAGGGCGCGATGTAGTCGCCGAGCTCGCCCTTGTGCAGCAGATGATCGCGCGGCGGTTTGCCGACATTGGGATCGTCGTCGCGCGGCGCGAGCGCGATGCCGTAGGCATGGTGCCCGTTCGCGGGCACGTGGCCGAACAGCCGGTACCAGTATGTCTTCTCCAGCTCGTCGGTGCGACTGGTGCGGCCGACGTTGACGTCGAACGCCGTGCGCGCGGCGCCCTTCAAGAGCCAGCGCGGAGGCGAATTGGTTTCCAGCAACGGATTGCCGGCAAGCTCCGGCGGCTGGCAGAGCGGCCCTGAGAACTCGGCCTCGGTCAGCCAGATCGCCGCGAAATTGTGGTCAATGATGTCCTTCATCCGGAATTCCATCGGATGACGGTGCTGTCGATATGCGAAGTACGGCAGCAGATTCGGATCGGACGGACGCGCGATGGTCTCTGCCGCGAGATATTGCGCGACGGCGTCGATCTCGACGGGTTCGTCATATTGCTGATCGGCGAACATCGCGAGCGCGACATAGGCATCGCCCTTGGCGCGATACTCCGCCGGGACGCGCAGCGTGAAGCAGTGCTGCATCGGAAAGCCGTCATGGGGACTGAGCGGCCATTGTTCGCTGCGAATGCCGGGCGGCAGGCCGTAGCACCAGCCGTGATCATGGTCGGAGCCGCGTTGCGGCGCCGTCTTCAGCAGCGTGAGGTCGTAGCCAAGGGTTGGCGGGGCCAGGGGCATCGCGGGCGGCTTCCATTGTTGGTGTCGGCCCTTGGTTGCGGCCAGCGCGGACGTGGTTCGGTGCTGCAACAAAAAAATCCGGCTGCCTTGCAGCCGGATTTCGCTGAAAGAACGAGCTCTCGAAGGACGATCAGCAGGTCGCCTTGCCGCAGCGGGCAATGCCGATCTTCTCCTTGAGACCTTCGACGCCAACCGCGCCGATCACCACCTGCTTGCCGATCACGTAGCTCGGCGTGCCGTTCATGCCCATGGATTCGGCGAGGCGGAAGTTCTCCTCGATGGTCGCCTTGACCTCGGGGCTCGCCATGTCCTTCTCGATCTTGGTCATGTCGAGACCGACTTCCTTGGCGACCGCAAGGGCGCGCGCCTTGTCGGCGGCGCCGCGGCCGCCCAAGAGCTTCTGGTGAAACTCGAGATACTTCTTGCCGGTCGGATCCTGCATGCGCACGGCGACCGCGACCTGCGCGGCCTCGACCGAGCCCTGGCTCAACACCGGGAATTCCTTCAGCACCACCTTCAGCTTCGGATCCGACTTCATCAGGTCGAGCATGTCGGACATTGCGCGCTTGCAGTAGCCGCAATTGTAATCGAAGAACTCGACGAAGGTGACGTCGCCGTCCTTGTTGCCGACCATGACGCCACGCGGCGAATTGAAGATCGCGTCGGCGTTCTTGGCGACGCTCTGCTCATGCTTCTCGGCCTCGGCGGCGGCCTGCCGCTTGCTGAGCTCGTTCATCGCCTCTTCGAGCACCTCGGGATGCGCGATCAGGTAGTTGCGCACGATGGTCTCGATGTCGCCGCGCTGGGTGTCGTTGAAGCTCTGCGCGGACGCCGTCAGCGGCGCGGCGCAAATGCCGAGCGCGAGCAGGGCAGGGGCAAGAAAACGAAGCGCTGGCATGGACAAAATCCTTGTTCGAGGTGGCCCGAGATACGGCATCGCCGTGGGCCGGTTTCGGTGATCGTTGTATGGAACTACGGTTTATTTCTAGTTGTTTTTCTGACCCGGCATCGGCTTGGCGCTCACAATGTCGTCAGCTTTGACCCAGCCGGGCGTGCCGATCGCGAACCGCGTCTTGGCGCGCGACGCCAGCTCGCGGGCGGTCTTGGCGTCGCCACGGAGATAGGCGGCCTGTGCGGAGGCGAGGTCGGCCTGGGCATAGTCGCCCTTGCGGCCATAGGCCATCGCAAGCTGGGTGTAGCCGAGCGGCGCCTCGGGCTCGCGCGCCACCGCGGCGCGCAGCATGTTGATCGCCTCGTCGGTGGTGGCCTTGTTGTCGGAGGCGACCAGCGCCTGGCCGAGCAGCATCTCGATCAGCGGTGAACTATTGGAGAGCTGCACCGCGCGGCGCAGCGGCGCGATGGCGTCCGCTGGCCGGCCGCCTTCGAGCAGGGCCTGGCCGCGCAGCTCGTAGAAATAGGGATTGTTGGGCTGGACCTGGATCAAGCCGTCGATCTGCGCGATCGCCGAGCGCAAATCGCCGTGCAGGTAGGTGGTGATCGCGCGCGCATAGCGCGCCGGCAGGCTGGTGTTGGACAGCGGATAGCGGCGGTAGACCGTGTCCTGCCGTTCCATGAAGCCCGAGATCTTGGCGCGCATCATGTCGTGACGCAGCTGCAGCGCCGGGTCGTCCTTCTTGTCCCAATAGGGGCTCGAGCGCGCCAGTTCCTCAAGCGCCGAGACGCGATCGACCGGCATCGGATGCGACTGCAGATAGGGGTCTGCGCCGCGCGCGGCGAACAGGCTCTCGTCGGTGAAGCGCTTGAACGTCTCGTACATGCCCCGGGCCGACTGTCCGGTCGCGTTGAGGAACTTGACGCCGGCGCGGTCGGCGTTCTCTTCCTGCTGGCGCTGGTAGGACAATAGCGTGCGCTGAATGACCGATTGCGGCGCCGAGATCGCTGCCGCGCCGGCGCTGGACAGGCCGCCGCCGGCGCCGCGGCCGCCGGCACCCGCGGCGAGCGCGCCGACGCCGAGCAGCATCGCGATGATCATCTGGGTCTGCGCCTGCGCCAATTGCTCGCGCATCTTGGCAAGATGGCCGCCGGCCAGATGGCCCGTCTCATGCGCCAGCACGCCGATGATCTGGTTCGGCGTCTCCGATTGCAGCAGCGCGCCGTAATTGACGAAGATGCGGCGGCCGTCGGCGACGAAGGCGTTGAACGAGCCGTCGTTGATGATCACGATCTGGATGTTCTGCTTCTCCAGACCGGCGGCGCGCAGGATCGGCCTTGTGTATTCGCGCAGCAGCTGCTCGGACTCGGTGTCGCGCAACACCGGCGGGCCGTTCTGCTGGGCCTGCGCAGGGACGACGGGTCCAACGGCGAGCGCAACCGCGGTCAGCAGAGCGGTCAGCCTGAAGGCAGTCAGCTTGATAGTCCTGGTGCGCAGCGTGAGGCGGAAAAGCATGGCGATCTATCGGCGATGACGGACCGCGCCGGTGCAAACGCGGGTTCCGGGGCCGACCGGATCGTGCGCGTGGCGCAGTCTGTTGTTTTTGCAGTTCTTCTTCACGCGAACCGGGTATTCACTTGGGGTATTCACCTGGCCTGAAAGCGGTATAAGGAGCCACCGAATGCGGCCAGTCTGGGGCGGTCGCAGATCACGGGAACCCAAATCCGGCCGCGGCCGTGCAATAGCAGAAATCCATGCTTGAAGCGACAGCGAGAGACCGTGTGAGCAGCCTTTTGACAGCGTCCGGGCGGAGCGATGTTCCGCCGTTCATGGTGATGGACGTGATGGCCGCCGCGGCGCGAATCGAGGCCGCGGGCGGCCATGTCATCCACATGGAGGTGGGGCAGCCCGCCGAGGGCGCGCCGAAGCAGGCGATCGCGGCCGCGCAGGCTGCGCTTGCCGGCGGGCGGATCGACTACACCTCGGCGCTCGGGATTCCCTCGCTGCGCGCGCGCATCGCCTGGCATTACCGCGACACGTATGGCTGCGTGGTCGATGCCGAGCGCATCATCGTCACGACCGGCTCGTCCGGCGGGTTCATCCTGGCGTTCCTTGCGATGTTCGAGCCGGGCGACCGGGTCGCGGTCACCGTGCCGGGCTATCCGCCGTACCGGCACATCCTGACTGCGCTCGGCTGCGAGCCGGTGCTGATCGAGACCTCAGGCGACACCCGCCATGCGCTGACCGGCGAGGCGCTGCTATCAGCCCATCGCAAGGCACCGCTGAAGGGCGTGCTGGTCGGCAGCCCCGCCAACCCGACCGGCACCATGATGTCGCGCGAGGCGCTGTCGAGCCTGATGGCGGCCGCCGACAGCGCGGGCATCCGCTTCATCTCCGACGAGATCTATCACGGCCTCGACTACGCATTCCCCGCGGTGACCGCGGCGGAGCTATCGCCGAACGCGCTCGTGATCAACTCGTTCTCGAAGTACTTCTGCATGACCGGCTGGCGCGTCGGCTGGATGGTGGTGCCCGACGTGCTGGTGCGGCCGATCGAGCGGCTGCAGCAGAACCTGTCGATCTCGGTGCCGACCCTGTCGCAGATCGCCGCCGAAGCGGCCTTCGACGGCCGCGAGGAGATGGAGGCGATCAAGCGCGGCTATCAGGAGAACCGCCGCATCCTGATCGAAGGCCTGCCGAAGGCCGGGCTGACCAAGTTCCTGCCGGCCGACGGCGCATTCTATCTCTATGCCGACGTCTCCGACTTCACCTCCGACAGCTTCGCCTTCGCCAGCGAGATGCTCGAGAAGGCGCAGGTCGCCGCGACCCCGGGCGTCGATTTCGATCCGATCCACGGCCGCGCCTTCATCCGATTTCCTATGCGCGCTCCGCGGCGGAGATGCAGGAAGCAGTTGCGCGGATCGCGCATTGGCTTAAATAGCCCGCAATCTTCAAGAGCCCTCCGCCTTGTCGGCTAGATTGGTTTCGCAAGCGCCAGGCCGTGTTTCGGCGGCGCGGGACGCGACAGATCGCCGCGGATAAACGGCAGGGCCCGCACAGTTCCATTTGACTTGAACGGCCAAGTTGATCTTGGCTATTTCCGCCATTTCTGAGGGGGAGTGACACATGGCAACGGTAACCGTTGCCACGGCTTCACCGGCGCCTGCCGGCAGCAAGCCGTGGTACAAAATTCTCTATGTCCAGGTCCTGATCGCGATCGTGCTCGGCGCGCTGGTTGGCGCGTTCTGGCCGCAGCTTGCCACCAACGACTGGATCAAGGCGCTCGGCGACGGCTTCATCAAATTGATCAAGATGGTGATCGCGCCGATCATCTTCTGCACGGTGGTCTCGGGCATCGCGCATATACAAGATGCCAAGAAGGTCGGCCGCATCGGCGTCAAGGCGCTGGTCTATTTCGAGGTGGTCTCGACCTTCGCGCTGGTGATCGGGTTGCTGATCGGCAATCTGGTGAAGCCGGGTGCGGGCTTCGGCAGCGCGGCGGCCAATGCGCAGGCGGTCGCCAATTATGCCAAGCAGGCGGAGGCGCAGAAGAGCGTCGACTTCGTGCTGCATATCATTCCGGACACCGTGGTCGGCGCCTTCGCGCAGGGCGAGATCCTGCAGGTGCTGCTGTTCTCGGTGCTGTTCGGCTTTGCGATCATGGGGCTGGGCGAGCGCGGCCACACCATCCGCTCGTTCATCGACGATGCCGCGCATGCGGTGTTCGGCGTGATCTCGATCGTGATGCGGGCGGCGCCGATCGGCGCATTCGGCGCGATGGCCTTCACCATCGGCAAGTTCGGCACCGGCGCGATCCTCAACCTCATGGGGTTGATCGCGACGTTCTACCTGACCGCCGCGCTGTTCGTGTTCGTGGTGCTCGGCATCATCGCGCGGATCGCCGGGTTCTCGATCTTCAAGTTCCTGGCCTACATCAAGGACGAGCTCCTGATCGTGCTCGGCACCTCGTCCTCCGAGAGCGCGCTGCCATCATTGATGGAGAAGCTCGAACGGCTCGGCTGCTCGAAATCCGTGGTCGGTCTCGTGGTGCCCACGGGCTACTCGTTCAACCTCGACGGCACCAACATCTACATGACGCTGGCGACGTTGTTCATCGCGCAGGCGCTGGGCTATGACCTCTCGTTCAGCCAGCAGCTCACGATCTTGGTCGTGGCGATGCTGACCTCGAAGGGCGCGTCCGGCATCACCGGCGCGGGCTTCATCACGCTGGCCGCGACGCTTGCGGTGGTCGATCCGCGGCTGGTGCCGGGCATGGCGATCGTGCTCGGCATCGACAAGTTCATGAGCGAGTGCCGCGCGCTGACCAATCTGTGCGGCAACGGCGTCGCCTGCGTGATCGTCGCCTGGTGGGAGGGCGAGCTCGACCGCGATAAGCTCAATGCCAATCTCTCAAGGCAGATCGATCCGACCGACATGGAGACCGCGCTGACGACGGATTGATCCGCGTCCGCGGCTAGAAGCGGTCTAACCGATACGGCGAGGTGTCCACCGAGGATGCCTCGCCGTTCATCGTTTCGGCCAGCACCCGCGCCGTTGCGGGGCCGAGCGTGAAGCCCTGATGGCCGTGACCGAAATTGACCCACAGTCCGCGATGGCGCGGCGCAGGCCCGAGCACCGGCAGCATGTCGGTGGTGCAGGGGCGGGTGCCGAACCACGGCTCGGGCTCGACCCGGCTGCCGATCTCGATCAGCTCGCGCGCGGCAGCTTCCGCGTAACCGAGCTGGATCGGCGTCGCCGGCGCATCGGGACTGGTCAGCTCCGCGCCGGTGGTGATGCGGATACCCTTGGCCATCGGCGCCATCGCGTATCCGTTCGCAGTGTCGACCAAGGGCAGGTCGAGCGAGCGGCCGCCCTGATAGTGCATATGGTAGCCGCGCTTGCGCACCAGCGGAATCCGGTAGCCGAACTTGCGCAGCAATTGTGGCGACCACGGCCCGAGCGTGACGACGACGTTGGCGGCATCGATCCGGCCGCCGGTGGTGTCGACCGACCAGCCGGACGTCGTCTGCGTCAGCGTCCGCGCATCGCCGTGCAGCAGCGTCCCGCCGAGACGCTCGAACAGGCCGGCATAGGCGGACACCAGCCCGCCGGGGTCCGACACGGTCCACGGCCCGAGCCAGTGAATGGCGCCGGGCAGGTCGTCACGCAGCAAGGGCTCCGCCTTGGCGAGCGCCTTGCCGTCAAGCACGCGAAACTGCACGCCGAAGTCACGCTGGTTCTCTTCGGCGACCGCGATCGCCTGCTCGAGCGCAACCGGATCGCGATGCAGCAGGCGATAGCCGGCGCGGCGGATCAGATTGTCGGCATGCGCATCGCGGATCAGCGTGTCGTGCTCCGCGGTGGCGTAGGCGATCAGGCGCGCCCAGGCGAGGGTGGCTTCGCGGTGCCGCTCGGGCGTCGAGTTCCACCAGTAGCGCAGCAGCGGACCGGCGTGCTGCGGCAGCGAGGCCAGGCGATAGCGCACGTCGTTGGTGCGTCCCATCGCGATCCTCGCGAGCGTCGCCGGATCGCGCGGCATCGGATAGGGCCGCACCGCCTCGCTCTGAATGATGCCGGCATTGCCGTAGCTGGTTTCGCGGCCCGGTTCCTTGCGGTCGACGAGCGTCACTGACCAGCCGCGGCGCTGCAGGTGCAGCGCCGTGCTGACGCCCACCATGCCGCCGCCAAGAACGATCGCGCTTTGCATTGCATCCGTCTCCGTCAGGCTCCGTGCGCCTGACGAACGGATTGCCTGTCCAATAAAAACGCCCGGCGTAAACCGGGCGTTTTGACTTGCGCGTTGCGCTAGTTGCCGCCGCCGAAGCGGCGCGACCACCAGCTTGCGGGCCGGCGCCTCGGCCGCAGCGGGCTCCGGCGCAGAAGCTGCAGGTTCAGGGGCGGGGGCAGTTTGCTCCGCCGGGCTCTGGACCAGCGCCGGTGCCTCGGGTTGCGGGCTCGACGCGAAGCTGACCTTTTCGCGCACCGTCGAACGGCGGCGCTGCGCGCGGTCGCTTTCGGCGGCCGTGTCCTCAGCGGCAGGCGCTGCCACGGTTTCCGGCTCCGGCACTGCGATCGCCTCGACGGGTGCGGCCTCGACCGGCTGCCATTCCGCCGGCTGCGCGACCAGTTCGGGCTGCGCGAGCGAGGGCGCCGGCTCCGTGTCATGGCTGTCGAAATCGGCGACCGCATCGCTGGCCTCGGGCGCTGCCGCCGGGCTCAGTTCGTCGGAGATCGATCCGGCAAGACCGTCATCCGGCCCGCCGCTGCCGCGCCGGCGGCGGCCGCCACGGCGTCCACGGCGGCGCGGACGGCGATCGCCGTTGGCGGCCTGGTCGTCGCGGGCTGCGCCCTGCGCTTCGTCGCCCTCATCTTCATCGCCTTCGGCATCCGAGGCGGCTACCGCCTCGGCGCCTTCGGGCAGGACATGCATCAGATCGCCGTCCTCGCGCGGCTGCTGAGCGCCGTCACGCGCCTCGCCACCGCGGCCGCGGCGCCGGCGGCGGCGCTTGCGGCGCTGGCCGTCGCCTTCACCCTCGGCGGCGCCTGATTCCTCGCCGGCCGCCCGGTCGTCGGCGAGCTTCGGTCTCGTCGGTCTCGACCTCGGCCTCGTATTCGAACAGTTCTTCCTCGTCATCGACCTCTTCGGCCTGCGACGGCGCGGCGGCCGCCTGCGCCGCAAGCAGCGCCTTGGCGGCTTCGAGCGTATGCACCTGCTCGCCGCGATCGATGACGTAGGATTGCTGGCCGTGCACCGTGGCGTCGGCGACGACCGACAGCGAGACGCGGAAGGAGTCTTCGAGGTCGCGCAGATGGCCGCGCTTGTGGTTGAGCACGTAGAGCGCGACGTCGGTGCGGGTGCGGACCACGAGATTGTGGGTCGCGCCCTTCATCAGGATTTCCTCGATGCCGCGCAGCAGTTGCAGCGCCACCGACGAGACCGAGCGGACGTGGCCGGACCCGCCGCATTGCGGGCAGGGCTCGGTCGAGTTCTCCAGCATGCTGGCGCGGATGCGCTGGCGCGACATTTCCAGGAGGCCGAAATGCGAGATGCGGCCGACCTGGATCCGCGCACGGTCCTGGCGCAGGCAGTCGGACAGCTTGCGCTCGACCGCACGGTTGTTGCGCTTCTCGTCCATGTCGATGAAGTCGATGACGATCAGGCCCGCGAGATCACGCAGGCGCAGCTGACGCGCGACTTCTTCCGCGGCCTCCAGATTGGTCTTGAGCGCGGTGTCCTCGATATGGTGCTCGCGTGTCGCTCGTCCCGAGTTGACGTCGATCGAGACCAGCGCCTCGGTCTGGTTGATCACGATGTAGCCGCCGGAGCGCAGCTGCACGGTCGGCGAGAACATCGCGTCGAGCTGGCTTTCGACGCCCATGCGCGAGAACAGCGGCTGGCCGTCGCGATACTGCTTCACCGCGCGCACATTGGCCGGCATCAGCATCTTCATGAAGTCGCGCGCTTCGCGGTAGCCGGCTTCGCCCGCCACCTGGATCTCGTCGATCTCCTTGTTGTAGAGGTCGCGCAGCGAACGCTTGATCAGCGAGCCTTCCTCGTAGACCAGGGTCGGCGCCTGCGACTTCAGCGTCAGGTCGCGCACCGTTTCCCACATCCGGATCAGGTACTCGAAGTCGCGCTTGATCTCCGGCTTGCTGCGCGAGGCGCCGGCGGTGCGCAGGATGATCCCCATGCCCTCGGGCACGTCGAGGTCCTGCACCACTTCCTTCAGGCGGGAGCGGTCCTGGGCCGAGGTGATCTTGCGGCTGATGCCGCCGCCACGCGCGGTGTTGGGCATCAGCACGGCGTAGCGGCCGGCGAGCGAGAGATAGGTGGTCAGCGCGGCGCCCTTGTTGCCGCGCTCTTCCTTGACGACCTGCACCAGCATCACCTGCCTGCGCTTGATCACTTCCTGGATCTTGTACTGGCGGCGGGGGCGGAACGGGCGCTCCGGAACCTCCTCGAGCACATCGTCGCCGCCGACGGACTCGACGACATCCTCTTCCTCGCCTTCTTCGCCGTCGTCCTCGTCGTCATCTTCGCCGGCCTCATCGCCAGGTACGGCCTCGGGCGCGGCCACTTCCGCGAACTGGGCGTATTCGGCGACCGCATGCTCATCGGCAGCGGCGTGGATTTCGTCGCCAGCCACATGCGGTGCGTCGTCGGCATGCGCGGCGTTTTCCTCGACCTGCTCCTCATGGGCCCGCTCGGGCTCATGATTGACCTCGGCGGGCTCGAAGGTCTCCGGCGCGGCTGACGCGATAGAGGCTTCGACCACCGCGACGACGGGGTCGGACGGGGCGTCGGCGGCTGGCGCCTCGTTCACGACCGGGTCGTGGTCGTGATCGTGCGCATGATCATGGTCATCATGGTCGTGATCGTGTTCGTCGTGGCCATGTTCATCGTGGCCACGATCGTCGTGGCCATGATCATGATCGTGGTGGTGCTCATGGTCCTCATGATGCGCATGCTCATGCGCCTCATGCTCGTGACCTTCGTGGGCGACCACGCCATGTTCGTGATGCTCGGCGTCGACCGGGTGCTCGTGGGCCTCGATCGCCGGCTGCGCCTGCGCGTCGCCGGCGCCTTCGATCACCTCGCTCTGGACACGGTCGCCGTGGCCGCGGCGGCGGGCATTGCGATGGCGCGACCGGCGGCGGTGGCCGCGGTTCTCATGCTCTTCCTCGGCCTCGCGATGGGCGCGCTCGTCGGCTTCGATCAGCGCCTGACGGTCGGCGACCGGGATCTGATAGTAGTCGGGATGGATTTCGCTGAAGGCCAGGAAGCCGTGCCGGTTGCCGCCATACTCGATGAAGGCAGCCTGCAGCGACGGCTCTACGCGCGTGACCTTGGCGAGGTAAATATTGCCGCGCAGTTGTTTGCGCTGGGCGGTCTCGAAATCAAACTCTTCGACACGATTGCCACGGACCACAACGACCCGGGTCTCTTCCGGGTGGGTGGCATCGATCAACATCTTGTTGGGCATTTTGGAGCTCTTGACGGCGGCGGGCGCGGATCATGGCGCGCGCAAACTGCGCCGCCCGGTGACGCGACGGTCCACCTGATTCGGGGGTGAGGGGAAGGCCAAAACGCGTCTCGCGGCGCAGCGCCGGACGGGAACTCACCGGGATGATGCGACGGGCGACGTTTTCACCTCGCGTCAGCGCGATCATTCGGGGGATCCTGGTCGGCAATACAGTCTGGCGCATTAAGCGTCGGCCCGTCTAAACATGTTGGCGGCGAAATTGACCGCCGTATCTTTTGCTGAAAGCCCCGTCCGGCGCCGAAGCGCCTGCCGGCCATCGCATATCGAGGCCCCAAGGGACCGGATAATCGGTTACGCCGTGTCTCAAACCGTCCCTCTGGCGAGGGAGTGTGTCTGGGACCGGACGCCGCTCGGGCTTGAATCCGCCACTCCGTGTCAGCCGCGCGCGGCGCTGGCTGGGGAGGGACCGGAAAAACACGGCGGGATCTTCGACTTGGAAGGTTCCACCGCTGCACCAAGAGGCTGAACGCGACACAACCGGGAGTACTAGCCGTCAGCACTCCGTACATACGTGGATTGCCCGTCGCGTGCAAGGGAAGCGTCACGCCGCCGCAACACTCGGTTCTTTTCGCCCTGGCGTCATTAGGGTGCGATTAACCGTGTGGTTCTAATGCGGTAAGAAGCAGCTGGGAGGCTTCGAATCGGGTGGAGAACCGCGCAAAACACCTTGTTTTTCTGGGATGCGGGCTGTTGTGCGCTGCAGCATCGGTGTTTGCCGTGGTCAGCGCCCCAAGCGCGGCTGAAGGACCGCAGGCTGGCCAGTCTGCGCCCGCCACAAGCGCCCCGGCCGCCACTTCCTCCGCAGCTGACGCCCCGAATTTCCCGGTCGCGTCCGGCGCCAGGCTCGCCGGCGACGACAAGCAGACCCGATTCATCCTCGATCTCGACCGCAAGATCGAGTTTCGCGCCTTCCCGCTCGCCGACCCGTACCGTGTGGTGGTCGATATCCCGCAGGTCAATTTCCAGCTCGCCGCCGGCACCGGCTCGGCGGCGCGGGGATTGGTGAAGGCGTTCCGCTATGGCCTCGTGATGCCCGGTGGCTCGCGGATCGTGTTCGACATGACCGGCCCGGTGAAGATCGCCAATTCCTATGTGCTCGATGCCGCCAACGGCCAGCCGCCGCGGCTGGTGCTGGATTTCGAGCAGGTCGATCGCACCAGCTTCGTGCAATCGCTCGCGCCCGAGAGCCGGCCGGAATTGAAGCCGGCGATTTCCGAATCGACCACAGCGACCATTCCGGCCGTCAACACCGCGGCGTTGCCGCCGCTTGCGACCACCGACGCGCGTCCGCTGATCGTGATCGATCCCGGTCACGGCGGCATCGACAACGGCACCCAGTCCGGCGAGCAGACGGAGAAGAACCTGGTGCTGGGCTTTGGCCTTGCGCTGCGCGACCGGATCGAGAAGTCGGGCAAATATCGCGTGGTCATGACCCGGTCCGACGACACCTTTATTCCGCTCAACGACCGGGTGAAGATCGCGCGCTCGCAATCCGCGGCGCTGTTTGTCTCGATCCATGCCGATGCTCTGCCGCGCCGCGAGGGCGATGCCCAGGGCGCCACGA
Source organism: Bradyrhizobium tropiciagri (assembly GCF_001189845.1). Classification (GTDB taxonomy): domain Bacteria; phylum Pseudomonadota; class Alphaproteobacteria; order Rhizobiales; family Xanthobacteraceae; genus Bradyrhizobium; species Bradyrhizobium tropiciagri. The sequence continues at coordinate 43,247 of NZ_LFLZ01000007.1, forward strand.
TCTACACGGTGTCGGACAAGGCCTCCGACGCCGAGGCCGAACGGCTGGCGGAAGCGGAGAACAAGGCCGACGCGATCGCCGGCGTGAACCTGACCGACGAGCCGACCGAGGTCGCCGACATCCTGATCGACCTCGCGCAGCGCGAAACCAAGACCTTCTCCAACCGCTTCGCCCGTCTGCTGATGGACGAGATGAAGACCACGGTGCGGATGCACAAGCATCCGCTCAAATCGGCCGGCTTCCGGGTGCTGAAGGCGCCCGATGTGCCGTCCGTGCTGGTCGAGATCGGCTACGTCTCCAACAAGGGCGACCTCGAGCACCTGGTGTCCGAGAACTGGCGGAATAAGGCCGTCGGATCGATGGTCCAGGCGATCGACACGTTCTTCGCCAAACGGCTGGCAACTGCCGGACCGGCAAAGTGAAATCGGCCGTCTGAAAAGCCCGGGCCGTTGCGCGGAAGCCCTAGTTTGGCCACAGCGGCGACGGTATAGACAATGGACCGCAGGTCCGCAGAATCGACCATATTGTCCGGCGGCTCTTGTTTATTCGCATGCGCAAGACGGCTCGCTGGGCCAGATCTTGTTGTGAGCCTTGATTGGTTGTGAGCCTTGGTTGTGTGAGGCTTCGCACTTTTGGACAGGCGCTTCTGACGACTGAGCGCCGGAGGGTAGGAACGGAACGTCGATAATGCGCCTGCTCGTGCGGTTTTTGGGTTTCCTGTTCGCCGCTGGAACCGTCGTGTTCCTGGTCGGTGTCGCCGCCGTCGCCGGCGCTATCTGGCATTTCTCCAAGGATCTGCCCGACTACTCGCAGCTCCAGGACTATGAGCCTCCGGTGATGACCCGCGTGCACGCCGCCGACGGCGCGCTGCTCGGTGAATATTCCAAGGAGCGCCGGCTCTATCTGCCGATCCAGGCGGTGCCGAAGCTCGTGATCAACGCGTTCCTCGCCGCCGAAGACAAGAACTTCTACGAGCATGGCGGCATCGACTACCAGGGCATGGCGCGCGCTGCGATCCTCTACGCGCAGAACTACGGCTCCAACCGCCGCCCGCAGGGCGCCTCGACCATCACCCAGCAGGTCGCCAAGAACTTCCTGCTGACCAACGAGGTCTCGTTCGCGCGCAAGATCAAGGAAGCCTTGCTGGCGATGCGCATCGAGCGCGCCTATTCCAAGGACCGCATCCTCGAGCTCTATCTCAACGAAATCTATCTTGGGCTCGGCGCCTACGGCATCGCGGCGGCGTCGCTGGTCTACTTCGACAAATCGGTCAACGAGCTGACGATCGCGGAAGCGTCCTATCTCGCCTCGCTGCCGAAGGCGCCGGCAGCGCTGCATCCGGTCCGCAACCGCGACCGTGCCATCGAGCGCCGCAACTACGTGATCGACCGCCTGCTGGAGAACGGCTGGATCAAGCAGGCCGACGCCGACAAGGCGCGCAAGGACCCGCTCAACGTCACCAGCCGCTCGAACGGCGCGCATATCTTCGCCGGCGAGTATTTCGCCGAGGAAGTCCGCCGCGACATTTTCGAGCGCTACGGCGAGAAGAAACTCTACGAGGGCGGCCTCTCGGTCCGCACCACGCTGGATCCCAAGATCCAGGTGATGGCGCGCAAGACCATGGTTGCAGGTCTCGTCAATTACGACGAGGCGCAGGGCTGGCGCGGCGCGCTGCACAAGCTCGACATTTCCGGCGACTGGGGCGTCAAGCTTGCCGACGTCAAATCGCTCTCCGACATCTCGCCGTGGCGGATGGCGGTGGTGCTGGAGACCAGCGATCAGTCGGCGCGGATCGGCTTCCAGCCGGGCCGCGAACTCGGCGGCGCGGTCAGCAAGGAACGGCAGACCGGCATCATCACGATCGATGGCGTGCGCTGGGCCAAGACCAAGGGCAAGGCGCCGACGGCGGTGTCGCAGGTGCTGCAGCCCGGCGACGTGATTTATGCCGATCCGCTGGTGACCAAGGACGGCACTGCGGTCGAGGGCCAGTATCGGCTGCGGCAATTGCCTGAGGTGTCCGGCGCGATGGTGGCGATGGATCCGTGGACCGGCCGCGTGCTCGCGATGGTCGGCGGCTTCTCGTTCGACCAGAGCCAGTTCAACCGCGCGACGCAGGCCTACCGGCAGCCCGGCTCGTCGTTCAAGCCGATCGTGTATTCGTCGGCGCTGGACAATGGCTATACGCCGTCGACCACGGTGATCGACGCGCCGATCGAGATCGATCAGGGGCAGGGCGCCGGCGTGTGGCGTCCGGAGAACTATTCGACCGGCAAGTATTATGGTCCGACCACGCTGCGCAACGCGTTGCAGCGCTCGCTCAACACCGTGACGGTGCGCCTCGCGCAGGACATCGGCATGCCGCTGGTCGGCGAGTATGCAAAACGCTTCGGCGTCTATGATGAGCTGCCGAACTACCTGTCGTATGCGCTGGGTGCCGGTGAAACCACCGTCATGCGCATGGTCACGGCCTATTCGATGTTCGCCAATGGCGGCCGCCGGGTGAAGCCGACCTTGATCGATCGCATCCAGGACCGCTACGGCCATACCATCTTCAAGCACGACACCCGCGAATGCCGCGGCTGCGACGCGCCCGGGGGCTGGAAGAGCCAGCCGGAGCCGCAGCTGGTCGACCGCCGCGAGCAGGTGCTCGATCCGATGACTGCCTACCAGATCACCGAGATGATGGAGGGCGTCGTCCAGCGCGGCACCGCGACCGTGGTGAAGGAGGTCGGCAAGCCGATCGCCGGCAAGACCGGCACCACCAACGACGAGAAGGACGTCTGGTTCGTCGGCTTCTCGCCGGATCTCGCGGTCGGCGTCTACATGGGCTACGACAAGCCGCGCAATCTCGGCCGCACCGCCACCGGTGGTCACGTTGCAGCGCCGATCGCCCGCGACTTCCTCAAGCTTGCGCTCGCCGACAAGCCGCCGACGCCGTTCAAGGTCCCGGCCGGGATCAAGCTGATCCGCGTCGATGCCAAGACCGGCATGCGTGCCGGCCCGGGCGACGGCGGCAACACCATCCTCGAAGCCTTCAAGCCGGGCACCGCCCCGCCGGAGAATTACTCGGTCATCGGGGTCGCCGATGCCGACGGCCGCGGCCCGGCGCCCGGCCCGCAGCCGTCGCAGAGCGGCGGCCAGCCGGATGGCGGCTTCTTCATGCGGCCGGGAACCGGGGGACTGTATTAGAGCGTTTTCGAGCGAAGTGGACACCGGTTCGCGTGAAGAAAACGCGTCAAAACAAAAACCTAGAGCCCCGTTCCGATGCAATCGGGGAAATGGCTCTAGCAGCCCACGAACCCAAATCGCCGGGATAGTGCGGCCAAGCCGATTGCGCTTTGCCGCGCCGGTCGCTACATCCCCCGGAACCTTTTTAGCCAACACCTGAAAGACCATGCGCGCGGAAATCGAACGCCTTGTTGAAGAGATCAAGCAGTCAGTCGGGCTGCTGAGGAGGCATCTTTGACGTCGAACAATCGACGGCACGCCTCGCTGAGCTGAACAAGCTCGCAGAAGATTCCAATCTCTGGAACGATCCCCAGAAGGCCCAGCGGCTGATGCAGGAGCGCACCTCATTGGAGGACGCGCTCTCTGGAATCGGCAAGGTCGAGCGCGAGCTCGAGGATCAGGTCGGCATGATCGAGCTCGGCGAGGCCGAGAATGATGCCGGCGTGGTTACTGAGGCCGAGAAGGCGCTCAAGGACCTCAAGAAGGAGGTCGCCCGGCGCGAGCTGGAAGCGCTGCTCTCGGGCGAGGCCGACAAGTTCGATTCCTATCTCGAAGTCCACGCCGCGCCGGCGGCACCGAAAGCCAGGACTGGGCGCAGATGCTGCTGCGCATGTACACGCGCTGGGCGGAGAAGCACGGCTTCAAGATCGAGTTTCTCGAAGAGTCCCAGGGTGAAGAGGCCGGCATCAAGTCCGCCACAATTCAGATCTCCGGCCACAATGCCTACGGCTGGCTGAAGACCGAGGCCGGCGTGCATCGCCTGGTGCGCATCTCGCCGTTCGACTCTAATGCGCGACGGCACACCTCGTTTTCGTCGGTGCAGATTTTCCCTGTGATCGACGACAGCATCAAGATCGAGATCAAGGAGTCCGACGTCCGCACCGATACGATGCGGTCGGGCGGCGCCGGCGGTCAGCACGTCAACAAGACCGAGTCGGCGGTGCGCCTGACGCACATTCCGACCGGCATCGCGGTGGTCTGCCAGGCGGGCCGCTCCCAGCACAAGAACCGGGCGCAGGCCTGGGACATGCTGCGCGCGCGGCTGTACGAGATCGAACTGAAGAAGCGCGAAGAGCAGGCGGCTGCCGACCAGGCCGCCAAGACCGATATCGGCTGGGGTCACCAGATCCGCTCATATGTCTTGCAGCCCTACCAGATGGTGAAGGACCTGCGCACCGGTGTGCAGACCTCCGACACCTCGGGCGTGCTCGACGGCGACCTCGATGAATTCATGGCGGCGACCTTGGCGCAGCGTGCGTTCGGCACCGGGCCCGGCTCCGTCGAGGATGTGGATTAGCCCATGCCGCGCGTCGCTTTCATCGGATTGGGACGCATGGGCCACGGGATGGCCGGCCGCTACCTCGACGCCGGCTTCACGGTCACGGTGTGGAACCGGAGCAAGGCCAAGGCCGCGGACCTGATCGCCCGCGGCGCGCAATGGGCGACCTCGCCGGAAGATGCCGCGATCGATGCCGATGCGGTCGTGACCATGGTCGCCGACGATGCGGCGTCGCGCGATGTCTGGCTGACCAAGGATGGCGCTGCGGCTACGATGAAGGCCGGCACGCTCGCGATCGAGTGCTCTACGGTCTCCTACCAGCACACGCTCGATATGGCGCGCGAGCTGCAGAGCCGCGGCCTGATCTACATCGATTGTCCCGTCACCGGGCTTCCCGAAGCGGCGGCCGCAGGCAAGCTGACGCTGCTGGTGGGCGCTGACAGCGCCGACCTCGACAAGGCGCGGCCGTTCCTAACGCCGATCGGCAGCACTATCCGCCATTTCGGCGCGGTCGGCACCGGCACCGTGTTCAAGCTGATCAACAATTTGATCGGCGCGGTGCAGATCGCGAGCCTCGCCGAGGGCGTCGCGATCGCCGAGCAGGCCGGTCTCGACATGCAGTTGGTGGCGGAGGCGCTGGGAACCGGCGCGATCGCCAGCCCGCAGGTGATCCGCCACTCGAGGCGGATGATCGACCGCAATTTCTCCGGCGCGTCGTTCACGGCGGCGCTGCGCCACAAGGATGCCGAATATGCCGTGCGGCTGGCCGAGACGCTGCTGCCCGGCGTGCCCGTGAGCAGCGCCGCGCTCGCCGCCTACGACAAGGCCAGGGCTCATGCCCCCGACGGCGACGAAGGTCAGATGATCGAGATCGTCTCGCGGCCGAAATAGGCGGGGCAGCCATTCACGGAAATCGGGTGGGAATATTCGCGGCGCCGCACTAGTCACCTGTGGCAGCGCTGACGAGAGCCCGATATGTCTTCCGCCGACAACAGGATCGATCGCCGCGACTGGGGCCTGCTTGGCCTGCTGTCGGTGCTCTGGGGCGGCTCGTTCTTCTTTAACGGCGTGATCCTGCGCGAATTGCCGCCGCTGACCCTGGTGTTGCTGCGCGTGGTGCTCGGCACGATCATCCTGCTGCCGCTGCTGCGCGCCGCGAAGATCGAATGGCCGCGCGGCGTCGCCGCCTGGGCGCCGTTCTTCGCGATGGGGCTGTTCAACAACGTGCTGCCGTTTTCGCTGATCGTGTTCGGGCAGACCTATATTCCGAGCGGGCTGGCTTCGATCCTCAACGCGATGACGCCGCTGTTCGCGGTGATCATCATGGCAGCGGCCGGCGAGGAGAGGTTGCAGGCGCGCCGTGTCGCGGGCGTGATGGTCGGGCTGATCGGGGTCGCGATCCTGCATGGCGATGCGCTCGGCTTCGAGAGCCGCCAGGGCATCGGCATCCTGCTGTGCCTCGCCGGCGCCTTCAGCTACGGCATCGCGGCGCTGGTCGGGCGGCGGCTGCCGCAGCGCGTGCCGCCGCTCGGCACGGCGACATTCCAGATGATGACATCGGCCTTGATGATGGCGCCGATCGCCGCCGTGGCCGATCAGCCCTGGCTGCTGCCGATGCCGCATCCGACCACGTGGCTCGCCGTGCTCGGGCTCGCGGCGCTGTCGACGGCGCTGGCCTACATCGTGTTCTTTCAGATCCTGCAGCGCTCCGGCGCGACCAATGTGATGCTGGTGACGCTGCTGATTCCGGTCACCGCGATGCTGCTCGGCTACCTCGTCCTCGGCGAGCCGATCGCGCTGCGCGAGGTGATCGGCGCGCTCGTGATATCAAGCGCGCTGCTGCTGATCGACGGGCGCGTGCTGGGCTGGTTCAGCCGCGCGCCTGCTTCCATGCCGCGTACCATCCGCTGAACCGTCCGCTGTCGCGCTCGCCGCCGTGCCAGGCGGCATAGGCGGTGCCGTCATCGGCGACCAGCACCACGGCATCGAGCCCCTTGGAGCGGCGCAGCGTGTCCATCGCCTGCATTGGGGTCTGCGCGATCGGGCCTGCGACGTTGAACGACGTGTTGACCGACATCTCGACGCCGATATGGCGGCCGAGCGCCTTCAGATAGGCGTAGGTGAGGGGATCGTCCGCCTCGCGTACGATCTGGATGCGGCCGGTGCCGTCGGCGTGCACCACGGCCGGAATCCTGGCACGCGCTTCCGGCTTCGAATGCGCCGTGAGCACCATGTAGTTGTAGGCGTTGTAGTCGCCGTCGGATGCGCCGTCTTCCAGCTCGAAATAGTCGCGTGCCGCCTCAAGCGTCGCCATCGGTGCCAGCGGCCGGATCGCCTCGCGGTACTTGACGCGTTCGTTGAGCCGCTCGCGCACCGCGGGGTCGCAGGGGTTGGCGAGGATCGAGCGATGGCCAAGCGCGCGCGGACCGGTCTCCGCCGCACCCTGGTAGATCGCGATCACGCCGCCTTGCGCCACCATGCTGGCCATCAGATCGGCCACCGCATCGCGCCCCCCTGACGTTGCGACATTGCCGATCGCGGTCGAGGCGATGTCGTCGACGTTGAGCGCCGTGGTGATGTCGGCGTTCGAGGGCGGCAGGCCGCAATAGAATGCGTGCGACAGCGCCGCGCCGCGCGGAGCGCCCGCCATATGGGCGAACAGCCAGGCCGCACCGATCGGCACGCCGGGATCGCCGGGCACCGGCGGCACCCACATATGCAGCCGCGTCTTGCGCTGCTGCGCGCGTTCGAACCACGCCTCGTCGAAATGCTCGAGCAGCCGCATATTGCCGAGCGCGTTCAGCGCCACGCCGCCGGTCAGCACCAGGCGGTCGGTGCCGGTGACGCGCAGCAGATGATCGATGACATGGATCATCGCGTCCTCGAACACCAGTTGCGTCGCGGCGGCCTTGTCGACGCGATCCTTGGTGTCGGGACGGTGATTGATGTGTTCGACGCGCAGCACGGCGTCGGGATTCCAGAGCTGGTCGGGCCGCAGCGGCGGGCCGAGAATGTCGATCAGCGGCTGCTTGTACGGATTGTCGGCGGGGTCGGCATACCAATTGGCCATCGCGCGATTGAGCTGCACGCTGCCATCCGGGCCGAGATGCAGCACCGCTTTGAGCCGCTGATAATAGGGATTGGTGGCGCGGTTCATGTCGCCCCAGGCGGCGGCGCCCATGTAACGGCCCTCGCTGGAGAGCCATGTCCAGCCGCCCTGGCTCGACGAGATCACGGTGTAGAAGGCACCGAGCGAATCGAACAGGCTGTCGTTGCAATAGAGCTGCTTCATCTCGCCATTTTCGGCGACGTAGAGCGAGATCGAGCCGACATCGCCGGTGCCGTCGAGCACCGCGATTGCGACGCGCTCGCGCAGATCGGCGAACGGCGAGGCGGTGAACGAGTACCAGGCGTGATTGTCGTGATGCGGCATGCAGATCAGCGGCAGCTGCTCGCCGAGCCCATACATCCTGCCGAGCCTGCGCGAGATGCGCCGCACCTGGTCCATCTGCCGCAGGTTGATCGCGGGCGCGATCGGCGCGCGCAGCAATTTGATGCTGGCCGGCGCTTCCTCGAGCGAGGTGCGGATCAGCATCGCCAGCAGTGCCGGATAGTCCCATGTCGTGACGAAGGCCGCGATGTCGCCGATGTCGCGGCCCATCCGCTGCAGCACCTTGCGCATGTCCTCGAGCGCGTGTTGCGGAAACTCGTTGGTATGTTTGTTTCCGGAAAAGCGCTCTTCCTCGTTGTTGACGATCAGGCGCGGGCCGTCCTTCTGGGTGACCTCGACCAGCGCGACGCCGGTGTTGTGCGTGCCGGGGCAGGCGAGGCCCGCGATATAGACGGTCTCGCCGCGCTGCAGCCTTGCGCGGATCGCGGCGATCGTGGCTTGCGCGAACGCGCCATTGGACTTGTGCAAGCCACGACCAGCCAGCGCACGTTCGCTGAGGCGGCGGGTGATTTCATAGCCCGCCGCCGCAATACGCGGATGCCGCGGACCGGTACGAATGTCCGGTTTACGCAATCAGAACGCCTCGACTCGTGATCCCCAGATCGACCTTCAATCATAAATAGCACCAGGCAACAATGCCGTTTCGCCCAACGGAAAAACCCGGCGCTTGCCAGCACATGCGTCTCTTGCGAGACTTGCGTCAAAACCACGACAAAAATCGGGAGAAAACGATGCCGGCTCGTTCTGGATATATTGGCGCAATCGTGGCGTTCGCAAGTGTCGCACTGCTCGCGACCTCGGCCCACGCCCAGAAGAAATACGATCCCGGCGCGACCGATAGCGAAATCAAGATCGGCAACATCATGCCGTATAGCGGCCCGGCGTCGTCCTATGGCGTGATCGGCAAGACCGAGGCCGCGTTCTTCAAGATGATCAACGAACAGGGCGGCATCAATGGCCGCAAGATCAACTTCATCAGCTACGACGATGCCTATTCGCCGCCCAAAGCAATCGAACAGGCGCGCAAGCTGGTCGAGAGCGACGAGGTGCTGCTGATCTTCCAGGCGCTCGGTACGCCGTCGAATTCGGCAATCATGAAATACATGAATGCCAAGAAGGTGCCGCAATTGTTCGTCGCCTCCGGCGGCACCAAGTTCGGCGACCCCAAGAACTTTCCCTGGACGATGGGCTTTCAGCCCAACTACCAGAGCGAGGGGCGAATCTATGCGAAACACATTCGCGACAAGTTTCCAAACAGCAAGATCGCGGTGTTCTGGCAAAACGACGACGCCGGCAAGGATCAGTTCAAGGGCTTGAAGGACGGGCTCGGCGACAAGGCGAACATGATCATCGCCGACAAGTCCTACGAGGTCTCCGATCCCTCGATCGATTCGCAGATCGTCGCGCTGCACGATTCCGGTGCCGACATCTTCTTCTCCTGGGCGGCGCCGAAGGGATCGGCGCAGGCGATCCGCAAGGTCGGCGAGCTCGGCTGGAAGCCGAAATTCTTTCTCGCCAACACCGCGACCTCGGTCGCCTCGGTCTTGAAGCCGGCGGGGCTCGAATATTCCAAGGACATCATCTCGACGGCCTATCTGAAGGACCCGACCGATCCGACCTGGGACAAGGATCCCGCGGTGCTGAGCTGGCGCGGCTTCATGGACAAGTATTATCCGGACGGCGACAAGGGCAATGCCAACAACCTCTATGGCTATGTGCAGGCCGAGGCCATGGTGCAGGTGCTGAAGCAGTGCGGTGACAATCTGACGCGCGAGAATGTGATGAAGCAGGCCGCCAATTTGAAGAACTTCCATTCCGACCTGATGCTGCCGGGCGTCATGGTCAATACCTCGCCGGACGATTACTTCCCGATCGAGCAGATGCAATTGATGCGGTTCAACGGCGAAGCGTGGGAGCTGTTCGGCGACGTCATCACCGGCGAGGTCGGGCATGAGGCGACGCGGTAGGGCCCGCGCTCAAGCCAACACACCGCCGTCGTCCCTGCGAAAGCGAAAGCAGGGACCCATAACCACAGACGCGTGTTGTTGAAGCGGGCTGGGGCTCCAGCGCGATGCAACAACAACCATTAGTGGTTATGGGTCCCGGGTCGCGCTTCGCTTGCCCGCGAATTTGTTGCACGGGCCGAGCGCCATGCCGCCGGCGACGCCGACGCCGATCACGTACATCCAGCCTTCGTGAAAATCGGACAAATGCGAGTTGAGCAGCGAGCTCGTAAAGATCGCGGCCCGCGAACAGCCTGGTATGGCTGGTCCACATCGCGCAGAGCAGCAGGATGCCGAGGAGCCCCCACTGGATCGCGACATTGAAGGTCTGGTTGTGCGGATTGTTGATCACCTCGGCCTGCAGGCCGGTCTGTCCTATCGCATCCAGCGTGAACATGTGCCTGATCGAGCCAGTGCCGTGCCCGAGCCATGGCGAGGCAGCGATGAACTTCATCGATTTCCGCCAATACGTCAGGCGCTACGCGGTGGAGGCGATGCCTGAGGTATCCTGCGCGCGATACTCGATGCCGATGTCGGCAATACGTTGCCGCAGATAAGGCGACGTGGTCCAGACCAGCAGGCTCGTCAGCGCAGCGGCGGCGAACAGCAGCCGCGTGGCGCGGCGGGACAAGTGCAGCGGTCCGTATCGATGGCGGCAGTGCCAGGGCCCTCTTGAACCCGCGCCCGCCAGGCGCGTCGGAGTGACCTTGTTTCCCAAAAGTGGGAAAATATCACACGTCAGGCGGAGTGGGATTGTGTCCCACGCAGTGGACGGCTAAAAGTTAGACATGAATGCCAAGGCCCCGAAGTGGAAGGTGGGATCGTCCGCGCCGATCGCCGCAGCGAAGCTGCATGCACCGCTGGCGCGGATGCTGCGCCCGCTGGTGCGGCTTTGTATCCGCGGCGGCATGACATTCCCGGCGCTGACCCAATTGCTGCGCGAGCTCTATGTCAACGTCGCCGAGCACGAGTTCGCGCTCGAGGGCAAGGAGCAGACTGACAGCCGCGTCAGCCTCCTGACCGGCATCCACCGCAAGGAGGTGGCGCGGCTGCGCGGCGCGGGCGCGCCGGTCAATGCGGTGCCGGCGACGCTGTCGCGCACCAGCGCGATCATCGCGCGCTGGCTGGCCGCCCCCGAGTTCACCGACGCGAAGGGCGATCCGTTGCCGCTGCGGCGCGCCGCCGATGGCGGCGCGCCGTCGTTCGAGACGCTGGTCGAATCGATCACCAAGGACGTGCGGCCGCGCGCGGTGCTGGACGAATGGCTCGACCGCAAGCTCGTCACCATCAATGACCGCGACGAGATCATGCTGGTCGAGCAGGCCTTCGTCCCGCATGGCGACGACGACCGCAAATGGCACTATCTCGGCCGCAATTTGCACGACCATGTCGCGGCCGCCGAGATGAATGTGTCGTCGGCGACACCGCGCTTCCTCGAACGTGCGGTGCATTACGATGGACTGTCGGCCAAGCTTGCCAAGCGGCTCGAAGGCCGCTCGTGCGAGCTCGCGATGGAGGCGCTGAAGGTCGCCAACCGCGAGGCCAACCGCGCCTTGGCCAAGGACAAGGGCGGCGATTACCGCTGGAATTTCGGCATCTACATCTATCGCGAGGGCCCCAACGGTCCTGTCGATGACGATTCCGACGAAGGCGGTGCGGCATGAGCAGCCCCAGGCGGGCGCGGTGCGCCTGGTGGCGGCGGCCCGGGTGGCAGTCCGAGTGGCGGCCCTAGCGGGGGACCGTCCCGCGTGCTAGGCGGCGGCCCGTCAAGTAGTAGCGGCCCTGCGCCCGATTCTCTGAGTGGAGGAACGACCAGCCCCGGTCCGGGCGGCTTCGGCTCGTCCGGCGGACCGTTCGGTCCCGGCCGCGGATTCGGTGGCGGCGGGCCGGGCGGTGCATGGGCGGCGGTGGCGGTCGTCGCTGAGCCACAAACGAGATCGGCGCAAGCGAGACCGCTTGCGCCGATGTTCAGATCGATCGTTGTGAGGTGAGGCTTAACCTGCGCTGAGGCGGACGCCGGCGCGGAGGAATTTCTGCGGATCGACCGCTTCGCCGTCGATGCGGGTCTCATAGTGCAGATGCGGACCGGTGGAGCGGCCGGTCGAGCCGACGGCGCCGATCACTTGGCCGATCTTGACGTATTCGCCGACCTTGACGCCGATCTCCGAGAGATGGCCGTAGCGGGTCGACAGCCCATTGCCGTGATCGACCTCGACCATGCGGCCATAGCCGCCGGCCCAGCCCGCCGACACCACCTTGCCGTTGGCAGTGACGCGCACCGGATCGCCCTGCGCGGCGCGGAAGTCGAGGCCGGTGTGCATCGCCGGCCGGCCGAGGAAGGGATCACTGCGAACGCCGAAGCCGCTGGTGAATTCGACCTCGCCCACGACAGGTTTGCGGTAGGGCACCAGCGCCAGCGTCTGGTTCAAGCGCTGCATCTGCGCGCGGTTGATGTTGATGCGGTAGAGCTGGCGCTCGAAGGCGCCGGCGTCGGGCGTGAGCTTCACCGGCACATAGGGGCCGCCCATGCCGGAGCGCGGCACGGCTGCTTCGAGCTGCGACATGTTGAGGCCGAGATCGCTTATCACGCCGCGCATCCGGCGCACCCGCGATTCGATGCCGTCCTCGACCGAGGAGAGTGCGGCGACCTGGCGGCGCTCGACCTGATCGAGCGAGGTCTGCAGACGGACCAGGACATTGTCGACGCCCTGGGCCTTGGCGAACTGGTTCGGCTGCGCCTTGGCGATCAGCGGTGCGCGCGATTCCAGCCGCGCCTCGCGGTCCGGCGGCGCCACGAAGATCACGGTGTCGCTGATCGGGGAGGGCTTTGGCGTGCCGGAGGACGGCGCCGCCTCAGCGCGGCCCTGCGGCTTGATCGAACCGGTTGAGGTGGCATCGGGCATCGCGCCGAGGGCGGTGGCGCGCGATTCCAGCGTCGACTGCCGCTTCAGGATCTGGTCGAGCTTCTGGTCGAACTGCTCCTGGTCGAGCAACTGGCGGCTGGTGGTGCGGTCGACCTTGGCGCGCAGCTCGGAGATGCGGTCCTCATAGGCGTATTGCATCTCGGCCTGGCGCGCGATCAGCCGGGTCAGGACGTCGTCGCGGAACGCGAAGTAGGTCGCGGTCGCCGCCGACCACATGCCGAGCAGAACTACGGTGCCGACCGCGATCCAGAACACGACCGGCCCGAACCGGACCTGCTTGCCGGCATGGACCAGCGTATAGCCCTCGCCGGAGGCCGCCACCGCCGGTGCGGCGTGATGGGCAGCCGGGCGGCGCGCCGGTGCCCGGCCATGGTCCTGGTGATGATGGTGTTTCTGGTGATGACCGGACCGGCTCGACATCGGTACTCCCGCGGCCGGTCGGACCAAGCTCCGTACGGCTAATTTGCGGGGCCGATTTGAGCCCGCCATGGTTAATTTTCAGGAAACGGAACCCCCTCCGGTCAGAGCGTCCGGGCGGCCTCCAATACCGCTTCGGCATGGCCATCGACCTTCACATGGCGCCAGATCCGGGCGACTTTTCCACCGGAATCGACCAGAACCGTGGTACGAATAATTCCCATGAAGGTCCTGCCATACATGGATTTTTCGCCCCAGGCGCCATACGCCTCCAGCATTTGATGGGCGCCGTCCGAGACCAGCGGCACGGACAGCTGGTGTTTGTTTCGAAATGACTCCTGCGCCTTAACCGTATCGGCTGATATGCCGACCACCTCGGTGCCGGCAGCAGTGAACTCGCCCTTCAGCCGGGTGAAGTCGATCGCCTCCCTGGTGCAGCCGGGGGTGTCGGCGCGGGGATAGAAGAACAGCACCAGCTTCTTGCCGGCGAAATCCTTCAGCGACACGCTGCCCCCGCCGTCGCGCGGCAGGTCGAAGCCGGGTGCCGACGCGCCTTCGGCAAGTGTGACGGCGGACGACTTGGTCGCGGTCTTGGTCACGGTCGCGGCCGGCTCCCGCTTTAACGGTTTCGATGCAGCCTTGTGCGAGGCTGTGCCCTGAACTCCCGCTGCGGGTTTGGCCTTTGCTGTTTTGGCCGCAGGCTTTTTCGCAACCGTTGTGCGGGTTTTCGCCGCGGACTTCCCAGTGCTTGCGCTTGCGGCGCGCGCAACCTTTGTTGCGACCCGCTTTCCGGTTGTGTTGGAGGATTTCTTGCGCGTTTTCTTGGACATACGCCTTCCTTTCGTCGCTTTCCGAAGCTCAACCATTGGGGTATTGCGGGTCTTATTCGCGGCGGCCGGATTCGCATCGGCCGCTGGGCAAGTTTGATGGCCACGGAGTATGGTGACAAGGAATTCGACGCGTAACCCGTCCGCTTGCTGAATTGGCTTTTGATTGGTTGGTTTGGTCCGTTCTTTTGGTCCGATCTTGGGGCCATCGGCGAGTAACACGATTAGGCGAGGATAGGCGGCGATGCCGGCACGGGAGCGCTCGATACGAATCGACGGGCGTCCCGATGGCGGCGAGCAGCTTCGCCGTCAGCACCGAGAGGCAATGGCAAGGAAAACGTCGCCGCAGGGTCCAAATCCGCGCGCCGGGGCTGACTTCTCGCAATGGGAAGACGACGCCGCGTGGGACGAGCAGGATGAGGCGGCGGGCAACCGTGCGCGGCAATTGCTGTCGCGTTCCAACACCAACCTGCATCGCTTCACCGATTTCTGTTCCGGCATGCAGCGCTGGCTGCATGGCGAGCGCTGGATCCGTCGCATCGGATTGGTCCTCGTGGTGCTGGTCGTTCTGTTCGCGACCTGCTTCGGCGCATTGTGGTGGCGGCTCGGTGCAGGCCCGATCAATCTCGATCTGGCGACGCCGTGGCTGGCCGCGGCGATCGAAGAGAATATCGGCCACGGCAACACGGTCGAGGTCGGCGGAACCCAGATCGAGCGCGCCGGCCGGGTCAGGATCGCAGTGCGCATCCGCGACATCATCGTCCGCGACCGCGACCATGCGGTGGTTGCCAGCGCGCCGAAAGCCGAAGTGCGGTTGTCCGGAACGGCGCTGCTGATGGGACAGCTGCGGGCGGAGAGCCTCAATCTGGTCGATGCCGAACTGTCGGTGCGCATCACGCCCGACGGCAATGTGACCGTATCCGCCGGCGACACCGCAAAACCGCTGGCGACCGGCGTTGCGTCCAAGCGTGAAGCCGGCCTGCCGCCGACATTCCCGCGTCCGGCGCCCGCAGCGCCGCCGCCGGTGGCCGCGCCGCCGGTTGCGTCCGAGCCCTCGGCGGCCGCACCCGATTCGGCCCAGAGCGGGCTACTTGCCGGGCTCGACTGGCTCGACAGCCTCAGCATGACCGGCCTCGACGGTCAGAACCTCAACGAGATCGGCCTGAAGAACGGCAATCTCGTCGTCGACGACCAGCAGCGCGGCAACAAATGGAGCTTCGAGAATATCAGCCTGAGCCTGCGGCGCCCGAGCGGCGGCGGCGTGGCGCTCAGCTTCGGCGAGGAGGGCGCAAAGCCTGGTCGGTGCGCGTCCTGGTCGGCCCGCAGCAGAACGGCGTGCGCTCGGTCGACATCAAGGCCGACAAGGTGTCCACGCGGAACATCCTGCTCGCGATGCGGACCAAGGATCTCACCTACACCGCCGACCTTCCGCTGTCGGGCGAGATGAAGGGCGAGCTCGGCCGCGACGGCCTGCCGACCTATTTCCGCGGCAAGATCAATGTCGGCGCCGGCAACATCATCGACACCGACACGCCCGACTACCCGATGCCGATCGATTCGGCCGAGATGAGCGTCGAATGGGATTCGGGGCGGCGCGTGCTGCTGGCGCCGATCAAGATCGTCTCGGGCGCCAACCGCATCACGCTGCTCGGGCATCTTGAGCCGCCGAACGATAATGTCACCGACTGGCAGGCTGGACTGTCCGGCGGCACCATCGTGCTCGCCGGCGCCGACAAGAACGAACCGCCGCTGATCTTCAATCGCATCAACGTCGGTTTCCGGTTCGACACCGAGAAGAAGCGGTTGCTGCTGACCCAGGCCGACATCTCCAATGGCGAGATCGGCGTCGCCGGCACCGGCAGCGTCGACTATTCCGGCGAGCCGCGGCTGCAGCTCGGTTTTGCGGGCACGCCGATGTCGGCCTCCGCCCTGAAGCGGATGTGGCCGATCATCATCGTGCCGGAGGTGCGCGAATGGGTGCTCGAGCGGATCGACCGTGGCACGCTCCAGCGCATCGATGTCGGCGTCAATTCGCCGGTGCATAATCTGTCGCGCAAGGGCCCGCCGATCCCGGATGACGGTCTCTCGGTCAACATCGTCGCCTCGGGCGTCACGGTGCGCCCGGTCGATCAGATGCCGGCCGTGCATGATGCGGACCTGAAGGCCAGGGTGACCGGCCGCACCGCGACCGTGACCATCAACCAGGGCATCGCCGACACGCCGGCGGGCCGCAAGATCACGCTGTCGGATTTCACCTTCGAGGTGCCGGACATGGCGCCGAAGCCGTCGCCGTCGAAGGTCAAGTTCCGGGTCGACTGTCCCGTGCCGGCCGCCGCCGAAATCCTCGCGTCCGACCGGCTCAGCGATCTCTCCGGTCCGCCGATCGATCCCAACGCCAGCAAGGGCAATGTCACCGCGACGATCAATCTCGGCATGCCGGTGAAGGGCGAATTGACCAAGGCCGATACGATGTACTCGGTCGCCGCCGACATCACCGGCGTTGCCGTCGACAAACTGGTGATGAACCAGAAGCTCGAGGCCAACACGCTGAAGCTGATTGCTAGCAACGCCGGCTTCCAGGTCAAGGGTGACGTCAAGATCAACGGGCAGGCGGCCTCGCTCGACTATCGCAAGCCGACCGACGGCGATGCCGACGTCAAGCTGCAGGCAACGCTTGACGATGCGAGCCGCGCGCGCCTCGGACTCGATCTCGGTCCTGCCGTGTCGGGTGCGATCCCGATCAAGCTGAACGGTAAGATCGGCAGCGGCGACAATCCCACCACCAAGATGGGCGTCGAGGCCGACCTGACCCAGCTCAAGCTCGACAACATCCTGCCCGGTTGGGTCAAGACGCAGGGCAGGGCCGGCAAGGCGACCTTCAACGTGGTGCCGAAGGGACAATCGACGCGGTTCGAGGACATCTCGATCGAAGGCGCCGGCGTTTCGATCAAGGGCGCGCTCGAGGTCGATCAGAACGGCGATCTCATGAATGCGAACTTCCCGACCTATGCGCCGTCGGAAGGTGACAAGACATCGCTGCGCGCCGATCGCGGTCCGGACGGCGTCATCAAGGTGACGATGCGCGGCGACGTGTTCGATGGCCGCGGATTCCTGAAATCGGCGATCTCCGGCCGCGACAGCGATCCCAAGAGCAAGACCAAGACCACCGATTTCGATGTCGATCTGAAGCTCGGTGCGGTGGCCGGCTTCAACGGCGAGGCGCTGCGCAGCGTCGATGCCAAGATCTCGCGCCGCAACGGGTTCTTCAAGGCGTTCACGCTGAGCGGCAAGGTCGGCCGCGATACGCCCGTTGCTGTCGATATGCGCGGACGCCAGCAGGGCCGCGAGGTGATCTATTTGCAGACCGGCGACGCCGGCGCGTTCCTGCGCTTCATCGACACGTATTCGAAGGTGGTCGGCGGCCAGCTCACGCTCGCGATGGAGCCGCCGATCCCCGAACCGGGGCCCAGGGAAGGTCTCATCAACATCACCGGCTTCTCGGTGAAGGGCGAAACCCAACTCGACCGCGCCGTTGCCGGCGGGCCGGTCAGCACCCAAAACGGTATCGGGTTCGACGCGCTGCGCGCCGAGTTCACCCGCCAGAGCGGCCAGCTGTCGATCCGCAACGGCGTGGTCAAGGGACCGAGCATCGGCGCGACCATCGAAGGCAGCATCGATTATATCGGCAACCAGGTGCGGATGAACGGCACCTTCATTCCGATGTACGGGTTGAACAACATGTTCGGCCAGATCCCGTTCTTCGGGATTTTCCTCGGCGCCGGCAGCAATGAAGGCCTGATCGGCGTGACCTATGAAGTGGTGGGAACACCGAGCGCGCCGGTGCTGCGCGTCAACCCGATCTCGGCGCT
Source organism: Bradyrhizobium tropiciagri (assembly GCF_001189845.1). GTDB lineage: Bacteria > Pseudomonadota > Alphaproteobacteria > Rhizobiales > Xanthobacteraceae > Bradyrhizobium > Bradyrhizobium tropiciagri. The sequence goes on from NZ_LFLZ01000007.1 coordinate 61,245, forward strand.
GGCGCCCGGCCTGACGCGCAAGATCTTCGAGTTCAAGCAATACGGCCCGAACGACCTGCCGACGACGAACAATTAAGGTCGCGGTCCCGGCGGAGGCGGCAGCGCTCCGATCTGGTGAAGCAGCGCAAACCGGTCGGGCACGCCCCAGTGTTCGACCAGCTTGCCGTCGGCAAATCGACAGATGTCGATGACATCGATGGCGACCGGTTTTCCCGAACGAGGATCAACGCCGGTTGCCTTGCTCCGCGCCCACACCGTATCGCCGGCTTCCACGATTGCCTCGATCGAGAGCTTCAAGTCCCTGATGCTGCGCCGCGCATCCTCGATCTGCGCTTTCAGGATCTGCGGGCCTGGAATATCGGTTTTCGACAGATACTCATGTTCGATCAGCGTCTCGGCGCAGATTTCGTCCGCGACCGTGAGGTCGCCCTGGGAAAAGCCGCGCTCGACGATGGCTTTGAAGCGCTCAAGGTTGGTCGGCATGTTCATTGCTCCAGCTCTCGGGCCGGCGACGGCGATGCCAAGCGCAACGCCGCCGAGTTCGCGCCGCGTCATTCTCGCTGTCATGCTGGCCTCCCGCGAAAGGCGGACCTTGCGGGACGCGTGATCGAAAGCGCTTGTAAATTTTGGTCATCAGCCGGGGAAAAAGACGTTGTCCCAATCACCGGTGAGGCTGCTTGGCGGCAAGCCGGCGAAAGCGTGGCATTCGCGGATGAAATGGGCCTGATCGAAATAGCCGAGTTCGTGGACAATGTCGGTCCAGGAGCGGTTCGGCGCATCGCGGCGGGCGACCAGCGCCCGGTCGAAGCGGATCGTTCGCGCAAACAGTTTGGGCGTCATTCCGACCTGCGCCGCAAAACGACGCTGGAACTGGCTGGTGCTGAGGTCGGAATATGCAACGAGGTCCTCGATCCGCGTGCGTCCCTGGACGCTGATCATCCGGCGTGACGCGGCGGCGATTGCGCAGTCTGGGCCGCGCTTCTCCAGCATAGCCTCGGCCCAGCGTTCGGCCGCGGCGACGCGCAGGTCGAAATCAGGCGCCATGCGTACGGCATCGCCAAGCGACGTGGCGGATTTGCCGAGCACGTCGCAGGCTGCCGGGTCCTGATTGACCAGGGTGGTCATGTCGATCCCGACCAAGCGGTTCAAGCCGGTCGGTTGAAACAGGATGTTGAAGACATGCACCGAGCCCGACAGGCAAACATGCGCGCGGCGATAGGTTTGCGGTCCGACCACGCCCACGTCCGGCGTCGTGCAGGCCTCGCCGCCGTCGATGCGCACGCGATATGGCTCAGCTAGGTGGATATCCAGGATTTGATGCGGCCGTGCGGCGACCGGCCAGGCCAGCACGGCGCTCCCCAATTCGACGCGCCTTTCCTCGAACGAGCGCAGGACACCGCGAAGTTTCGGATGGGGTAACGCCCGTTTGATATCCATTGAGGACCTCGGCGGGTGGAAGCCTAGATCGAGCCGACACCCGCGACAATATCCGTCTCATCGGCACCCGGCGCAATTTGCTGCGTGCGCCCAGAACGGTGGACCTGCGCTCATCCGCAAATCTGCTTCCAAGGCAGGCGGAGATTGGGAGCCGTCATCGTCAGCTTTTGACCTTCCAGATGTCTCTGGTTCGGGAACTTGCAAGGCGGGTTTCTGTCCACAACCATCGGAGGCGGGCGCCCCAAGCCGTCCGCTGTCTGGATGACGTTCGCGCAGGAACCTTGCTCCATCTGGGATGTTGGAGAGCAATTCAACAACTCAGGAGGAGCTCTCATGAGGACACTGTTAATGGCTGGTGTGCTGGCGGTTGCTGGTTTCGCTATGGCGACGCCGATCTCCATTGCACCCGCATCAGCTCAGGTTGCCGTCGATACGCCGCTCGGCGGCGTAAGAGTGGGTCCGGAGCACCGTTACGATCGAGACTATGATCGACGCGCTTATCGCGCGTACGATTATGATCGCGGATATCGCGGATGCCGCACCGTCACGGTCGAGCGTGACGACGGTTCGGTCCGCAGGATCCGTCGTTGCGACTAATAGTACCGGACTAGAGGATCGGCTCTCGCAACCAAGCAATTGGCAGCCGTCCACTCAAGACCGCTTCAGTTAGCGGCCTCTTCATTTCGCGAATGCCGCCTGCCCAAGGCCGACATGCATTCATGTCGGCCTTTGCGCCGCCGCCGCCTTCCTCGGGCAGCGGACGCACTCGTCCGAGCTCAGCGCCGCAGCGCCGGCACCACCAGGAACGGGATCAGGCCGAGCACGACATTGACCAGCGCGAAGGCGATCAGCGGATTGTAGCTGTGGGTCCAGTCATGGATCAGGCCGCCGCCCCAGGAGCCGAGCGCGGAGCCGAGGCCGCTGCCGATCATGATGGTGCCGTAGATCGTGCCGACGCGCTCGCCGCGGAAGATCTTCAGCGCGGTCGCGGTGATCAGCGGACCGCGCGAGCCGATCATGCTGCCGAAGCAGATCACGAAACCGGTGAGCAGCCAGTAGTTCGGGTACCATTGCAGCAGCCAGAGCAGGATGATGCCTGCTATCGAGACGCCGTAGCTGAACAGCACCGAGGGCCGGCGGCCGATGATGCCGTCGAGGGTGGAGACGCCGAGCATGCCGACGAACAGTGCGACGCCGGAGAAGCCCCAGGCGGTGGCGGCCTGCAGCGGCGGAAAGCCGACGTCGATCAAATAGGCGACGATCTGCGCCGTCAGCGCATACATCGCGATCGCGGTGAAGAAGAAGGTCGAGAACAGCGCCCAGAAGGCGTGATGGCGCATCGCGGCAAGCAGCGTCCAGCCTTCGTCGATCAGGCCGGTCTCGACCTTCTTGACGATGTGCGGCGATCCGCCGGCGAGCGTGCGCCACGGCAGAAAGACCAGCGGAACGAGGAGGCCGAGCGCACTGACGCCGAACACCTGATAGGCCTCGCGCCAACCGATCCGGTCGATCAGCACCTGTGACAGCGGCAGCAGCACCAAGAGGCCGGCGCCGGTCGCCGAATACATCACGGCCATCGCGGTCGGCAATCGCGGCCCGAACCAGCGGCCGAGCAGGATCGAGTTCGAAACATTGCCGATCAGCGCGGTGCCGAAGCCGACGCAGAGGCCGACGCTGAGCTGGAATTGCCAGAGCTGCTGCGCGCGCGACGCGATCAGGAATGCGCAGCCGAGCAGCGCCAGACCCAGCGCATAGACCACGCGCGGACCCGAGCGGTCGAACAGCCGCCCGACCAGCGGCGCGGTCAGGCCGCTGGCGAGCCAGGTCAGCGAATAGACCGACACCACAGAGGCGCGGTCCCAGCCGAAATTTTCCGAGATCGGTTTGAGGAACACCGTGAAGCTGTCGCTGAGGCCGCGTCCGAGCACCGAGAGCACGAAGCAGAGCGCGAGCACGTTCAGCGCGAAGCGCGACTGTTTCGCCGGCGCGGAAAGCGTGTCGTTCGGAGACGTGGTCTGCTGATCCATCGGAAAGCAGGGAGCGCGCTTTCGGCACTCCCTACAACCGACAAAAGCGAATGCGCCTATGCAGGCTTCAGCAGGACATGCCGCTTCTTGCCGAGCGACAACTTCACCACGCCTTCCGGCGTGAGATTGGCTGGCGTCAGCAGCATCTTCTCGTCGGTGACGGCAGCGTCGTTGACGCGCAGTCCGCCGCCCTTGATCTGCCGCCGCGCTTCGCCGTTGGAGGCGACGAGCTCGGCCTTGACGAAGGCGACGAGCACGCCGACGCCGGCTTCGAACTCGCCGCGCGGAATTTCCACCGTCGGCAAGGTTTCGGCCAGCGCGCCTTCCTCGAAGGTGCGGCGCGCGGTCTCGGCAGCCTCATTGGCCGCGTCGCGGCCGTGGAGTAGGGCAGTCGCTTCGGTTGCCAGCACCTTCTTGGCTTCGTTGATCTCGCCGCCCGCCAGCGCCGCGAGCTTGTTGATCTCGCTGATCGGCAGGATGGTGAACAGCTTGAGGAACTTGACGACGTCGGCGTCCTCGACGTTGCGCCAGTACTGCCAGAAGTCATACGGCGAGAACTGGTCGGCGTTGAGCCACACCGCGCCCTTGGCGGTCTTGCCCATCTTGTCGCCGGAGGCGGTGGTCAGCAGCGGCGTGGTCAGCGCGAATAGTTGCGGCGTGCCCATGCGGCGGCCGAGATCGACGCCGTTGACGATGTTGCCCCACTGGTCGGAGCCGCCCATCTGCAGCCGGCAGCCGGCGCGGCGCGAGAGCTCGACGAAGTCGTAGGCCTGGCAGACCATGTAGTTGAACTCGATGAAGCTCATCTCCTGCTCGCGCTCGAGCCGGAGCCGCACCGAATCCATCGTCAGCATGCGGTTGACCGAGAAGTGCCGGCCGATGTCGCGTAGCATCTCGATCCAGTTCAATTTCGTCAGCCACTCGGCGTTGTCGAGCATGATGCGTCGGATTGCCCGTCGCCATAGCGCAGCACCTTGGCGAACACGCCGCGGATCGAGGCCTTGTTGGCTTCGATCTCCGCGACCGTGCGCATCGCGCGCGTCTCGTCCTTGCCGGAGGGGTCGCCGACCATCGTGGTACCGCCGCCCATCAGCGTGATCGGCTTGTTGCCGCTCTGCTGCAGCCAGTACAGCATCATCATGGTGAGGAAGTTGCCGATGTGCAGCGACGGTGCGGTGCAGTCGTAGCCTACATAGGCGGTAGCCTCGCCCTTCGCGGCCAGCGCGTCGAGGCCCTCGAAATCGGAGCACTGGTGAACGAAGCCGCGTTCCTGTAGAGTATTCAGGAAATCCGATTTAAATGCAGTCATTTGTCGGCGAGCCAGATCATTCTTGTTTTACGGTTTTTGCATCTATTTGCGGAACCCTGATGCTTGAGGCTGCCGCAGGCGGACGCGCAGTGGCATTATAGGATGTACTTGTTTGAGACAAGCCGGGGGTTCCCGGCTGGGGCGCTTCCAAGATGATGTTAACGGCACTCGGTCTGATGAGCGGGACCTCGCTCGATGGGGTCGACGTGGCACTGATCGAGACCGATGGCCGCCAGATCAAGGCCTTTGGGCCGTCCGGCTATCGTCCCTATACCGACGGCGAGCGCAGCCTGCTGCGCCAGGCGCTGACCGAGGCCGTTCATCTGTCGCAGCGCGACGCCCGGCCGGGGATTTTGCGACAGGCCGAGCAGGCCGTGACCAGGGCCCATGCCGAGGCGGTCGCCAGCTTTTCGGCGCAGCACCGGATTTCTCCCCAGGAGATCGACATCGTCGGGTTCCATGGCCAGACCGTGCTGCATCGCCCCGAGCGGAAGCTGACGGTGCAGATCGGCGATGCCCTGGCGCTCGCCAAGGCGATCCACATTCCCGTGATGCATGATTTCCGCGCCGCCGATGTCGAGGCAGGCGGGCAGGGCGCGCCGTTCGTGCCGGTCTACCACCGCGCGCTGGCGCAATCGCTGAACCGCGAGGGCCCGATCGTCGTGGTCAATATCGGCGGTGTTTCCAACATTACATATATCGATGGCCTGGACACGTTGATCGCCTGCGACACCGGGCCGGGCAATGCGCTGCTTGACGACTTCATGTTCCGCCAGATGCATCAGCCGTTCGATACCGCCGGCAAGTTCGCGGCGCTCGGCAAGCCGGACGAAGCCTGGATCGCGCAGGCGCTCAAGCTGCCGTTCTTCTCGGTTCCACCGCCGAAATCGCTCGACCGCAACGACTTTGCCGGCCTGAAGCTCGGCGCCGTGGCGCCGGCCGATGGCGCTGCGACGTTGACCGCATTCACCGCGGCCGCGATCGCCCGCGTCGTGCCGCTGCTGCCGAAGCGGCCGAAGAGCTGGATCATCTGCGGCGGCGGCGCCTCCAACCTGACAATGCTGCGGATGCTGCGCGACCGCCTGGCGCCGGCGACCGTCGAGCCCGCCGAAGCGCTCGGCTGGGCGGCGGACGCGATCGAGGCGCAGGCGTTCGGCTTCCTCGCCGCACGCGGCATGAAGGGGCTGCCGCTGAGCTACCCCGCCACCACGGGGGTGCCGATCCCGATGACCGGGGGCATCATCGCGCGACCGTGATTTAGATGCAAATGCATCTACCTTGACAGTTCCATGCTGTTGCATTTAATTCGATGCAGTTGCATTGAACGCGAGGTTTGTCATGGCCGCCCTGAAGCTGATCAGCCACAAGCTCTGTCCCTATGTGCAACGCGCGGTGATCGCGCTGCAGGAGAAGGGCGTGCCGTTCGAGCGGATCGACATCGATCTCGCCAACAAGCCCGACTGGTTCCTGAAGATCTCGCCGCTCGGCAAGGTGCCGGTGCTGGTGGTGACCGGTGACGACGGCAAGGAGGTCGCGCTGTTCGAGAGCAACGTGATCTGCGAGTACATCGAGGAGACGCAAGCCGGCGCGAAGCTGCATCCGCAGGATGCGCTCACCCGCGCCGAGCATCGCGCCTGGATGGAGTTCGGCTCGGCCATTCTCGGCGACCTCTGGGGGCTCGAGACCGCAACTGATGCGGCGGCCTTCGAGGGCAAGCGGCAGGCGGTCGCCGCGAAATTCGCGCGCGTGGAGGCTGCGCTTGGCGCCGGGCCGTTCTTCGCCGGTGAGCGCTTCAGCCTAGTCGATGCGGTGTTCGCGCCGATCTTCCGCTACTTCGATCTGTTCGACCAACTGACCGATCTCGCTGTCTTTACGCATACGCCGAAGCTGCGCGCCTGGCGTAGCGCGCTGGCGCAGCGGCCGAGCGTGCACAGCGCGGTGTCGCCGGACTACCCGGCACTGCTGCACGCGTTCCTGGTCGGCCACCGCGCGCACATGCTGAAGCTGGCCGCGTAAGCGCCATGTCGCACTCGGTTGCCTGGATCGCGCTCGTCGTCGCCGGTCTGCTGGATGTCGGCTGGGCGATTTCGATGAAATATGCCGAAGGCTACACACGGCTCGGCTGGAGCCTGGTCTCGCTGGTGCTGCTCGCGGCCTTCGTGTTCCTGCTCGGCCGCGCGCTGCAGGTGCTCGGTGTCGGCGTCGCCTATACGGTATGGACGGGCATCGGCGCGGCGGGCACGCTGACCATGGGCGTGCTGCTGTTCAGCGAGGCGCTGAACCCAATGAAAGTCGTGGGAATCGCGTTCGTGCTGATCGGGATCGCCGCGCTGAAGCTGGCGCCGGAGTAGGGATGCGTAGCCCGGATGAAGCGAAGCGCAATCCGGGGCTCTTGCTATCAGCGGTGAGAGTGGTCCCGGATTTCGCTGCGCTCCATGCGGGCTACAAAATCGGCGCCCAGTGTGAGCCCTACTTCGTAGGATGGGTGGAGCGAAGCGATACCCATCAACTTGCTGCCGCGTAGCGCGACTATGGGTATCGCTTCGCTCCACCTATCCTACAAGAGCGTCAGCGCACGTTGGCGAGACGCATGTCGAGATAGCCGGTCACCGTCTCCATCAGCGGCTCGAGCTTGCCGTCGAAGAAGTGGTTGGCTCCGGGGATGACCTGCTGGTCGATCACGATGCCCTTCTGCGTCTTCAGCTTCTCGACCAGCGTGTTGACGTCCTTGGGCGGCACCACCGCATCCTTGTCGCCGTGCACGATCAGGCCCGACGACGGGCAGGGCGCGAGGAACGAGAAGTCGTAGAGATTGGCGGGCGGCGCGATCGAGATGAAGCCCTCGACCTCCGGCCGGCGCATCAGGAGCTGCATGCCGATCCATGCGCCGAACGAGAAGCCCGCGACCCAGCAGGCGCGCGCCTCGGGATTGATCGCCTGCGCCCAGTCGAGCGCGCTCGCGGCATCGGACAATTCGCCGGTGCCGTGATCGAACGAGCCCTGGCTGCGGCCGACGCCACGGAAGTTGAAGCGCAGCACCGAGAAGCCGCGATGCGCAAACGCGTAATAGCACTGGTAGACGATCTGGTGATTCATCGTGCCGTGGAACTGCGGATGCGGATGCAGGATCATCGCAATCGGCGCGTTCTTCTGCTTGGCCGGATGATAGCGGCCTTCGAGACGGCCAGCAGGGCCGGTGAAAATGACTTCAGGCATTGTGTTCCCTTGATTGACGCGTTCCCTTGATTGACGTCGATCAATCAACCGGTTGGAGCCATCTTCAGCGACGGGGCGCGAACAGGGCGGCTCATGATGAAATCGGCACAGGCGCCGCCGGGCGGCACGCTGGAGGGCCTTCTAGCATGACGCAAGGGGCAAAAATCAAGGAAATTGTGCCGCTTGGCCGGCGTGAATCCGCGCGGCGCCGCGCGATCCGGATCAACACGCCGAATTGTTCTTTGGCTACCTGAAGTTTTGGTTTGTCACATTGCTATCGCGCTCGCCGCAAACGGATGTCTTGCCTGGCAACACAGGTGAGGTTTCGGTGCGCGTGAAAAATCTCTCGCACCACACACTCTGATCTGGTCTCGCTGCCCGACTGTCGTTATGTCGCATTGGAAGGTCGCAACCACGGTGGTTGCGGCGGACAAGCCCGATGACCGATCGCGTCTATCTCGACTGGAATGCCACGACGCCGCTTCGCCAGGAAGCGAAAGCGGCGATGGCTGCGGCGTGGGAGTTGAGCGGCAACCCGTCCTCGGTGCACAGCGAGGGACGCCGTGCGCGCCGGCTGGTCGAGGATGCCCGCAATGCGGTGGCGAAGGCGGTCGGCGGCCGGCCGCAAGACGTCGTATTTGTCTCCGGCGGGACCGAGGCCAATGCGCTTGCCTTGACGCCGGGAATGCGCCGCGCTGCGGGTGCGCCGGTCGCGCGGCTCCTGGTGTCCGCGATCGAGCATGCGTCCGTCCTCGCGGGCGGGCGGTTTTCGCGTGAAGCGATCGGCACCGTCAATGTCACGCGCGCCGGGGTGATCGATCTCGATCATCTGCGCGCGCTGCTGGCGGATGGCCCGCCCGCGCTGGTCTCGGTGATGCTGGCTAACAACGAGACTGGCGCCATCCAGCCGGTGGCCGATGTCGCCGCGATCGTGCACGCGGCCGGCGGCCTGCTGCACGTCGATGCGATCCAGGCGTTCGGCAAGATCCCGTTCGACGTCGCTTCAACCCGGGCCGATCTCGTGACGCTGTCGGCGCACAAGATCGGCGGACCGAAGGGCACCGGCGCACTGGCGCTTGCCGAAGGCATCGAAGGACTGGAAGCGTCGCTGCGCGGCGGCGGGCAGGAGCTCGGGCGACGGGCAGGGACCGAGAACGTCGCGGGGATCGCGGGCTTTGGAGCGGCCGTGAAGGCCGCGATGGCGGCGTTGAAGGCCGACGCCGCCCGCGTCAGGGGGCTGCGCGACCGGCTCGAGCACGGGCTGCGGCAGACGCCTGATGTGCTGGTGTTCTCCGATGACGTCAAGCGGTTGCCGAATACCGTTCTTTTCGCCGCGCCGGGGATGAAGGCCGAAACGGCCGTGATCGGGTTCGACCTCGGGGGGGTAGCGGTGTCCTCCGGTTCCGCCTGTTCGTCGGGCAAGGTCCAGCCGTCCCATGTCCTGGAGGCAATGGGATACCGTTCGGAGGTGTCCCAAGGAGCGGTGCGGCTCAGTCTTGGCTGGTCTACCACGGAGACAGACGTGGATTTGACCCTCAAGGCTTGGCGAAAGCTCGCCGATACCTTAGTTAAGGGGGAACGACGAAACACAGCTTGAACTGTTCTAAGCTGATTTCGTCCTCAAAGCATCGTAAGAGATTTTCGGAACTGAGATCCACCGCGGTCCTTGAAACCGCGAGCGGAGGATATGAATGCCTGCTGTACAAGAGACGGTCGAGCGCGTCCGGCGCATCGACGTCGACCAGTATCGATATGGGTTTGAGACGCAGATCGAGTCCGACAAGGCCCCGAAGGGACTGTCGGAAGACACCGTCCGCTTCATCTCAGCAAAGAAGAATGAACCGGCCTGGATGCTGGAATGGCGCCTGGAGGCGTATCGCCGCTGGCTGACCATGACGGAGCCGACCTGGGCGCGCGTCGACTATCCGAAGATCGACTACCAGGACATCTACTATTACGCGGCGCCGAAGCCGAAGAAGACGCTGTCCTCGATCGACGAGATCGATCCGGAAATCCTCAAGACCTATGAGAAACTCGGCATCCCGCTGCGCGAGGTCGCGATCCTCGAGGGCGTCGAGCCCCCGCCGGGCGGACCGCCGTCTGCCAACCGCAAGATCGCGGTCGATGCCGTGTTCGATTCGGTCTCGGTTGCGACCACCTTCCAGAAGGAGCTGAAGGCGGCCGGCGTAATCTTCATGCCGATCTCGGAGGCGATCCGCGAGCATCCCGAGTTGGTGCAAAAGTATCTCGGCACTGTCGTGCCGACCTCGGACAACTACTTCGCGACGCTGAATTCGGCAGTGTTCTCGGACGGCTCGTTCGTCTACGTGCCGCCGGGCGTGCGCTGCCCGATGGAGCTGTCGACCTATTTCCGCATCAACGAGCGCAACACCGGCCAGTTCGAGCGCACGCTGATCATCGCCGACAAGGGCTCCTACGTCTCCTACCTCGAAGGCTGCACCGCGCCGCAGCGCGATGAGAACCAGCTGCACGCAGCCGTGGTCGAACTCGTCACGCTCGATGACGCCGAGATCAAGTATTCGACGGTGCAGAACTGGTACCCCGGCAATTCCGAAGGCAAGGGCGGCATCTACAATTTCGTCACCAAGCGTGGCGACTGCCGCGGCAAGAATTCCAAGATCTCCTGGACCCAGGTCGAGACCGGTTCGGCGATCACCTGGAAGTATCCGAGCTGCATCCTGCGCGGCGACAATTCGAGCGGCGAGTTCTACTCGATCGCGATCTCGAACGGTTTCCAGCAGGTCGATAGCGGCACCAAGATGATCCACCTCGGCAAGAACACGTCGAGCCGGATCATCTCCAAGGGCATCGCCGCCGGCAAGTCGCAGAACACCTATCGCGGCCTCGTCAGCGCCCATCGCAAGGCGACCGGCGCGCGCAACTACACCGCCTGCGACTCGCTTCTGATCGGTGACAAATGCGGCGCTCACACCGTGCCCTATGTCGAGGCCAAGAATTCCTCGGCGACGTTCGAGCATGAAGCGACGACGTCGAAGATTTCCGAGGACGTGCTGTTCTACTGCATCCAGCGCGGGCTCTCGCAGGAGGAAGCCGTCGGCCTCGTCGTCAACGGCTTCGTGAAGGACGTGCTGCAGCAACTGCCGATGGAGTTCGCGGTGGAAGCGCAAAAGCTGATCTCGATCAGCCTTGAAGGTTCGGTTGGCTAATCCATCCCGCTTGCGGGCGCGGCCGACGCGCCCTCGCGGATGATGCTCAGGAAAAATCAGATGTCTTTGCTGGAAGTGAAAGATCTGCAGGTTCGTGTCGAGGAGCGTGAGATCCTCCACGGGCTGTCGCTCACGGTGAACCCGGGCGAGGTGCACGCGATCATGGGGCCGAACGGCTCCGGCAAATCGACGCTGTCGCACGTCATCGCCGGCAAGCCGGGCTATGAAGTCACCGGCGGCCAGATCCTGTTCAGGGGCGAGGACCTCCTGGAGATGGAGCCGAACGAGCGCGCCGCCAAGGGCGTGTTCCTGGCGTTCCAGTATCCGGTCGAGATCCCCGGCGTGACCACCTGGAACTTCCTGCACGCGGCGCTCAACGCCCAGCGCAAGGCGCGCGGCGAGGACGAGATCTCGTCGCCGGCCTTCCTCAAGAAGGTCCGCGAAGTCGCCAAGTCGCTGAACATTCCGCAGGACATGCTGAAGCGCGGCGTTAATGTCGGCTTCTCCGGCGGCGAGAAGAAGCGCAACGAGATACTGCAGATGGCGCTGTTCGAGCCGGCCGTCTGCATCCTCGACGAAATGGATTCCGGCCTCGACATCGACGCGCTGCGGATCGCGGCCGACGGCGTCAACGCGCTGCGCTCGCCGGAGCGCGCGATGGTCGTGATCACCCACTACCAGCGGCTGCTCAACTACATCGTGCCTGATTTCGTGCACGTGATGTCGAAGGGCCGGGTGGTGAAGAGCGGCGGCAAGGAACTGGCGCTGGAGCTGGAAGAGTCCGGCTACGCGCAGTTCGAAGACGCCGCCTGACAAATACGGGTTTTCAAATGAACGTTGTCGCAAAGACCGAGACCGGGCGCGCGCTGGGCGATGCATTCGCCGTCGCGCGCGACCGTCTGCCGGGCAAGGGCAAGATCGCCGATCAGCGCCGCCAGGCGTTCGAGGCCTATGAGCGCTCGGGCCTGCCGCATCGCCGGATCGAGGATTGGAAATACACCGATTTGCGCGCGCTGATGCGCGAGGTGCTGCCGCTGGCACCTGCGCCGGATGCAGCGGCGCTGGGGCGCGCTGCTGCCGCCGCCAAGCTGCGGGCGATCGACGGCGTACGCCGCCTGGTGCTGGTCGATGGCGCGTTTGCGCCCCATCTGTCCGATCTCGGCAGCCTCGAGAAGGGGCTCGGCATCCGCTCGCTGCGCGAGGTGCTCGACGCCGGCGACGGCGCGCTCTCGGCGCAGGCCTTTGCCACTGACGTCTCCAATCCGATGATCGCGCTGAACGGCGCGATGGCGACCGATGGCGTCGTCATCGAGATCGCCGACGGCACGGTGCTGGCGCAGCCGCTGCACATCGTCCATGTCGCATCGGGTACGGCGCCGGCCTCGATCTTCACGCGCTCGCTGCTGCGGCTCGGCCGCGATACCAATGTCACGCTGGTGGAGAGCTATCTCGCCGGCGAGGGCGCCAAGGCCTATCAGGCGCATGACGCGCTGATCGTCGCGATCGGCGACAATGCGCGGTTCGATCACGTGCGCCTGGTCGAAGACAGCATCGATGCCTTCAACATTTCCTCGGCGACGATTTCGCTCGGCGCGCACGCCCACCTGAACACGTTCGGCCTGACCTCGGGCGGTCATGTCAGCCGCTATCAGCTGACGGTAGCCTGCGCCGGCGAGGGCTCGAAGGTCGAGACCAACGGCGTCAATCTGATCAACGGCACGCAGCACGCCGACACCACGCTGTTCATGGACCACGCGGTGCCGCATTGCGCCAGCCGCGAGATATTCCGTGCCGTCGTCGACGACCGTGCCCATAGCGTGTTCCAGGGCCGTATCATCGTGCGTCCGGACGCCCAGAAGACCGACGCCAAGATGATGACCCGCGCGCTGCTGCTGTCCGACGACGCGGAAGCCGATAACAAGCCGGAGCTCGAGATTTTCGCCGACGACGTCACCTGCGGTCACGGTGCGACCACCGGTGCGCTCGACGAGAGCCTGTTGTTCTACATGCGCGCCCGCGGGCTGCCCGAGAAGGAAGCGCAGGCGCTGCTGATCCAGGCCTTCGTCGGCGAGGCGATCGAGAGCATCGCCAGCGACGCGTTGCGCGAGGTCGCAATTGCCACCGCGCAGCGCTGGCTGGAAGCGAGGGCGTGAGCATGCACAAGGCGGTCGCCAACGGTTCTTACGACGTCGCGCTGGTGCGGCAGGATTTCCCGGCGCTCGCCATGCAGATTTACGGCAAGCCGCTGGTCTATCTCGACAACGCGGCCTCGGCGCAGAAGCCGAATGCGGTGCTCGACCGCATGACCGAGGCCTACAAGAGCGAATACGCCAACGTGCATCGCGGCCTGCATTACCTCGCCAATGCCGCGACCGAGGCCTATGAGGGCGCCCGCGGCAAGGTCGCGCAGTTCATCAACGCGCGCCGCAATGAGGAGATCATCTTCACCCGCAACGTCACCGAGGCGATCAATTTGGTGGCCTCGTCCTGGGGCGGAGAGAAAATCAAGGAGGGCGACGAGATCGTCCTCTCGATCATGGAGCACCACTCCAACATCGTGCCGTGGCACTTCCTCAGGGAGCGTCAGGGTGCCGTGATCAAATGGGCGCCGGTCGACGACGAAGGCAACTTCCTGATCGAGGAGTTCGAGAAGCTCCTCACCCCGCGCACCAAGATCGTCGCCATCACCCAGATGTCGAATGCGCTCGGCACGCTGGTTCCGGTCAAGGAGGTGGTGCGGCTCGCCCATGCCCGCAGCATTCCGGTGCTGGTCGACGGCGCGCAGGGCGCGGTGCATCTGCCGATCGACGTCCAGGACCTCGATTGCGATTTCTACGCCTTCACCGGCCACAAGGTATACGGGCCGACCGGCATCGGCGCGCTCTACGCCAAGCACGATCTCCTGGTGGCGATGCGGCCGTTCAACGGCGGTGGCGAGATGATCCGTGAAGTGGCCAAGGACTGGGTCACCTATGGCGATCCGCCGCACAAGTTCGAGGCCGGGACGCCGCCGATCGTCGAGGCGATCGGGCTCGGCGCCGCGATCGACTACGTCAATTCGATCGGCAAGGAGCGGATCGCCGCGCATGAGCACGAGCTGCTCACCTATGCGCAGGAGCGCCTGCGCGAGATCAACTCGCTGCGCGTGATCGGCTCGGCCCGCAACAAGGGCCCGGTGATCTCGTTCGAGATGAAGGGCGCGCATCCCCACGATGTCGCGACCGTGATCGACCGCCAGGGCATCGCGGTGCGCGCCGGGACCCATTGCGTGATGCCGCTTTTAGAGCGGTTCAACGTCACGGCCACCTGCCGCGCATCCTTCGGGATGTATAATACAAGGGAAGAAGTCGACCATCTGGCGCAGGCGCTGATCAAGGCGCGGGAATTGTTCGCATGACCGATACAGCCGAAGTCAAGACGGCCACCATGGAAACCACCTCGGCACTGCCGGCGGAGGAGACCGAGCGCATGAGCGGCGAGATCGTCGCGGCGCTGAAGACGGTGTTCGACCCGGAAATCCCGGCCGACATCTACGAGCTCGGCCTGATCTACAAGGTCGATCTCAAGGATGATCGCTCGGTCGACATCCTGATGACCCTGACCACGCCGAACTGCCCGGCCGCCGGCGAACTGCCGACCATGGTCGAGAACGCGGTCGCCAGCGTTCCCGGCGTCGGCGTCGTCAACGTCAATCTGGTTTGGGATCCGGCCTGGACGCCTGACCGGATGTCGGACGAGGCGCGCCTCGTCCTCAATATGTGGTGATGCGTTAGGGGAATAGACTTAGGCTCAAGAAGACCGGCAATTGATTTGCCGCTGGGACTGACCACATGAGTGACATGACGCAAGTTTCACCAACCCCAGCCAAGCCGAAGCGGCCGCGCCCGCAGGTCATGAAGCTGACCGATGCCGCGGCGGAACGGATTTCCGAGCTGACCAAGCGCTCCGATTCGGAGATTGTCGGCCTGCGCGTCGGCATCAAGAATGGCGGCTGCGCCGGACAGTCCTACACCGTCGAATACGCCCACGAGATCCGCCCGACCGACGAAGTGGTCGAGGACAAGGGCGTCAAGATCCTGGTCGATCCGAAGGCCGTGCTGTTCCTGCTCGGCACCGAGATGGACTATGTGGCCGACAAGATGCAGGCCCAGTTCGTGTTCAACAACCCGAACCAGGTTTCCGCCTGCGGCTGCGGCGAATCGGTGCAGCTCAAGCCGGCCACGGTCTAGAAGATCACGGGAGCGCCGGTCGCTGCGGCGCGCCCACCAATTCCATCCGGCGTCATTGCGAGGAGCGATAGCGACGAAGCAATCCATTGGCCCGCATACCCGGTTGGATGGATTGCTTCGCGGAGCCTGTCATCGGGCCCGCGTTCGCGCGACCCGTCGGCTCGCAATAACGTGGATGGAGACGCGCTCATCCCCTGAGCGCGCAAAGCGGGGCGATGGGCACATGGACCGCGAATTCCTGAGCGACCTGTTCGCCGATTTCGGCCCGGTCACGCTGCGCCGGATGTTTTCCGGCTACGGCATTTCGGCTGACGGTATCAACTTCGCGCTCGCGCTGCGCGCCGGGCTCTACTTCCGCGCCGACGAGGAGACCATCCCGCAATTCGAGGCGGAAGGCTGCGGACCATTCCAGTACCAGACGCGCGCCAAGACGGTGACGGTGAACTCGTACTGGCAACTGCCGGCGCGCTTGTTCGATGATTCCGAGGAGCTCGCGGTCTGGGCGCGCTCGGCGCTCGGCGCCGCCCAGCGCGCCGCGCTGCGCAAGCGGCCACGTGCGAGCAAGGTGAAGGCGCCGGTGAAGAAGGCTGCTGCAAAGAAAACTGGCGCCAAGAAAGCTGCGGTGAAGAAGTCTGCTGCGAAGCCGCGTTCCACTCAGAAGAAACGCGTCAAGTGGAAAAGGTCTTCATCCTGAAAGGAGGCCTTATCCACGTCATTGCGAGGAGCGATAGCGACGAAGCAATCCATGGAGCCGCATATGCGGTTGCATGGATTGCTTCGCTTCGCTCGCAATGACGACGGCGGAAGTTAAGCGAAGATCACGCCACGCGCGTTTGCGTCTCGGCGCTGAATTCCGGATCGGCTTCGCAGATCACGCGGTTGCGGCCGGCGCGCTTGGCGGCGTAGAGGCAGGCATCGGCGCGCTCGATCAGCGAATCCGTGTCGTCGGCCGGTTTCAGCATGGAGACGCCGACCGAGATCGTGACGCGGCCGAGGATCTCGCCGGTCGACTTCTTCTTCAGCTCCTTGGCCATCACGGCCCGGCGGATATGGTCGGCGACCGTCAGCGCCTGGCGCAGCGCGGTGTTGGGCAGCACGACAGCGAATTCCTCGCCGCCGTAGCGCGCCGTGATGTCCTGGCCCTTGATGGTCTGCTTCAGCGACTGCGCCACCAGCCGCAGCACCTGATCGCCGGTGAGATGGCCGTAGGAATCGTTGAACGACTTGAAGTGGTCGATGTCGAACATCAGGAGCGACAGCGGCTCGCCGCTGGCCAGCGCGGCCTGCACCGCCATGTCCATCGAGCGGTCGAAGTATTTCCGGTTGCCGAGGCCGGTGAGCGGATCGGTCAGGCTCTCGGCGCGGATCGCCTCGAGGCTGTGTTGCAGCTCGTTGATCTCGGACTTGGACAGTGCGAGCCGGTTCTCCAGCGCCTGATTGGTCTCGCGCATCTCACGGGTCGATTTGGTGAGCCCCTCGACGATGGTCCTGATCTGGTCGCGGGTCGTCGCGGTCGAGAGGCGGTCGCTGGCGCCGACGAGGCTGGCGTCGTAGGTCGCGGACACACCGAGCGCATCGGTGATCAGCTCCATGACGGCATCGATCTCGCCGATGACGCGGGCGCGACCTTGTCGATGCGGTCGGAGGTCTTGATGTGCGAAAGATAGGTTTCGTAGATCTGCTCGAGATCGGATTCAGAGAGCTTGCCGCTGCGCGCCAGCGTCTCGTTGATGACCTTGTTGAGCGGCGCGTTGTACCCGGTCGCGTAGACGTACCAGATCTCATAGTTGCGGGGGACGGCGGTCTGGCGGAGCGAGCGGATCTGACCAAGGGCGACTTCGGCAAAAGCAACGTACGTTCGTGTTCGTCCAGCAGTTTGACCATTGTTACGTCCTCAATGCACCAATGCCGGTCCTGCCCAGCGGCAATGACTAAATTATTGGGGCGAGGGTACGGGACGAGAGTGAAGGCAAGGTAAACAGTAGAACTACGGGATGGCGGCCGCGACTATCGTTCAATGCGCCTGACGCCGTCGCGTTCGCGCGCGGCTTCGGAAGGTTTTCGCTAGCGCGTCAACGCGATGCGAAAACGGTGCGCATTTGTTTCAAACGCGGGAGATCAGCTTGTGCGGCGACGGCCGGCGGCAACATCAACTGTCCGGAGTACCGCCGCTGGCGCGGCGGCACCAGAGCAAGCCTTAGGCGCGAGCGCGCACCGGTCGCAGCAAGAAGGCGGGCAGGTGCGAATGGTCGGCGGGCTCGTGGTCGACCTCGCGCTGCGGCCGCCGCGGCTCGGCACGTCCGATCGACGGCACGTGCGAGGGGGCTGCCTGGGGCGAAGAGCCGCGGCCGTGGCGCGGCTCGCGCTCCGGCTTGGCTGCACGCTCCTGGCGGGGCTCCTGGTCGTGACGCGGCTCGCGTTCGCCGTGACGCGCTTCGCGCTCACGGCGCGGCTTGCGGCCGCCACGGGCGCCATCGCGCGAACCTTCGCGGCTACGCGAGCGGCGGGGCGCGGCGTCCTCATCGGAGGCCTCGTTGTGAACGGTGAAGTCGCCCTCAGCGCGCGGGATCGGCTGGCCGATCAGCTTCTCGATCGCAGTCATCGACTTGCTGTCGAGCGAGGTGACGATGGAGATCGCGGTACCGGTCCGTCCGGCGCGGCCGGTACGGCCAATGCGGTGGACGTAATCATCGGGGTGGTGCGGCACGTCGAAATTGAAGACGTGGCTCACCGCGGGAATGTCGAGACCTCGGGCGGCGACGTCGGAGGCGACGAGCAGTGGAATTTCGCCCTTGCGGAATTGATCGAGGGCCGCGGTGCGGGCGGACTGATCCATGTCGCCGTGCAGGGCGCCGACACTGAAGCCGTGCTTCTGGAGTGACTTGTGAAGGACGGCGACTTCGCGCTTGCGATTGCAGAAGATAATCGCGTTGTTGAGATCCTTGGCGTCGCGCAGCAGGCGGCGGAGGATCTCGCGCTTGTCATGCGCTTCGCGACCGGCGGGGACCTGCAATTGCGTCACGGTGACGGCGGTGGTTGCGGGTTTGGAGACTTCGATCCGCGCAGGATTGTGCAGGAAGGCCTCGGTGATGCGGCTGATCTCCGGAGGCATCGTCGCGGTGAAGAACAGGGTCTGCCGCGTGAAGGGGACGAGCTTGCAGATGCGTTCGATGTCGGGAATGAAACCCATGTCGAGCATGCGGTCGGCTTCGTCGATCACCAGCAGCTCGACGCCGGTGAGCAGCAATCCGCCGCGTTCAGTGTGGTCGAGCAGGCGGCCGGGCGTTGCGATCAGGACGTCGACGCCGCGCATCAGCTTGGAGTCCTGGTCGCCGAACGAGACGCCGCCGATCAGGAGCGCCACGTTCAATTTCTGACCGGCGCCGTATTTGTCGAACTGCTCCTTCACCTGCGCGGCAAGCTCGCGGGTGGGCTCGAGGATCAGGGTGCGCGGCATCCGTGCCCGGGCGCGGCCTTTCTCGAGGAGGGTGAGCATCGGGAGAACGAAGGCAGCGGTCTTGCCGGTGCCGGTCTGGGCAATGCCGAGGACGTCGCGCCGGGCGAGAACGTGCGGGATTGCCTGTTCCTGGATGGGGGTGGGGGTGGTGTAACCGGTGGCCGCAACTGCGGCGAGGACCTTATCGGACAGGCCTAGATTGGAAAAAGACATTGAGCCTCTGGTCGAAACCGCCGTTCGGCATCGCAGGTATAAGGCTGTCGCGTTCGGCCCCGAAACGGCTCGCTTTTCTATAAAGCTCGGGGGCTCTGACTAACGCTGACGGACGGCAAACCTGACGAATCGCGTTTCGATCCGAGGGCCGCGTTGCCCGCAACATAGGGGCGAACCCGGTAAAGTCAATCTTGGAACCGGGCGGATAGCCGAAAAAGCTTAACGTTTTCGCCAAAATAACCGTCATTTCCGTCATTTGGCGGTCAAATGAATCACCGCTTCCAGATCCGATGGCGAGGCCGCGGCGGGGCCCGCGTCGCCTTTGCAGGGGAGGCACGTTGCCGAAATATCGAAAACAACCCCATGCAAAGGAGTGGCGGTGGCCGGCGTTCGACCAGGCCAGTTGACACGTCGGGCAACTCACGGATACATTTCTAATATTCAGAAATCACGCAGACGCACGCTCGCCGCAGGGTGCATTACCAGGCATAGCGGACCACGCCCTTGCCGGCGTAGGAGCGGGTCACGTTGGAGAATTCGCCCTCAAAGCTTGCGAGCGCCGACCAGCCATTTGCCCATTTCAGCTCGGCGGAGGCGGTGGTGAGGGCGGAGTCGGAGGCCTGCGCCGCGCCGCTCACGACGAAGCTCGCGCCAGGCAGGGTCTTGAATGTCGCGGCGATGCTGCGGTCGGGGTTGAAATCATGCGCCCAGGCAGCCCGGCCGCGCAGCGTCAGCACCGCATCCGACAGCGCGAAGGATTTGTCGGCGCGCAGGCCGAGCTCGCTGCGGCTGTCGGTGACGCTCTTCGCATTGTAAGCGAGCGCAAAGGTGTTGGCGCCGACGATGGCCTGCTCGGCGTAGCCCGGAAGCTGGAACGTCGTGAACTGGCCGGCGGCGTAGGGCGTCAGACCAATGCTGCCGATCCACGGTGCGACGAGACGGTAGCCGCCTTCAGCGCGGCCCGACCAGGCATTGGCCTTGAACTCGGCGCGCAGCCGATCGACGCTCCCGACCGTCACGGTGCGGTCTGACGTGACGTCCTGCCAGCCATAGGCCAGCGCACCGGCAAGGTACGCCGCGCCGACATTGTGCCTGATGAAGGCGCCGGCCTGGAACAGGTCGGAGCGGCTGCCTCCGCTGTTGGCGACGCTGAAATTGGTGCCGCCGCCGGCGAGCGCGAAGCCGGCGATGGTGTTCGGCGAAATGCGATAGTCGGCGCCGATGGCGGTGCCGAACACCTGGCTGGTGGTGTTGTTCGAGCCGAGCGCTGTGTTGCCGTCGGTGGATTGCGAGCCGCCGTAAGCCGCGGCCCACACGCTCCAGCGCGGATCATAGGCTTGGGCAACCGGCGCCTTGCGATAGATCGCGGCGGTGGCGTCGCTGGTCGGATGCTTTGCCGCATAGGCCAGGGAATCGTCGTCGGCGTAAACCGCTGACCCGGCCGGCATCGCGGTCGCGCCGCGGCCGTCGATGAAGGGATCGAGCATCGTGCCCATGAACTGGTTCATCGCGTTGAACGTGGTCTGCTGCGAACCGGCCGCGCTCTCGCCGGAGAGCTGGGTCAGGCCGTTCAGGAGATTGTCGCCCGACAGGTTGAAGATCGCGCTGAAGGCGTTGGAGAGATTGCCGCCGCCGAGCAGGCTGTTGTCGATCGCGCCTGCGACGCTCCTGTGGTTGCCGCCGGCGTTGGCCGGCAGGATCGGCGAGAGCAGGCCGGGATCGACCGACAGCAGCACGTCGTTGCCGACATAGCTCAACACCGGATTGCGCGCGAGGTTGTTGGCGAGCAACAGGCTTGCCGAGCCGAAGGTACCGCTCAGCGTTCCCGCATTGACGATCGTGTAGGTGGTCTTCCTGGTGATCCGTTCGAGCGGCTGCACAATGACGTTGCCGGCAATGTTGGCCGCGCCGGTCACGATCGCCTTGTCGCTGATCGTGTTGGTGACCTGCACCAGATAGGTCGCCGCCGCCGTCATGGTCAGGCTCGCCATTGTGATTGTCCCCGGCGAATTGCCGGGCGACAGCGTGCCGCTGATGATGGTGTTGCCGATGCTGCCGTTGCCGCCGAGCGTGCCGTTCAGGCCGACGGTGACGCTGGCATTCGGCATCGCGCCGTTGAGGATGAACATGCTGTCGACGTTGACGGACCCGGCAAAGTTCGAGTTGCCGGTGAAGCTCCAGTTCGAGCCGGCAAGAACCCCGAAAGTGGAAAAGCCGCTGCCGAGTTTCGACAGGTCGAAACTCGACGCGGTTGTGCCGCCGAACTGCACGATGCTGGTCCCGCTGCCGACGATGTTGCCGTTGAACACGGCGCCGGACTGGACTTGCAGCACATCGTTGGTGCCGCCGAACTGGACCGCGGTGCCGCCGGTGCCGGTGATGATGCCGTTGGCGATCAGCGTGGTGGTGCCGCCCGACGTCACGATGCCGGTGGTGCCGGTGACTGATGTCCCGGTCGTGATGAAGATGTTGCCCGGTGTCGAGCGCGATGCGGCGATGCCGATGCCGGTGCTCTGCACGCCGGCCAGCGCGTCGATCCTGATGTCGCCGAGACCGTCGCGCCGCGCGAAGATACCATAGCTTCCGGCGGCCGTGCCGCTCGCAATCACGTTGCCCTCAGCGCGCAGCGCCAGCGTTGCGGAATTGTCGGCGCCATTGACGATGACGCCGCTGATGCCGATCGCCGCCGCGCTTGCCGAGGAGGCGCTCACGGTCCCCTTGGTGTCGAGATCGATGCCGCCGAGCCCCGCGGTCAGGGCAGCGAATCTGGTGCTGCCACGGCTCAGCGTGATGCCGGTCGCGGCGCCGTCCGACGTCGCGCTCACATCGCCATTGGCGTGAACGGTGAGCGTGCCGGTGTTGATGTTGCTCGGAGCGAAGCTGCTTCCTGAGGCCGTGATTCCCGTGGCCGATACTGCCAGTGCCGATTGCGGTGGCCGTCACGGCGCCGTCGGCGGTCAACTGGACCGTGCTCAGATTGTTTTGCACCACGCTGATGCCGACGACTTTCGACGCAGTGTCGCTGATCGATGTTGCCGTCACGGTGCCGTGCAGGTTGAAGTCGACCGGGACCACGCCGGAGGCCGACAGGGACGCTCCGGTCACATTTGCGACGTAGCCGGACCTTGTCATGCCGGTGACCGTGATCGATCCGTTGGCACTCAGTGTCGCCGATCCGTTGCTGGATGTACTGCCCAGCGCGGCCGCGAGGCCGACGACGGTGCCACCGGCCGAAGCGGAGGTCGAAGCCCTGGTGTCGAAGGTTCCGGAAAGATCGCCGTTGAAGGTCGCGGTGTTGGTGCCGCTGGCGGCAGAGAAAGCTACGGACGCCAGGGCACCGTAGTAGGCCGTATCGGGGCCGCTTCCCCTGGCAATATTGCCGTCCACGACAAGGCTGTTGTTAGCGCCACCGCCGGCGGACACGGAAAGCGTCCCGCCCGTGATGCCGTGCGTTTGGACCGTCGTGGTGCCAGTGCCGTAGTTTTGCAAGCTCACGGAGCCGTTGACATCCTGATTGAGCTTCACCGTGAACGCACTGGTGTTGACCGAATTGTTGCCCTCGACGTTTATGTTGCCCGAGACGCTCGCATTGGTGGTGAGGTCGACTGTACCGACGCCGCCGTTCTGGAGATAGATGCCGCCGGTGATCGCGCCGTTGGTGGTGACGGAAAGATTGCGCGCAGTATGGAGGCTCTGTCCCATCCGGGCGAAGATCGCGCTGCCGCGTATGGCCGCTGTGCCGGTGACTGCGTCTGTCGCGATCGTGACGTCGGATTGGCTGCCGTCGGTCAGAACGTAGATTCCCAGACCCGCCACGATCTGGCTTCCAACCGTGTTGATGTTGACGCTGGCATTCGGTCCGCTGCCCACGGCCTGGATGCCGGTGCCGCCCCTGATCGTGCCGGCGCTCTGCGTAATGGAGGTCAGACCGTTGCCGATCCCGGCCGTGATCGCGTACCCGTCGGCGGTGACGTCGGCCGATCCCGTGTAGGTGATCGTGCCGAGGGCGGAGAGCCCGATGCCGTTGTACGGCTGGAATGCCGTGATGCCGGCGGGGTCGTTGTGATTGAAAGTGAGGTTGCCGCTGCTGCTCGCCGTGGCGCCGCGGGTCGTGATCCCGGCGCCGGCGTTGATGTTGACCGTGAGATCACCATTGAAGCCCGTGTTGAGCCCGCCGTCAGACGGGTGGGCGGCGTCGCAGAGCACGTTGGCGGTGCCGACACCCGTGCAGTAGACCGCAGCCTCTGCCGTGGAGCTCAGCGCGATCAACGACGCCGAGCCGAGCAGCGCGCCGCGCCACATCGTCAGCCTGCCGCCGATGCCGATCATGACCTTGCCCCCAAGCCCGGATGTATCTGTGTGTTTCTGGCGTAACGGTCGTGCGCTGTCTTCTCAGTGCGCGCATCCCGTCGATCCAAAGCGCGCCTGCCGCGAAAATACAGTCAGGTGTGGCCGTATGGCCTCATCGGGCTGCCGTCGCGGCTGGAGCATGATGAGTTTTGGTCGAATCGGCTTGGCGCGGTCGGGGTTCACCTCTCCCCGCCGGGGAGAGGTCGGATTGCGAAGCAATCCGGGTGAGGGCACTTGCTCTCTCGATAGACCGTAGCCCCTCACCCGATTTGCTGCGCAAATCGACCTCTCCCAAGGGAGAGGTGAACCTTCGGCGCCGATCCAGCTCACCCCAATCTCATCGCGCTTTAGGGCCCCGCGGCGCGGTACTCGCCGGGCGTCAGGCCTTCGGATGCGCTGAAGATCCGGTAGAACGTCGCCAGGCTGCCGAACCCGCAGGTGAGGGCGACGTCGGCGATCGGCCGCGGCGGCTTTTCGCACAGCAGCCTGCGGCTTTCGCTCAGGCGCTGGGCGGTGACGGTCTGCGAGAAGCTCGCCCCGGTCGCTTCGAACAGGACGTGCAGGTAGCGGATCGAGACGCCGAGCATCTCGGCGACCATCCCCGGCGACAGCGCCGGCTTCGCGAGGTGGCGCGCGATCAGACGGCGCGCGAGGCTGAGCCGGCCGACGCGCAGCGCCTGTTGCGCGCGGCGGCTGCCCGGCCTGATCGCGCCGCGCTCGATCAGCGCAAGGTCGGCGATGATCTTGACCAGCACAGGAATGCTCGCGGTGTCACCGGCCTCCGTCGCCTCCTTGAAGTCGGCAAGGCAGGCGTCGAGCAGCGGTGCCCAGCCGCGATTGCTGGTCGTCGGAGCGCCCTGGCGGGCGAACTCGATCGCTGCGGCCTGGTCCAAGGCATCGCCGGCACGCGTGTGCGGGCTGTCCTCAAGCTTTGTGCGCATCGTGCATGACCTCTCGCTCTGCGTCAGAGCGCGCCTCGCCGATAACGAAATTGGCAGTGCCGGGTCCGGGCGAAGCGCCAGCGCGGTTCTGGCGAAATCGACGGAAATTATCTTCTCAATGCGCGCAGGCTGATCACATCGGTCCAGAGAATGCCGCATCGCGCGACGGTCGGCAGGATCGTCCGTTTGCCCCATGTCAGCCATTCGAGACTCTCCAAAGGTCTTGCGATGCAATATCGTATATTTCACATAGTCATGTAAAATATGAAATGGCTAACACGTGTCGAAACTTGTTGGCGAGCCGGGAAACGGTCCGGCCGGCGCCTGATGGTCGATTGTCGGAGGGATTTGTGGATCAGCGCCGGCTGCACGCGCCGGCGGTCGCGCGGACTACTTCCGCTTCGGCTTCACGGCGCAGCCGTAGAGCACCATGGCGCACATCTGGCGATAACGGGCCGAGAAGTCGTCGCGCGCGATCGGCGGCAGTGCCTGGTTGACGGCGCGGGCGCCGTCGGCCAGCGCCTGTGCGATCTGCTCCGGCGTGAACTCGCCGTTCAGCTTCAGCAGCCGTGCGGCCTGCAAGGCGATCACCAGTTTTTCCAGATCAGCCTGGAACGAGACGGCGGATTTGATCATCAGATCGCGGCAGCGCTTGAACGCCTCGGCATTGAGCTCGACGGTGTGCGGCGAACTGGTGAGGCGGCGCCGCGTCTCGCCGTAGCGGACGTCGAGAATCGTCGCGAAGATATCCAGCGCGCCGCCGCCCTTTGCCCGCACCGATCGGCCGGCCTCCAGCGCGAGCGCGACGTCCTCGACATGGCGATGCGCAATGACGGCGCGAAACGCTTCTTCCTTGTTGCTGAAGTAGTAGTACAGCGCGCGCTGCGTGAAACCGCAGGCCTTGGCCAGTCCGACCATCGACAGCCCGCTATAGCCGTAGTCGAGAAAAGCCTGATTGACCTGCGTCAGCAGGTCGGGTCCAGGCTTGATCATCTTCTTCGACATCAGGTGTCCGGGGACGACGAGGAACGGCGCGCGACGCCGGGAATCCCGATTACGGGCATCAACGCGCTTTAGCAACCCGCAAGAGCCCGGTGCGCCTGCCGTCCGGGTGGACGCTCAGGCCAGGCGGGCCCGGTAGTCGCCCGGCGTCATCGATTCTGAAGCATTGAAGAGGCGGTAGAACGTCGCGAGGCTCTCGAAGCCGCAGGCAAAGGCGACCTCGGCGATGGTCTGCCCGGGCTGCTCGCGGAGCAGGCGGCGGCTTTGTGCGAGCCGAAGCGCGGTGACGGTCTCCGAGAAGCTCTTCTCCGTCTCCTCGAACAGGATGTGCAGGTGACGGACCGAGATGCCGAGCAGGCCGGCAATCAGGGTGGGTGTCAGCGCAGCATTGGGCAGATGCCGCCGGATAAGACGGCGGGCCAGCGACAGATGGGCAGTTCGCAGCGCCTGCTGCGCGAGCCGGCTCTTGGGCCGCATGACACCGCGCTCGATCAGCGCGATATGGGCCAGCGCCTGCACCATCGGGGCCGGGTCCGCCGCCATGGCGCCGTTGCCTTCGACGAGGTCGCGGAAGCAGGATTCCAGCAGCGGCTGCAGCGCGGCCTCATCCTGCACGGGGCTGGGGACGAGCTCGCCGAGCTCGGCGCCCCGCGGGACGATGTCGGTCACCGGGATCTTGATGATGCGCAAATGGAAGCCGTCGTCGTGCAGCGGGACGGTGCGATAGGGCAGGTCCGAATAGCTGGTCGCGAACATGCCGTCGCGCACCGCGAATTCATCGAGCCGCGCGCCGCCGAACCAGCCGCCGCCGCCGAGCTGCTGGTAGATGCACAGGCTGTCGCTGCGTGCGTCGGCGATGTCGCCCGCGCCCCGCTCGACGCGGTAGGGCGAGGCCCGCAGCTCGACCAGGCCGGCATCACCGAGCTTGCGCAGCGAGAATTCGCCGAAGAAGTTGCGGCGGTGCTCGGGTTCGAGTTCCGCGGTGACGCCGAACAACCCCTTGGCGCGCACCTCGCGCCAATAGTCGAAGCGATCCCGGGGATCGACCTGCTCAGTGGACCATGTGTACACGGAAAAGCGCCTGGAAAACCCTTGGGGACCTGCGGAGAGCTCGCGCCGGAGTGAGGAGCCCGAATCTATCACGCGGGCCGTAAAAAGAAACTTGACCTAGGACGGACGGGACGCCCCATGGTCGCTACGGAATGGCCCGCATGACGGCCATCCGCCGCAGGCCTTGAACCGGCCAAACGGCTGATCCGACTACTAAAGCGCGAAGAGATCAGTTTGGATCGTCATCGCGCTTTAGGTCTTTGTTTGAGCATGATCTTTTCGGAAAACCGCTTCGCACTTTTCCGGCTCATGCTCTAGGCGGCGGTCGCACGCGCGGCGCAGGCGGGAATTGGGATGAAGAGCTGGCTTTCGAGACTTTCGGCGACCCTGTTGGCGGTCGCATTCGTCGCATCCGCGGCGCCCGCCCAGGCCGAAAAGCGCGTCGCGCTGGTGATCGGCAACAATGACTACAGGAATGTGCCCAAGCTGCAGAAGGCGGTCAACGACGCCCGCACCATGGGCGACACGCTGAAGCAGCTCGGTTTCAACGTCATGGTGGCCGAGAATTTGAACCGGCAGGCGTTCTCCGAGACGCTGCTCGCCTTCGACCGCGCCGTGGAACCTGGCGATACCGCGTTCTTCTTCTACGCCGGTCACGGCTTCGAGATCGCGGGCCAGAACTTCCTGCTGCCGACCGACGTACCGGCGGCGACCGAAGGGCAGGAGGAGCTGGTGCGCGACGCCTCGGTTCTCGCCGACCGCATCATCGAACGGTTGCAGAACAAGAAGGCGCGCACCTCGATCCTGGTGTTCGATGCCTGCCGCAACAATCCGTTCGAGCGGGCCGGCACGCGCGCCGTTGCCGGCGGTGGTGGCCTCGCGCCGATGACGCAGCTGCCCGAAGGCGTGTTCTCGGTGTTTTCGGCGGGGCCGCGCCAGACCGCGCTCGACCGGTTGTCGAACGACGATGCCAATCCCAATTCGGTGTTCACACGAACCTTTGCCAAGGAGTTGCTGCAGCCCGGCGAGAACCTCGTGCAGGTCGCCCAGCGCACGCGGCGCCTGGTCAGCGAGATGGCCGAGACCGTGAAGCACAAGCAGATCCCGGTCTATTTCGACCAGATGGTCGATGACGTCTTCCTGAACGGGGCCGCGAAGGCGCAGGCCGAGGCGGCCAAGCCGTCCGCTCCGCCGCAGCAGGTGGCCGCGTTGCCGCCGGTCTCGGTGCCGAAGCTGCCGAAGGAGGATACCGTCAACGCGCCGATCGCGAGCTTCTCGCGGCACAATGGCGGCTGGACCGTCGTGTTCTCGATCGCCGATCCGACGCTCGGCATTTCCTGGCGGATCGGCGATAGCGGCGACTTCCGCGAAACCGGCTTCATGGACACGCTCGATCCGCGCACACGCAAGCGGATGCCCAATCCATCGATCGAGCTGCCGGCGGATGCGCCGGCCGCCACGATCGAGCTGCGCTATGTCGACACCCAGGGCGAGATGCAGGGACCGTTCCCGATCAAGTTCGATCCCGACGCCGCGCTGATCCGCGACCAGCGCAAGATCCTCGACATGACTGCGACGAGCTGGCTGTCGTTCCGCGAGTTCAACGGGCTGCTGGTCTACTACACCCACCTGATGTCGTATCGCTGCGCGATCCGCGAGGTGCGGATCGGCATCGACAGTGCGGTGCCGGACAAGGTGCTGAAGATGCCGCCCTGCAATTCGCGCGATCCCAGCGCGATCCCGTCCGATGCGCAGCCCTATCTGAAGCTTGCGCCGCAGACCAAATCGGTCTCGGTGGAGCTGACCTATCGCGACGGCAGCGTGTCGGAAATCAAGACCTTCCGGCGATAGCTTGCATCCTTGTCGTCCGCCCCGCGTTACAAGGGGAGCGGCGAGACAACCGTAAGGACGGCGTCATGGATGCGGGCAATCCGGCAGGATCGAACACACGTCAGATGAAGGTGCGCTGCTGCGTGGTCGGCGGCGGGCCGGCCGGCATGATGCTCGGCTATCTGCTCGGACGCGCCGGCATCGACGTCGTGGTGCTGGAGAAGCACGCCGACTTCTTCCGCGACTTTCGCGGCGACACCGTGCATCCCTCGACCCTGCAGGTGATGGACGAACTCGGTCTGATCGACGGCTTCCTGAAGCTGCCGCACCAGGACATCCAGAAGCTCGACGGCATGTTCGGCCGCACCTCGGTGCGGATCGCCGACCTCAGCCGTCTCAGCGTCAAATATCCTTTCATCGCGATGATGCCGCAGTGGGACTTTCTCAATTTCCTGCGCGAGAGCGGCAGGCGTTTCCCCTCGCTGAAGGTGCTGATGAATGCAGAGGCGACCGACCTGATCCGGCGCGGCGACGCAGTTGCCGGCGTCCGCGTGAACACGCCTGATGGTCCCGTCGAGATCGAGGCGGATCTTGTGATCGGCTGCGACGGCCGCCATTCGATCGTGCGCGAGCGCGCCGGTCTCAAGGTCGAGGAGATCGGCGCGCCGATGGATGTCTTGTGGTTTCGCGTCGGGCGGCGTCCGGACGAGACCGAGAATTTGTTCGCCCGCATCGACAACGGCAAGATGATGGTGACGTTCGATCGCGGCGACTATTGGCAATGCGCCTATGTGATCGCCAAGGGACAATACGAGGCCGTGAAGGCGCGGGGATTGCCGGCGCTGCTCGACGACGTGCTGCGGCTAGCGCCGATCCTCAAGGCCGGCATCGCCGATGTGAAGAGCTTCGACGACGTCAAGCTGCTCACGGTCGCGATCAACCGGCTGACGCGCTGGACCCTTCCGGGCCTGCTCTGCATCGGCGACGCGGCGCACGCGATGTCGCCGATCGGCGGCGTCGGCGTCAACCTCGCGGTGCAGGATGCGGTCGCGACCGCCAACATCCTGGCGGCAAAGCTCGCGCAAGGCTGTCCGTCGGAGGACGAGCTCGATGCGGTGCGGCGTCGCCGCGAATTTCCTGTACGGGTCACGCAGCGCATGCAGGTGATCGCACAGGACAACCTCATCAGCACCGCGCTGAAGGGGGGCGATCAACCGGTACCGTTCGCGTTGCGGTTGATCACGGCGATGCCCTGGCTGCAGGGGCTGACGGCGCGTCTCGTCGCGGTTGGGGTGCGGCCGGAGCACGTGCACTCGCCGGCCGCGAGCTGACGCGCGGTCGCGCGTGTGGAAGGAATTTATCAAGGATAACAGCCGCTTAATTTCGCTGTTGGAAGTTGCGCGGTTGCAACAGAGGGACATGATTCGAAACCGGCGGACACGGATTCTGCGCTGCCGGTTCCCGCGGTTTTCTTTTGGTAAGGGTCTCTCTGGGAAAGCTGGTGCCCATCGGACAACCTGGGGGTGCCACCGTGTTTCGTGCCAAATTCATTGCCGTGTTGACTGCAACCACCACGCTCGGCCTCAGTGCCGCCGCGGCCGCCGATCTCGCTGCGCGTCCCTACACCAAGGCGCCGGCCTATGTCGAAACGCTCTACAACTGGTCCGGCTTCTATGTCGGCGGCCATCTCGGCGGCGCCTGGACCAACGAGCAGTGGGTCAGCAGCGCGAACACGACGGTGTTCGGCGATCTCGCGCCTGGCCAGGGCTTTCGGCAGCGCGGCTCGGGCTTCATGGGCGGCGGCCAGATCGGCTACAACTGGCAGGCCAACAACTTCGTGTTCGGTGTCGAGGGCACGATCTCCGGGCTCGACAATTCCGGCCGCGTCACCAACACGGTGTTCGGCGTCGGCCGCGACGATCAATTCAGCTGGCGCTCGAATGCGATGGCGACGATCGTCGGCCGTGCCGGCTACGCGATCCAGAACAATCTGCTCTATTTCAAGGGCGGCTATGCCGGCGTGAACAACCGCCTGTCCGTCGTCGACAACGTTCCGCCGTCGACCGGCTCCGGCAGCCAGACCCATTGGGCCAGCGGCTGGACCATCGGTGCAGGCTGGGAATACGGCATCACCCGCAATTGGACCATCGGCGTCGAATACAATTACGCAGCGTTCGAGCGTCAGACCTATCAGCTCGCCGGCACCGCGGCGGGCACCTATACGTTCGACGCCAAGCCGCGCGATATCCAGTGGGCGGTGGTGCGCGTGAACTACAAGTTCGACGCGCCGGTCATCGCGCGCTACTGAACCAAGACTGAGGCGAACAGGATGCAGGAGCCCCGGCGGTTGCCGGGGCTCCTGTGTTTCGGGCGTGTATCTTTCAGGCCATGACCGAATAGCCGCCGTCGACGGGGATCGCGGTGCCGGTGACGAAATCCGACGCCGGCGATGCCAGGAAAACGGCGATGCCGGCGAAGTCGTCGATGGCTCCCCAGCGCGCCGCCGGCGTGCGCGCGAGCACACGTTCGTGCAGCCCGGCAACCTGCTGGCGCGCGCCCTTGGTCAGATCGGTGTCGATCCAGCCGGGAAGAATGGCGTTGACCTGGATGTTGTCGGCCGCCCAGGCGTTGGCGCAGGCGCGGGTGTACTGCACGATGCCGCCCTTGCTCGCGGCATAGGCCGCAGCGAAGCTCGCGCCGAAGATCGACATCATCGAGCCGATATTGATGATCTTGCCGTGGCCCGATGCCTTGAGCGCAGGGTAGGCCGCCTTCGAGCACAGGAAGGCGCTGGTGAGGTTGGTGTCGATCACCTTGCTCCACTCGTCGAGCTCGAGCTCGTGCGGCGGCTTGCGGATGCTCATGCCGGCGTTGTTGACGAGGATGTCGATCCGGCCGAGCTCATCATTGACCCGCTTGACCATGGCCGCGACGGCGGCCTTGTCGGTCACGTCGGTGGCCACCGCGATCGCCTTGACGCCGCGCTTAACCAGATCCTCGACGGCGGCCTTCGATTTCGTCTCGTTGCGGCCGACCACGGCGACCGCCGCGCCGGCATCCGCCAGGCCGCGCGCCATCCCGAGCCCGATGCCGCCATTGCCGCCGGTGACGATCGCGACCCGGCCCGAGAGATCAAACTGTCCGTTTCTCATTGTTGTTGTCCGCTGTGGTTTGAATCTGGTCGCGAGAGTGCCTGATCGTCGGAACGCTGACCAGATCGGGAGCGGCCGGTCGGCCCTGCGCCAAGGACGTGCGAAGGCCAAGGACGTGCGGAGAACGTGAGCGCGCGCGGTTGTTCCCGAAGTCGTCAGGACAACAAAAAAGCCCCGGACAATGCCGGGGCTTTTCGTCTGCTAGATCAGCAGGGATCAGTAAGTAGCTCAGTACTTGGCAACAACCGGACCGGTCCAGTTGAAGCGATAGACCAGCGAGGTGCTGATGGTCTGGACGAACGGCTTGAAGGTGATGTCGCGGCCGTTCGAGATGTTGGTGACGTCGGCGAGTTCCGAGATGTTCTTGTTGTCGTAGTAGGCAGCGCGGTACTCGGTCTTCATGAACCAACCCGGCGCGGTGATGCCGAAGATGTTCAGGTTGTTCTCGACGCCGCCGCCGACGAACCAGCCGCTGCGGTCGAAGCCGTTGGTGTGACCACCGACCGGAAGAGCGGTCGCGGTGTTGAACAGGGTGGTGCCCTTCCAGTGCGAGCTGGAGTAACCGGCGTTGACGTAGGACAGAACGTTCGGAGCGACCAGGTAGCCGAGGCGCGCACCGGCGGCCCAGCTGTAGTCGTTCTTGATGTTGCCGGCGATGCCGAGGCCCTGATCCTGGATGGTGCCCTTCAGGCTGCCGAACTGACCGTCGGCGAACACGCCGATGACCCAGCTGTTGGCGGTCTGCCAGTCGTAACCGGCACCGACGGTGCCGAACCAGCCGTCGCCGCCCTGGCGCTGGTTGAAGCCGAGGATCGGCGCGCCCGTGACGGTCGACTGGACGCCGGTGTCAGCGTCCCAGACGCCGCCGCCGCCGCCGCCGAAGATGTAGAAGCCGGTCCAGCTCGGCGCCACTGCGATCGGGGCCGGAGCCTTGGTGTAGGGGCGGGCAGCCAGATCGGCGGCCGATGCGGAACCCGTCATCGCAGCAACCGCGGTCAGAGCGAGCAAAATCTTCTTCATATCCAAATCCTCGACTAGCGTTCGATCGGGTCGCTGACGGGGGTGCGCTGGCACCGATTCCCGAAACTCATGTTGGGGACTATACGTGGTTCCGCCGGAAATGCTGTTGCGGGTGAGACACAACCGCTCGAAAACGAAACCAACGGTGCTCTCCGGAAAGGCGAATGAAAACGGCCGCCCCGAGCTCGAGGCGGCCGGAAAATCGTTTTTAATCAGTTGGTTGGGGCCTAAACGTCGAGCAGATCGTCGCTGGCGAATTCGGCCTTGTCGGAGATGAAGGCAAAGCGGGCTTCCGCCTTGGTTCCCATCAGCCGCTCGACCGAGTCGGCGGTGCCTTCGCGATCGTCGGCCAGCAGCACCACGCGCAGCAGTGTGCGCTTGGCCGGATCCATCGTGGTCTCCTTGAGCTGCGCCGGCATCATTTCGCCGAGGCCTTTGAAGCGATTCACCTCGACCTTGGCGTTGGCGTTGAACTCGCTCTTGAGCAGCTCTTCCTTGTGCGCGTCGTCACGGGCGTAGATCGACTTGGTGCCGTGCTTGAGTTTGTAGAGCGGGGGCACCGCCAGGTAGAGATGCCCCTCGTCGATCAGCCGCGGCATCTGCCGGTAGAAGAAGGTGATCAACAGCGATGCGATATGCGCGCCGTCGACGTCGGCGTCGGTCATGATGATGATGCGCTGATAGCGCAGATCCTCTTCGCGATAGTGCGCGAGCGTGCCGCAGCCGATCGCCTGCACCAGATCGGAGAGCTGCGCGTTGGCGGTCAGCTTGTCCTTGCCGGCGGATGCGACGTTGAGAATCTTGCCGCGCAGCGGCAGCACGGCCTGGGTCTTGCGATCGCGCGCCTGCTTGGCGCTGCCGCCGGCCGAGTCACCTTCGACGATGAAGAGTTCGGAGCCTTCGGTGCCGGCATCGGAGCAATCGGCGAGCTTGCCGGGAAGACGCAACTTCTTGCCGGCGGTCTTGCGCGCGGTTTCCTTTTCCTGGCGGCGGCGCAGCCGTTCCTCGGCGCGATCGATCACGAAGTCGAGCAGCCGGTTGGCCTGGTTGGGATTGCCGGACAGCCAGTGGTCGAACGGATCCTTCATCGCCTGTTCGACGATGCGCTGCGCTTCGGCCGTGGCGAGGCGGTCTTTCGTTTGACCCTGGAATTCAGGCTCGCGCACGAACACCGAGAGCATGACGGCCGCACCAACCATCACGTCTTCCGAGGTGATGGCGGCTGCGCGTTTGCCTTGGCCGGCGCGTTCGGCGTGATCCTTCAGGCCGCGCAGCAGCGCGCTGCGCAGGCCGGATTCATGCGTGCCGCCGTCGGGCGTCGGCACCGTGTTGGTGTAGGACGACAGGAAGCCGTCGGCATCGGCCGTCCACGCCACCGCCCATTCGCACGCGCCATGCGCGCCGCTGCGGCCGGACTTGCCGGAGAAGATATCCTGATGCACCAGCGTGTCGGCATGGATCGCCGCGGCGAGATAATCCTTCAAGCCGCCGGGGAAGTGGAATTTGGCTTCGGCCGGGACGTCCTCGACGCCCTTCAGCAGTTCCTGATCGCAGTGCCAGCGAATCTCGACGCCGCCGAACAGATACGCCTTCGAGCGCGTCATCTTGAACAGGCGTTGCGGCTTGAACGCCGCCTTGGCGCCGAAAATGTCGGTATCAGGCTTGAAGCGGATCCGCGTGCCGCGGCGGTTGTTGACCTTGCCGAGGTCTTCGAGCTTGCCCTTGGGATGGCCGCGCTCGAAGGTCATGCGATGCAGTTGCCCGCTGCGCGCGACCTCGACCTCGAGCCGCGAGGAAAGGGCGTTGACCACGGAGACGCCGACGCCGTGCAGGCCGCCCGAGGTCTCGTAGACCTTGGAGTCGAACTTGCCGCCCGAGTGCAGCGTGCACATGATGACTTCGAGTGCCGACTTCTTTGGGAATTTCGGATGCGGGTCGACCGGAATGCCGCGGCCATTGTCGGTCACGGTCAGGAAGCCGTCGGCGGTCAGCTCGACGTCGATGAAGGTGGCGTGACCGGCCAGCGCCTCGTCCATGCAGTTGTCGATCACCTCGGCGAACAGGTGGTGCAGCGCCTTCTCGTCGGTGCCGCCGATATACATGCCGGGCCGCCGCCGGACCGGTTCCAGCCCCTCCAGGACCTCGATGTCAGCCGCGGTATAGCCGGCTTCGGCGCCTCCTGCGGGCCGGGATGCGGCCTTCGCAGGGGCGCGTGCCTTCGGTTCCGAGGCTCCGAACAGATCGTCAGCAGATTTGCTTTTGGCGTTCGACTTCAATGATTTGGCCATGTTTCTTCAAGTGGCGCGCCAGTCCTGGCGCGGCGAATCGGTTGCTCTGACTATGCCACGGATGGGCTGCCAATGGGGACGGCCGCGCCCTGGGGCCCAGCCGTCCCTGTAGATAGCGCCTGCGATTACGCCTGCGAGGTGCGGAATACAACGACCGTGAACAGGGCCATGGCGACAACCACGATAAGCGATCCCATGATCGGTGCCGCCTCGAACGCGGGACCCTTCAACAGCACGGCGGCCACGCCGGCCGGAAACAGCACGCCGCCGACGATATGCAGCCAGCCCTGGATTTTGGCCAGCAACATGCTGCCGGCTGCTGGCACCAGCCGGCAGTAGAGGCCGAACAGGAACAGCAGCACGCCGCCAACGAGATTGAGATGCGCGTGCGCCGGCCCCAACGTGAAGTCGTGCTGGATACCCATGGCGATGCCCGCGAGCATTCCGAACAGCAAGACGAGAACGCTCACGCACATCATCAATGACCCGATCATCCCGTGATTCCTTTTTTGTAAGGGAGATGCCAGCCAGCCTGGACCGCAGGGGCCTTGCCGGAGATCACGTTTGATCCCCGCCTTTGTGACTTGATGTCACGCAATGGGCTGGCTTACCTGTTCTTAGGCTGCGTGCCGTTAGAAAGGTTCATTCGAGGTCCAACGGAGCGGAAGGCACACGACGAGATGGAAGACTTTGCGCGGGCCCTGGCCGAATTCGTCCGCCATCACCAGGCCTGGGCCGCTCCGATCGTCATGTTGCTGGCGTTCGCTGAATCACTCGCCTTCATCTCATTGCTGGTGCCTGCCTGGGGCGCGCTGGTTGCGATCGGCGCGTTGATCGGCGTCAGCGGGATCAATTTCTGGCCGATCTGGATCGCCGGCGGCATTGGCGCTGCGCTCGGCGACTGGGTCTCCTACTGGTTCGGCTATCGCTACAAGGAGCAGGTCGCGCAGATGTGGCCGCTGTCGCGCTATCCGGAGATCCTGCCGCGCGGCGAGGCCTTCGTGAAGACCTGGGGCGTGCCCAGCATCTTCATCGGCCGCTTCTTCGGCCCGCTGCGCGCCTCGGTGCCGCTTGCGGCCGGCATTTTCGAGATGTCGTACTGGCAATTCCAGATCGCTAATTTCGTCTCCGCGCTGGTCTGGTCGGCGGCGCTGCTGTTGTTCGGCGACGTCATCGGCCAGGTCGTCGAGTGGATGTGGCGGGTGGTGTAGCGAGAGCCGGAATAAGCCTGCGGTGCAGGGGATTAGGCGGGTGAGGGCAGACCATGCGCGGCCGTCATCGCGCGCGCATCGAAACGCTGATACAACCTCGCTCACCAAGCACGGATTATCGGGCGCCGCTTCACTGGGAAGGACAACACATGGAATTGACACGACGTCACGCTCTTGCCGGCGCCGCTGGCATCGCCGCCGCACCGTTGTTGCCGGCGCTCCAGGCCAATGCCGCTTCGCCCGCGGCCGACAAGCAGGCGCCGAGCTTCTATCGCTACAAGGTCGGAGACATCATGGTCACCGCGGTGTCCGACGGCAAGACCGTCTTCAAGCTGGAAGACTCCTTCATTCCGAATGCGAAGCGGGACGATGTCAACGCGGCGCTGGACAAGGCGTTCATGCCGCGCGACATGGTGACGATCTGGTACGCGCCGCTGGTGCTCAATACCGGCGGCAAGTTGGTCGTGATCGACACCGGCAATGGCGCGCTGGCCAAGGCCAGCTCCAAGGGCGCCAACGGTCTGTTCGCCGACAATTTGGTCGCCGCCGGATTCGATCCCAAGAATGTCGACATGGTCGTGATCTCGCACTTCCACGGCGATCACGTGAACGGCCTGCTGACGGCCGAAGGCACGCCGGCATTCCCGAACGCCGAAGTGCTGGTGCCGGCGACCGAATGGAAGTTCTGGATGGACGATGGCGAAATGAGCCGTGCGCCCGCCGGCCGCATGCAGGGCCTGTTCAAGAACAACCGCAACATCTTCGAGGCTGCCCTCAAGAAGAAGGTCACGCCCTATGAATGGGGCAAGGAGATCGCGCCGGGCCTCACCTCGGTCGAGACCGTCGGCCATACGCCGGGCCATACCTCCTACGTGCTGGCCTCGGGCTCGGAGAAGGTCTTCATCCAGTCCGACGTCACCAACAATCCGCATCTGTTCGCGACCAATCCCGGCTGGCACGCGTTCTTCGACCAGGACGCCGACGTCGCCGAGAAGACCCGCCGCCGCGTCTACGACATGATCGTCGCGGAGCGGCTCCAGGTGCAGGGCTTCCACTATCCGTTCCCGGGCCTCGGCAATGTGGTGAAGGACGGCAGCGGCTACCGTGTCGTGCCGGCGCCGTGGAATCCGGTGATCTGACGGTTTTCCTTGACGCAAAAGGAGCGCGGCCTTATAGCCGCGCCCATGATCAACGCCGCGACCATCATCATCGCCCGCCGCCGCCGCATTCTTGCGGTATGGGCGGTCGCTCGCGTTTAAGACCATCGCCTCTGCCGCCGGACCTGATCCCGCGGCGCTCTCCTCAAAAAGACACGCGGTTTCGATCTGGCGGCTCCTTCGTCAAGCAGGAGTGTTCGATCATGTATACGCCGCAGCCTTTCAAGCCAGACCGCGCCGCAAGCCTCGCCTTCGCGGAGGCGCGCGGCTTTGGCCTTGCCTGTGCGTGGGACGGCGGCAAGCCGATCGCGTCCGCGCTGCCGTTCTATCTGACCTATGCCGACGACGGCACGCCGCGGGCGCTGTTTCATGTTGCCCGTCACAATCCGCTGGTAAAGCTGGCGGGCGGAGCCCCCTGGCTGCTGGCCGTCACCGGCGCCGACGCTTATGTTTCGCCGGACTGGTACGTGTCACCCGATCAGGTGCCGACCTGGCTCTATCAGGCGGTGCATCTAACCGGGCCGGTGCGGACCCTGTCGGGTGAGGAACTCGCGGTTCAAATCGATGTGCTGACGGGCAAGTTCGAGGACTGGCTGTTGCCGAAAAGACCGTGGACGTCAGCCAAGATGACGGCCGCGCGGTTGGAAGCAATGAAGCAGGCCATCGTGGGCCTCCAGATGACGGTGGAAGAGGTGGAGGGCAGCTTCAAGCTGAATCAGCACAAGTCCGAGACCGACTTTGCGGCGGTCGGTAACGCGCTCGCTTTGCAGGCCGAAGCTGGTGCCCGGCAGATCGCCGCTTTGATGCGCGAGGTGCGCCCGGAGGCTTTCGCAACGACACAAACCGAAATGACGACGCTTCAAGGGGGCGTGTGATGACGAAGAAGAAAATCGGCATCTTGGGCGCGTCCGGCTACACCGGCGCCGACGCGGTGCGTCTGCTGGCGCGGCACCCGAATGCCGATATCACAGCGCTTACCGCCAACACCCATGCCGGCAAGACGATGAGCGAAGTGTTTCCTCACTTCTTTATGCTCGACCTGCCAAAACTCGTGGAATGGGAAAAGGTCGACTGGACGCGGCTCGATGCCGTGTTCTGCGGACTGCCGCACGGGACGACGCAGGAGATCATCGCTGCGGTGCTCAAGGCCAATCCCGGAATCAAGATCCTCGATATGTCCGCGGATTTCCGGCTCCGCGACAAGGACAGCTACGCGCAGTGGTACGGCCATGAGCACCGGGCGTTCGAATTGCAGGGCGAGGCCGTCTATGGGCTGACCGAACTCTACCGGGAGCAGATCACGGCCGCGCGACTGGTGGCCTGCCCCGGCTGCTATCCGACCGCAGTGCTGCTGGCACTTGTTCCGCTGGCGAAGGCAAAGCTGATCGACGTCGACGATATCATCATCGACGCAAAGTCGGGCGTCACAGGCGCCGGACGCGGACTGAAGCAGAACACGCTGTTCAGCGAGGCCGGCGAAGGGTTGTCGCCCTATTCGATCGGAAGCCATCGACACTCGGCGGAGATCGAGCAGGAGATCGGCGTAGCCGCGGGCTCGGCCGTGACCGTGAACTTCACCCCGCATCTCATTCCGATGGCGCGTGGTGAGTTCTGCACATCCTATGTCAAGCTCAACGGGGCTACGCCGGACGATTTGCGCGCCGAGCTGGAAAGGGCTTACGCCAACGAGCCGTTCGTATATGTGACGAAGAAGGGCGTGCTGCCACAGACGCAGAACGTGCGCGGTTCGAATTACGTTCAGATCGGCGTCGTTGCCGACCGGATCAAGAACCGCGCCATTGTGCTCTCGACGCTCGACAATCTTGTGAAGGGTTCGGCCGGACAGGCGATCCAGAACATGAACCTGATGTTCGGCTTGCCCGAAACCACCGGACTGGAGCAGATCGCACTGTTTCCATAGTGGGGGTGTTTGTCGTGAACGAGAATATGCTCGATCCAACGATAATTGCCCATCCTCGGATTGGCGGCGCAGCGCGGCCAGATGTGTTAGCAAACGAAACGAACGAGCTCGAAAGGAACGTGCCATGACCCTCACCGACACCCACCAGCCGAAAACCAAGAGCGGTGCGACCAAGGCCGTGTTCGTCGATGGCGCGTCCGGCACCACCGGTCTCGGCATCCAGGAGCGGCTGCATTCCATCGGCGACGTCGCGGTCAAGCACATCGCCGAGGACAAGCGGAAGGACGCCGGCGCCAAGCGCGCGCTGATGGAGGAGGTGGATCTCGTGATCCTCTGCCTGCCTGATGAGGCCGCCAAGGAGACCGTCGCGCTGATCGACACGATGGGCAATTCAGCACCGAAGGTGCTCGACGCATCGACCGCCTATCGGGTCGCGCCCGACTGGGCCTATGGCTTCGCCGAGCTCGCGCCCGACCAGGCCGACAAGATCCGTACCGCGCCGAAGGTCTCCAACCCGGGCTGCTATCCGACCGGCGCGATCGCGCTGCTGCGGCCGATCGTCGATGCCGGGCTGCTGCCCGCCGATTATCCCGTCACCATCAACGCGGTGAGCGGCTATTCGGGCGGCGGCAAGTCGATGATCTCAAGCTTCGAGGACGGCTCGGCGCCGGCCTTCCACCTCTACGGCCTCGGCTTCGAGCACAAGCACGTGCCGGAGATGCAGCTCTACTCGCATCTGACGCGGCGGCCGCTGTTCATTCCGTCGGTCGGCAACTTCCGGCAAGGCATGCTGGTGTCGGTGCCACTGCAGCTCGACGCGCTGCCGGGCAAGCCTGATGGAGCCGATCTGCAGGCGGTGCTGGCGAAGTGGTACGCCGGCAGCAAATACGTCTCGGCGATGCCGCTGCAGAACGAGGCGGCCGCGGCCGGGAAGATCGAACCGGAAGCGCTCAACGAGACCAACCAGCTCGAGCTCTATGTGTTCGCCAGCGACAAGCATCGCCAGGCGGTACTGGTCGCCCGGCTCGACAATCTGGGCAAGGGCGCCTCGGGTGCCGCCGTGCAGAACATGCGGCTGATGCTCGGGCTCTCCGACATCTGACGGCACGCATCGTGGACGACGCCACGCTGCAATTCTACCGGCACAATGCCGAGGCCTATGCCGGGTGGGCGAAAGCACCGTCCACTCGGTTGATCGGCTTTCTCAAGCTGTTGCCGCCGGGCGGCGCGATCCTCGAGCTCGGCTGCGGCGCCGGCAATCATGCCGCCGTCATGCTCGCGGAAGGCTTTGTGCTGCGCGCGACCGATGACTCGCCGGAGATGGCTCAGGTCGCTTCGCGCCGCATCAACCATCCCGTCGAGGCGATGCTGTTCGATGAGCTAAGGGATCGCGAGGCCTATGACGGCGTCTGGGCGAGCGCCTGCTTGCTGCACGTGCCGCGCGACGAACTCGCGGGCATCCTCGGCCGCATCCATCGCGCGCTGAAACCGGGCGGCGTCTTCTACGCGAGCTACAAGATCGGCCATGGCGATGGCCGCGACAGCATCGGCCGCTACTACAATTATCCGGAGGCCGATTGGCTGGCGGCGACCTACGCAGCGTCAGGGGCATGGACGCAGGTCTCGTCCGACACCAGCGAGATCAAGAGCTTTGACGAAGCGCCCGCGACGATGCTGCATATCGTCGTGCGCAAGGACGAGGAATAGCGCCGGCGCGGCCGTCACCGGCCGGCGCGAATCCGTTGCTCAGACGATCTTGAAGATCGCGAGTGCCAGCACCGCCTGGGCGAGGAAGCCGACCGTGAAGGCCAGGGTGCGGAACACCGGCAGGCCGAGCGTGTAGACGATCAGGTGGGCGACGCGGGCCCAGAAATAGACGGCGCAGGCGAGCACGGTCCATTTGGTGGAGTAGTCGGCGGCGTTGAGGATCAGGACCAGCGGCGCGAAGATCACGAGATTCTCCACCGCGTTGTCATGCGCGAACATCAGCCGGTTGGCCCATTCGGCATGCGGCTTGTCGCCGCGCGAGGGATTGCCCATGGCGCCGGAGAGGCCGCGTACCTGGCAGCGGTTGATGATGTAGGGGATCCACAACAGCCCGGTCAGGATCACCGTCAGCGACAGCCAGAACAGTTCGCGCGTCATCGTCTCCCCCTCACGTCAATTCGATTCCCGACCGCCGGGATCGTCCGTTTATAGCTGAGCGGAAGAGTTGGCGCTACGCGCGGACGCGGACATAGCTGCCCGGAGCATCCTCGAGCACCTGCGCCCCATTCGAGCCCACGATGCGCGCCGGCACCGTCTCCGGATCATGGCCCTCCAGCCAGCTGCGCCAGTCGGGCCACCACGATCCCTTGTGCTCCTCGGCGCCCTTCAGCCAATCGGCGAGCTTGATGTCCTTAATGTTGTCGTTGGTCCAGTATTGATACTTCTTCGACGCAGGCGGATTGACCACGCCGGCGATATGGCCGGAGCCGGCCAGCACATACTTCACCGGTCCGCCGAAGAACTGCGAACCGTACAGCACCGATTCCGCCGGAGCGATGTGATCCTCGCGTGCGGCGAGGTTGTAGACCGGTACCTTCACCTTCGACAGATCGAG
This sequence comes from Bradyrhizobium tropiciagri, assembly GCF_001189845.1. Lineage (GTDB taxonomy): Bacteria > Pseudomonadota > Alphaproteobacteria > Rhizobiales > Xanthobacteraceae > Bradyrhizobium > Bradyrhizobium tropiciagri. The sequence continues at coordinate 102,845 of NZ_LFLZ01000007.1, forward strand.
CAGCGTGTTGTCGAGCACCATGGTGCCGGTCGAGAGCCGGTTCTCCAGATAGCAGTTGCGCAGATAGTAGGAGTGGTTCGACGACGGCATCCGCGTCGCATCCGAATTCCAGTGCAGCAGGTCGAACGAGGAGGGCGGCTGGCCCTTCAGATAATTGTTCACGACATACGACCAGATCAGGTCGTTGGAGCGCAGCATGTTGAAGGCCATCGCCATCTTGCTGCCTTCGAGCACGCCGGATTCCTGCATGTCGCGTTCCAGCGCCGAGATCTGGTCCTCGTCGACGAACACCAGCAGGTCGCCGGCGTGGGTGAAGTCGACCTGCGCGGCAAAGAACGTCGCCGACGTCACGCGCTGGCGGCGCTTCTCGGCGAGATAGGCGAGCGTCGAGGCGAGCATGGTGCCGCCGACGCAATAGCCGGCGGTGTGCACCTTCATCTCGCCGGTGACCTTCTCGATCACGTCCATCGCCGTGAGCGGGCCTTCGGTCATGTAGTCGGCCCAGGTCTTCTTGCCGAGCTCCTTGTCCGGATTGACCCAGGAGATCACGAACACCGTGATGCCCTGGTCGACGCACCATTTGATGTAGGATTTCTCAGGGCGCAGATCGAGGATGTAGAACTTGTTGATCCATGGCGGCACGATCAGGAGCGGCGTGCGCAGCACGTTCTCCGTTGCCGGCGAATACTGGATGAGCTGCATCAGCTCGTTCTGGTAGATCACCTTGCCCGGCGTCGTCGCCATGTTGACGCCGACCTCGAGATTGCTCGAATCGGACTGGCGGATCTTCAGCGTGCCGTGGCCGGCCTCGATATCCTCGGCGAGCATCTTCATGCCGCGCACCAGATTGTCGCCGTTGGTCTCGACCGTGGCGCGCAGCACTTCCGGATTGGTCAAGACGAAGTTCGACGGCGCCAGCGCGTTGGTGATCTGCTGGACGTAGAATTCGGCCTTCTTGCGGGTGTGCGGGTCGATGCCGTCGGCGTCGTTCACCAGCTGCTGCGCCCATTTCGAGGTCAGCAGATAAAGCTGGAGGATGAAGTCGAAGAACTGATTCGACTTCCACTCCGGATCCTGGAAGCGCTTGTCGCGCGCGGCCGGCGCGATCGCGGGCTTGGCATCGGCTTCGCCGGCCATGCGGCGCACGGCCGAGCCCCAGAGATCGAGGTAATCCTTGCCGAGCTGCATTTGCAGCGAGGAGGCGCGCTCCTTGTCGGACAGCCAGTATTCGGCGATCACGCTGAAGGTCTTGATGACCTCACCAAGCTCGTTCGGCGGATTGTCGCGGACTTCTCCGGTCTGGCGCGGCTTGAGATAGGCTGCCAGCGCCTGGCCGCTGCTCTCCATCGCCCGCGCGATGTTCATGGCGAAGGCTTCGGCGTTGAATTTCGGGGTGGCTTGGGTGTCGGTGCTGACGTTGCTCATCTGAAGGACAATATCGCGTCGTTTGGGGGGCGTCATCGCGCGGTGCGGCAACGAAAATCAGTGAAAATCCGATGTTTCGCTGTGTTGCGGTGCGACAAAAAATCTTTGTTCCGTCATATTGAAGCCTCAGGGGTCGCTTTTGTTGTTCACGCTTTAAGCGTTTCGGGCGACAATGGTTTGAAACGACTAAAGCTGGGATTAACGCAGCGGAGACGCTGCAAGGCTCGTACCAGTGCGACCCGTGTCGGCAACCGTGCGACGTGCGCGCTAGCTTGTTGGGGACAATTCGGCGCATGCCGATCGATATGAAGAACAGGGGGCTCGCGGCCGCGGTGCTGCTCGCGTCATTGCTGGCGCTGGGCGGGTGCTCGAGCACGATCGCCGATATGGCAATGCCGGCCGACGCGCCGGCGCGTCAAAAGGATGCCAACGGCTACCTCCCGGTCCATGACCTGCCGCCCGACCGCGCCGATCCGACGATCAAGCCGGCGGATCAGGCCAAGATCGAGCAGGAGCTGATCGCCGCGCGCGCGCGCCAGGCCTCGACGGCGGCCCAGGCCGGCAAGTGAGGCCGCAGCGAGCGGCCGATCAGCGCTGGCGCCGCCCGGTGTCCGTGCTAAAAGAAATCCAATTCAACCGCAGATCCGGCCGCAGCCCCCAGATCGTGCCCCTGAATTTGCTCTAAGTCATTGACTTGGTGTGATTTCTGGAAGAGGCCGTTAAGGCTTCCGTAAACCCAGCAAAGGGGGCGATTCTGGCATCGCGGTTGTCGGAGCAAGGGTCCCATGGAAGATTTTTACCGCATTCGCCGTCTGCCGCCTTACGTGTTTGAAAAGGTCAACCAGGCCAAGGCGACCGCGCGCAACGCCGGGGCCGATATCATCGACATGGGCATGGGCAATCCGGACCTGCCGACCCCGCCGCACGTCATCGAGAAGCTCAAGGAGACGCTGGGCAAGCCGCGGACCGACCGCTACTCGGCCTCCCGCGGCATCAATGGCCTGCGCAAGGCGCAGGCCGCCTATTACGCGCGCCGCTTCGGCGTCAAGCTCAACCCCGATACCCAGGTCGTTGCGACACTCGGCTCGAAGGAGGGGTTTGCCAACGTGGCGCAGGCGATCACCGCGCCCGGCGACGTCGTGCTGTGCCCGAACCCGAGCTACCCGATCCATGCATTCGGCTTCCTGATGGCAGGCGGCGTGATCCGCTCGGTGCCCTCGGAGCCGACGCCGCAATTCTTCGAGGCGGTCGAGCGGGCGATCGTCCATTCGATCCCGAAGCCGATCGCGCTGATCGTCTGCTATCCGTCGAACCCGACCGCCTATGTCGCCGACCTCGACTTCTACAAGGATCTCGTCGCATTCGCGAAGAAACACGACATCTTCATCCTGTCCGATCTTGCCTACGCAGAAGTCTATTTCGACGAGGACAAGCCGCCGCCGTCGGTGCTGCAGGTGCCCGGCGCGATCGACGTCACCGTCGAATTCACCTCGATGTCGAAGACGTTCTCGATGGCCGGCTGGCGCATGGGCTTTGCGGTCGGCAATGAGCGCATCATCGCAGCGCTGGCGCGAGTCAAATCCTATCTCGATTACGGCGCCTTCACGCCGGTCCAGGTGGCGGCGACCGCGGCGTTGAACGGTCCCGACGACTGTATCCGCGAGATGCGCGACACCTACCGCAAGCGGCGCGATGCGCTGGTTGAGTCATTTGGCCGCGCCGGCTGGGACATTCCGCCGCCGCAGGCCTCGATGTTCGCCTGGGCGCCGCTGCCCAAGGAGTTCGAGGCGGTCGGCAGCATGCAGTTCGCAACCCTGATGGTGGAGAATCCGGCGTCGTGGTGTCGCCGGGCGTCGCATTCGGCGAGCACGGCGAGGGCTATGTCCGCATCGCATGGTGGAGAACGAGCAGCGCATCCGGCAGGCCGCGCGCGGCGTGCGCCGCTTCCTTGAAAGCGGCATCGAAACGTTGCACAACGTCGTTCCTCTCGCCAACCGACGCTAATCCTTCCAGGTTGCTTAATCTCCAGGTCCCTTAAATCCATGGTCGCACCCCTGAACGTGGGCATAGCGGGGCTCGGCACCGTCGGTGCCGATGTCGTCCGCCTCATCGAAACGCAAGGACGGGCGCTGGCCGAGCGCAGCGGCCGGTCCGTTCGCGTCGTCGCCGTCACGGCGCGCTCGAAAGCCAAGAAGCGCGGCCTCGACCTGCGCGACATCGCCTGGGCGAAGAGTCCCGAGGCGCTGGCCGAAGATCCCAACATCGACTGCTTTGTCGAACTGATGGGCGGCGCCGGCGATCCCGCGCTGTCCGCGATCGAGACCGCACTGAAGGCGGGCAAGTCGGTCGTCACCGCCAACAAGGCGCTGATCGCCAAGCATGGACTGCGTCTTGCCGCAGCCGCCGAGAAGCACGGCGGCGCGCTGAATTTCGAGGCGGCGGTCGGCGCGGCGATCCCGGTCATCAAGACGCTGCGCGAGGGTCTCGCCGGCACCAGCGTCAACCGCGTCTATGGTATCTTGAACGGCACCTGCAATTACATCCTGACCCGGATGGAGCAGGAGGGGTTGTCGTTCGAGGAATGCCTGAAGGACGCCCAGCGCCTCGGCTATGCCGAAGCCAATCCGTCGTTCGACGTCGATGGTCACGACACCGCGCAGAAGCTTGCGATCCTGGCGAGCCTCGCCTTCGGAACCAAGGTCGCGGAAAGCGCTGTCTATGTCGAAGGCATCTCCTCGATCACGCCGGAAGACCTCAAGGCGGCTGCGGAACTCGGCTACCGGGTCAAGCTGCTCGGCGTTGCGTGCGCACGGCAAAGGGCATTGAGCAGCGCGTGCACCCGACCATGGTGCCGAAATCATCCTCGATCGCGCAGGTGATGGGTGTCACCAATGCGGTCGCGATCGACGGCGAGGGCATTCCGCCGATCACACTGGTGGGCCCGGGCGCCGGCGGCGGCGCGACCGCCTCGGCCGTGGTCGCCGACATCGCCGACGTCGCGCGTGGCATCCGCGCCAAGCCGTTCGGCCGCCCGGTGGAGCGGTTGCGCGACACCACCAAGGCGCCGATGGAACGCCATGAGGGCGGCTATTATATCCGCCTGATGGCGCGCGATCTTGCAGGCACTGCCGCAACAATCGCCACCCGGCTGGCGGAACAGAAGATATCTCTGGAATCCATCGTGCAGCGGCATCCGGATGGCGTCGATGTGAACGGTGCGGCCAAAAAACCTTCACCGGTTCCGGTCATTCTGATTACCTATGCGACCAGCGAGGATGCGGTGCATCGTGCGCTGGCCGCAGTGCAGCGCGATAAGGTCATCAGCGGCAGGCCGCAGGTGATCCGGATCGAGAAAAACTAACGCATGGCCTGAACGGGTCGGGCGTGAGACGATTGATGCGGGCAGGCTGGCCTGTCCCCGAGGCTTAAGGAGTACGCCGATGTCGACCCATATTTCCGTTCCGCCGCAGATGCTGCTCGAGCGCATCCTGACGCTCGAAATCGTGCGCGTGACGGAGCGCGCTGCGGTGTCGGCCGCGCGGCTGCGCGGCCACGGCCAGGAGAAGGCCGCCGACAAGGCCGCGGTCGACGCGATGCGGCGCGAGCTCAACAAGCTGCCGATCGAGGGGACGGTCGTGATCGGCGAGGGCGAGCGCGACGAGGCGCCGATGCTGTTCATCGGCGAGAAGGTCGGCCTCAATGCCGGTCCCAAGGTCGACATCGCGGTCGACCCGCTCGAAGGCACGACGCTGTGCGCCAAGAACATGCCGGGCTCGATCGCCACCATGGCGATGGCCGACGGCGGTACGCTGCTGCACGCGCCCGACGTCTACATGCAGAAGATCGCGATCGGCCCGGGCTACGCCAAGAATGTGATCGAGCTCGACGCGCCGCCGGCCGACAACGTGCGACGGCTCGCCAAGGCCAAGGGCGTCGACCCGACCGCCATCAACGTGCTGGTGCTCGACCGTCCGCGCCATGCCGACATCATCAATAGCGTGCGCTCGACCGGCGCTGCCGTGCAGCTGATCACTGACGGCGACGTCGCCGGCGTCATTCACTGCGCCAAGCCCGATGAGACCGGCGTCGACATGTATATCGGCACCGGCGGCGCTCCCGAGGGCGTGCTGGCCGCAGTCGCACTGCGCTGCATCGGCGGCCAGATGCAGTGCCGCCTGATCCTCGACACCGAGGAGAAGCGCGAGCGCGCGCACAAGATGGGCGTCACCGATCCGAAGATGATCTACGGCATCGAGGACATGGCGAAGGGCGACTGCCTGTTCGCCGCCACCGGCGTCACGACAGGCTCGCTGCTGACCGGCGTCAAGTTCAAGAAGGACGTGATCGAGACCGAGACAGTCGTGATGCGCTCGGTCACCGGCACCGTGCGCTACATCAAGGCCGAGCACCGCCAGCTCGAGAAGTTCCACCTCGATTGAGGCGGACTCTAGGAGAGTTTGGTCATGCTCTGCTTCGGCAGGAACATGAATACGCGGCCCTGCGACAGCCCGAGTTTCAGGGCGCCCTGCAGCTTGGTGATCTCTCCGGCAAAGGGAAGCAGTGCTTCCCTTGCCGCGCCGGTTTCACCTCGCGCGAGCGCGTCGCGCGCCCTCTGGTCGGCAGCGACATAGGCGTCGCTGATCAAGATCCGCGATAACACGCCGTTGATGCCCTGATCGTAGGCGTCGAGTCGGATCTCCGATTCATAGCTGGCGGGTTGCAGCTCGACGTGGTTGTCGGGGCTGCTCGCATCGAAAAGTCCAGCGCGTGTCAGCAGGGCCAGGAGCGGATGATCCCTTACCGTAGCTGGCGAGATGATCGGATAGCGCTTGGCTGGACTGCGGGGCGTTACGGCGCCGATTCTCAATACCGGCACGCCGTTGAAGCGGGAAACGGCATGGCGCAGCGTGAAGCGCTCAGTGGCGGACACCGCGAACACCTCGCCATCCTTGACCTCTTGACTGCGCGCGATGATCTGGCAGGCGATCAACGCGACCTTGCCGACCAGGTCGGGCAGCGCCATGCCTGGAAGGTCGCACTCGATGTCACGGCCGATGTACGAAAATAGCCCCACAGTCAGCGCGCCGGTCGACTCGACCGACTTGAACGGAAGGATGTCGATCCAAAGCAGGAACGGGTAGCCTGGTGCAGGCGCGAACGATTGTTCGGAGTCCTTCAGCCATCTCTGAGGCTCGCGGCCAAGCAGGTCTCTCCAGATGACGGCGCAGGCCTCGGGCAGCGTTGCGAGCAGACCGCCGACGACGGCGGTTGCGATCCTCGCGCGTTCAAGTTCGCCAGCATTGGCGTCCGTTGCTGAGACCACGACATGGGCATTGTGGCGGTCGACGAGCTGACGCCCGTCTCGCCAGAGGAGCCCGGCGCGCTCCCAAAGCGCATCATCCTTCGGTTTCGGCGCCTCGACGAGAGCAAGAGAAATGATGTGATCGCCGCCTTGGATGGATGCGGCGGCGGTGTCGACTTTCCAGGGACGATCCGGATGGCGTCGTCGCAGTACATCAGCCAGTTGCTGCAGATCGACGGGCCTCGCGCTTTGCAGGAGAACGGATGCGATCGGTTGGCTCGTGGTCGGTTGGCTCATGGGTCGACTAGCCCCTGATTGGGTTAGCGCACGGGAACGTTCGCCAACTCTTGCGGACGGAAGGGCCGAGCGATCCACCTATGTTGTCGTGCAATGGATATTCACGTCAAGCAACGCTATATGGGGACGTTCGGCGCGTCCGGCCGGGCCAAGAACGATTATGCAAATTGGAGCAATGAAATATGACATCCGATCTTGCGGGAGTGAAGGCCCTGGTGTTCGACGTGTTCGGCACCGTGGTCGATTGGCGCACCAGCCTGATCAACGATTTCACCACATGGGGCGAGACGCGCGGCATCAAGGCCGACTGGACCGCGCTGGTCGACGGCTGGCGCGCGGTTTACACGGCCTCGATGGACGAGGTGCGCAAGAACCCGCAGAACGGTTACGTGATCCTCGACGTCTTGCACCGCCGTTCGCTGGAAAAGCTGGTCGCGCAGCTCGGCATCAAGGATCTGACCGAGGTCGATTTGCAGCACCTGACGAAGGGCTGGCATCGCCTGCATGGGTGGCCCGACAGCGTCGCCGGCCTGACCCGGCTGAAGACCAAATACATCATCTCGCCGCTCTCCAACGGCAACGTCGCACTGCTCACCAACATGGCGAAGTTCGCAGGGCTCCCGTGGGACCTCGTGATGTCGGCCGAGCTGTTCGAGCACTACAAGCCCGATCCGGAAACCTATCTCGGCGCCGCGAAACTGCTGTGCCTGCCGCCGGAGCAGGTGATGATGGTCGCCGCCCACAATTACGACCTGAAGCACGCGCAGAAGCACGGCCTGAAGACCGCCTTCGTGGCGCGGCCGACCGAATACGGTCCGCTGCAGAAGGTCGATTTCGAGGCCACCGGGGCGTGGGACATCGTGGCCAAGGATTTCGGGGAAATCGCCAGCCGGATGGGCTGCTAGAACTGGCCTGCGATTCATTGAAGGGCTACGATTCCTTCCGGACGCATCGGCCCTGATTGGATCAGGACCGATGTTCCGGATTTTTGTTTGACGCGTTTTCTTCACGCGAACCGGTGCCCACCTCGCTCGAAAACGCTCTGGTTCGGAAGGGATCATGACACTTCACGCATCGGCACTGCCCATCGAGACGCCACAGGCGTTCCTTGGCGTGACGCGGTCGCTGACCGGAAAGCTCTGGCGCGACCGGCTGGATGCGCGCGGCGCGGCGCGGGCGCTCGCGATCGTGCAGCGCTATCAATTGCCGGAAATGCTGGCGCGGGTGCTGGCGGGGCGCGACGTCGCGATCGACGAGGTCGCCGACTTCCTCGACCCGACCATCCGCAAGCTGATGCCGGACCCGCACACGGTGACCGAGATGGAGCACGCGGCCAGGCGCATCGCGGATGCAGCTGTTCGTGGCGAAAAGGTCGCGATCTTCGGCGACTATGATGTCGACGGCGCGACCTCGGCGGCGCTGCTGACCTGGCATTTGCGCCATTGCGGACTGGACCCGCTGATCCACATTCCCGACCGCATCTTCGAAGGCTATGGGCCGAACGTCGACGCTGTCCGTGCGCTGGCGGCCAAGGGCGCGACGCTGCTGGTCACGGTCGATTGCGGCACCACCAGCATCGAGCCGCTGGCGGAAGCCAGGAAGCTCGGCATGTCGGTGGTCGTGATCGATCATCACCAGACCGGCGATGAATTACCCGAGGTCGACGCGCTGGTGAATCCGAACCGGCCCGACGATCTCTCCGGGCTCGGTCATCTCGCCGCCGTCGGCCTGGTGTTCGTCACGCTGGTCGCCGTCAATCGCGAGCTGCGCCAGCGCGGGTTCTGGACCCGCGAGATGCCGGAGCCGGACCTGCTCAGCGTGCTGCATCACGTCGCGCTCGGCACCGTCGCCGACGTCGCGCCGCTGATCGGGCTCAACCGGGCCTTCGTTGCAAAAGGCCTGATCGCGATGCGCCGCCGCGACCATGTCGGCCACACCGCGCTGATGGATGTGGCGCGGCTCAACGGCCCGCCGGAGGCTGGCATCTCGGCTTCATGCTGGGGCCGCGCATCAATGCCGGCGGCCGCATCGGGCGTGCCGATCTCGGCGTGCGGCTGCTGCTCGAAGGCGATGTCTCGGAGGCCGCGCGGATCGCGGCCGAGCTCGATCGTCTCAACAACGAACGGCGCGTGATCGAGCAGGCGGCTGAAGCACAGGCCGAAGCGGAGGCATTGGCTTCGCTCGGGCTCGAGGACAAAGGCGCGGTCATCGTCACTGCGGCGGAAGGATGGCACCCCGGCGTGGTCGGGCTGGTCGCGGCACGCCTGAAGGAGAAGTTCGCGCGTCCGGCGTTTGCGATCGCGCTCGAGCCGGGTGGCATCGGCACCGGATCGGGCCGCTCGATCGGCGGCGTCGATCTCGGCAAGGCGGTGCGGCAGGCGGTGCGTGACGGCCTGCTGATGAAGGGCGGCGGGCACGCGATGGCGGCCGGCGTCACGCTGCGCAAGGAGAAGCTCGCCGAATTCCGCGCCTTCATGGAGAGCGCGCTGGCGGCCGACGTCGCCAACTCGCGTCACGAGAACGAGCTGTTCATCGACGGCGCCGTGGCCGCGCGCGCGGTGACGCCGGAATTCGCCGCGACGCTCAATCGCGCGGGGCCGTTCGGCAGCGCCAATCCGGAGCCGGTGATCGCGCTGCCGTCGCATCAACTGGTCTACGCCGACGAGGTCGGACAGGCGCACTTGCGGCTGCGCTTCAAGTCCGGCGACGGTTCCATCGTCAACGGTATCGCATTCCGCTCCGTCGGACAGAAGCTCGGCAGCGCCTTGACGCAAAATCGCGGTCAGCAATTGCACGTGGCGGGCTCTCTTGCGGTCGACCGTTGGCAAGGCAGCGAACGTGTGCAATTCCGTGTCCTCGACGTCGCGGCACCGGATCAGGGCCCGGCGGTGATCCGATAAGAAACGTTGGGAGAGGACATGGCAGGACAGGTTGAAGGCAAGGTCGCGCTGGTGACCGGCGGCGCGTCGGGTATTGGCGAAGCGATCGTCGAATTGTTGGCACAGGAAGGCGCGACGGTCGTTGCGACCGATATCGACGAGTTGAGGGGACCCGAGCTCGCAGCGCGGCTCACCAAGGCCGGGCGCAAGGTGAGCTTCCTGCCGCAGGATGTCACCAGCGAGGAGCGCTGGATCGAGGTCGTCGCTGACATCGGCAAGCGCCATGGCCGCCTGGATATCATGGTCTCCAACGCCGGCATCGGCATCGGCGCGCCGTCGATTGTCGAGATGTCGCTCGCGGATTGGCGCCGGCAGACCGCCATCAATATCGATGGCGTGTTCCTGTCGGTGAAGCATTCGCTGCCGCTGATGCGCAAGCATGGCGGCGGCTCGATCATCATGATGTCGTCGCTGGCCGGCCTGCGTGGTGCGGCAACGCTCTCCGGCTACAGCGCCACCAAGGGCGCGGTCCGGCTGTTCGCCAAATCGATCGCGATGGAATGCGCGCAGATCGGCGACGGCATCCGCGTCAACTCCGTGCATCCCGGCATCATCGACACGCCGATCTGGGGCAAGATCCCGACCGGCGCGACGGGCGCCGGCCAGAATGCACCGATCGATCCGGAGGAGCGCGCAAGGTTCGCGACGCCGCTCGGCCGCGCCGGCCAGGCGATCGAGATCGCCCAAGGCGTGCTCTACCTCGCCTCGGATGCATCGCGCTATGTCACCGGCAGCGAGCTCGTCATCGACGGCGGCATGAATGCCGGCGGGGTGGTGCGGCAGCCAAACTGATCTCCGTCATTGCGAGCGAAGCGAAGCAATCCATCGATCCACGCATGCGGTGGCATGGATTGCTTCGTCGCTTCGCTCCTCGCAATGACGGCAGTCAGCCGCCTTGCCGCAGCCGTGCCAGCACCTTGAGCCCGCCGTAGCCATCGGCGGGCAGCAGGCCGGCCTTGATCTGAAAGTCCTTGATCGCCTTCATGGTGTCGTTGCCGACGCGGCCGTCGGTGCCGCCGGTGTCGAAGCCGGCCTTGGTCAGCCGCGTCTGCATTTCCTGCACCTCGGCGAGCGTGAGCGCGCGCTCCGAGCCGGGGAAGGGCTGGATGAAGGGTGGGCCGCCGAGACAGCGGTCGCCGAGATGGCAGATCGCGAGCGCATAGTTCATCGAGGGATTGTAGCTCTTCACCGAATTGAAGTTCGGGCCGAGCAGGAACGCGGGACCGCCGGCGACCGGGATCCAGAGCTGCGCCGACGCGTTCGGCTGCGGAAACGGCTGGCCGTCGGCTCTGACGACGCCGGCGCTGGCCCAGGCCGCATAGGTGCGGCTGCCGCTGGCGCCGCCGGACGCGCGGACCTCGTAGCCCCAGTGCTCGCCGCGGTGCCACTTGCCGCGATTGACGAGATATTTCGCGGTCGAGCCGAGCGCATCGTCGGGCCGGCCGAACGGCGAGACCTTGCCGTCGCCGTCATAGTCGAAGCCGACATTGAGCCAGACTTCCGGCATCCACTGCGAGTGGCCCATCGCACCGGCCCAGGAGCCGTTCATCTCCTGCGGCGTGCTCCAGCCGCGCTGCACGATCTTCATCGCGTTGATCAGCTCGGTCTCCCAATAGGCCTTGCGGCGCGGCTCGTTCCAGGCGAGCGCCGCGAGCGAGGGAAACACCGGCGTCATGTGGTTCTGCTGCACCAGCGGATCGCCATAGGCGGACTCGACACCCCACAGTGCGAGCAGCGTGCCGCGCTCGACGCCGAAGTCACGCTCGATCCGGGCGAACAGCGCCTCGTTCTTCTTGAGCGCCTCGCGGCCGTGGATGATGCGCCAGTCGGAGACGCGGCGGTTGATGTACTGCCAGATCTGCTCGTGGAATTCCGGCTGGTTGCGCATCTGCTTGAACACACTCATGTCGGGTTCGACCCGCGCCATGCAGCGATTCCAGGTCGCCTCCGAAATGCCTTTTGCCAGCGCGCGGGCGCGGAAATTGTCGCGCCACTGGTCGAAGCCCGGAGGCGCGGCGGCCAGCGCGCCGAACGGATTGATGAGCATCACGCCGGCAGCGAGCCCGGCCGTCAAGACGGCACGGCGCGCAGGGGAATTCGGAGAATCAGGCTGTTTCATGCATCCAGTCTAGCGGCGCCTTCCGGACGGACCAAAGTCATGACGCCGCAAGAACTAGCTATCCTGCAAATCTGTGGCGATTTTTGACAACCATTGCCGGACCACCTGTTCCGACTTGGCATCGAGGCCGGCGGCGAGCCGGCGCTCCTGGGCCTGGGCGATGTGGCGGCATTTCTCCAGCAGCGCGGTTCCATGGCTGGTCAGGCTCCATTGCAGCACCCGGCCGTGGACCGGATGCGGCGTCTTGCGGATCGCGCCGTCGCGCTCGAGGTTGCGGATGATCACGCTGACCGTCTGCGGCGTCAGCAGCGCCACCCGGGCCAGATCGGCGCCTGAGAGACCCGGATAGGCTTTCAGCATGGTCAGCACCACGAATTGCGGCGAGGTGACGCCGAGGCGTCCCAGCTGGCGTTCCATCGACAGCCGTGAGGCCGCATGTGCCTGGCGCAGCAGATAGGCGAGATAGCCCTGTTCGCCGCGCTTGCCTTCGCCGGGCGGCGGGATGGCGGAGGCGGGCAGGGCGTCTGCTTCCGCCCCGATCGCCACCTTGCCCGGCGCCGCTTTCCCCGCCGGCCGCCGCTCGGCCGTGCCGGATTTCCCTCGCTTCTGCATTGCCGCCATGTTGCCTTCGCGAATGTCTGTGTCTTGCTCAATATCAGAGTTCTGATAATGTATCAGTACACTGATAACATGAGGCCAAGCCAATGTCACATGCCCGCAAGGAATATACCGACTTCGAGAAGCTCGCCCCCGACGTCTTCGCCGTCGTGCGTGACCTCGGCCAGTTCGCGGCGAAGGCCGGTCTCGACAAGCAACTGCTCGAACTGGTCAAGCTGCGCGCCTCGCAGATCAATGGCTGCGCCTTCTGCGTGCAGTATCATATCCTGCAGGGCGAGAACCTCGGCGTGCCAGTCGACAAGCTCAATCTCGTCGTGGTGTGGCGTGAGGTGCCGCAGTTCTCGGCGCGCGAGCGCGCCGCGCTGGCCTGGACCGAGGCGCTGACGACCCTGCCGAACGGCGTCAGCGACGAGGTCTATGCCGAGCTACCGCCGAATTCTCCGAAAAGGAGCTGACCTATCTGACCTCGGCGATCGCTTCGATCAACGTCTGGAACCGGTTCGGCGCCGCCTATCGCTGGACGCCGCCGCCGCGCCGGCAGCGGGTCGCCGCTGCGGCGTCGTGAGACGATTTCAAGTGCAATCGACAGGGGAGAACAACCGATGACCTCGATGGCGATGACACCATCTCTTGCATTCGTGCGGCCGCCGCGGCCGGTCTTGCTGGCCGCAATTGCGGGTCTGGCTTCGGCCTTCGTGATCGGCAAGGCGCTGCCGACCCCGATGGACGCGATTTCCGCGGTGATCGCGCCGCTATGCGCCAGTGCGAATGCCGCGTCCCCGCTCGACAAGGTCGAGGTCATCGCCTCGCATGCGCTGCCCAACGTGGCGGGCAAGCGCGTTACGGTGGTGCGCGTGTTCTACGGTCCCGGCGGCTTCACGCCGCCGCATCGTCATTCCGGCTCGGTGACGGCCTACATCACCAAGGGCGAGATCCGCTCCCAGCTCGGCGGCGGGCCGGTCGAGACCTTCAAGGTCGGCCAGTCCTTCTTCGAGCCGCCGGGTTCGACCCACATGGTCTCGGCCAATGCGAGCACCACGGAGCCGGCGGAGCTGATCGCAGTGTTCGTGGCGGATGAGGGCGCGCAGCTGACCACGATGCTCGAATAACCGCAGCCCACACAATTCCGCGGATCGCGGGATCCGTCGAGCACTGGACCAGTTTGCGGTGAAGTCCGCAGCAAACTGGACCTTGCAAGCGGCATTGCGCGCGGCGATTGATGGCGCTGCGGCAACGGCCGGAATGCGATTTCGCCGTTGGCGCGGCGGTCACTGAACAGGAGCAATCGATGGTCAACCTCAAGGGGCTTTCCGCCTTTCCGATCACGCCCTCGTCTCGTGATGGGCAGGTCGATGCGGGCGCTCTCCGCGCATTGCTGGAGCCCTTGATCGCCGCCAAGGTGGATTCGATCGGGCTGCTCGGAAGCACCGGTTCATATCCGTATTTCAGCCGCGATGAGCGGCGCCGCGCCGTGCAGGCGGCTGCCGCTCTCGCGGACGGCAAGACGCCGATCCTGGTCGGCATCGGCGCGCTGCGGACCGACGATACGGTGAGGCTCGCGCAGGATGCGCGCGATGCCGGCGCGGCGGCCGGCCTGCTGGCGGCGGTTTCCTATACGCCCCTCACGGATGACGAGGTCTTCGAGCATTTCCAAACGGTGGCGCGCGAAAGCAAATTGCCGATCTGCATCTACGACAATCCGGGCACCACGCATTTCCGGTTCACACCGGCCTTGATCAGCCGTTTGAGTCATGTGGAGGGGATTATTGCGGTGAAGAGTCCTGCGCTGGATGCGTCTGCCTTGGCGGGCCATGTCGCTGAATTGCGGGCTGTGGTGCCGGGCGGCTTCTCGCTCGGCTACAGCGCCGACTGGAATTGCACCGAGGCGCTGCTGGCGGGCGGCGAGACCTGGTACAGCGTTCTCGCAGGGGTCTTCCCCAAGGTCTGCCTCGACATCGTCCGCGCCGTGGCAAGTGGAGATGCGGCCAGGGCGCGGCAGCTTGATGCGCGTCTGCAGCCGGTCTGGCAGCTGCTCAAGACCTTCTCGAGCCTGCGCGTCGTCTACGCGATCGCCAATCTCAGGGGGATCTGCGCGGCCGAGCCACCGCGTCCGATCTTGCCGCTGCCTCCGGACGCCCAGAAGAAGGTGGGTGAGGTGCTGGCCGCAATGGACATCGGCTGATCGCTCCAAGGCAGCGCGAGATGGATCCGGCCATCGTGGTTTCCATCGGCGCACAAAATCGGCATAACAATTGCCGGTGTGCGCGCCGACTGGGAGGCGTTCGATGCGATTGCCGGTGGTTCTGTTGACGATTCTGATTCCCGTCGTGGTGTGGGCCGAGGAGCCCGCAACCAATACGCCGGCACTGTGGGGCAGTCCTACCGTCGACAACGGCGCCTGCTGCAAGACGCTTGGCGAGGTGCGCAGCAACATCGACCGGCTCGACCGCGAGATCGTGCGCCTGATGGCCGAGCGCGGCCGCTACGTCCATGAGGCCGCCCGCTTCAAGGCCAACCCTGCGCAGGTCGAGGCGCCTGAGCGCGCCGAGGCCGTCGTGAAGAAGGCGATGGCACTTGCGGAAGCGGACGGGCTGTCGCCCAAGGTTGCGGAAGCCACCTACCGCGCGATGATACGCGCCTTCATCGATTACGAGCAGGGCGTCTTCGCAGCGGCTGCGGCACGCGGCGATGCCCCCTGGAAGAAATAGGCGGACGCGCGGGCCATCGGCTTGCTCACTTCGGCGCATCGACGAGACGTGATCTGGGATTCAGATCGCAACCATCTCGGATAATCATTATCCATCGGCCCAGCTGCGTGCTTTAGTGCAGCGAGTCGGAAGAGAGCGGTCCGGTTCGCCTGATGGGCTGAGCCGAGAGCCGCGATCGCACGTGACATTTCGAAACACTGAAACTGACGCGGATTGGATCAGCTCCACTCCGGTCGGTTCGCTATGCGGGGGCAACTGATCGCCGGCAGTTGCACCGGCGCTTCAGATTCTCGGCAGATCGAGCAAGGAGCCATCAACATGCCGTTTCTGCGGTTTGATTTGATCGAGGGACGAAGCGATGCAGAGATCCTGCGGCTGCTCGATGTCACCCACGAAGTGCTGGTCGAAACCCTCCACGTGCCGCAGCGCGACCGCTATCAGGTCGTGCATGTTCATCCGCGATCCCGCGTCGTCGCTCTCGATACCGGATTGGGCATCGGCCGGACCGATAGGCTGGTGATGCTGCAGTTGACCAGCCGACCGCGCGACAGGGCGTTGAAGCTGGATTTCTATCGCGTGCTCGCCGAGCGGCTGTCGTCGGCCTGCGGGATCGCACCGAGCGACCTCGTCATCAACTTC
Source organism: Bradyrhizobium tropiciagri (assembly GCF_001189845.1). Lineage (GTDB taxonomy): Bacteria > Pseudomonadota > Alphaproteobacteria > Rhizobiales > Xanthobacteraceae > Bradyrhizobium > Bradyrhizobium tropiciagri. Next base: position 118,892 of record NZ_LFLZ01000007.1, read on the forward strand.
GTGATCAATGACGATGAGGACTGGTCGTTCGGCATGGGGCGCGCACAGTTCATCACCGGCGAACTGAAGTAAGCCGCGTATCCGGTCTCCTACGGCCGCCGGCAACAATAGCCGTCGCCGCTCTCGCGCTAATTGCCGCCACCTTCCTGGGTGTCGATGCGACGCACGACGTCGTCGGGCAGGGCGTGCGCCACGGCGGCCGCAGGTCCGGGCTCCGGTCCGATCTCGCGGCCGCGGCCGCGGATCAGCCGCTCATAGGCCGACACCAGCGTGGTGTGGGGATTGACCCAGAGCCAGCCGTCGCGCGTGAACACCTGCACGTCGAAGTGCAGATGCCGTGACGTGCCGTTGGGATGGTCGAGATAGTTCGACACCACGCCGATCTTCTCGCCCTCGCTGAGGCGGCGTCCGTTGAGCAGGCCGTCGGCATCCATCACCGACGGGTTCATGTGCATGTAGCGGAAGCGGACGTGCTCGGTGCGGGTGTTGACCTGCAATGTCACGGCCTGCTGCTGCGCCGAGCGGATCACGATGCTGTCGCGCACCGCGACGACCGCCTGCTGCCTGGGGTCGCAACTGTCCTTGCCGTCGGTGGGACACGCGCCCGGCCTGATGTCCTGGCCCTGATGGCCGAAGCCGCTGGCGCATTGGCCGACCTCGAAACTGCGGGCCTCGCAGAAATTGTCCTGCCAGGGATACTCGTCGACCCGCCCGCGCTTCGGGAAGGACTGCGAATGTGCGAAGGCCGGCGCCTTCGCGAGCGGAAAGCGGATTTGCGAATAGACGGTGACGTCGGCGTGGCCGCCTTGCTGCCTGCGGCCGCCGCTGCCCGCGATGATGTCGCCGCTCGGGCGGTAGGTGAAATCGGCCGACTGCGTGATCGGCCGCTCGGAGATGTCGGAGGCGGTGTCGCTGCGCGGCCGGGACGGCTGGCCACCGGCGATGCGCAACGCCTTCAGGAAGCGTTCGGCGACCGGGGAGGCCTCGCGGCACGCCAGCCGCTTCGGCCGCGGTGCACTATCGAGGCACTGGATCGAGACGACATAGGGTATCCCGAAGCGCGTGAAAGCGTAGCGGACATAGCCTTCGCGGATGAAGCGGCGCAGGTCCGGAAACTGTGTGGCCAGCGTCTTGACCGGTTCGCCCTTGCCGCCGAGCCGGTCGGCGAGGTCGTAGACTAGGATCGAGCCCGAGATCTGCACCTCGACCGGTTTTGCAAACGTCCGCGGCGGTATGCCGTCGCCGGCGCCCGGATCGAGCGAGAACACCGCGTCATAGCCGGACGCGCCGGCATGGAAGAGATCGGCCGCGCGGAAGTCGGCCTGGTAGCGTGCGACCGGCAGGCCGTCCGGTGTGCCGACTTGCCGTGCATCGAGATAGCTTGCGGGGTCGAGCGGCAGCAGCACCGGGATCGGGCTTTGCGCAATGCCGGGGAAGAGCGGCGATGTCACCGCGTTCAGCTGCACCAGCGCGGGCATCGCGCGCGGATCGGTGGCCGGGACGCGGCGCTGTCCGGCGAATGTGAAGTTGGTGGTGATGGCCGGGCGGGTGGCGATCTCTTGCCGAAGCTGGTCGAGCACGGCGCGCCATTCGACCCGCATGGCCGAGATCGAAGGCGTTCGGAATTCGTCGGCATGAGCGCCGGGGAGAGGCAAGAGCAGGACTGCCAGCCAGCAAGTGATGAAGCTGACAATCTTCCTGTTCACCGCACCCCCCGGGTCATGCCTGATCGCGAGAGATTAGAGCAAGTTCCGGAAAAGTGTGTAGCAGTTTTCCGGAAAGTTTGAGCTTAAACAACAACCTGATGCGCAGTGATGGTGCATGACGAAGGTCACCGCGCGTTGCCGCTCAGTCCTTCCGCTCAATCCTTGGCGCGTTCGACGTAGGAACCGTCCTCGGTCATGACCACGATGCGGGTGCCGGTGGAAACATGCGGCGGCACGCCGGTGCGGATGCCGTTCGACAGCACGGCCGGCTTGTACGACGACGATGCGGTCTGGCCCTTGGTCACGGGCTCGGTCTCGACGACTTCCAGCGTCACGCGCTGCGGCAGCTGGATCGCGACCGGATTGCCATCGTGCATCGACAGCTTCACGGTCATGTTCTCCTGCAAATACGGCGCGGACGAACCGACGATCTCCTTGGAGACCTGGACCTGGTCGTAGTTGTCGTTGTTCATGAAGTGGAAGCCGTCGCCGTCTTCATAGAGGTAGTTGTAGTTGTGGTCCTCAACGGTGGCCTTCTCGACCTGGTCGGTGGTCTTGTATCGCTCCGAGACCTTCACGCCGTCGCCGATGCGGCGCATTTCGATCTGGCTGACCGGGGTGCCCTTGCCGGGATGAATGTTTTCGGCGGACAGGACCACATAGAGCTTGCCGTCCTGCTCGATGATATTGCCCTTACGGATGGAACTGGCGATGACTTTCAAAGGTGTTTTCCTGAATTTGAGAAGCGGGGGCGCAAACCGGACCGGCAGCCCCTCGGCCGTGGCGGCGATTTCGGGCTGCAACATACTGATTTGTCCCTGAGATGCCAGTCTTTTGCGGCCCAATTCGGCCGTTTGCCAACCGTTCGGCCAGTGCCATCAGGCGCTATTTTCGGGCCGGATCGGGCATTTTCAGTGCGTTCTGGTTGTGCTCGGCGAAGCTCTCGGGGACCGAGAATGTGCCGGTCGTCAGGTCGTAGAGGCAACGCCAGTCCTCGACCCAGGGAAACGGCGTTTCTTCCCCCTGAATGTCGAACGACAGGCCGATCACGAGGTAACGGTTGTCAGGCCAATGCTGGCCGAGCCAGGCATAGTTGTCCTCGAGCCCCTTGATCAGGCCGACCCGCATATGGTCGAGCGAATAGGGATCGTTGGGATCGTGCCGAACGCCGGTGGCGGCCGGCTGGGTGAAGAAATAGTCCCAGGCGGCATCGCCGAGCGGCTTTGCGGTTGCCGGTGCGAACTGGTCGCCGTTCCGTTTGTACAGGTAGAGGGTGTGAGTGCCGGAGCCGATCTTCTGCATTCGCACCAGCCACTGGCTGTCCGGGCTGAAGCGGAAGCCGGCCTGATATCCGGCCTGATCGGTGGTTTCGCCCTTGTTGAGGAGAGCGGCGTGCTTGTGCGAGGGGTCAAAGGTCCAGAACTGAAACAGCAGGCCATCGTCGCCCATATCGCGCGCATATTGCTCGAGCCGAACCTTGCCGTCCGGTGAGGTGAACGTGGGTGCATCGGTGACGCGGTTGAACTGCTTTCCCGGGCCGTCGGCGTTGGCCGGCGCGAGCAGGGCCAGCCCAAGCAGCAATGTGCATCCAGCGGTCCGCAATCGGCGGAACATGGCTTGATCCGTTCCAGTTGAACTGGGTGTGGGACGCCGGACCAGCCGTTCAGGTTCAGCCGAGGCTGCGCATGGACAATGCCGGCATCTTTCGACAAGAAGGGATCAGCTCCGCCGCGTGGCGCGGAGGCCAAGGCCGTGTGGATCATGTATCTGTTTGGAATCAGGCATTTGCAGTCGAATCTTAAGTGGAGGCGGCGGCTTGTTGATGTTGAATCCGCAGCCGCCGGAGCGGCCGGCCGATGACCGCACATGATCAGCCGTCGCCGTGGTGGACGCCGCGGCGCTACGCCGATCGCAGGCCGTTCCTGCAGGCGCGGACCGCGATCACGCGGGCGCTCCGGGCCTGGTTCGAGGAGCAGGGATTTACCGAGGTCGAGACCGCCGTCCTCCAGATCTCCCCCGGCAACGAGACGCATCTGCACGCCCCGCGGACCGAGCTCAGGCAGGCCGATGGTGCGCAGGCGACGCGCTATCTGCGCACCTCGCCGGAGTTCGCCTGCAAGAAGCTGCTCGCCGCCGGCGAGCCGAAGATCTACGAGTTCGCGCGGGTGTTCCGCGATCGCGAGCGCGGCGACCTGCATCTGCCCGAATTCACCATGCTGGAATGGTACCGCGCCAATGCCGGCTATGACGCCATCATGGCCGACACCATCGTCGTGATCGCCCATGCGGCGCAGGCGACCGGGATCGGGCGGTTTTCATTCCGCGGTAAGACTGCCGATCCGTTTGCCGAGCCGGAGCTGCTGACGGTTGCGAGCGGCTTCGAGCGCTTCGCCGGCATCGACCTGCTGGCGACGATCTCGGGCGGCGAGGGCAATCGCGAGGCGCTGGCATCAGCCGCGCGCGAGCGGGTGCGGATCGCCGATGACGACACCTGGTCGGACATTTTCAGCAAGGTGCTGGTCGAGCATGTCGAGCCGAATCTCGGACAAGGCCGCCTGACGGTGCTGTTCGAATACCCGTCGCCGGAGGCCGCGCTGGCGCGCACCAAGGCGGGCGAGCCGCGCATCGCCGAGCGCTTCGAGGTCTATGCATGCGGGGTCGAGCTTGCCAACGGCTTTGGCGAGTTGACCGATGCGGCCGAGCAGCGCCATCGTTTTACCGCAGCGATGGACGAGAAGGCCCGCCGTTACGGCGAGCGTTATCCGCTCGACGACGATTTCATTGCCGCGGTCGGCCAGATGCCGGAAGCCAGCGGCGTCGCGCTCGGCTTCGACCGGCTGGTGATGCTGGCGAGCGGCGCGCCACGAATTGATCAGGTGGTCTGGATGCCGCCTGCAGGAGAGGCATGAACAGGATCGATCCGAAACTGGCGGCGACGCTGCGCCAGCCGCGCGAGCTGATCGATGCCGGCCTCGCGCCGGTCGACGCTCTTGCCGAGCTCGAACAGGTGGCGGCGCGCTACGCGGTCGCGGTGACGCCGGAACTCGCTGCGCTGATCGACCCGGCCGATCCCGCCGACCCGATCGCGCGGCAGTTCGTCCCGAGCGCTGACGAACTCGTCGAGCAGCCCGGCGAGAACGCCGACCCGATCGGCGACGATGCGCATTCGCCGGTCTCAGGCATCGTGCATCGCTATCCCGACCGGGTGTTGTTCAAGCTGGTGCATGTCTGCGCGGTCTATTGCCGGTTCTGCTTCCGGCGCGAAATGGTCGGCCCGGGAAAGGCCTCGGCGTTGTCGGACGACGCCTACCGCGCGGGGCTCGATTACATCAGGAGCCATCCGGAGATCTGGGAGGTCATCCTGACCGGCGGCGATCCGTTGATGCTGTCGCCGCGCAGGCTGACCGAGATCATGGCCGATCTCGCCGCGATCGATCATGTGAAGATCATCCGCCTCCACACCCGTGTTCCGATCGCCGATCCCGGACGCATCAATGCCGAGATGATCGCGGCGCTGCGGGTCGAGGGGGCCGCAACCTGGATTGCCATCCATGGCAACCATCCGCGCGAATTGGGCGCCAATGCCCGCGCGGCGTGCGCTTGCCTTGCCGACGCCGGCATTCCATTGGTGAGCCAGTCGGTCTTGCTGCGCGGCATCAACGACGATGTCGCGACGCTCACGGCGCTGATGCGCGCCTTCGTCGAGTGCCGGATCAAGCCCTACTACCTGCACCACGGCGACCTGGCACCCGGTACCGCGCATTTGCGTACCACAATTGAAGCCGGGCAGGAGTTGATGCGGGCGTTGCGCGGGCATGTCTCCGGGCTGTGCCAGCCGGATTATGTGCTCGACATCCCCGGCGGCTACGGCAAGGCGCCGATCGGCCCGACCTATTTGTCGCAGCCGGTTTCCCGCGATCGTGAAGATTCCGTGGAACGGCGGTACCGTGTCGTCGATTATTGCGGGGATGTTCATACTTATCCGCCGCAATCGTGAGCCGGCGATGGGCGGGGCCGGGGACGGACGGCAGCAGCCGCCCGAGGACGAGGGCAACCGCAGCATCGAAAATGCTGTGATGTTCGGCTTCTTTGTGGTGCTGGTCGCCGCCGGAATCTGGCTCCTTGGCGCCATGGCCGATATACGGAAAGTCCAGGATTGCGCAGCGCAGGGACGACGCAATTGTGCTAGCGTCGAGGTGCCGGAACGGGCGCAATAGGGTTGAGAAGCGGAGAGGCGAGATGCGGAAGACTGTTTTGTTGATGGCTCTGATGATTGTTGCGGTCGGAGCGCCCCAGCTTGGAACGTCCCTGGCCTTGGCGCAGCAACAGGGCGGATCGTCCTCGATGCAGAAGAATACCGGGGTGCCGGAAGCGCCGGTCGGACATCGTCAGCCGCGCCGCGGCGACGTTGGCAACGAAAAGAGCATCAGCGATCCGAACAGCCAGGCCAACAAGGAAGACGCTGCGCTCGACAAGAAGATCAAGAGCATCTGCCGCGGCTGCTAGGCCAGCGGCAGCGCCGGCGCGGTGCCGGACTTACGCATAAGCGGCACGGGGGTCACGCGACAAGGTGGGCGCGCAAAGCTTTGCGTCCACACCTGCGCCGTTCGTAAGCGCTAAATCCTCACTCTAGGTGATCGCTAGCCGTACTTGAGGGTGGTGCTCTGTCCCACTTCGATAAGATAGCCATCGGGATCACGGATGTAGCAGCGCCACTCGCCGTACTTCTCCAACGGCTCCGTGATGAACTCGGCTCCTCGACTTTTCCATAGTTGATAGCAGGCTTGAATGTCCGCAACGCGGATATTCAAGAAACTGTTGATGTGGTTGGGGTCTGGAACGCTGAGCGATACCGTCGGCTTGTCCGGTGTCGGTCCGCCTCCGACGTTCAAAATCATCCAGATATTTGCGAGCTGAAGGTACCCTGGCGCGTTGCCGTCTCCGAGGCTCAGAATGCGTGCGCCGAAAACCCTTTCATAGTAGCGAGCCGATCGCTCGATATCGGCAACGGTGAGAAATTGCGCTATGCTGATCCCCTCCTGCGGGGGCATCTCGTAGCTCTTCTGCTCGATGTTTACGCTCATTGGGAAATCCTTTTCCTACAGAGCCCAGCGGCCATTAAACACCCTAAACCCGTCACATGCACCCATATTGGGGGCCTCGCGCTCGAACGGGTACCAACTCGCCAATGCCTCGGAAAGCTAGCGGAGCGCGATCTGGTGCGCACCGCTAGCAAGCTCAATCCGTTCGGCCGCGTCAGGCCGAACGCTCCTGCAGGCCGTCACGCCGCACGCTGCGCCTTGCGTCGACGGCATCGGCCAGCTGCTTCAAGACGTCAGCCGTCGTCGCGAGATCGATGCAGCCATCCGTAATGCTCTGGCCGTAGGTCAACGGCTTGCCCGGCACGACGTCCTGCCGTCCGGCGACAAGGTTGCTCTCGATCATCACGCCGATGATGCGCTGTTCGCCTCCCGCGACCTGCTTTGCGATGTCAGCGGCAACCGCCGGCTGGTTCTCCGGCTTCTTGCTGCTGTTGGCGTGGCTGGTGTCGATCATCAGCCGCGCTGCGACACCGGCGCGGCCGAGCTCGGCGGCCGCGGCATCGACGCTCGCTGCATCATAGTTCGGCACCCGCCCGCCGCGCAGGATGACGTGGCAGTCCTCGTTGCCGCTGGTCGCAGCGATCGCCGAGCGGCCGCCCTTGGTGACCGCCATGAAATGATGCGGGTGCGACGCCGACTTCACCGCATCCGCCGCGATCCGCACGCCACCATCGGTGCTGTTCTTGAAGCCGACCGGGCAGGACAGGCCGGACGCCAGCTCGCGATGGATCTGGCTCTCGGTGGTGCGGGCGCCGATCGCAGCCCACGAGACCAGATCGGCGATGTATTGCGGCGTCGTCATGTCGAGGAATTCGGTGCCGGCCGGCAGGCCGAGATTGTTCACGGCCGACAGCACGTTGCGGGCAAGCCGCAGGCCCTTGTTGATGTCGAAGCTGTTATCGAGATCGGGATCGTTGATCAGCCCCTTCCAGCCGACGGTGGTGCGCGGCTTCTCGAAATACACCCGCATCACGATCTCGAGGCGGTCGGCGAGCTGTTCGCGCAGACCGGCGAGACGTTCGGCATAATCGACGGCCGCCGCGGGATCGTGGATGGAGCAGGGGCCGACGACGACCAGCAGGCGGTCATCGGTGCCGTTGAGGATCGCGTGGATGGCGTTGCGGGCGCCCATCACGACGCGGGTTGCCGTCAGGGTGCGCGGGACCTCCCGCATCACCTCTTCGGGCGTACTCAGCTCTTTCAGTTCCTTGATGCGAAGATCGTCTGTCGTACTCAACACGGCTGGCTCCTTTGGATTTCGGGACCTGCCGGCAACAAAAAAGCCGCCAGGTCTGGCGGCTTGTTTTGGACGTTTGCTGCAATTCTTCAGATTGAGCGCGATCCTCCTGCCGCCAGCGAGCTGTCGTAGCTAAAGTACCAAAAATAGCTGGTGGCGGATGTGATCATGGGGCAGCTCTATAGCCCAGGGATTTGGGGCTGTCACCCCCCAAATACAAGCCCTCCGCGGTTCGCCGTCAGGTGTTGCGCGCCGCCAACGCCATCCCGATCAGGGTCGCCCCGCCGAACATCAGGTTGAGACCGACAAGGAGGCCGATCGCCCATCCCGCCGATTCCGGCAGGCCCGCGATGATGAAGAAGGCGACGACGATATCCATCAGGCCGGCGATCAGCAGCCAGGACCAGCGTCCCGACAATTCGCGGCGGTGCTCCAGCGCGTACATGATGGTGGCGACGCCCTCGGCGACGAAATAGGCGCCGATGACGATGGTCAGCGTCAGCACGCCCTGCATCGGGCGCGCCAGCAGCACCATGCCGGCGAGCACGGCGAGCGCCGCCGAGATCAGCGACCACCAGAAGCCCGGCATGTTGCGCGCCCAGAACGTCACGATCAGCCCGCCGATGCCCGAGATCAGGAACATCCAGCCGAGGAAGATGGTGACGGCGAGGCTGGCGAATGTCGGCACGATCATCGCCGCAATGCCGAGGATCGCGAGCAGGATGCCTTCGAACAGGAACGCCTTCCAGTGCGCCTTGACGGCAGCCTGCATCTCCGATCGCAGCTTGTCGAGGTCGTGGGGCAGGGTCATCGCGGCTCTCCCGATCTGCGCGCAGTCTATCCTAATCGGTTACAGATGGTCAGCTGGTCCGTTGCGCCAGCAATAGCTGTGCGCTCATCTTTCTGCTTGGCGGTTCCCGATAGCCAGAATCTTCGGCACAAGCTTGGCCGCAAGATATCGCGAGGCGCGCGGCGACAGATGTAGGAAGTCGGCCGATACCAGATCGCTCGCGCCGGTCCCGACCCTCGTCAGACATCCGTCTGTGTTGCAGAGCTCCTCAAACGGCGACAGATATTCGATCCCGAGATCGGCGGCGATCTGCCCAAGCCTGTCTTCAGACTGCTTGCTCGATCGCACATCGCGGCTTCGCTCCGGGATCAACGTATGATGGCGCAGGAAATATTGCACCGTCAGATGGGGTACCGTGTCGGTCCAGACCGGGACAGGGCCGACCAGAATGACGCGGACAGCGCCGGCCCGTCTGAGTGCCGCAATCGTCGGGCGAACATCGTCGGCGGCGGGCTCTTTGCTCCACACCAGGTGCAGGAGCACGACATCGGGATGCGAGCGGGCAACCGCAGCAATGATGTGGCGGTTGGTCTCAACACAAAACGGAATGGCCTCGGCCTGCGCGGTGAAGAGCGGGGGGCAGGAATTGACGGTGAACTGGGCTAACCCGAATTGATCTCCTTGGACTTGCCGCAGTCCGGCAGCAAGCATGCCGGCGGTCGAGTCGCCCCACACGAAAACAAGCGGACGCTTCCCGGCGTCGACGCAACTCGGATCGAACGTGGGGTCGGCGGAAGCTGAGATGTGGCATTCGCCGTACCTCATGAAGTCCCTGGATACGGTCATGGCACCGGCTTCGCGAACGATCACCGGAAGTCGAAAGGCAAAGCCGTCGACGATGGCCAACGCTCCCACCGATGCGACGGCCACCATCGATGCCGCAAGGACCGGTGCGACCCGCCATTGGCGGAATCTGATCGGGCGCTCGACGTAGCGATAGGTTGCCCAGGCCAGAATGAAGCTGGCCCCGACGGCCAGCCCGTTCTCGGCCAAAGTCAGGGGACGACCTTTGAAGCTCGCCGCAAGAACCAGGATCGGCCAATGCCAGAGGTAGAGAGGATAGCTGATCAGCCCGATCGCGACCGCGGTGCGGGTCGAGAGAAATCGATTGCGGCCTGCCACGATAAGGGCAGCGGCGGCGGCGACCGGCGCCACCGCTGCGATCCCGGGATAGGTCATGGAGGGCGAATAGAACGCGGTTACCGCTGCGATCACTGCGAGCGCGGACCATCCGAGAAAGTCGCGCGCCGCGGAGAATCCGTTGGGCAGGCAGACGGCCACCAATGCTCCGGCCGCGAGCTCCCACGCCCGCGTGAACGGCAGGTAGAATGCGGCTTCAGGGTTGGTCAGAACGACCAGGATATTTGCGACAAGCGAGGCGATGAAGATCAGGGCAAGGGGAGCCGCGACAGCGATCCGCCATCGCATCAGCGCCCACAGCAGCAAAGGCCAGACGAGATAGAACTGTTCTTCGATACCGAGCGACCAGAGATGGAGCAGCGGCTTCGTTTGCGCGGCCGCATCAAAATAGCCACCCTCCGAATAGAACAGCAGGTTTGCCGAAAAACCCGCGCCGGCCGCAATTTCCTTTCCAAGCGCCACCAGCTCGCTCGGCATCAGGAGTTGCCATCCGGCGATGAAGGCGACGATCAGGACGACGATCAGGGCGGGAAAAATTCTGCGAATGCGACGCGCATAGAACGTCGCAAGGCTGAAGCTCCCGTCCTGAATATCGCCATATATGATCCCGGTGATCAGGTAGCCGGAAATGACGAAGAAAATGTCGACCCCGACGAAACCCCCGGGAACATATTGCGGGAAAGCGTGGCCGAGCACGACCAACGAGACGGCGACGGCCCGCAGGCCGTCGATATCGGGCCGATAAGTCTTGAAGTTGTGCCCCATCATCGTCTCGCGCCCGATCCGTGTATCTCCCTGAACCTGCCGAGTTTGTTTTGCAAGGGGAGCGGTGCCGGCCAGGGGCGCTAGCTCTGGCCCGGCGCGGACGGAAAGCCCTCCGAGGCGGTCCGCATCCGGTTGCGGCCGAGGAGGTAGACGGCGGTGGTCGCGATCAGGAGCGCCAGTCCGATCAGGATCGAGGTGAAGCCGATCGGGATCAGGATGAAGGAGGCGTTGCGCTCGGGATTGACATACCAATGGTGCAGCGAGGTGAGCAGGAAGGCGACGCCGGCAAAGCCAGTGCCGCCGCCGATCAGCAGCAGCGCCCACATCCGTCGCAGCTGGCTCAGCCGCTCGCGCGCGACGTCGGTGCGCGGGGCATGATGCTTGCCGAGGCGGTGCACCAGGCGGACTGCGAACCCGATCGAGGAGAAGCCGATCAGCACGCTGGCCGAACCCAGCAGCAGGTGCGCGGTCGAGCTGAGATCAGGGATGCGCTGGAGTGCGAGCAGCGGAAAATCAAACGCCGCATGCAGCAGGACCGGTGCGACCAGCACCAGCGCCCAGTTGGAAATCCGTGCCCAGTCGCGATGACCCCGGTAGGCGCCGAGCGCGCCGCCCGAGCGCGCGATCGCAAGATAAGCGCCGGCGATGATGCCGAGCGCGCCATGGAACGGCACGGTGAGCACGCTGCGCAACGCCGCGAGCGCGCGCCACATGTCCTTGTGCTGGACCAGATAGGCGAGGTTCTCATAGGCGGCGAAGCCGAGGCCGGCAGCCGCGCCATACACCACGGTATCCATCGGATCGGCGAATGCACGGCGCCGCGTCGAGATGGCGACGATGACGAGGACCTTGACGATCTCCTCCGGCGCCGCGACGCCAAATAACGCCCGCACCGCCTGCGTCGCCCAGGGATTGTCGGGAATGGCCAGCAGCGCGTTGAAGGGAATGCGGGCCAGGCCCAGCAGCGAGATGCTGGCCGCGCCGAGCACGAAGGCGAGCCATACCTGCACCGGCGGTCCGGGGCGCTCGTCGGCGGCAATCACCAGCCACAGCACCAGCAGTGCAGGTGCGATGGCAGCGGCGCCAATCACAGTCGGAAGCGACTCGAGCAACAACATGAGCCGAACGGGCCCCTTCAATGGCACCACAGCGATGCGTTTTGAAGAAATGGCAGCAAGTTCAGCGGATTGCAAATGGACGATTGGCGGAATCGGTTCGGCTGCCGCCGTTCTCGTGTCCAATATGCCACGGCGCCTGCGAAAGCGCGGCCGAAACCTACCGGTACGGGCCTCAATCAGATCAGGGGAGTATGGGCTGCCGGACGGTTCCTGCGGAAGGGCGCCCCGGCACCGCCGCCTGCGCCATGACGGCATCACCGATCCACAAATTGCGGTGAACTTGCGCGGGCGTGGCTTCTGCCTCTTCGCCGGGCGAATGGAGTGTGCGCTGTCGCGGCGTGCGCAGGGTGCCTCGCAAGGCCCGTCGCAAGTTTCGAGCACCGCGTCCGCTTCGTTGGGTTATAGTACTGTGGGCAGTGACTGATCCGGTAAAAGCCAGAGATGCCTTCGATTGATTCTGCTGTGATCGTTCTTGCCGCGAGCGCTCTGTTTGCGGCCTTTGTAAACGGTGCGTTGGGGTACGGGTTCTCGTCGCTCACCGTGCCGGTCGCACTCGTGTTTTACACCAATCGCGTTCTCAATCCGGCGATTGTCATCGTCGAAGTCTTCGTCAACCTTTACGTTCTCTGCATCAACCTGAGCGGCGTCCCAGCGGTGTGGCGACGCATATTGCCGATCCTCATCGGCATGCTGCCCGGCATCGCGGTCGGAGCCTTTGCCCTGACGTCGCTTCAGCCCGGATGGACCAAATTCGCCACCTACTCGATTATCCTGCCGCTGATCCTGCTGCAGGCGGCCGGTTGGCGGAAGCCGATCCAGTCGAAATGGCTGGTCGGTTTGCCCTTCGGCACGACGCTCGGGATCCTGTACTCGGTCACGACCATTTCGGGACCGCCGCTGGCGATCCTCTTCAACAACCAGGGCCTCGTCAAAGATGAGTTTCGGGCCGGTCTCGCGCTGGTCCGGGTGACGGAGTCCAGTCTGACTGCGATCGCATACTACAAGCTCGGTCTGTTCATCGAGGAGAGCCGCAGCCTCTTGTTCGTGCTCGTTCCTTGCGTCGTCGTCGGCATACCGCTTGGTGCCTGGCTGATCCGGCGGCTGGATGCCGAGACGTTTCGCCGGATCTGCATGAGCTTTGATGCGTGGGTCGTGGGATTTGGCTTGTCACGCGTGTTGATCGAAGTGAAGCTGATGGAAAGCCCGTGGGCCTATGGCGTCATGGCCGCCACGATCCTGATCGACGTCTGCCTGCTGTACGTCTTCTTCACCGCGAGGAGAGGGACGGTACAGAGTTCGCACGCGCTGGCTTCGCTGAGATCGGGCAACCGGGGCGGTCCGACCTGATCGCAGCGTCGCGACGAGGTGACTAGCCGGCCAGCAGCCGCCGGCAGGTTTCGACGAACACCTCAGCGCCCGTGACGATGTCGGCGTCGTCGGTGTTCTCGCTCCAGTGATGGCTGATGCCGCCGATCGACGGCACGAACAGCATCGCAGCCGGCATGAGGTTGGCAAGGACCTGGGCGTCATGGCCGGCGCCGCTCGGCATGCGGATCGATTTGCCTCCGGCACAGGCGGCGCTCGCGGCCTCGATCGCGTCCTGGAACGCGGGCGTCATCATAGCGGGCACGCCGGTGCGGATGCGCTCAACCTTGACGCCGCAGCGGCCGTGTGCGGTGGCCTCGTCGGCCATCCGATGCAACTGCGCCTCGAGCCGTGCGATCACCTCGGGATTGTCGTCGCGGATCTGGAACAGCATCTCGGCGCCGCCTGGGATGATGCTCGGCGCGCCAGGGTCGAGCGTGATGCGGCCGGTGGTCCAGACCGTGCGCGGTCCGCAGAGGGCAGGGAAGCTGTCGTCGACCGCAACGCAGAACCGCGCCAGCGCCAGGCCCGCATCGCGGCGCACCGCCATCCGCGTGGTGCCGGCATGGTTCTGCTCGCCGGTGAAAGTGATGCGATATTGCCAGATGCCGACGATCGAGGTGACGACGCCGATCTTGAGCCCGCTGCTCTCCAGCGTGTCGCCTTGCTCGATATGCGCTTCGAGATAGCCGATATGGCGGCCGGCTTCGGCGTTGAGGCGCGGGCGGCCGGCAAAGCCCGCATCGCGCAATGCCTGTCGCATGGTGCGATCGCTGGAGCGGTCGCGCGCCGCATCGATATCGGCTTCGGTGACGGCGCCGGCAAAGGAGCGGCTGCCGAGGAAACTGCCGAAATGACCTTCCTCGTCGCACCATGCGGCGACTTCGACCGCGCCGTTGACGCCGGGATCGCCGTTGATGACGCGCGCGGCTTCCAGCGCATAGACCACGCCGAGCGGCCCATCGAGCCAGCCTGCATGGTTCTGGCTTTCGAGATGCGAGCCCGCGAGCAGCTTCGGTCCTGCCTTCGCGCTGGTGCCGAACACGTTGCCGATGCCGTCGATCGTCGCGACAAGATCGGCGTCGGGCAGGCGCGCCGCGAGCCAGTCGAGCGAGCGCAGATGCGGTTCCGAGAATGTCGGCTTGTGCACGCCGGTCTTGTAGGCGCCGATCGCGCGCAGCGCATTGAGATCGGCGAGCACGCGCTTGCCGTCGAAGCGACCGTTGATGCCTGACATGATTGGACTCCGGATTAGCGTCTCTGATTTGCGTCTCGATTTGCGGTTTGGCGCCGCAATCCCGTCTTGATGCCGTCGCGGTTGAATGCGACGGAACAATCAGGGCAAACGATTTCTTAGCGGTTCTGCTCTTAGGTCGCGGTACGAATAGCGTGTGAGTGTGATCATGTCTGCATTCCGGAACTGGGCCCGCAAGGCCGCTGTGCTGTTTCTTCCGATCGCGCTCGCGCCTGCGCGCAATATTCTCAGCAATACAGCATGACCACACCGCCGTCCGGAACCGGGCCGCTGGCCTGGGACGGTGCCGGACAGGATCCCAATGCCCCGCAGCCGCGGCGCCATGCGCGGAATGCGTCACCGGCGGTGGCCGAGACGCAATTGTCGGACGAGGAGGCGGACGACCGGCTGGCGCGCAAGCTCGTGATCTGCAGCACCTGCCTCAAGCGGACGCCGGCAGTGGCGGCTGCACAGCCGACCAATCGTCAGGATGTCGCCAGCAATCACTAGCGGCTGACGCGGCGCGCGTCGCTGCCGATCGGCCTGCAGGCCTTAGTTAGGCCACGATGTCGTTCGATGCGCAGACCCATGTCGTTCCGAAGAATGTCGTTCCGAAGACTCCTTGTTCCCGCCGTCGTCGTCGCGCTTGCGACCGCCATCCTGATTCATGCGGGCGGTTCGCGGGCGCATGCGCATGTGCCATCGCATTGCGGCTTCTGGACCTCGATCGAGGCCGGATTGTCCTGCAGGTAACCTCCTGCAGGCGACGGCAATCCGGGAAAAGCGGTTCTGGACGCTTGCCCGTCCGGCCAATCGCCACTATACGTTCGCCCGTCGCGGCCGTTGACGGTTGTGGCCAATCCGGCGCATCTCACGTCTAACGCATTGATTTGCCGGAAGTTTTGCTCCCTTCGTCTATCGGTTAGGACGCCACCCTTTCACGGTGGAGAGAGCGGTTCGATTCCGCTAGGGAGCGCCATTTCAGCGCGCCAAAAACCCCCACAAAATCAGCCAGTTAAGTGCATCCATTGACATCTTTGGAGTCTCGACTCAGTCTAAACGCCGATACACTGCGTAGATACATTGATCGGGGTTTAGTCATGAAGGCAGCACCCGACTACCTGGTGAGGCGGAACGGCTACTGGCAGTATTTCCGGCGTGTTCCGAAGGCCTATGCCGGCCTCGGCGACAAGACCAGCAAGTTCGTCATCCTCTCGACCAGGATCAAGATCGCTGACGACCGCACGGGCGCCAAGGCGGCCAGAGTGGCGGCCCGACTCAACGAGCAGCAAGAGGCGCACTGGCGGGGGCTTGCCGCCGGCACACCGGCCAAGCAGCGATACCAAGATGCCGTCACTCTGGCCCGATCGCACGGGCTCGACTACCTGACCCCCGACGAGGCCGTGAGGCGCGAGATCAGTGAGCTGCTGGCCCGGATCGAGGTCTTGAAGGCTGGCGAGCGCAGGACCGACGTTGTCACCGTGGATGCCGTGCTCGGCGGCGTCGAGAAGCCCCGCGTCAAACTATCCGACCTGTTCGGCGAATACGAGCAGACCCAGAAAACGCCGATGTCAAAGATGTCAGCGGACCAGCTGCGGAAATGGACCAGCGCCAAGAAACGCGCGGTGGAGATCCTGATCGAGCAGCGCGGCGACAAGGTCCTACAGGACCTCACCCGCGCCGACGCCGTCGCCTATGCCGACTACTGGGAGGGCCGCACCATCGCCGAGGGCATCAGCGCCAGCTCGGCAAACAAGAACATCAGCCACATCGGCGGCATGATCCGCGCCGTCGACAAGCGGCTGAAGCTCGGCCTAGACAACGTGTTCGCCGGCACCCGGCTTGATGGCGGCCGTGATGGCAAGCGATCCCCGTTCACGGTCGACCATATCCGCAAGACCATCCTTGCGCCCGGCGCGCTCGACGATCTCAACGAGGAGGCGAGGGACGTGGTGTATGTCGTGATGGAAACCGGATGCAGGCCCAGCGAGGTCGTGAACCTCAGCAAGGCGCGGATCATGTTGGACGGTGAAGTGCCGTACATCAGGATCAAGGGTGAGGGCAGGTTGCTCAAAACCGAACACAGTGAGCGGGATATCCCGCTGGTCGGCATGGCGCTGGAGGCGATGAAGAGGCACCGGGCGGGCTTCCCGCGGTACCACGACAAGGGCTCGACACTAAGCGCGACTCTGATGAAGCATTTCAAGGCGCGCGGCTTGTTGCCGACCGAGAAACACTCGATCTACTCGCTACGGCACAGCTTCAAGGACAGACTCAAGGGCGCAGAGTGCCCGGAGGAGATGATTGACGAGCTGATGGGCCACGCCAATGGCAAGCCAAAGTATGGGGATGGGTACGGCTTGAAGCTTAAGCAGCGCTACCTGACGGCCATAGCCTTCTGATGGCGTTCGGCGAGCCGACGCCGAGCCCGCGCCATGACGTCATCGGTCGAGCGTAGGGCCGCGATCTCGCGCTCCAGCCGCTCGATATAGGGCGCAAACTGCGGCCGGTCGTGCATCACCATCACCTCGGCAACGAGGTCGAGCGCAGCTTCCAGCCGCTCGATGGTGATGATGTCAGGCACACGCGATGTTCCCTGTAGGCGGCGCATCAGGCTCGCCGCAGACAGAGCTTGGCATGGTGCATCAGGGTTCCCGATCACAGCAACGCGAGAATGGTATTTGGCGCGCTTTGCCCCAGTTCCAAACAGAAAGGCCGCCTCAAAGGCGGCCTGTCTCGATCTCTCGATGTGCCCTCTCAGCGCCAGAGCGCGCACAGAAACTTCACCTGATTGTCGAAAACGAATCTGTCCCTGTTGTCGATGCTTTCCCTGAAATGCCGAGCCGTCATCATGGCGTGGTGCGTGTGGCCGTTTCTCAGATAGTGATGTGCAATACGCACTCGGCCGTCGTCGCAAAATCTGATCTGCTCCTCAACATCGCGGAATTTCGGCATCCTCTCATCGTCAGGGCCGGCGCCATCGCGAGCCCGGATCGCTTCTAGATGTGCTGCCATGAGCGGTTTTAAGCGTCTCGCGATGCTGGCCCAGAAATCGAGGGCAGGGACTGAGTACCGGAAAAGCGCCTGCCGCTCAGTCTTGAGCGTCACGCAGACCGTGTCGCCGTCCACAAATGCGTAGCTCTCGCCGATCACTGCGCCGACAATGATGTCAGTGGCGCCGGCCCTGTCGTCCATGGTGGTGATGGTGGTTCGTTTCGCAGGTTTCATGAGACATCCTCAATGTAGACCTGCGCTGTGCGGCCCAGCGCAATGGTCGGAATGCCGGTGGTCTCCACGGGCCTGCGAAACCCGAACGCCTAGACGGCGTCGGAAGAGTTTCACCAAAGCGGAAAACGGTCAACAGAAATGAAAATGCAATTGCTTGCACCACGTTGGTGAAATGCTCGGCTTCGGAAGCGATCGACCACGATAACGCTTGGGCGACAGCTGCGATGAGCGCTGCTGGCCGTCTGTTCGTTATTTCCCGGTGCATGCGGCAAGGTGCTGTCGGCGAGATCGCGCACCAGTGGCCGTCCTAGGCGCCTAGCCGGTGCCCATTTTCGGAGGAACGTCGACCGAACGTATGACCGAGCCGCGCTTGCCACAGACGGTGCAGGTAAACCGCGGCTCGAGATCGGACAGACGCATCTCATCCGGCCATCGCGCCGCGTCCATCTGGACGTTGTGAGAGCACAGATAGTCCTTGCAGAAAACAATGATGCGCGTCGCGCCCGTCTCGCGCATTTCGCCGAACGTGATCTTTGTGGGGTAGTCATCCATTGGTCCGATTACAGCCGCTCGGCCGGCCGGCGGCAATCCACGAAGCCTAGCGAGCAGCCAGGTCCCGACCACCATCAGTCGGTCAAGGCGACCGCTGACACCGAGACGCACCACAAGCCGCGACAGCTCAATTGGAAGCGCACTTGCGCTCGCTCCGGTTGAGTGTCAACCTGAAGGTCTCCCCGGAAGGCAGAAGAGATGACTGATCTGTTTGAACTGATGAAAATCATCGGCTCTGTCTCAGGAATATGCTCGGCAATCTTCTTGGTTGCGGACCGATATTTTAAGCACTACCCGACGGCAATCATGGTGGCCGGGCCGCTCATCGAGGGCAGCAGCAACATCACGCATTTCCTCTGGCTGAAGAACTACAGCGAGCGCCCCATAATTGTCTCGTGGCAGCACGAATCGAACCATCTTCATCTTGCGAAAGACGACTCGGCCAGAAGCATCATGCATAGTGTTTTGCCTGGAGAGTCTGCCGTCTCCTTAGGCCCAAATGCAGAAACCCAATTGCGCGTAATCAAGCCCAGCAATCACGACAGTATTGATCCGGATAATTCGTTAGAATTGCGCCTCCGGTGGCGATTCGCCCAACCAATCATATGGAAGGCTGACCGAACGATCCGAATCTGGATGCGCAAGCGCGACTTCGACGACATGACTGAGAATTACGTCAAGGCACAGGCGGTTTGATCGCAGCACTGAAATCGGCTAGATCATGAACGGTTCCGAATGGGTAACCTGAAGGTTCTTCCGTGCCGCGGGATGAATTTGCTCGATCCACTGTTGAGCGCCTAGCGAAGCGCGTAGGAATGCGTTGCTCCAATCCTGATTGCAGGGCGCCAACATCTGGACCTAGCTCAGAGGACTCGTCCGCCGTCACCAATACAGGCGTCGCAGCCCACATCTGTGCGGCTTCTCCAGGCGGCCCACGCTTCGATGCGGACATGAGTTCAGAGGAACGTTCAGGTATCCTGAACGGAATTTGGCTTTGCCAGAAACACGCCAAACTGATCGATGACGACGAGGTTGAGTATCCTGCAAGCCTGCTGCGTGAATGGAAGGAAACGGCAGAAGGAATTGCTTTTCTCGAAGCGAGTGGCTTTGCCGTCAGAAAGGCACTCCCCTTTGCCGACCTTGAAAAGAAAGCGCCGGATTTGATCAAACTGATGCGCGCGAACCTTCTGGAGCACCCGCTAGTTCGCGAGTTCGTTGTTCTTCCCAACAACAGAGTGATGTATCGCGCAGGTAGCCCGCAGTTTGCATACTTTGTGGAATCTCACCCGCTCCTGCAATCCATCATCATCATTATGATCAACGTCGGGGCTGTCCGCACCATAAGCGAGGGCCGAGCGCCTCGCTATAGCTTCACCGAAGAGTTCGTTAACTTTCTGATTGGAGATCCATAACGCAGCGTTTCCACGCCCTCGGCCGTCTTTGCTGCCTTCATCGGCGGCGCATTGTCTTGATCCTGTCGACCGTCGCTGTCAGGTCCACGAGCCGGGCCGCGACCATTTTTAGTACTCGGTCTGCAGATTCCTTTGTTGGGATGAATCCAACCTTGTCGCACGCCATCCCGAAGCAGTGTGCAAGCTCCTCCGGCGACGCCTTGCGAGTCCTGTCAAGCGTCGCGGTCATCTCGGTAATCATCGCACGGGCTACGGCGCGTTCCTGTTCGCTCATTTGGCCAACCCTCTTTGTCAGGTATCCGAATATTGGTGATCGCCGGAGAAGTGACGACTGCTGCCATCCGATGTCGCCGCCTGCGTCGGGAAAGTCGTCATCTCGCAGATCTTGTCGATCATCGCCTGCGCCAGGGTTTGTCCGTCGACGTTGAGCGAGAAGGCGAACTGCTCGTTCTTCTGCCTGGTGTTCGGATTGAAGGTGGCCGGAATGAACGAGCCGCGCTGACGGTCAGGCGTCTCGAACATCATCGGATGCTTCATCGGATCATGCTTGGACGAATGATCGTCGATCCCCGGCATCTTGTTGTTGCCGAAGCCGAACATCCAGCCGATCTTGCCAAGGATATTGGAGATGCCATCGATGAACGAGGTGATCGCGTTCTTGATGCCATCGAACATCGCGGTGATCTTCTCCCATGCTGTCGCGGCCAGTCCGTTGATCGCCTGACGGAAGTTCTCGAGCCCGGTGTTGACCATGTCGAATCCACTCCGGATTGCCTCCCAATTCATAACCACAAGCGCCGACAGGGCGCCGACGACGGCGCCGACGAGTAGCGGGATCGCGCCAATGGTGCCAATGGCGATACCTGCAGCAACGATCAGCAGGCCACCAACCGCGCCAGCAATGGCGCCTAAGACCTGAGTCACCATCTTCAAGCGCTCAGGGTCCTGCAGAGAGCCATTGATCGCATTGACTGCGTCAGTGATGCCCTTCAGCACGGCGACGGCTGGCGTGACGCCGGGGCCGCCTAGGGTGGTCATCAGGTTGCTGAAAGCCACATTCAGATTGCTGAGGTTCGCCGAGAGGCTGGAGTCCATGTTCGCCAACACGCCGTTGACGCCAGCACCGAGCGGCATCCGCGCAACCTCGGCGTTGATCTGGTTGCGATTAGCCAGGAAGTCCATCACATATCTTTTTTCGGTGTTTGTGCCGAGGATGCGATGCAGTTCGCGCATCTGGTCCTCTAGCTTTTTGATGCCGGCGGCTTCCATCTTGGAAACCAGCATATCCATGAAGGTCCTGGGATCACGCTGGAGCATCTCGCCGAGTCGCTTGGTCGCCGAGGCGTTGACCACCACCTGGCCGTGGTCAGTGAAGTATTCGCCGGGCTGAAGAATGCCGTTATCGGCGAGCGCGGCCGCAGTCTGGGCCGTCATTTTCCCGCCGGCGAACTGGCGGTTCAACGCCATCAGGCTGGTACCGACGCGTTGACCGCCGAGAACCTGGGCCATGGCGGCAATGCCGTAGATGCCCTCATCGTTGAGATGTTTGAGCACGCCGGCACCGGCCTGCTGCGAGATGCCGAACAGCGTCGAGCCCGTCACCGTGCCATGCGTGGCGGTGGTGATGCGCATGAGCATGTCATTCCAACGCTCAATCGCCGCGGCGCTGGCCTTGCCATCCCGCCCGGTGAGATGTCCGAACTCATCACCGGCCCTGATCGCGGTGTTCACGTCGTGCTCAACTTCGTCAACGCTCTTGCCGGTCTGGAACGCCAAGCGCGGGCCAGCTTCGCATTCGGCTCCAGCACGAGCTGGGCCTCTTCTGCACCGAGCATGCTGCTCGGCAAGCCATAGAGTCGCGCAACCGTCGCCGCCGGCAGGCCGTATGTCTGGCCGATGCGCATCGTCTCGGCCTTGAAGCCTGGAGTGTCGACCACACGGGCGACGGCGTCGCCCATGTTCCGCAACCGGATTAGCTCATCATTGAACTTGCCGGCCTTGTTGATCGCGGAGTCGAGGGCCGTTGCCAGACCGACGCCGATTGCCGCCGTTGCGAGCGTGATCGCGCCGGGCCATCTGCGAAAGGCTCCTTCGACTTCCCCAATCCGCCCATGGAGTCCGAGCAAGTCGCGGCTGATCACGCCAAGGACGGATGAGACGCCGTTGGCGAGGACGATGCTGATTCCTATGCGATATGCATCCATCTCGGACTCCTACTATTTGCCCGCGCAATGCCGCCGTACATCCGGGCTGACATCGCGGGGCTGGCCGGTCTGCCGGCGACCGGCCGAAGGAAAAAGATGGGCGACGGTGCAGCGTCGTGGGGGACGACACGAGCGCACACGCCGCCCAAGTCTGCGCGCGGAAGCGAAGAGCATCCTCCGCCGCGTCGCGCTGTGGAAAGCAGCGCGAGGCTCGATCACTTGGCGAACAGCTTGGCGGCCTCGGCAGGCATACCCAAAGACAGGGCTTCTGCCTCGCTCTCTGGCACATCCCGGCGAATCGCGATTGTCCACCCGTTATTGAGAAAGTATTTGTCTGCGTCGGCTCGATCGAGCAGCAGCTCAATGCTTTCCGGATGGTCCGTACTGATGTCGTGAATGTTGATACCAGAGCAGCTGAGGGTAAGTCCGCCCCGCGTGCCGTCTGGACGATTGGGTATTGAAGCGAGCGCGGACTCGGTAAGCCGCAGTGAGACTATTTCCTTCATCTGATGTTCCTTTCGCTGTTCAGTGATTCCAACTTTCGGCGTCGCCATTCTGGTTGCCGACCGAGAGCGATTGCGCATAGTTATTGAGGGCCGACTGCACGGCGCTGCGCCACGTTGGGGTGAGATCCATAATCGTGCCGATCGCAGCCGACACGTTGTCGCCGCCGAATGCGGCGTGTTGCCCGCCTGCGGTCATGGTGCTGGCGGCGCCACTGATGGCGTTTTGCCATGCGGTCTGCAGCGCTGGCGACAGTGTCGAGATTGTGAGCGACTGGCCCAACACTGACAGTGTGCCGGCTACGGAGTCATAGGTCGCGCCGGTGTTGCGGCCACCGAGTAGCCTGCAGGTAAAAACAGTCACAGTCATATTGCTCTCCTATTTTTCGCGCGCCTTGATTTCGCGGACCTTGTCGGAGAGTCGCGCATCCCGGCGCATCGCCTCGGTCACCAGCAACCCGACAATCCGGCTTTGATTGACCTGTTCTTGCTGCGTCTCGGCGCGATTGAAGGCCGCCGCGGTCGAGTAGATCGCATCGCGCAAATCCCGACCGAGCTCGGACATGCGGACCTGATGCCCGTGAATATCGAGTGATCCGCCATCGGCATCATGCTGGTGCTGCACGAACAGAATGCCGTGGGTGATGCTGCCAACTGCGCCGAACACCGTCTTGAGCCGATCGGCGCCACTAAGTGAATCCTGTTTCTCGAGCCCGCGCATCTGATCGCGAACCGTGTGACTGACAGCGCCGTCCATACTGCCGATCGCACCAGCGCGGGCGGCCGCTGCATGAGCCGCCGCCTTCACCAACGCGGGATCGTGCTGTTGGAATTGACGGAGCTCCCTCGAGCCGTCGCGCTTGATCATCGTAAAGGTGGCGGACGGCACGCAAGGCGAGTCAACGAGAGAGATTTCGGAGGGTTGAGCGGTGTAGCGCTTCAGATTGCTGTCATCGGTCCATGTGCGCACATATGCGCCGCCGATGGAAAAACCGGTATAGACGCCGGACTCGACCTTCTGCCACTCGGCGTCATCGACAATCTTGGCGGTGACCTCGATAGCGCGGTCGCGGTCGTTGAAGTCGATACTAGTCAGCTTGCCGGCGGCAACGTGCTTATGCATGCCGCGAACGTTGCCTAGTGATTTCCCTCCGCTGGCCTTATGCGCCTCGTTGCTCCAGGTCTGGAACAGCGGTTTCGATGTCGCGTAGTCGAAGATCTCGCCCGAGCGGTCGGCGACCTCGGACACGGCGATGCCGCTGACGGTGCGTTGCTTTGCATCAGCCTTCTGCAACGGCAAAAACAAAACACTGTTCATGAGTCCATCTCCTCCAATCGTTCCAACTCGACCTGCAGCTCGCTGCGCTTAGCCTCGTAGAAGGCGACGGCCCTCAGATTGCTGTCTTCCTCTCGAATCCAGCGATTGAGGCGATGGAATGGAAAACCTGACGGTCACGGTATGTGAGAAGCGCCATCGGCATCACCACGACAAAGCGGGCGCCGTCGGCGTCTCAGCAATCGGCGGCTGCTCTCTTTTCGGCAAGCGGTCGACGAGGTGCGGATTTGCCGCAAGCCAGGCCGCGCCGGTGGCGCCGGCGGTCTTTCCTCGAGTCGAGAACGCGAGCTTATGGAAGGTTTCCCAAGGGAGCATGATCACCATGCGGCCGTGCCGTTCCTCTGGGTAGAAATACTTGCGACGATCCAAACTCCAGATACAGGTCGCGCCGACATCCGGCGGGATGTTGACCTCAAACAATGCTGGCGACGGTGGCGGTGCCTCGCGCGACTGTTTGGCGTCGATCGCGAGAAGTTCAAGTCGGCGGCGCATCATGGCGGCGCGAGCCAGTAAATCGCGATCTGTCTCGGGTGATGCCGGCAGACGCTGTAGTTCGGCGTCGACCTCGTTCAGCGTCATGCGGGAGGCCTCGCGCTCGAGGTCGCGCTCAAAGTCGCCGATGTCCTGCAAGTAATCGCGTTCGATACGATCGAGTGTTGAGCTAATGCTGGTCATTGCGCGTCGTCTCCTCTGACATCTTGCGCTGGCGATCTCTGTCTCTCCTGATTTTGGCGCGGCGCCCGTGCATTTCTGCGAGCCGCGCCTGATAGAAGGCGCAAGCCCGCTCGTCTCCGGCGGAATCGCGAAGGTGCTGATCGAGCCGCGCGATCTCGAGTCCTAGTCGATGAAACAGGTTTTTCATCACCTGCCTCCGGTGGTTGGGAATGACCAGCCGAAGTCCGGCTCGCCGGGGTGTAGGGGAACGCGAACGTTGTCGTAGTCAGTGTCGAGCCTACGCGGCGTGACACCCATGCGGGCAAGCTCGCGGGTCACGAAGCCGTCCCAGCCATGACATCCGCCCTCGGGGGCCGACAGCTTCCACAGCAAGCCGCAGATGGCCGCCGCGAGATCGTCATGGGAGTTGGCCGGATGCGTCACCGCCTCGCGGCCCGCCTGACCGACTTTGCGACGCAGTTTGCAGAGCTGATCAATGCTGCGCTGGTGATCGAGCAACCGAACACGCTTCGACGTGAAGAGCGGGATTACGTTGGCGTAGATGTCCGAGGTCGAGATCGGATTGTGTGTCACCTCGATTCCGTAGCGCCTAAAGGCGCCGGGCACCCAGTCGGCCGCGTAGTGATCCGAGGTGATCGAGTACACGCCCCAATGCATCAGGATTTGAGAGCAGCGGGCGACGCTCTCGTCCGTATCGAACGGAGGGAAGATCTCCAGCAAGGCGTCAACGATGGCGATCGTGCGGCCGCTGGGATCGATCAGTTTGTGACCGATGCACAGTCCTAGACTGTCCCGACCGATGCCACCGGCAGGGTCTACGTGCGCCTCGTACCTGGTCCCAGATGAGACACAGCGGCCACCGATACCCTTGTCGACCGCGGCTTCCACAACTGCTCTCGGCAGGAAGGCCGTGCTCAGCTTGCGGAACTGGCCGCCGAACTCGGCCTCGGCGGCGATCGGGTCATCGGCGAAGGCGCGATTGATGGTCTCGTCGCTGATTTTCGCGTTCAGGGCCTTGGTCGACGCCTGCACCACTAGGATGCGATGGTCACCCTGCGGTCCCGCATGCCGCTTGTGAATCTCGTAAGTGACGCCTTCCATGGTGCTGGGTGACGACGTGATCAGCAGGGGGCCGCCGGTGGTCGCGAGCGAGGGCTTCAACGCGATCAGCAATTCCCGGTCTGAATTGGCGCTGTCATCGGCAGAGTGAAGGAACGCCGCCTCGTCGACACAGATTGCAACGCATGTAGAACCGCGGGCACGGCGCCAATTCGCGCTCTGCACCTCAATGTCGACGCGGCGGCCGAGCGTCAGACACTCTTGCGTCTCGTTCTCCAGCAAGCCGGCCAGCAAGGGCGAGGTTTCAATAAGCGCGAGGGCATAGCGCAGAATGTTGGCCGATTGCCTTTCCGATGGGCTGACGATCAAGGCGAGGCCGCGTTCGCCGACGCCCAACTCATCACTCCAATCGACTAACGTCGAGAGAAACACGCAAAGCGTCGCCATGGCCTTCGACTTGCCGGAACGCCTGCCTGCTACAGTCAACCATGTGTCGACCATGACTCCGGGCTCGGCGTCACGGCCGGTCAGCTCGCGCCACACGGTGCGCTCAGCCTCCGTCAGGGGCTCGCCTATGGCGCCGATCAGAAGCGTGCGCCAGTTGAACCAGGAGTCGCCCGGAAGCGCGTGGCCGAGGAAACCGGGATCAGAGAGCGCCTGACGAATGGTGACGATCTTGCGCATCACACCCTCTCGGCGGCTGCACGCTGACGAGCAGCGTGTTCCTCGATTGCTTTGAGCGGGTCAGGCTTCTGCGGTCCGGCCGGTGCAGGCCGCAGGCCGAGGCCGCGCTGCAGCTGCACGATTAGGCGCCGCTCTTCGATATCGCTGCGGCCGGTCGACCGCAGGCGATCGGCGCGCACGACTGTTGCGGCCAGCGTCGAGATCGAAACGCGATCGAGCGCGGTCGGCGTCCGGCCTAGATCGGCCAGGAGCTCGGCCGCTAACGCCTCGCGCTTGGCCTTATCCTCGGCGGCGATCTCGCGCATCCGCACCAAGCCATGCGCGCGGCCGGCGGCCTTGCGCTGCTCGGACGTCAAGGCGGTGTGATCGTCGGCCATAAGCAAAGCCTCCGTTAAAATGATCAGGTATTGCGTGAGCCGCTAAGCGGCGTTCTGGAACATCTGCTCGGCGAGTGGTGCGACCGCCTGCCTGATCTCGGCCAGCACGTCGGGATGCAGCCCGAGACGATCGGCGGTGTGGTTCAAGTCGATCCTGGTCAGCGCGTAGTCGATCCGGATCGTGAGGTATGGATCAACACGGCCGGCTCGGTGCAGGGCGCGGCTGATCACCTGCCACACAACATGAACCTCGCCCATCGTCGGATCACCCTTGCCGGCCAGCCAACGGCGCAGCTGCAGTATCTCGGTCTTAGCGGTGCCGCCGGTGGCGATCGTCAAGGCCACGCGCAACGCGCGGTCGCGACCCTTGCCGGCCCGCTCATGCGCACGAGCGGTTTCTGATCTCGGGTGACGTGAGGACATAGCGAAGACTCACTGAGCGATCACTGAGCGGCGGCTATAGCTTCGCCCGCCGTCCGGACGCCCATTCAGGCCGGATTGATCAAGGGCGCATCAAGCTCGTTCAAAGGCTAATTTATGCGAGCCAGCACCAAACCCAAATTACATTTTCGTATTAACCGAATTGGTGAAGACGTGATGGCCGCGAGCCGCGGCAGATCGAGTGGCGGGAACCAGAACGGGCCTGCGCGGGTTATGTCGCCACCACGCGAGTGAGGGAGGAGGAACGGCGATGTCGATGATGGATCACAACCGGATTGACGGCGTCGAGATCGCCTTCGTCAGCGCTACGGCGGTTTCGTTCATTGCGCTTCTCGCCAGCTTCGCATGGCTTTTGTTCGGCTGATCGATCGAATTGGCCGCCGCGAATGGCGGCCCTGATCAACGTCGAGGAGTAGGCCGAGCGGCGGGCCTGCGCACCGGCGAGGCCAGGGAGCGGCAGGGCGAGGCAGGGTACGCAGATTGCACAGGCCCGTGCGGACTAAGCGCGGCCCGTGGGGATGTCTCCGTGGTGATCAGCGGGAGTGGTTTAGAATAGAACGGAAAGGCCTCGATCTCTACGCCATTCACGATATTCATCGATATCTTTCGCGTGTTTCTCTTGATTGCACGGCATACAGGCGAGGGCAAAGTTCTTCATGCTATGACTGCCGCCCCGGGCGACGGGCAGCTTGTGATCAATATGATAGCCGGAGTCGAGTTCGGCCTTGCAGTAGAAGCAGATCCAACCGCCATCGCGAACCGCCAACGCGATACCGTAGTCCCGTTTCTCCGCCATAGTGAAGATGGTCCCCCTGCGCAGCTCGGTTCGCTCGATAGCTCTTGGGTTACCGCGGTAGTTGTGGTTGCTGACGTATCTCCTCACGCATTCTCGACACTTCCACCGAAACCCTCCTTGCGGGTTATGGCCAAAGTAGGTCTTGTTGAGCGGATAGGTCTTATCGCAATGCCTGCAGGTGCGAGTGGCGCGCGGCAATGATTTGCCCTTCTCTGGCACGGTGTGTGTAAATAGCGTGGTCTCTGCTAATCGCGTCCGACCGTAATCAACTCTTCCGCAACGACGTCCCACGGCTCGCCTCTGTGCACGCCCCCGGCACTGTCCTCGGCGAATGGAATGATACGCGTCTTCGTGACTCTTCCCGACTTTATGAGGGCCGTTCCAATCTCCAGGTAGGTAAAGTGCAGTGCGGCTGTTTGACCATCAGTAAGCGTGACTGGCAACTTCGTGTCTTCTATTCCAAAAGCCCTACGCTCGGCCATCGAGGCGAACCGTGCGCCGCCTTCTAGCATCAATCCCATTTCGTTGAGTGTGACCGACCTTTGACCAAGGTTGGTCGCTTCAATGTGAGCCCAAACGTCGCCGAACTGATCGCCGACAACTGGGATCTTGCTGCCGCATGTCACGCGAACCGAGCGCTTGTCCTTCTGGATCGCCTTTAGGAGGTTGAAGGTCGAAAGGCCCGCGCCATAAAGCGCCAGCGCGAACAGCGCAGCATCCTTTCCGTCAGCCCACGTCATCTAGTCCTCCTCATGAATCGCCGAAGCGGCATGAGAGAGGATACCGTGTCCACTCGTAGAGTTGTGCAATTGCCGCGCCTCATCCACAGCGCGTCCCCAGTTTACTTTCCCGGCCGTCAGCGGGCCGAGCGTCGTTTACAGATTGCCAAGCGACTGGATCAAAGGTCGGACGCGGCGACAGCACTGGCTGATGTGGATCAGGATTTCGGGCGTCGACCGGCGGCCTTGTCGTCGGCCGGCCCTTCCTTCGCCGCCATCGCCTCAACGATCTCGACGACGCGGCGGCGTATGGCAGGATCGAGCGATCGAAAGAGCCGCAGCAGCCTGAAGGCGTCGGCGGCATCTTTGGAGTGGCGCGCCTTGGTCATCAGACGGCCTTGGGCGCGCGCTTGGCGATCTTCGCGATGGTTGCGCGACTGCAGCCGGTAGCCTCTTGTATCGCGCTGTAGGATGTGCCGGCGGCCAGCATAGTGGCAATGCGCGTGTTGCGGCGCTTGTTCTCAGGACGGCCAACATACTTGCCCTCTGCCTTCGCCTTGGCTTGGCCCTGCATCTGGCGACGGCGGCGATCTTCGTAATCCTTCCTCGCGATGGCGGCGAGCATGTCCAGCAGCATGCCGTTGATGGCATCGAACATCCGCTGGGTGAAGTCGTCGACCTTGCCGGTCGCCATGGTCCAGCTTGTCGGGAGATCCAACGCGACGACTCGGACCTTGCGGGTCGCCAATTCGGCTTTGAGGCGTTCCCAGTCCGCAGCGCCGAGGCGCGACAAGCGGTCGACCTGTTCGATCAGAAGCACGTCACCCGGATGTGCATCAGCCAGTAGCCGAAACAGCTCCGGCCTTGCCAGCTTGGCGCCGGACTCGTTCTCGACGTACCAAGCCGCGATCTGCATGCCGCGCTCGGCGGCGAATGCCTCGACCTGGGCGCGGGCACGGCTGGCGTCCTGCTCGTCAGTGGAAGCGCGGAGGTAGGCTCGAATGAAGCACATTGGAAACCTCGTTGGTTCACTAAGCTGGTTTCCATATTATCAGTTCACTTAAGACCGTCAATGGAATTTATGAACTAGCGTTGGGGATAGTTTCGATAGGGCATGCCCTATTTGAACCAGTCAGCCGCCGGGCGCGGCCAGCACGTAGACCAGCACAACAGCCTCGATCGCCAGCCAGACCAGCGAGATTCGGAAGTACAGCAGGTCTCTATCCATGCCTGTAGAACTGAAGGGGGACGCCCGACCTCTACGGCGGTTTTTGCAGGGGGCGGGTCGGGGCCGACGGTTGGGAAACACCGCGCCAATATCGGAACCCGCGGCCCCAATCTCGGCAAGGTTCGAAAAGGACATGGTGGGGTGAGTTTCGGACGGACGGTGACGCGCCGGCACACTTCGATAGCCATCGAAAAATAAATGCAGGGACGGATGCGTGTGGTGGGGCGATCACGATGCATCTCATTGTGTTGACGTGGTCCCATGCCATACCGGGACTTTTCGGCCGGCGGCCCCGGGAGACTGAAACCATTGCGTCCTGAGAAAGCGACCAAACCGGAAGTCAAGGTCAACGGGGCGGTAACCACCACACCATACGTTTGGCAGAGGAGGACTCTCCGATGTCAGATCGAGCCTATTACGCCATCTTTGCGTCCGGGATCGTTACTGCAGTGGTGCTCGGCCTAATTCCACGAGCCCGCAAATTCGACGTTGGGCTTACGATATTCGGCGTGCTGTGGATGATGTCGATGGTATTTCAGCGTTGGTGAGATTTCACGCCCTCAGAACGGCACATCCCCGTCATCGTCCGGTATGTCACCATCGGTAGCCTCGATGATCTGTCCGAGGCGCCTGTGAGCCTGCCCGTAGGCGAAGATCCGGTCACGCACATCATCCAGCTTTTCGCGGAACCTCACGCACTGCTCAAGCACGGTGTGGATGGGCGGCGGCCTGCCATACGTCTCCCCGTAGTTGCGCCATAGCCAGTCAATGGCGGCGGCGATGGCGGGTGCAGGGATGTATTCGACGGCGCGCTCCTCCCCTTGGCCGGGAGCAACGTTCTCCAACGTCCAGGCCAGCGCCTCGGCATATGCAGCTGTGCCTTCTTCGGGTTTGATGCCGAGGCCGTCGAGCATCAGGCCCGCGAGCAGCTTGCGCTCGCGGTATGTCGGCAACGTCTCGATTGCGCGGTCAACGGCTTTGTGAGCGGCGACGATCTCGGCCATCGGCGGCATCGCCTCCTGCAGGTTGTAGGCTTCGCAGTTCATCTCCCAGCGCTTGGCCTTGTCGGTGGTGCGCAGCGCGATCAGCTCGCCGTCATCATCAATTCGGGTCAGCCGCCTCTCAACTGTTTCGTTGAGCAAGTCGATGCGGCGCCAGTTCTGCATCAGCTTGAACGGCGCCAAGGCGGTGGTCATGACCTTGGCGACACTCAGCTGGTGTTCCGGCTCGGTGGTGCGGGTGACGATCTCAGTCATCGTCGCCTCCCATCATTGCACGCTGCATGTTCGAGGGACGGCGCCATGTAGGCGGCGGCCGATTGGGTGGTGCTGTTACGGGATTGCCGGCCTGGTCAATGACGGCGCCGTTGTGCTGGGTGCGCTCGCGGTCGAACTCGGCGCCTTTGAGGCACCATGTCCGCCATGCCGCCGTCCAGTCTCGGTACCTGCGGCCCTTGGCGCGATGGTTGGCCTCAAACTTCTGGAACTCATGGGCGGCGCGTGCGGGGTGCCAGTTCGCATTCCTAGCAGCGATCTCGATCATGGAGTCATCGAGCGTGAGATCGTCGGGGAAGGGAGTCTCTGACTGCAAACGAGACGCCGCCTTCTTCCGATTCCTTCCAGCTGCAGGGGGGCATTCCCCCTCAGATGGTTCTATCAGATGGTTCTCTTCAGATGGTTTGTGCGAACTGGGGTTCGCCTCTTGCGTGCTTCCCAGTTCGCCCCTTGATGCTTCCCAGTTCGCCCCTTGATGGTCGGAAGAGGCGAACGTAGGTTCGCCCCTCAGTGGCATATGAGGCGAACTGGTGTTCGCCTCTTTGATCACCATGCGGTAGGCATTGGTCGCGGTCTTGGCGTTCTGTAACCGCTCGCCGCCACCGATCTCAACTGCAAGGTGACCGCGCTCGACCAGCTTGTCGATGATCTTCTGCAGGCCGCGCCGGGTGACGCGTGCCAGCTTGTACAGCGTCTCCTGACTAGGCCACGCCTTGCCGGACTCGCGGTTGATGTGCTGACTGATGATGTAGACGGTGACGAACCCTGCGGCGCTGATCGCGTGATCGGCCTGCACTTGGTTCAACCAGGAGAAGAGATCGCGGGTGAATTTGTCGCCTGTGGCCTTGCGGGCGGCTTGCTTGGCGGCGGCCGGCTGACTATCTGTAACCATGTTCACAGCCTCACCTGTGAGCGGTGCCGAGTGACGGGGTGGTAGCCGTCTCTCAATTGATCAGTGAAAGCCTCGTCGCCTCATCCAAAGCGACGAGGCTTTTGCATTTCCTGATCTGCGGATTGGCCGACCTTCTCCGTTGTCCCGTCCCCGGGTGCCGCTACGGTCGCCTGAATCCTTAGATAGTCACAGGGTGTCACCTGTTCAACGCCGATACACGGCGCAGATACACGGCTCAGAGCCGGAAAACTAAATGATTGGAATCTAATCGATAATGGAGATGGAATGTTTGGTTTCATTCCGCTAGGGAGCGCCAGCGCGCAAATATCATCGGATTAACTTCAGTCTTATCAATCGGTTAGATCGCTGGCGGATTTCTTGTCGGACGTTTTGTTGCACGGAGCGCTTGGCTAGTTCCTAGTAGATTCACGCCGCGCGGCCCGAGAGCGACCGGTAGTGGTTCGTTCACCAATCGGTTCGCAGTTGATACCGATGCTTTAACCTAAACTCCGTGGCTCCCGTAGCGTGCTGGATTCGGTCGAGATCGGCGCCGTCCCTGACCGTTGCATGAAGTTTCCAATCCGGGTTCGCCTGAACGACTTCCACATGGCAAACATACTCGCCGCCGGGAAAGCTGCGAATCTCGCGTAAAGCGACCAACTCCAGGTCCCTTGCCGATATTGGCGTTCTCATGGCCTGAGCCTCGCCATCTATGTTTCCGTCGGACTTATAACCGATCAGGCCGCTTGCGCTGGCCGAGCGAGATCGGAAAGCAGCCGTTCCACGTTGCGCTTCTCCTCGTCGATCCTTTTCGTGAACTCCTTCCGCTCCTGCTCTGTTTTTGCCGTGTCGAGCAAAAACCGATAGTGACCGATTATCTTCTGGCTTCCCTGTATCAGAAATTGCGTCGTGCTCATGGTGAAGCACCTGCTGGTCCGATGTCGGCATCGAGCAGCAGCTGTTCCCGAGCGAGAAGGGGAATGTCGGCAACCAGAGTTTCCATCGCCGAGGTTTCCTCGGAAAGACGTCGTTCGATGAAGTTGCGCTCAAGGTCGCTCAGCTTTGTGTTGAGTAGCCATCGATATCGCCTGATGTTGTTGCGACGTGCCCGAGCCTGTTCGAGTTGGCGATCGACGATCTCGCGCTTTTCTTTTGTCGAGAGTCGCCGAGCACACCAGCGGGACTCGATTCGGTCCACGATGTGTTTAGGAAGGTTGATGTCGTCCATATCACCCTCCTAGGCCGCCAGCGGACGCAATGTCGATCGAAGACGATAAGGCTTGCCCCCCGGCGGATGGTGAGGACCGTCGTCAACACGGCAAAGGGCGTCTAGAATGACGTCGATCTTTACGGGTGACCTTAAATCCGCGGGCGCCCGTAAGCCCGGACAGGATGGGACCGCAGCAGCGTCGGATGCCCAGGACGCCAAGAGCGCGCGTTTTTCTTCTTTGGTCAGCGACAAGTCCGCCAAGACGTCCAAGGGATGATTGAATCGCGCCTCCTTGCGGTGAGATACATTCAAGGAAATGACATTCGCGGTCGTCGGCCGCATGTTTGCCTCCGTTCCAAGACGAGATGCTATGGTTGAAGCCGCGAGCGGCAAATCCGGACGCGGCTTCGCGCGTATCAGGCCGCAGCGGATTCGAGTTGGTGTGGCCGGCTCGGCTGCGTTGAGTTGATTGCGATCCGACGCGGCTTCATCGCTTCCGGAATTTCGCGCGCCAGCTCAATCTTGAGCAGGCCGTTGTCGAACGCGGCGTTCTTCACCAGAACATGGTCAGCCAAGCTGAACTGCCGCCGGAATCGACGGGTCGAGATCCCTTGATAGAGGTAGTCACGGTCAGCTTTTTCGACCTTGTTGCCTTCGACCGTCAGGACGTTCTGCTCGGCCGTCACCGAGATCTCGTCAGGCGAGAAGCCCGCGACCGCGAGCGCAATCTGGTAACGGTCTTCGGAAAGTCGTTCGATATTGTAGGGCGGGTAGTTGTCTTCGGTGGCCCGCTGGGCCGTTTCGGCCAGGTCGAACAGGCGATCGAAGCCGATCGTCGACCGGAACAGTGGGGAGAAGTCGTATGTGCGCATAGCCAAATCCTCCAGAGAGCAAGATGGGTATGAGTAGCACCGGACACGACCGGTGCCCGTTACACCTGGACCCGATTGGCATCCAGGCATCGGACCCGCAGGGGACCGACGACCAACGAATTAGATTAGGATTCGAGAGCGTCAAGAGGGATCGCCAAAAAATCGAATCGATTGTCTGGCCTGAGCGCACCAGTCAGTCTCATATCGCGAAGCGCTCGCGCGGTCGACGTGACAGCATCGGGCATACCGATCCCTCCGGCGGAGCCAAGGCAAGTCCACCCCAGCGTTGTGACGAGATGCTCGATTTCCCCGGCCCGGTTGGCGCCTTTCTCGGCTCCGTCAATTTGCCCTGGATGTCGTGTTCGTAATTTGTTCTCATGGACACTCAGGTGCTGGCCTGTTTGCGATCTCTTAGCCCAGTTCGAAATTAGCAGTGCCCTGAATTGGTAGGGCGACGTTTTCACCGTCCCTGGGCGAAGTGCCTCGCGGTGCCTGCCAGCAGGTGTGTGAACAACCCCACAATCGCTGCAATCAGAGGCGGTTTCGCAACCCTTTGGTAAACCAGCGGCGATAGGCGTGATCGCGGGGATGATGTGATGGCTCTAGGGTCCAAGAAACGCGAAACGCGCAAATCGCTGCGTCAGTCCGGCTGGATCACGCTCGATGGCGGATTCGCCGCGCGGCCTTGCGTGGTCGAGGACATGTCCTCGACGGGCGCAAAAATCACGGTCCAGGACAACAACACGCTGCCT
This sequence comes from Bradyrhizobium tropiciagri, assembly GCF_001189845.1. GTDB lineage: Bacteria > Pseudomonadota > Alphaproteobacteria > Rhizobiales > Xanthobacteraceae > Bradyrhizobium > Bradyrhizobium tropiciagri. The sequence goes on from NZ_LFLZ01000007.1 coordinate 153,623, forward strand.
GCCAAGCTGCGGCTGGCGTTTTCGCGCGACGCCCGCACCGGGCGCGCCTGCGAGGTGGTCTGGCGCGAGGGCAGGACGTTCGGCGTCAAATTCGTGCGCTGAAGCGTGATCCGGAAAAGTGGACGCCGGTTTTCCGGAAAGATCACGCAATAAAAGGAGAAGCTAGGTCATGATGCGATCCCTTCGCATCATGACCTAGCCTCGTCCGGCCGCGCGCGATAAAAGGCCGGATGCGCAAGACCTGTTTCGCCGTCATCGCCGTCCTGCTTCCTGCCGCAGCGTTCGCGCAAGCCGGCGATCGCCGCAATTTCCAGACGCCACCCGATGCCGGCAGGACGTTGCCGTCAAAATCCTCGACGCGCAGCAATCCCTGCGCGTCGTACGGACCGGGCTTCGTCAAGGTCGAAGGAACCGACACCTGCGTGAAACTCGGTGGCGCCGTCAGTGTCGGTGCGGGGATGTCCAGCGGACGTTGAAGCATGATCCGGAAAAGTGCGAAGCGGCTTTCCGAAAGGATTATGCTCTAACCGCCTTGCCGCTCACGACATCGGCGGTGCGACGAAGCGCACAAAGGCGGGACGCTGTGCGATCTCGCCGAACCAGCGTTCGAGATTGGGCAGCTTCGGCTTGGTGAGGCCCTCGACGCCGAACCAGCGCCGCGCAAAGGCGCCAAGCGCGATGTCGGCAATGGTGAACTGATCGCCCTCGATGAAGCGGTGCGTTGAAAGCTGCGCTTCGGCGACGCGCCAGACCACGGCCTCGGCATCGGCGTCCTTCTGGATCTTGACCATGTCGCGCTGCTCTGGCGGCGTGCGGACGATCCCCCAGAACACGGGGCGGTCGACCGGCTGCAGCGTCGACAGCGTCCAGTCGAGCCAGCGGTCGACGCCGGCGCGCGCCTTCGGCGCCTGCGGATAGATCGGCGAGCTCTGGCCGTACGCCATGCAGAGATAGCGCATCACCGAATTGGATTCCCACAGCACATAGTCGCCGTCGACCAGCGTCGGGACGCGGCCATTCGGATTCATTCCGAGATAGTCGGGCTGATCGTTCTTGCCGAACTGCATGCCGGCATCGATGCGCTGATAGGGGAGGTCGAGCTCGGCGAGACACCAGAGCACCTTCTGCACGTTGACCGAATTGGCCCGGCCCCAGATCGTCAGTTGCGGCTTGCTGTCCATCACGCGATTCTTCCCGGTGTTGTACTTTGCGCGCGTTCTTAGCCGAAACGCCGGGGAAATGCGCGCGGTGAATTGTATCGAGAGCAAAAAAAGAGGCTCCACCGCATCGCGGCAGAGCCTCGCTCATGCGCAGCATCAAAACGCAGTCAGTGGCCGAACAACAACCACAGCACGATGATCACCGGGATCGGCACACCCAACAGCCAAAGCAAAATTCCTTTTCCCATCTCGTTGCCTCCTCGCATTCGATGTATGAGGAGGCAACTTCAACGGTTGCGACACGTTCCTGGAGATTGTCCCGCCTGGCGATAGTCCCGCCCGTCAGCGATGGAGACGTGCAGACAGGAACGTGCGCTCCGGTGCGGCGTTTACTTTCGCGTTTTACCAATGACCGGTGTTGGGCATCGAGGCCCACGGTTCGGCCGGCGCCTTCGGATCGCCCTTCTGCAGGATCTCGATCGAGTGCAGGTCGGGCGAACGCACGAACGCCATGTTGCCGTCGCGCGGCGGACGATTGATGGTGACGCCCATCTTCATCAGCTTCTCGCAGGTCGCGTAGATATCGTCGACCTCGTAGGCGAGATGGCCGAAATGGCGGTCTTCGCCGTACTTCTCCTCGTCCCAATTGTAGGTCAATTCGACCAGCGGCGCGCCGCGGGTCTGCGGCAGCGACTTGAGCAGATGGAGGTCTTCCTCCGCGCAGAGAAATACCAGCGTGAAGCGGCCCTTGTCATTGTCGATGCGGCGCACTTCCTTCAGCCCCAGTGCGTCCTGATAGAATTTCATCGCGACGTCGAGATTGCGGACGCGCAGCATGGTGTGCAGATAGCGCATTGTTGTCCTCCTGGCAGATTCAGATTCTTGCAAAGATGCTTGTTTGGGCGGGATGGTCGGGGATGAAAACTAGCAGCAAATCGCATCAAGGGGCAGCGCTAACGTACGGGTCTGCCCCGCAGCCGTTCGCGCTTTGCCGCCGTTCATGATCGCGTTCGCGTGAAGGCTCGATCCCTTAAAGGAATCTCGTCAGGCCGGTGGGCCGTGCCGCGCCTCCCTGCGCTGAGCGATGTTCCGGATCGCGCAGGCCATGAACCAGACGACGAGAGCGAACAGCAGTCCGGCGTAGAGGCCGAAAAAGGGGCGCCAGGTGTTGCCGCTCAGGTATCGCTCGATCTCGGCGAACTGGAAAAATCCGATGCTGCCGAACCAGATCAGCCGCACCAACCATTTCCACATGATCGGCGCGAGATCGGCTGACGATTGGTCTTCTGACATGTGCTGACCCTGATGCCACACCTTGCTAACACTCAGGGGATTGCCGCCCAATTGGCGCAGTATTTAAAGCTTTACGCGCCGCTGCATCGCCGCAAGCATGCGCCGCACGCGATACGAGAAAGCCCCGACCAGGAAAATTCCGGGACAGGGCTTTCGTGGTCGAGCCTTGGAGGCAGATGCCTCTATCCCATCGAATGCCCATCACTGCCAATCAAGGACGCGCGAGGTTGGACATCCTCTAAAAAGCAAAACCCCGCGAGCGGGCTCGCGAGGTCTGATGCCGACCGGCCTTGGGGAGATCGCGCCGGCAACCAGACACCTAACGGTGCTCGCTGCGGAAGGTTCCGCCACCGCAAAAACAGAAAGCCCCGCAGGCTGGATGCGGGGCTTTCCCAGCTGACGGACTGGGGATCTCTCAGGGCGTGAGCCGTCAACTGTTGGGGTCAAACTTAAGGTTGAATTTATAAAATGCAACAGCGCCGCGTAGACGGAATATGCTCGCCCCACAGCGCTGCGCCAGACGCTGGGCCCTGAAATCCACAGCGCATTTATGTCTTCGTGCGGCGCGAAAGGTTCAACGGCAAGACCCGGCGCACGGCATTTGTGCGGGCGTCGAAGGCCGCGAGGGGGGCGCTTCGCGGATCACGCGCGAATGCGCAGGTACGCGCCGCGATGTCTGCACGCGTCTTCTTGCCGATTGCGATCTCACACCTTGATGTCGAGCATGGTCTCGACGGCATCACGGTCGGCCTTGTTCTTGGCGGCGAAGACGTCAAGAACATCGGCGCTGATGATGCGCGGCTGCTCCTTCGCCGTCTGATCGACGACGAGTTGCACCCTGGCTTGCGTCACTTCGACAGGTACGGGGTAAATGAGCATGGCTCTCTCCCTCCGGCGGACCGAACCTTGTCAGGGCTTTCTTAACGATTTGTTAGCGCCCGGATCCGCGCGTTCGGCCCGGATCAGCGGCCGGACGGTATCGGCGTGCTCGCGCGCCGCCCGGCTTGGCGTCATACTGCGGCCCTTCAGGACCGGACGGCGCGATCGATGCGGAACGGGCTCTATTCGATCCATATCCATATGACCGACGGCGTGCGCGGCCGCGACAGCGGCGTCCTGATCCTGCGGGACGGTCTCCTGATCGGCGGCGGGCCATATTTCTGGTCGATCGGCGCATACACGGCCGGCGAGGGCACCTGGAAGGGGCACCTCAGGACCAACCAGCATTCGCCGTTTTCCGATCCGTTCGCCCGGCCGCTGTTCGCCGGGCAGGAGGTGACGAGCGGCTTCTCCGGCACCTTCAACGGCGACCAGGCCGAGGTGTTCGGGACCGTGCTGGTCGGAACCCGCAGCCTGAGCTTCCAGGCGACCCTGAAACGCCTGGCGGACGCCTGATCGGGCGTGGCTGTGGACGAGTGCGCAGCAAGCGCCGAAGTCTGTTGAGGAAATGGGCTTGCGGCCCCTGTGAATTTGCTGCGGACAAGCGCGGGATATGTTGTGGATTCCACAGCAGCCGGCGATCAGGACATCCCCGCCCGCGCCATACCAGGCCACCGCTAACCCTACTGAGTTAGGTTAAGAGTGGCATTGCGTTGCCACCACCTGCGATTGCGTTAGGGATGGTTGCAGGTGACAGCCATGATGCCGTCGTTCCATAGCGCTGACAGACCGACCCACCGGCGTGTGATGGTTGTGGGCTTGCTGTTCTGTTCCGCCTTTGTGGTGATCAGCTTCTGGCTTCGGCCGCAGCCAGAGAGCGGCAAGGTGCTTGTGAAGGCGGACCGGCTGGTCCGCACGGCGGGAGAGGCGCGCAAGGCAAACTGAGGCACGGTAAATCCCGGGGGACGCCGGCGCTCAGTCCGGCAGCTTCCCGTTCGGATGCTTGTGATACATCGCGATGCCAATAAAGCCAGCAAAGCCCATCACGTTCAGCAGCAGTTCCATCCACGCCGGCATCGATGCAACCTCGCTCACATCACAGCTAATCACTGAGGTTGTGTTTTTGTTCCGGCGCTAACCGATGGTAGCTTTGCGCTATCGCATGGCTGGGGAACCGGAACAGGCGCTTTGCTGCAACCATCCCAATCCGCTCGCGTTGGTGCACATAACAACGTGAGGAGGTTGCGCATGAAAAGGACATTGGCAGTTTTGGCGACGGTTGCGACGGTTGGCGCAACGATGGTCAGCGCGCCGGCGCAGGCGCGTCATATCGGACCTGGCCTGGCGTTCGGTCTGGCTGCCGGCGCGCTCGCTGCGGGCGCGGCCGGCGCGTATTACGGCCCACGCTATTACGGGCCCGACTACGGTTATTACGGCCCGCGCTACGGCTATTATGACGACGGTTACGCCTACTATCGCGGTCCGTACTATCGGCACCACTACTATCGCCACTATTGGTAACGGCGACGAGCCCGGAGCACACCGCTCCGGGCTTTCTCATTTGTGCGTCATGATGCGATAGCGCGGCAATGCGCATGTGGACGACATCAGGCGCTCTTGCGCTGAAATCCACTCCAGACATTGCCGAGCGTGTTGTCGTAATACTCCTGACGATCGCGCTCGAATTTCCGCTGCGTCGCCCTGAAGCTGGCGATGCGCGCGACGATCTCCTCGCGCTCGCGCGCAACGCGCTCTTCCAGATCCGTCATTGCCCATCCTCGTCATGGTGGTCCTATCCCGGCGCGCATTGGCATCAGTGAATTGGGCGTCAATGCGGAGCAGGCCGTGCAGGAATGTGATGATGCTGAGGCGGCAGGCGGCCTGATCGCTCGCGTCACGGTCGAGCTCGCAATCGGTCCGGCCGTGCTATAGTCGCGGCGGCCAACCGGATCTTCTTCTGTGATCGCAAAAGACCTGCGCAGCGGCGTCGAGCGGCTCGGCAACATGATCGCCGAGGCATCGTCGATCGTGCCCTTCACAGGGGCGGGCATCTCGACCGAGTGCGGCATTCCCGACTTCCGCTCGCCCGGCGGGCTGTGGACCCGCAACCGGCCGATCCCGTTCGACGAGTTCGTCGCCAGCCAGGAGGCGCGCGACGAGTCATGGCGGCGCCGCTTCGCGATGGAACCGACGTTTGCCGCCGCTAAGCCTGGTCGCGGGCATCGTGCGCTCGCGTCGCTGTACCGGGCAGGCAAGATTCCCGGCGTCATCACCCAGAACATCGACAATCTGCATCAGGCGTCGGGCTTCAAGGCCGATGACGTCATCGAGCTGCACGGCAACACCACCTACGCCCGCTGCATCGGTTGCGGCAAGGCCTACGACCTGTCGTGGGTGAAGCTGCAGTTCGACAAGACCGGTAGTGCGCCCGACTGCGCCGAGTGCGGTGATCCGGTGAAGACCGCGACGATCTCGTTCGGGCAATCGATGCCCGAGGATGCGATGCGCCGCGCGACGGAACTCGCAAGGCATTGCGACCTGTTGCTGGCGATCGGCTCTTCGCTGGTGGTGTGGCCCGCCGCAGGCTTTCCGATGATGGCCAAGGAGAACGGCGCGCGGCTCGTGATCATCAACAACGAGCCGACCGATCAGGACGACATCGCCGATCTGGTGATCCGTCACGACATCGGCGACACGCTTGGTCCTTTCGTAGGCAATTGACGCCTGATTGATTCGCGGCTGTGCAAGCCTGTTCATAGTTCCCGCAAGAATCGTTTTTTAGCTATGCCCGGGAAGTGGGAGTGTTATCTTTTGGTTGAGAGATTCGCGCAGCGTCCAAATGAGTTGGTCATGGAAAGCAGCGTGTACAGGGTGCGCCGCAACGTCGGCGCTCTGCATTTGATGTGTGGGGTCCGGGGTCATGGGGTCGGACGGATTTGAGTCCAAGAAGCTCGGCGGACCGCCGATAGGCGGAGTTGGGCAAAGCAGGATTGGACAGGGCGAGTACGGCAGCGTGCCGCGCGATCCGGCGATGGATGCCTTCTCAGGTCTCGGCGACGCCGCGGCCAACCTCGTCGAAGTCTCCGGCGTCATCAAATGGTTCGACGCCTCCAAGGGATACGGCTTCATCGTCCCCGACAATGGCTGGCCCGACATCCTGCTGCATGTGACGGTGCTGCGGCGCGACGGCTATCAAACTGCCTATGAAGGTGCACGCCTCGTCGTCGAGTGCGTGCAGCGCGCGAAGGGTTACCAGGCCTTCCGCATCGTCTCGATGGACGAGTCGACCGCGATCCATCCGGCGCAGATGCTGCCGCCGCGAACCCATGTCACGGTGACCGCGACCAGCGGGCTCGAGCGTGCACAGGTCAAGTGGTTCAACCGGCTGCGCGGTTTCGGCTTCGTGACCTGCGGCGAGGGTACGCCCGACATCTTCGTGCACATGGAAACGCTGCGCCGCTTCGGCATGACCGAGCTGCGCCCCGGCCAGTATGTGCTGGTGCGGTTCGGGCCCGGCTCCAAAGGCATGATGGCCGCCGAGATCCACCCGGAGACCGGTCCGTCGGCGCTGTCGTCGCACTAAGCATGATCCGGAAAAGTGCCGAGCGGTTTTCCGAAAAGATCATGCCCAATGCAACGGTCATCCGCCCTGACGGAAACGTGAGCCGCCGGCGAGCCTCCAGGGCTCTGGCATTTGCCGCAATCATCGGGTTAGGGTCCGCCGGAAAATCTTCCCCGGTGTGAGTATTTGTCGATGAATTTCGATCGCATGGTTGGGCGGCTTCGCCCGTGGCTGGTGGCCTCCCTCGTCATGATGTTCGGCGCGCTGCTGGCCCCGGCCGCGCAGGCCGCCAGCGTCCAGCCGCTCGAGATCGTCACCAAATCCGGCGTGCACGTCTTCTCGGTCGAAATGGCGACCACCGAGCAGGAGAAGGAGACCGGCCTGATGTACCGGAAGGAGCTCGCGGACGGCAAAGGCATGCTGTTCGACTTCACGCCGGAACAGGAAGTGTCGATGTGGATGAAGAATACCTACATCTCGCTCGACATGATCTTCATCCGCGCCGACGGGCGCATCCTGCGGATCGCCGAGAATACCGAGCCGCTGTCAACCAAGATCATTCCGTCGCGGGGGCTCGCCAAGGGCGTCCTCGAGGTGATTGCCGGGACCGCACAGAAATACGGCATCCAGCCCGGCGATCGGGTCGGCCATCCGCTGTTCGGCGGCCACTAGGATTTTTTACGCGATTTCTGGAGAGAAACCGCCGCCGATTTTGCGGCCCGAAGCCCCGCACCGGTGCCTTGCTGGCGCTGGCTGAAGCGTGTATCCACGGGGCTTCTCGGAAATGACGGGGTATAGCGCAGCCTGGTAGCGCGGCAGTTTTGGGTACTGCAGGTCGTTGGTTCGAATCCAGCTGCCCCGACCATCCTATCTTGAATCTGCTGGACTTTTCGTCAGCATTCCGTCGCTGCCGCGACTAGGCGCCAGCGACCTTCTGAAGCGATCAATTGACGCTCTATCGGGTAATTCAGTTGGATAAGCGCTCCAAGCCATGTGCAACCGCTACGCCCGATATACTGCGACGGCGAGGCTGGACTAGACAAAGTCGCCGGATACTTTGGATGTTGGATCAGCAAGCTCGTTCAGGAAGGCTTGCCGGATTCGCTCGATCGTGATGGACGCATCTGCTTCGTATTCTTTGGCGAGTGCGTTGGCGATGTGCCGGGTTGCGTCCGCTAGAATTGTTCCCCAAGCCTTTTCTTCGGAAACGTTCATCGTTTCTCGGTACATCCCGACCTTGATCGAGCACCAAAGACTCTTCTCGGCGATCCAGACCCGAAGCACCTCGACCGACTCTGGGTCTCGTAGCGCTGCTGCCGGAACTGTCATTTCGTGCATTGTGGTCCCCCAAGGACATTGACACCCAATCGCGGGCAAACCCGAGGCCAGCCGGATCAAGGAAACCCTATACCGTTTTGCTTCGGCAGCGATCGGGATCAAAGGGTCGACGGTGCCGGCGTCACGAAGCCAGAGATCGTCTTGCCTGATGCAACAACGCCGCCCGGACGGAATATCTTCGTCCAGACGGCGCCGTCGAATACTGGGCCCTGAAATCCCCAGTGCCCATGGGTCGCCCCGGCGGGAAATAGGTTCAACGTTGCGCTGCCTTGCCGCAGTCCAGCCTCGAGATCATGTGCTGCGATCCCGAGCGGATGTGACTTGCCGATGCCGCGTACGCGCTGGCAGGGTAACGCACCTCACACAAGAACAATCCGCGAGGAGGCACCATGGCGCGCAGACTGATCGATATCTCCGTTCCCCTGCAAAACGACGTTCCGGCCGATCCGCCCGGCAACCACCCGACCATCCAGTACATCGACCATCAGCAGGGGCTGCCGCGCATGCTGCAATTCTTCGATGGGTTGAAGGCTGCGGATCTGCCTGACGGGCAGGGCTGGGCCGTCGAGCAGGTCTCGCTCTCGACCCACAACGGCACGCATCTCGACGCGCCCTGGCATTTCCATCCGACCATGAACCGCGGCGAACGATCATGGACCATCGACGAGGTACCGCTGGAATGGTGCTTCCAGCCGGGCGTGAAGCTCGATTTCCGGCATCTGCCCGACGGCTACGTTGCGACTGCCGGCGATGTCGAAGCCGAATTGAAGCGTATCGGGCATACGCTGTCGCCGCTCGAGATCGTCGTCGTCAACACCAGTGCCGGCGCGAAATACGGCCAGCTCGACTACGTCAATTCGGGCTGCGGCATGGGCTATGAGGCGACGATGTATCTGCTCGAGCGCGGCGTGCGGCTGACCGGCATCGACGGCTGGAGCTGGGATGCGCCGTTCGTCTTCACCGCGAAGAAATATGCCGAGACCAGGGACGCCAGCCTGATCTGGGAAGGCCACAAGGCCGGGCGGCACATCGGTTATTGCCACATCGAGAAGCTGCACAATCTCGAGCTGCTGCCGTCGACCGGATTCATGGTGTCGTGCTTTCCAGTGAAGATCGAGCGTGCGTCGGCGGGGTGGACGAGGGCGGTTGCCATCCTCGACGGTTAGAGCATCGTTCAGGCGGTTTTCGGCGGGCGAGGGAACCGGTGGACAGGCTGTTCATTACTGCAGGTTGTTGCGGCACGGCTACAGCCTGAGGGGGCCGAATCTGCTCTCATGCACGTAGTAGATGCATTGGGTGATCGGGCTGCCGGCTCCTCCTCGCGTCCCGATTTCCGAAGCGTTCTCTCCCGTGACTAGAGCCCCGGCGTCTCCCGGGGCTCTTTCTTGCGCGCCACAGATTTGTTGCGCGCGTCCGGCGAGCCAAGCCCCAAAAATAAATCCCAAAAGATAAGTCCCAAAGATACCGCCCCAAAAGAAAATCAGGTGCGCCGAAATCGACGCACCTGATTTATGTCTTCAATATCGCTTGTGTCGGCCGGGTGGTTGTTACCACCGGCAAACGCGAACACCACGCGGGGTCCACCAGCAACGGGGACCGGCATAACCGCCGTAGTAGCCATAGCCGCGGCCATAGCCCCAACCGCGGCCGCGACCCCAGCCGCCGCGATAGCCATAGCCGCGTCCGCGCCATTGCGCTTGCGCGGAAGACGTGGTGGCGCCGACCAGGATGGCAGAGGTACTTGCGACATAGACGAACAACAAAGCGACTGCTGCTAAGCAACGAGTCAGGATATTGTAGCGTTTAGTCATTCTGAAGATCTCCAGTCACTTCCAAACATCTGAACTGATGCTGGCTGCCTCGCTTAGACGCGCGAGACCGGCGTCCGGTTCGAGCATGCTAAGACAATATTTTACTAAGGTTCTTGCGAGCTTTAACGACTCTATTGAGACCAACAGGTAAGGTCAAGTTACGTTCCTATTTGCAAAGGACGATGTGTTTGCTGCGCTCATCTTGTCGTTCATCCGCCGTTCATTCTGTTCATCTTGCATTGCATCGACTTGCGCCGATCTGATTTGTGCATCGCAGAAGCAGAGATTCGCGATGCGCGGAAAGTGCCGTCGCGAACTTGAAGTCGACACGATCATGTTCTCTGAGCGTTGAGAATCCTCCCTGAAGAGTGCCCATGCCGAAACAACACACCTACGTCCTTGGTCTCAACGTCTACGACCATGACGTGAGCGCCTGCCTGCTGCGTGACGGTGCGATCGCCTACGCGATCTCCAAGGAGCGCATCACCCGCGAGAAACACGCCTCCGGCTTCTACAAGGAAGTCATCGACTACTGCCTGTCGGCCGAGGGCATCACGCTCGACGACGTCGATCTCGTGGTGCGCAACAGCTACATCCTGCCGGTGCCCGAGATGGAGGAGCGGATGCTCCACCAGGACATGCCGGGCTTCCTGCCGATCGCCGAACGCAACGAGGCAATCAAGCATCCGCTGTTTCGTTCCAAATCCGACAAGGTGGTGTCGATCTCGCATCACCTCGCGCATGCCTACAGCGCGTTCGCGGTGTCGCCGTTCAAGGATGGCGTCGTGATGATCGTCGACGGCGTCGGCAACTACCAGGCCGACGCGATGGAGTCCTATCCGCAGGATGGGGCCTCGCCGCTCGCCCGCGAGTCGGAGAGCTACTACAGGTTCGACGACACCAGGCTCGAATGCCTGAAGAAGGTCTTCATGGAGCCGGCGCGCGGTCTGTTGTCGGACGAATTCTACAACATGCCCGGTCTCGGCGCGCTGTACAGCCGGGTCTCGACCTATGTGTTCGGCGACTGGAACAAGTGCGGCGAGCTGATGGGGCTTGCGCCCTATGGCCGCCGCGAGCAGGTCGGCCACCTGCTCGAGATGAAGGACGGCAGGCTGCACGTGCCGTTCTGGGGCGCCGAGAACCAGCAGCCCTTCGTGCTCGACAGCGGCAGCTGGGACAAGAGCCCGACGATGCGGCACTGGGAGGACATCGCCTGGCGGGTGCAGGACGACACCGAGAACGTGCTGTTGGCGCGGGCGCGCTGGCTGCGCGAGAGCACCGGCGCGAAGAACCTCTGCATCGCCGGCGGCGTCGCGCTGAACTGCGTGGCCAACGGGCGGATCGCGCGCGAGGCCGGCTTCGAGAACGTCTGGATCCAGCCCGCCGCCGGCGACGACGGCATCGCGATCGGCTGCGCCTATTACGGCTGGCTGGAAATTTTGCAACAGCGCCGCTCGTTCGTGATGGACCACGCCTATGTCGGCCGGCGCTACAGCGACGCCGAGGTGGCGGCCGCGCTGCAAAGCTTCCTGGTGCGCATCCAGGTCGATGCGAAGCGCAGCGACAACATCTGCCGCGACACCGCCAGGCTGCTCGCCGACCAGCGCGTGATCGGCTGGTTTCAGGGACCGTCCGAATTCGGGCCGCGCGCGCTCGGTAACCGCAGCCTGATCGCCGATCCGCGCAAGGCCGAGATGAAGGACATCCTCAACAGCCGCGTCAAGCACCGCCAGGCATTCCGCCCGTTCGCGCCGATCGTGCTGGCCGAGCGCATGAAGGAGATCTTCGAGGGCGAGGAGGACTCGCCCTACATGCTGATCGCGAAGCCGGTACGGCCGGAATGGCGCGACAGGATCCCGGCGATCGTGCATGTCGACGGCTCGGCGCGGGTGCAGAGCGTGCACGAGGAAACCAACCCGATGCTCTATCGCCTGCTGAAGGAGTTCGAGGCGCTGACCGGCGTGCCGGTGTTGATCAACACCTCGTTCAACGTCAAGGGCGAGCCGATCATCGAGACGCCGCAGGATGCCGTGAGCTGCTTCCTCACCACGGGCATCGACAACCTCGTGCTGCACGACACGCTGGTGTCGAAGACCGCCATGCACAAGGTCGTGACGCCCGTGATGACGACGTTCGGCGACGTCGCCACCATTGTCTCCTCGACCACGCAGGACCCCAGCCGCGGCGGAAGCTAGAGCATGGCCCGGAAAGTGTGAAGCGGTTTTCCGAACAGGCCATGCTCAAATAATAAGGGTCACGCCGCTTTCGCCGGTGCCGCGGGTTTCTGCGCCGGCGGCTTGACCGGCTTGTCCTGCCGCTTCGACCACGAGATGTAATAGGCCACGATCGTCATGATCGCGATGCCGGAGATGCTGACGAAGATCTGCGCGAACAGCGAGCCCGAGCTCATCGAGAGCTCGAAATGTCCGACAAAGGACAGGAAAACGCCGACGCAGAACACCGCGAGCGACTGCTGGCCGCAGACGATCAGGGGGTCGAACACCTTCCACTCCAGTGCCGACCAGTCCTTCGGGACAAATCGGATCACCAGCACCGTGAGCACCACGAAGTGCAGGAAGCGGTAGGGCGCGAGGTTGGTCTTGTCGTTCGGGTTGAAGGTCGAATACAGCCAGTCCGGGAACATCGCGCCGAGGTCCGGGAAGCGGCCGGCCATCGTCATGATCAGCGCGAAGATCATGTAGGCGACGCAGAACCACAACGTGTAGCGCGAGTTGATGATGTGCATGTTGGCGCGCGCGCCGCCCATCGCGCACCACGAGCCGAACACGAACAGGACCTGCCAGGCGAACGGATTGAAGTACCAGGTCCCGGCCGGGTAGGCCGGCAGGTTCCAGCCGAAATGGCGCGAGACCAGCCACAGCGCGATCGAGGCCAGCATGGTCCAGTTCGGCTGCCGCAGCATGAACCACAGCACCGGCGGGAACAGGCCCATCAGCACGATGTAGAGCGGCAGCACGTCGAGATTGACCGGCTTGAACTTCAGGAACAGGCCCTGGCGCAGCGTCTCGGTGGCGTTGTCGACGAGGCCGGCGACGTTGAACTCGTTGATGATCTCGGAATCACCGAAGCGCAGCGCCAGATAGCTGATCGAGGCGATGTAGATCACGAACAGGATGATATGGGCGACGTAGAGCTGCCAGACCCGCTTGGTCAGCCTCGTAGCGCCAACGATGAAGCCGCGCTCAAGCATCATGCGGGCATAGACGAAGGACGCAGTGTAGCCGGAGATGAAGACGAACAGGTCCGCGGCGTCGCTGAAGCCGTAATTGCGCGTCGTGATCCAGTTCACGATATTGTCGGGGATGTGATCGAGGTAGATCGCCCAGTTCGCGATCCCGCGGAACAGGTCGAGCCGGAGGTCACGTCCTTTTTCGGGCAAATGAGCGTGGATTTCCATGGGCGCCGCTTCCTCGAGGTGATGCTGTCGAGAAGACCGCGCTATGACAATCTGGCCCAACGGGCCCGAAAGAGAGCCTCTGGAGCGCCCCCAAGGCCAGATTGTCACAGCGCGGTAGAATGACTATACCGGTCCGGCGAAGGCGACCTCCGAGATCGAGGAATCACCGATCAGTTCGTTGAACGGTGTCTCTATACTATCCCGACGGTTTCCTTCAAATCGCTTCCATGTTGCACATCCCACGGGGCCGACCATCCATGACCGCACGCATTTTTAAGCCCGCCAAAAACGCGATGCAATCGGGACGTGCCAAGACCAAAGCGTGGCAGCTGGATTACGAGCCGGAGCAGCCGCGCACCGTGGAGCCCTTGATGGGCTGGACCTCGTCGACCGACATGAAGCAGCAGCTCACGCTGCACTTCGATACCAAGGAGGAGGCGGTGGCCTATTGCGAGCGCAAGGGCATCGCCTACCAGGTGATCGAGCCGAAGGATTCGGTGCACCGCCAGATCGCCTATGCGGACAATTTTGCGTTCCGCCGCTGGGAGCCGTGGACCCACTAGTCGGGCCCCACTGATCGAACCCTCTGGTTCGACCAACCCGGGCCGGCGATCAGATCAGCCCGCCCGGTTTGGCGCGGCAAGGGTGCCCGGGATCGGCAGCGGCGCATCCTTGGAAACGCCGAGCACCGGAAAGCTTCTAATTTTACGCACGTTGGGCAGGCCGGCGAACTGCAGCAGCTGCTGACGCATGTCGTCGACGCTGGGCGCGACGCATCTCAGCATGAAATCGGCATTGCCCGAGATCCGCCAGCATTGCAGGAAGCGCGGCACCGCCGCCACCGCGGCCTCGAACGCCTCGATCGCAACCAGGTTCTGGCTGTCGAGCTGGATCAGCACGAAGGTCGTCACCTCATAGCCGAGCAGCCGTTCGTCGAGCGTGGCGCGGATCGCCTGCACCACGCCGCGGCTGCGCAGGGCGCGGATCCTCCGCAGGCAGGGCGGGGCCGTGATGCCGACCCGCTCGGCGAGCTCATTGATCCTGATCCGGCCGTCGCGTTGCAACTCGGACAGGATCCGCAGATCGATGTCATCGAGCTGTGGGCGCTCTGTCACAGTCACGAAGCTGCCACCGCGGTCCGCGGACCCTTGCTGCCGTGGCTTGCCTGGCCGGCCGCGGCCTGCGGCGCAACGCCCGACAGCACCAGCTTCTCGTGCGCTGCGATGATGGCGTCGCGGGTCAGCCGGCCGCCGGGGCGGTACCAGGTGCACAGCCCGGTCAGCAGCGCCAGGATCGCGAAGGTCGCGACCTGGATGTCGACGACCTCGAACACGCCCTCCGACACGCCGTCGGTGAGGATCTGCGCCAGCCGCGCCTCATAGGCGCCGCGCAACGCCACCACGGCGTCATAGTTCTTGGCATCGAGGCTGCGCAGCTCGGAATTGGCGATGAAGACCTCGCGCTTGCGGGTCATGTGATAGGTGACGTGGAAGGCCACGAAGGCGCGCAGCCTCTCGACCGGATCGGCCTTGCCTTCAAGCGCCTGATCAAGCTCGCGCAGCAAATCGTTGATATGGTCCTGCACCAGATCGAACAGCAGGTCCTGCTTGGTTGAGATATGATTGTAGAGTGAGCCGGCCTGGATGCCGACCTCGGCGGCAAGCTGGCGCAGGCTCATCGCCTCGTAGCCGTGCTCGAAGATCAGGCGCACGCCGGCCTTGCGGATCGCCTCCAGCGTCGTGGGGCCATGTGAGCCGATCGTGCGTGCCATCGGGGCCTCGGAGGGATGTTGGCTTGTCAGGGAGTGCCGGAAACAAGCGAACGACCGTATGTTTATCGCATGAAACCCCAGTGAATTCAATGAACTGCGGATTTCATGCAGCAACCTTAGCAACAGTCGCTTGCGAGGCCAAGAAAAAAACGTATGATCGTTTAATTGCAGAATGAATCTCATGGGAGGGATCATGGCCTCGAACCAGGCGGCAATCTTCAATTTCGACCTTGGCGAGACCGCGGACGCGATCCGCGAGACGGTGCACGACTTCTCGACCAACGAGATCGCGCCACGCGCCGCCGAGATCGATCGCTCCAACAGCTTTCCGCGCGACCTCTGGCCGAAGATCGGCGCGCTTGGCCTGCACGGCATCACGGTCGAGGAGGAGTATGGCGGCTCGGGCCTCGGCTATCTCGAGCACTGCGTCGCGGTCGAAGAGATCTCGCGGGCGTCCGCTTCGGTCGGACTGGCTTACGGCGCGCATTCCAATCTCTGCGTCAACCAGATCCGCCGCAACGGCAATGAGGCGCAGAAGCGCAAATATCTGCCGAAGCTGATCTCCGGCGAACATGTCGGGTCGCTGGCGATGTCGGAGCCCGGTGCCGGCTCGGATGTGGTCTCGATGAAGACCCGGGCTGACAAGAAGGGCGACCGCTACGTCCTCAACGGCAACAAGATGTGGATCACAAACGGTCCGCACGCCGAGACGCTGGTGGTCTACGCCAAGACCGACGCGAACGCCGGCCCGCGCGGCATGACCGCCTTCATCATCGAAAAGGGTATGAAGGGATTTTCCACCGCGCAGAAGCTCGACAAGCTCGGCATGCGCGGCTCCGACACCTGCGAACTGGTGTTCGAGGATTGCGAGGTGCCGGAGGAGAACGTGCTTTCCGAGGTCGGCCGCGGCGTCAACGTGCTGATGAGTGGCCTCGACTATGAGCGCGCGGTGCTGGCAGCGGGGCCGATCGGCATCATGCAGGCCTGCATGGACGTCGTGCTGCCCTACGTTCACGAGCGCAAGCAGTTTGGTGAGCCAATCGGCTCGTTCCAGCTGGTGCAGGGCAAGATCGCCGACATGTACACCACGATGAACGCCTCGCGTGCCTATGTCTACGCGGTGGCGAAAGCCTGCGACCGTGGCGAGACCACGCGCGAGGATGCCGCCGGCGCCATCCTCTATGCCGCGGAGAAGGCCACCCAGTGCGCGCTGGATGCGATCCAGCTGCTCGGCGGCAACGGCTATATCAACGACTACCCGACCGGCCGGCTGCTGCGCGACGCAAAGCTCTACGAGATCGGCGCCGGCACCAGCGAGATCCGCCGCATGCTGATCGGCCGCGAGCTGTTTGCCAAGACGGCCTGAGCCTCGCACCGGCCGTTGCGCCCCCCGGCGCGGCGGCCCGCTTCCCCAAATCCTGTCGGCTCCTCCAACGAAACGTGCAACACCGATGCCGCTTCATTCGACGATCGATCCCACATCTTCTGAATTCGCCCGCAACGCCGAGGTGATGCGAGGCCTGGTTGCGGAGCTCCGCGACAAGCTCAAGCATGTCGCCGGCGGCGGCGGCGAGACCTCGCGCAAGCGCCACACCTCGCGCGGCAAGATGCTGGCGCGCGACCGCGTCGATCTGCTGGTCGATCCCGGCACCGCGTTCCTCGAGCTGTCGCCGCTCGCCGCCAATGGCCTGTACGGCGGCGACGTGCATTCGGCGAGCGTCATCACCGGCGTCGGGCGCATCGCGGGCCGTGAATGCATCATCGTCGCCAACGACGCCACCATCAAGGGCGGCACCTATTACCCGATGACGGTCAAGAAGCATCTGCGCGCCCAGGACATCGCGCGGCAGAACAATCTGCCCTGCGTCTACATGGTGGACTCCGGCGGCGCCTTCCTGCCGTTGCAGGACGAGATCTTTCCCGACGAGCGGCATTTCGGCCGCATCTTCTACAACCAGGCGCAGATGTCCTCGCAGGGCATCCCGCAGATCGCGATCGTGATGGGCTCGTGCACCGCGGGCGGCGCCTACGTGCCGGCGATGTCGGACGAGAGCATCATCGTGCGCAACCAGGGCACGATCTTCCTCGGTGGCCCGCCGCTAGTGAAGGCGGCGACTGGTGAGGTCGTCACCGCCGAAGAGCTCGGCGGCGCCGATGTCCATTCCCGGCAGTCGGGGGTGACCGATCACTACGCGCAGAACGACGCCCATGCGATCGGCATCGCGCGCCGCATCGTCGGCACGCTGAAGCAGCCGGCGAAGGCACAGCTCAACATGCGCCCGCCGCAGGAGCCGTTGTTCCCCGCCGAGGAGATCTACGGCGTGGTCTCCGCCGACGGCCGCAAGCCGTTCGACGTGCACGACATCATCGCGCGGATCGTCGATGGCTCCGAGTTCGACGAGTTCAAGAAACTCTACGGCACCACACTGATCTGCGGCTTCGCCCATATCTGGGGCTATCCGGTCGGCATCATCGCCAACAACGGCATCCTGTTCAGCGAGAGCTCGCTGAAGGGCGCGCATTTCATCGAGCTGTGCTGTCAGCGCGGCATTCCCCTGGTGTTCCTGCAGAACATCACCGGCTTCATGGTCGGCAAGAAATACGAGGCCGGCGGCATCGCGCGCGACGGCGCCAAGCTGGTGACGGCGGTTGCGACCGCCGGCGTGCCGAAATTCACTGTCGTGATCGGCGGCTCCTATGGCGCCGGCAATTACGGCATGTGCGGCCGGGCCTACAGCCCGCGCTTCCTCTGGCTGTGGCCGAACGCCCGCATCTCGGTGATGGGCGGCGAGCAGGCCTCGATGGTGCTGAGCCAGGTGCGGCGCGACGGCATCGAGGCCAAGGGCGAGAGCTGGTCGGCTGAGGAGGAAGACAAATTCCGCGAGCCGATCCGTGCCCAGTACGAGAAGCAGGGCAATCCGTATTACGCAACCGCGCGGCTCTGGGATGACGGCGTGATCGATCCCGCCGACACGCGTCTGGTGCTCGGGCTCGGCCTGTCGGCCGCGGCCAACGCGCCGATCGAGCCCACCAAGTTTGGCCTGTTCAGGATGTGATCATGGACCGCTCAAAACTCTACCGGCGTTTCCGTACGCTTCTGATCGCCAACCGCGGCGAGATCGCCTGCCGCGTCATCCGTTCCGCGCGCGCCATGGGGCTGCGCACGGTCGCGGTCTATTCCGAAGCCGACCGCGACGCGATGCATGTCGCGCTCGCCGATGAGGCCGTGTTGCTCGGGCCTGCCCGGGCCCGCGACAGCTATCTCAACATCGAGCGCGTGATCGCGGCGGCCAAGGAGACTGGCGCGGAGGCGGTGCATCCCGGCTACGGCTTCCTGTCCGAGAATGCCGAGTTCGCGCAGGCCTGCCTCGACGCTGATCTCGTGTTCGTCGGCCCGACCGCCGAGATGATGACCGCGATGGGCTCGAAGTCCGGCTCCAAGGCGTTGATGGAGAAGGCCGGCGTGCCGCTGGTGCCCGGCTATCACGGCGAGGCCCAGGACGAGGCGATTTTGGCGGAGGCCGCCAACCGGATCGGCTTCCCGGTGCTCGTGAAAGCGTCGGCCGGCGGCGGCGGCCGCGGCATGCGCGTGGTCAACTCGGCGGCTGAACTCGCGGCCGCGATCACCAGCGCCAAGCGCGAGGCCAAGGCGGCGTTCGGCGACGACCGCATGCTGATCGAGAAATACGTCCAGAACCCGCGCCACATCGAGGTGCAGATCATCGGCGACAGCCATGGCAATCTGCTCTCGCTGTGGGAGCGCGAATGCACGCTGCAACGGCGACACCAGAAGGTGATCGAGGAGGCGCCGTCGCCGACCCTCAATGCCGCGCAGCGCGAGACGGTGTGCGAGGCTGCCCGCAAGGCGGCCGGTGCTGTGAACTATGTCGGCGCCGGCACCATCGAGTTCGTCTCCGACGGCAAGGATGTGTTCTTCATCGAGATGAACACCCGTTTGCAGGTCGAGCATCCCGTCACCGAGCTCATCACCGGCGTCGATCTCGTGGAATGGCAGCTGCGCGTCGCGTTCGGCGAGGCGCTGCCGCTGAAGCAGAATGAGATCAAGCTGAACGGCCATGCCATCGAGGCGCGCGTCTACGCGGAAAATCCGCAGAAGAACTTCATGCCTTCAGTGGGCCGCATCAAGACCTGGCGGACGCCGCCGGACGGCGACGGACTGCGCATCGATGCCGGCTATCGGAGCGGCGATAACGTCTCGCCATACTACGACGCGATGCTCGCCAAGGTGATCGCCTGGGCGCCGACGCGCGAAGGCGCGATCGAGAAGCTCAATCGCGGGCTGGAGCAGACCGACGTCCGCGGCATCGTCACCAACCTCCCATTCCTGTCGGCCCTGGTGACGCATCCGGCGACCCGCACCAATGCGATCGATACTGGCTTCATCGAGCGCGAGCTGAAGAACCTGACGGCCGGCGCCGGCGCGGCCGGCGAGTTCGAGCTCTGCGCGGCGGTGGCTGCGATCGTCAATGACGAGCAGAAGGCGGCGAGGGGCGAGGCGAATTCGCCATGGCAGGCGTTCGGCTGGATGCCGGTCGGCCGCCGCCAGCGGGTGTTCTCGTTGCGGCAGGGCCATGAGCCGCCGCAAACCATCACGCTGCACTATGGCAACGGCCCGTCGACGCTATCGGTCGGCGGGCGCGAGCTCGCCTTTGCGATCTCGTCGGCCGGCGATGATGGCTTCGACCTGACGCTCAACGGCCTCAAGTCGCGCGTTGCATCGGTCATCGAGGGCCACGAGCTTTACCTGCGCACCCGCAACGGTCGCTTCGACCTGCACTGGGTCGATCCGTTCGGCGGCGAGAGCGAGGAGCAGGTCGGCGAGGACAAGATCGTCGCGCCCTTGCCGGGCACCGTGGTCGCACTGCTGGCCGAGGAGGGCGCGACCTTGGAGAAGGGCGCGCCGATCCTGACGCTCGAGGTGATGAAGATGGAGCAGACCCTGCGCGCGCCCTACGCTGGTGTGCTGAAGAAGCTCAAATGCAAGGTCGGCGACATCGTCGGCGAGGGCGTCGAGCTTGCCGAGGTCGAACCGCAGGCCGCGTCATGAGCGATCAGATCCGCATCGTCGAGATGGGGCCGCGCGACGGCCTGCAAAACGAGAAGACACCGGTCAGCGTCGAGGCGCGCATCGCGTTCGTCGAGGCGCTGGTGGCCGCAGGGCTTAGCACCGTCGAGGTCGGCGCCTTCGTGTCGCCGAAGGCGATTCCGCAGATGGCAAGCTCCGATGAGGTGCTGCGCGGCGTCGGCCATATCAAGGACGCCGAATTCCACGTGCTGGTGCCGAACGAGAAGGGCTATGACGCCGCGTGTGCGGCCGGCGCCAAAGTGGTCTCGGTATTCGCAGCGGCTTCCGAAGGCTTCTCGCGCGCCAACATCAATTGCTCGATCGCGGAGTCGATCGAGCGCTTCAAGCCGGTGCTGGCGCGCGCCAAGGCCGATGGCGTCAAGGTGCGCGGCTATATCTCCTGTGTGCTCGGCTGTCCGTTCGACGGCGAGATCAAGCCGAAGGCGGTCGCCGATCTCGCGGTGACGCTGTGGGATCTCGGCTGCTACGAAATCTCGCTCGGCGACACCATCGGCGTCGGCACGCCGCTCAAGGCCAGGGAGATGGTGCGTGCGGTCGGCGCCGAGCTTCCGGTGGCTAACCTTGCGATGCACTTCCACGACACCTACGGCCAGGCGCTGGCCAACCTCTATGCCGGCATGGAAGAGGGCGTCCGCGTCATCGATGCCGCCGCCGGCGGCCTCGGCGGCTGCCCCTATGCGCCCGGCGCCACCGGCAATGTCGCGACCGAGGATGTCGTCTACATGCTCGAGGGCATGGGCGTGAAAACCGGCGTGGACATGGACAGGCTGTTGGCGACGACGAACGAGGTCGCCACCTTGCTCGGCCGGCCGCCGGTGAGCCGCGTCGCCTCGGCGCTGAACGCAAAGCGGAAGCGGTTTTCGTAGATTGTAGGGTGGGTCTCGCTGCGTGCTACCCGCGAAGTGCTCGTTGTCTCCAGCGGTCGCATTCAGAGCTATGCGCTGGGAAGCCTAGATTCAAGGCGCACAAGTCGCGCCCCTGGCTTGCGTAGTCCGGGCTCCCGAAGCCGAACTCTCACCCCATATGGGTAGGGTGCGGTAGCGCCTCGCGCTATCGCCGCCCTCCTTGAGGGCGTTTCCTCCCTAGACTTGGGCCGCTTGTTGTTTCGAGCGGCCCTTTTTCTTACGCCGCCGCTGCGTCGATGGTCGCGATCATGGTCCTCATGTCCGTCGCCAGCTCGCGATAATGCCCGCCCAGCCGCTGGTATAGTTCGCGGTTGCTCCCATCCAGCGTCCTGCGCGCGATCAGCTCGCATTCGTTGGCGAGGGTCTCAAAACGTTCCAGCTTCGCTTGGAGAGCAGACATGGCGGGCGTTTCCCTGACTGTTACTGAGGGAGTTGCGACGCTACTACTCCGACTGCGTCTAGCGCCACCATAATTATAGGGTCGAACCAAATTCTTCCCGACAGCGACCTTGACCGATATCGCTGCGTGGGGCCGCCGAATGGAATTCGTTTTGCAGTGCAGCGCACGCAGTCCTCTTCGGCGGTTCCCGATTCAAAATCCCCCGAAAGCGTTCATGGCTTGGTGACTCAAACGTGCTGTGGTGACGGGGCTCGCAATTGCTCCAGGCGGTCTTGCCATGTCCGGACAGGTGTCAGCTTCTCGCGGCCGAACATTCCTGGCCGGGAAGATCGTCTTCAATTTCGGGCGGTCCGCATTCGACTGCACGGTCCGGCAGCTCACCGATGCGGGCGCGACGGTGGAACTCGAAGCCACGATCGGCATTCCCGACCAGGTCCAGCTGCTGCTCGTCGGCACCAACCAGGTGAGGCCGTGCAAACGGCTGTGGCAATCGGACCGGCAGCTCGGCCTTGCCTTTGAGGAGCAGCGGACAAGTGCTGCGGCGTCCGCGCCTGCGGTTCCTGCCGCTCCCGCGCCGGCCGCAACTCCCGAGCGGCGCAGCGGCGATATCCTGCGCGGGCACATGCTGGCGCTGCGGGCGGCACTCGACCAGATCCCGGTCGGCATCCTGCTGCTGGACGCGGAGCTGAAAGCCCAGTTCATCAACCGCGCGTTTCGGGCCATGTGGGCGCTTCCGGATACGGTTGCCGACCGCAACCCCAGCTTCACCGATCTGATGCATCACGGATGCAAGATCATGGCCTACGAGCTGCCGGCCGAGCAGCTCCAAGCCTATGTTGCCGAGCGCGTTCGCCTCGTCAGCGTCGGGGACGCAAACCCGATCGATCTCAGGCGCAGCAACGGCGATGTGGTTCGGTGTCAGTGCACGCCGCTGCCCGACGGCGGACGGATGGTGAGCTACACGCCCGTGACCGACATCGTGCGCGCGTCTGACAAGCTGAAGGTGCTGACCGGTGCGCTCGAGAATGTCGAGGACGGCGTCGTGCTGCTCGATCGAGATCTCAATGCGGTCTTCCTCAACCGGAGAATGCGGGAATTCTGGGAGGTGAGCGAGGAGGAAGTCGCGCGGCATCCGGCCTATGTCACGCTCATCACGCGCAACCGCCGCGCAGTCCCGACCGGCGCGACGGCGGAGCAGATCAAGGCCTTTCCGGCGAAGCGGATCGCGGAGATCAAGGCCGGCGATCACAAGCGCGACGTGCAGACGCCGGACGGCCGCAGCATCAGGGTTCATTGCTCGACGATGGCAAACGGCGGTCGGATGCTGACCTTTGTCGACGTCACCGATCTCGTGCGCAACGCGCAACAGCTTGAGGTGCTCGCGACCACCGACCCGCTCACCGGCCTGTTCAACCGCAGGCACTTCCTGACGACGCTGGATGCAGAGTGGAGCCGGTTTCAGCGCTACTATCGTTCCGTATCCGTCCTGATGGTCGATATCGATCATTTCAAGAGCATCAATGACCGGTTCGGCCATGCGGTCGGCGACGAGGCGATCAAGGCCGTTGCCGAGATTTGCATTCGCGGCAAGCGCAAGTCTGACGTTGTCGGCCGCGTCGGAGGCGAGGAGTTCGCCGTCCTGTTGCCGGAAACGACGTTGTCGCGCGCCCGCGCCGTCGCCGAGCGTATTCGCAAGCGGGCGGAAGCGTTGACCTTGGGCGCGGATGATCGTCCGGTGTCGCTCACGGTGAGCATCGGCGTTGCCGAGGCCTTCACCAGCATGCCCGGGATAGACGCCTGATGAAGGCCGCCGATGCGGCGCTGTACCAGGCCAAGGAGCGCGGCCGAAATCGTGTCGAGTGCTGGGCGCCCCCGGCGCCGCCGAAGCTGGCAGCGGAGTAGACGAAGCGCCCCGCGCCCCGTTCTCATCGATCGGCTCACAACTAGAGCGAAATTAGTTCAGACGCCGCAACTTTAGGCCTGCTTCGTCAGGCGCGTGTCAGGTTCCCATAAGGACTGGTAATACATGGTTGCGCGGCGGCCACGATTGTTGCGTTGTTGCAACGATACCTGAACATTTAACCCTAAAAGCACCCCATCCGTAGTCGCGCCGCTTTTTAGCCACACCCTCACATGAAAGGATATTCACCTAGCTGAATAGCCAGCGCTCCGACGACGGGACATTTTTTCGGGTTCCGGCGTTGATGGAGGAAAGAGCGCAGGAAAAGAGCGTCGGAACAGGGTCGCGATGGACGTCAAGACGAACATCAAGAGCAGGCTGCCGAGCCGTCACGTGACGGAGGGCCCCCAGCGCGCGCCGCATCGTTCCTATCTCTACGCGATGGGGCTGACGACAGCCCAGATTCATCAACCCTTTGTCGGCGTTGCTTCATGTTGGAACGAAGCGGCGCCTTGCAACATTTCGCTGATGCGCCAGGCGCAGGCAGTAAAGAAGGGCGTGGCTTCCGCCGGCGGCACGCCGCGCGAATTCTGCACCATCACCGTGACCGACGGCATCGCGATGGGCCATGACGGCATGCGCTCGTCGCTGCCGTCGCGTGAATGCATCGCCGATTCGGTCGAGCTCACGGTCCGCGGCCACGCCTACGACGCGCTGGTCGGGCTCGCCGGCTGCGACAAGTCGCTGCCGGGCATGATGATGGCGATGGTCCGCCTCAACGTGCCCTCGATCTTCATCTATGGCGGCTCGATCCTGCCCGGCAACTTCCGCGGGCAGCCGGTTACCGTGCAGGACATGTTCGAGGCGGTCGGCAAGCACTCGGTCGGCGCCATGTCGGACGAGGACCTCGACGAGATCGAGCGGGTGGCGTGCCCGTCGGCCGGCGCCTGCGGCGCCCAGTTCACCGCCAACACCATGGCGACCGTGTCCGAGGCCATTGGCCTCGCGCTGCCGTATTCGGCCGGGGCCCCGGCGCCCTACGAGATCCGCGACTCCTTCTGCGCCGCCGCCGGCGAGAAGGTGATGGAGCTAATCGAGAAAAACATCCGGCCCCGCGACATCGTTACCCGCGAAGCCCTTGAGAATGCTGCGGCTGTGGTTGCAGCCTCGGGCGGCTCGACCAATGCTGCGCTGCACCTGCCGGCGATCGCCCATGAGTGCGGCATTAAATTCAATTTGTTCGACGTTGCCGAAATCTTCAAAAAGACTCCTTACGTCGCGGATTTGAAGCCGGGCGGCCGTTATGTTGCCAAAGACATGTTTGAAGTAGGTGGCATTCCGCTGCTGATGAAGACGCTGCTCGACAATGGCCACCTGCACGGGAATTGCCTGACCGTCACTGGCCGAACGATCGCCGAAAACCTCAAAAGCGTGAAATGGAATCCGCACCAGGACGTGGTGCGGTCCGCTGACAATCCGATCACCGTGACAGGTGGCGTTGTCGGGTTGAAGGGTAATCTCGCTCCGGAGGGTGCGATCGTGAAGGTCGCGGGCATGTCGAACCTGAAGTTCACCGGTCCGGCCCGGTGCTTCGACCGCGAGGAAGACGCCTTCGAGGCGGTGCAGAAGCGCACCTACAAGGAAGGCGAAGTGATTGTAATCCGCTACGAGGGGCCGAAGGGCGGTCCCGGGATGCGGGAGATGCTGGCGACCACGGCGGCGCTGACCGGGCAGGGGATGGGCGGCAAGGTTGCCCTGATCACCGATGGCCGGTTCTCCGGCGCCACCCGTGGCTTCTGCATCGGACATATTGGACCCGAAGCGGCCGTCGGCGGGCCGATCGGGTTATTGCAGGACGGCGACATCATCGAGATCGATGCGGTCGCCGGCACACTTGACGTAAAATTGAGCGACGCCGAGCTCGCAAATCGTAAGACCAAATGGGCCCCTCGCGCGACTAACCACACATCTGGTGCGCTGTGGAAGTACGCCGAGCAAGTGGGGCCGGCGGTGGATGGCGCAGTCACCCATCCGGGTGGCGCGCACGAGAAACAGTGTTATGCGGACGTTTAAGCGTACGATTTTTGCGTTTGCGTTAGGGGCCATTCCGGTGGCGGGCCCCGGATTCGGATTCGACGGCGCCCCGGTCAGCCCCCAGGATACCGTTCTTCCGGTGGTTTCCCCGCAGCCGGGGACGGCCGCCGCGCTGAAGCGGGCCGCGAGCCCGGTCGCACCGACCGCGACCGCGCCGACCTCCTCGTTCAGCACGCTGCAATATCAGGCCGAGGGCGGCCATCCCGTGGCGCAGTGGAAGCTCGGCAAGATGTACGCCGA
Organism: Bradyrhizobium tropiciagri; assembly: GCF_001189845.1. Lineage (GTDB taxonomy): Bacteria > Pseudomonadota > Alphaproteobacteria > Rhizobiales > Xanthobacteraceae > Bradyrhizobium > Bradyrhizobium tropiciagri. The sequence continues at coordinate 179,501 of NZ_LFLZ01000007.1, forward strand.
GGGCGACGGCGTCATCCAGGACGACATGCGCGCCTTCGAGTATTTCAGCCGGATCGCCAACGCGCATGCCGAGGATTCGCCGTCGGCGCCGCAGGCCTCGATCGTGGCCAACGCCTTCGTGGCGCTCGGCCGCTACTACCTGAGCGGCATTCCCAATTCCAAGGTGAAGGCGGACACCGAGCGGGCGCGGGAGATGTTCTCCTATGCGGCGTCCTATTTCGGCAACGCCGACGCCCAGTACGACCTTGCCCGGCTGTACCTGAAGACGCCGGACGCCTCGCGGGACGATTTCCGCTATGGCGCGCGCTGGCTGGGCCTTGCCGCCCAGAAGGGCCAGCATCAGGCGCAGGCGCTGCTTGGCCAGATGCTGTTCAACGGCGACCGGCTGCCGCCGCAGCGAGCCCGCGGCCTGATGTGGCTGACCCTGGCGCGTGACAGCGCGACGCCCGACGAGGCCTGGATCAAGGAAAGCTACAACCGGGCGATCGCCAAGCGTCGGAAGACGACCGCGCGATGGCGCTGCAGATGCTCGAGCACTGGGTGCAAGGTCGTCGCGATTAGAGACCGCCGCGACTGATATCGCCGGCGGCCTTCGCAGCCTGCTTGAGGCTCAGGCCGTCTCGAAATCGAGATCCGCCCACACCGGCACATGGTCGGACGGTTTTTCCCAAGCGCGCACATAGCTGTCGATGCCGACATCGATCAGCCGGTCACTGGCTTGCGGCGACATCAGGAGATGGTCGATCCGCAGGCCCCAGTTCTTCTGCCAGGCGCCGGCCTGATAGTCCCAGAAAGTGTACTGACCGGGCTCGTCATTGACCGCCCGCAGCGCATCGGTCAGGCCGAGGCCGAGCAGCGACTGGAAGGCTTCACGGGTCTGGGGCCGGAACAGGGCGTCGTCGGCCCAGGCGGCCGGATTATAGACGTCGCGAGCCGCCGGGATGACATTGTAGTCGCCGGCCAGGATCAGCGGCTCCTCGGCCTTAAGCCGTTCCTTCGCGTACTCAAGAAGCCGCGACATCCATTTGAGCTTGTAGGGATATTTGTCGGTGTTCGCGGGGTTGCCGTTGGGCAGATAGAGGCACGCGACCCGCACCACGCCCTGCTTCAGCGTGACGACGCCTTCGAGGAAGCGGGCATGGGCGTCCTCGTCGTCGCCGGCAAGGCCCGACTTGGTCTCGTCGAACGGCAGCTTGGAGAGCAGCGCGACGCCGTTGAAGGTCTTCTGCCCGTGGGTGACGACATTATACCCGAGCGCCTCGACCTCGAGCCGGGGAAACGCGTCGTCGACGCATTTGATCTCCTGCAGGCAGACGATGTCGGGGGAGCACTCCTTCAGCCAGCTGACCAGCAGTTCGATCCGTTGCCGGACCGAGTTGACGTTCCAGGTGGCGATGCGAACAGTCATCGGAAGTCCTCTATTTGACGCGGCGCGTTGGCAAGCGCTCCGCCTGGTCCAAGCGTTTCCGCATCTCGATGTGTGGGATGCCGGCTTCCTCGAACTCGTCGCCGCACCGTTCGAACCCGGCGCGCGCATAGAACGGCTCCGCGTGCGTCTGCGCGTTGAGGATCAGTTCGGGATAGCCGAGTTCGGCCGCCTTGGCCATCAGCGCCTCCAGCACCCGGGCGCCAACGCCCATGCCGCGTGCCATTTTGAGCACGGCCATGCGGCCGATATGGCCGTCGGGGAGCAGCCGGCCCGTCGCCACGGCGGTGCCGTCCTCGACAAATGCCAGCGCATGGCAGCTCGACGCGTCCATGTCGTCCCACTCCAGTTCGACCGGCACGCCCTGTTCTTCGACAAAGACATTGTAGCGGATGGCGCCGGCGCGTTCGCGGGCGTCTTCCCAGGTGCAGATCAGGACGGAGGTGGACATAAGGCAGCGATTCGCAGCGCTCGACGCGGCGCACTATTTCACTTTGGTGGCATACCATGCGCAGCCCTGCTGTGGTAACCCTCTCCAGAAACAAGGCGTAACAATTGCCGACGGGGGAGTTGCGAAGCGTCCCGGCCCTCAAGGGAAGCGGGCGGCGCACGTGCAAAGCTTATGAAAAAACGCAATTTGGTTCTGACTGTCGCTGTTCTCGGCATTGCGGCCGGGGCGGCTTACATGACCCGCGCTTCATGGATGAGTGGCGGAGCCGCAACCGCGCAGGGGACCCCGCGGCCGCGCGTCGTCTCGGTGGACCTCGCCAAGGCGGAACGCAAATCGGTTCCGGTCGACGTCGATGCGATCGGACAGGTCACGCCGATCTCCAGCGTGGCGCTGAAGTCGCGGCTGGAGACCACCATCGTCTCGGTCCATTTCGAGGACGGCGCCAGGGTCAATGAAGGCGACCTGCTGTTCATGCTCGATGCGCGGCAGATCGACGCCCAGATCGAGCAGGCAGAGGGCGTGCTGGCCCGCGACCAGGCCCAGCTCGAGGGCGCACAGCGCGACCTCCGCCGCTACACCGAACTGGTCGGCAAGGGCGCGACCACCCAGGTCAATCTCGACAATGCCAAGACCCAGTCCGACGTCCTGATCGGGACCATCAAGGCCGACCAGTTCGCGCTGGAAAATCTCCGTGTCCAGAAAAGCTACACCGTGATCCGCGCCCCGTTCGCGGGCCGGATCAGCGCGGCCAACGTCAAGGTCGGGAACTTCGTCCGTCCCGCCGACACCCAGCCGCTCGCGGTCATCAACCAGATGGCGCCGGTCTATGTCACCTTCGCTATCCCGCAGCGTGCGCTGGTCGACCTGCGCGACGCCATGGCGAAGGGCGATTCAAAGGTGATCGCGACCATTCCAGGCCATCAGCGCTCCGAGAGCGGAAAGGTCGCGATGGTCGAGAACGCCGTCGATGCGACCACCGGCATGGTGACTGTGCGCGGCATCATGAACAATGCCAGCGAGACGCTGTGGCCCGGCACGATCGTGCAGACCAAGCTGATCATCCGCAGCGAGGACGCCGTGGTGGTGCCGACGGTTGCAGTCCAGCGCAGCCAGAACGGCAATTTCGTCTTCGTCGTCAGGGACGGCGTCGCCAAGGTCCAGCCGGTCAAGGTCGATCGCACCTTCCAGGGCTCATCGGTGATCTCGGACGGTCTGGCGGGCGATGAAAGCGTCGTCGTCGACGGACAGCTGCTGCTGTCGGAGGGATCGCGGGTTGAGTTGCGGGCGCGCAAGGCCGGAGCCTGACCGATGACGCTCTCCGAGCTCTGCATCCGCCGTCCGGTCATGACGACGCTGATCACGGCGTCGATCATCGCATTCGGCGTGTTCGGCTTCCGCCTGCTACCGGTCTCGGCGCTGCCCAAGGTCGACTTCCCGACCATCGCGGTCACCGCGACCCTGCCGGGCGCCAGCGCCGACACCATGGCGGCCTCGGTCGCAGGGATCATCGAGCGCCAGCTCTCGACCATTGCCGGCATCTCGTCGATGAACTCGAACTCCTCGCAAGGGACGAGCGTCATCACCATCCAGTTCGACCTCAACCGCAGCATCGATGCCGCCGCGCTCGACGTGCAGACGGCATTGACCATCGCGCAGCGCCGGCTGCCGATCGAGATGACGATCCCGCCGAGCTTCCGGAAGGTGAATCCGGCGGATTTCCCGGTGCTGTTCGTCTCGCTGGGGTCGGCGACGCTGCCGCTGTCGGCGGTCAACGAATACGGCGACATCACGATCGGGCAGGCGCTGTCGCAGTTGCCGGGCGTGGCGCAGGTCCTGATCTACGGCGCGCAGAAATTCGCGATCCGCGTCCAGGCCGATCCGGAAGCCGCGGCCGCCCGCGGCGTCTCGATGGAGGATATCCGCGCCGCGGTATCGCGCGCCAATTCCTCGACGCCGGTCGGCACGCTGAATGGTCCGAAGCAGGACGTCGCGCTGCAGGCCTCCGGCCAGATGGACAAGGCGGCCGACTACCGCCAGATCTACGTCGCCTGGCGCAACGGCTCGCCGGTCCGCCTCGACGAGATCGCCAAGGTCTATGACAGTGTCGAGAACGACAAGATCGCAACCTGGATGAACGACGAGCGCGCGATCGTGCTCGCGATCCAGAAGCAGCCCGACGCCAACACCGTGGCCGTCGTCGACGCCGTGCTGGCCAAGCTGCCGTCGCTGCGTGCGGCGATTCCGCCGTCGGTGACCATGCAGGTGATGATGGACCGTTCGGTCTCGATCCGGCAGGCGGTCAGCGACGTCGAGGAGACGCTGCTGATCGCGATCGCGCTGGTGATCCTCGTGATCTTCCTGTTCCTGCGCTCGGCATCTGCCACCTTCATCCCGGCGCTGGCGGTGCCGATCTCGCTGTTCGGCACCTGCGCTGTGATGTACGCGCTGGATTATTCGATCAATAACATGACGCTGCTGGCCCTGACGCTCTCGGTCGGCTTCGTGGTCGACGACGCCATCGTCATGCTGGAGAACATCGTCCGCCACATCGAGCACGGCATGAAGCCGTTCGAGGCGGCGCTGAAGGGCGCCCGCGAGATCGGCTTCACCATCATCTCGATCACCTTCTCGCTGATCGCCGTGTTCATCCCGGTGCTCTTGATGGGCGGCATCGTCGGCCGCGTGTTTCGCGAATTCGCGGTCACGATCTCGGTCGCGATCATCGTCTCCGGCTTCGTGTCGCTGACCCTGACGCCGATGCTGTGCGCCCGCGTGCTGCGCGCGCATGATGCGACCAAGCGGCCGAATATCGTGCTGCGGGCGTTCGAGGCGATGTTCGAGGCCTGGCTGCGCGCCTATGAATGGGCGCTGGACTGGGTGCTGGCCAAGAAGGCGCTGATGCTGGTGGTGACGCTGGCAACGCTCGGCGGCACCATCTATCTCTACATGATCGTGCCGAAGGGCTTCTTTCCGCAGGAGGACACCGGCTTCCTGATCGGTGTGACGGAGGCCGCGACCGACACCTCGTTCGAGGCGATGAAGGTGCGGCAGCAGGCGCTGGTCGAGGTGCTGCGGACCGATCCGGCGATCGAGTACATCAACTCCACGGTCGGCTCCGGCGGTCCGAATCCGACCGCGAATTACGGCCGCCTGTTCATCGCCCTGAAGCCGCAGAAGATGCGCGACAACGCCGCTGTCGTGGTTGGCCGTCTCCGGCAGAAGGCCCGCGAGATCCCGGGCATGCAGGCGTTCTTCCAGAGCGTCCAGAACCTCAACATCGGCGGCCGCATCTCCAAAAGCCAGTACCAGTATGTGATGCAGAGCGGCGATACCGAGGCGCTGTACCGGCTGGCGCCTGAGATGCGCGACAAGATCGAGAAGATCGCAGGGCTGCTCGACGTCACCACCGACCTCTACATCAAGAACCCGCAGATGACGGTCGACATCGACCGCGAGAAGGCGGCGGTCTACGGCGTCACCGTCGATCAGGTCCGCAACCAGCTCTACAACGCCTATGGCGCACGGCAGGTCGGCACCATCTACATGCCCTCCAACGACTACCAGATCATCCTGGAGGTGCAGCCGCAGTTCCGGGTCGATCCGTCCGATCTGTCAAAACTCTACATGAAGACCGCGAACGGCCAGACCATTCCGCTGGATGCGGTGGCGAAGCTGGTGCCGACGGTCGGGCCGCTGCAGATCAACCATCAGGGCCAGCAGCCGGCGGTGACGATCTCGTTCAATCTCGCGCCTGGCAATTCGCTCGGTTACGCGGTCGACAAGATCACCGAGCTCGAGCAGAGCGCGAATTTGCCGCCGACGATCGCGACCGGATTCTCCGGCACCGCGCAGGTGTTCCAGGATTCGCTGCGCGGGCAGGGCGTCCTGATCCTCGCCGCGGTGTTCGCAGCCTTCGTGATCCTCGGCATTCTCTACGAGAGCTTCATCCACCCGATCACGATCATCTCGGGCCTGCCGTCGGCCGGCGTCGGCGCGATCCTGACGCTGATGTTGTTCGGGATGGAGCTGTCCGTCATCGCGATGATCGGCATCGTGATGCTGGTCGGCATCGTCAAGAAGAACGCGATCATGATGGTCGACTTCGCGCTGGAGCGGCGCCGCGTCGGCCTCAGCGCCGAGCACGCGATCCGCGAGGCGGCGCTGCTGCGCTTCCGTCCGATCATGATGACGACGTTCGCCGCAATCTTCGGCACGCTGCCGATCGCGCTCGGCGCGGGCGCCGGCGCCGAGCTGCGTCAGCCGCTCGGCGTCGCGGTGGTCGGCGGCCTCTGCGTGTCGCAGCTGCTGACGCTGTTCATCACGCCTGTCATCTACATCTATCTCGACCGCATCGACCGCAGGCTGCGGCGCAAGCTCGATCCGCAGGCCGAGCCGGATGGCGACGTGGAGCGGCCGCAGGTGGTCGCGGCGGAATAGTCAGCCGCGCTGCGCAAGCCGCAAAACGGCTCGCGGAAGAAACCACTCTGGCTACGGAAGCGTTAGATCGAGAAGCTAGTGCCGCAGCCGCAGGAGGCGGTGGCGTTCGGATTGACGACGCGGAACGAGGCGCCGATCAGGTCGTCGACGAAGTCTACTTCCGAGCCCGCGAGGAACGGGACCGAGGCGGGATCAATCAGCACCACGGCGCTGTCGCGCTCGATCACGAGGTCGTCATCGGCCTGGGTGCGCTCGACGTCGAACTTGTACTGGAAACCGGAGCAGCCGCCGCCCTCGACGGAAATGCGCAGCTTGGCGCCGTCGCCTTCCTTGCTGAGGATCTGCCCGATCCGGCGGGCGGCCCGTTCGCTGACGGTGATGGCTGCAGTCATGGTCGATCTCCGGTAGGCCGCGTCATACCCAATTCACTTGGTATTGCGCACACCGCATAGTTAAGTGCGTCGGACCATGGAATCAAATGGATAAGGACTAAAATACTGTGTCGGTCGGAATGGCTGCCCCCCGCGCGCCTTATGCCTGCGACCCCGATCGCAGCCGCGGCCGGCTTGTCACGGAGCCGCCGAGCCGGACCCGAAGCCCGTTCCGGCGCGACTGTGACCGGGTGATCCATTCCACGGCGTTCCGCCGCCTCAAGCACAAGACCCAGGTGTTCGTCTTCCATGAGGGCGATCACTACCGCACCCGGCTGACCCATTCGCTGGAGGTGGCGCAGATCGCCCGCGCGCTGGCGCGCCAGCTCGGTGTCGACGAGGATCTGACCGAGACGCTGGCGCTGGCGCACGACCTCGGCCATCCACCGTTCGGGCATGCCGGGGAGCGGGCGCTCGACGACTGCCTCAGGGATGACGGCGGCTTCGACCATAATGCGCAGGCTCTACGGGTCGTCACCTCGCTGGAGCATCGCTACCCTGAATTTGGCGGCCTGAACCTGACCTGGGAATCGCTCGAGGGGATCGTCAAGCACAACGGCCCGCTGACCGAACGCAACGGCGCGTCGGCCGGCCGCTATCTGCAAGGCGGCCTTCCGGTCGGGATCGCCGACTACAACAAGACCTACGACCTCGAACTCTGGAGCTACGCCTCGCTCGAGGCGCAGATCGCGGCCTTCGCGGACGACATCGCCTATGACGCGCACGATATCGACGACGGCCTGCGCGCCGGCCTGTTCGCGGTCGACGACCTCAAGGAAATGCCGCTGACATCAGAGATCATCGCCGAGATCGACCGCCATTATCCTGGACTCGACGAGGTCCGGCGCGGCGCCGAGCTGGTGCGTGAGCTGATCTCACATTTCATCAGCGCGGTGTTCAACGAAGCGACCCGGCGCCTCGCGGTAGCCCAGCCGCAATCGGCCCAGGACGTGCGCCGCCACAATGCGCCGCTGATCGCGTTTCCGCCTGAGGTCGCCGAGCAGGAGGCGGCAATCAAGGCGTTCCTGTTCCGGCGGATGTACCGCCACCGGCGGGTGATGATCGTCATGCGGGAGGCCGAGCAGGTGGTGCGCAACCTGTTTGAGCGCTACCGGCAATCGCCAGGCGACCTGCCGGCGGAATGGATCGAGGGCAGCGTGCAGGAGACCACGAGCGCGCGGAACAGGCGGATCGGCAATTTCATTGCCGGGATGACCGACCGCTTCGCCCTGATCGAACACCAAAGGCTTTTTGACTCGACCCCGGATTTGCGTTAGCGCCCTGCCATGGCCGACACCACTGCTTCACCACACCTTTTTGCCGACATGCTGACGCGCGTGCACGCGATCTGTGCCGCGGTCGGAGCCGAGGACAACTGGCCCGCGGGCATCGATCTCACACGCGTCGTGGTCGAGCCGCCGCGTGATGCCAGCCATGGCGATATGGCGACCAATGCCGCGATGGTGCTCGCCAAGGACGCCAAGGCCAAGCCGCGCGAGCTCGCCGACAAGATCGCCGAGCGGCTGCGCGCCGATGCGCTGGTCGCCTCGGTCGATGTCGCGGGGCCCGGCTTCATCAACCTGACCTTGAAGCCGCAGGTCTGGGCGGACGCGCTGCGCGCCGTGCTGGCCGCCGGCTCAGCCTATGGGCGCAGCGACATCGGCAAGGCCGAGAAGGTCAATGTCGAGTACGTCTCGGCCAACCCGACCGGGCCGATGCATGTCGGCCATTGCCGCGGCGCGGTGTTCGGTGACGCGCTGTGCAGCCTGCTGCAGTTCGCGGGCTTCGACGTCTGCCGTGAATACTACATCAACGATGCCGGCGCCCAGGTCGACGTGCTCGCGCGCTCGGCGTTCCTGCGGTACCGCGAGGCGCTGGGGCAGGACATCGGCGCGATCCCGGAAGGGCTCTATCCCGGCGACTATCTCGTGCCGGTCGGCGAAGCGCTCGCCAAGGAATATGGCGAGAAGCTGCTCGACATGACGGAAGGCGCGTGGCTGCCGATCGTGCGCGACAAGGCGATCGCCATGATGATGGAGATGATCAAGTCCGATCTCGCCGCGCTCAACATCCATCACGACGTGTTCTTCTCCGAGCGCTCGCTGATCACCTCAGGCAATAACAAGGTCGCCGAGACCATCGACTTCCTGCGCGCCAAGGGCGACATCTACGAGGGCCGCCTGCCGCCGCCGAAGGGCAAGCCGGTCGAGGATTACGAGGATCGCGAGCAGTCGCTGTTCCGCGCCACCGCCTACGGCGATGACGTCGATCGGCCGCTGATCAAGTCGGATGGCTCGTACACGTATTTCGCGTCCGACATCGCCAACCACCGCAACAAGTTCGAGCGCGGCTTCACCAATCTGATCGACGTGTTCGGCGCCGATCACGGCGGCTACATCAAGCGCATGCAGGCGGCGGTGAAGGCGGTGACCGCGGGCAAGGCCGTGCTCGACGTCAAGATCGTGCAGCTTGTTAAGCTGCTGCGCGATGGCGAGCCGGTGAAGATGTCGAAACGCTCGGGCGAGTTTGTCACGCTGCGCGAAGTCGTCGACGAGGTCGGCTCCGACGCCGTGCGGTTCATGATGCTGTTCCGCAAGAACGACGCGGTGCTCGATTTCGACCTCGCCAAGGTGATCGAGCAGTCAAAGGACAACGCCGTCTTCTACGTCCAGTACGGCCACGCCCGTGGCCATTCGATCTTCCGCAACGCGCGGGAGGAGGCGGTTCCGGATCTGCCCGAGTCGGATGAAGCCCGGCTGGCCTATCTCCGTAGTGCTACGGTGGAGCGGCTGACCGACCCGGCCGAGCTCGACCTGCTCAAGCGCCTCGCGCTTTATCCCCGGATGATTGAGGCCGCGGCGGTGGCACATGAGCCGCACCGAATCGCTTTTTATCTCTATGATTTGGCCAGTGAATTTCACGCGCTCTGGACCAAGGGGCGCGATTTGCCCTATTTACGCTTCATTATCAATAATGATGCAGAGATCACGAGGGCGCGACTGGCAATGGTTCAGGGCGTCGTCTCGGTTCTGGCATCGGGCTTAGCTGTTCTAGGCGTCCACGCTCCAACCGAGATGCGGTAGGCAGGGGCATTAGGCCCTCACGAGTGGGGATTTGTGAGGGCATCTGGCAGGGGCCAAGTCGTTCGGACCGGCTGTGCCGGCGATCTTGGCGCTGTCCCGAAGGGGATGCATCATCACAATGGCTGATCGATATCAGGACCGAAATTTTTCCGCCGACACGGCCTCCAAGGCCGAGAGCGATCCGCTTGCTGAACTGGCCCGGCTGATCGGCCAGACGGATCCATTCGGCACCGCCAACAAGCCGCCGCCGCGTCCGCTGCAGTCGCGCGCCAATGTACGGCCGCAACAGTATGAGCCGCAGGCGGAAGAGGATGAGGCGCCGCCCGCGGGCCCGCCGCCCTGGATGCAGCGCGCGCGGCAGGAAGCGGCCCCGCCGCCACCCGTGCAGCACACCGAATACGAAGAGCCGGAGCAGGACTATCAGCCGAAGCCGGTGCATCCGTTGCACCGCTATGCGGCCCAGCAGGCGCAGCCGCCTGCGCCCGCGCCGGTCGCAGCCTATCGGCCGGTCGAGCCCCCCCGGCAGCCTGAGGCGTTCGATGAGGAGCCGCACTATCAGGGCGGTGATCAAGAGCCGGATCCATCGCGCTATGACGACGCGCTCTACGGCCAGCTGGAAGCCGGCGAGCAGGACCTGCAGCGCGATCCGTCCTATCCGGACGATCCCTACGCCTATGAGGCCTACGAGGAAGAACCCGAACCGCGCAAGCGCAGCAGTGGCCTGATGACGGTTGCCGCGGTCGTGGCGCTTGCGGTGGTCGGCACCGGTGGTGCGCTCGCCTATCGCAACTATGTCGGGTCGCCGCGAACCGGTGAGCCCCCGATCATCAAGGCGGACAACACGCCGACCAAGGTGATTCCAGCCCAGGCCGATGCACCGGCCAAGACACCGGACCGCATGGCGACGGGTGACGGCGCCGAAAAGATCGTGTCGCGTGAAGAGACCCCGGTCGACGTCAATTCGAAGACCGCCGGACCGCGCGTCGTCTTTCCGCCGCTGAACGCCAATGCGAACCCGCCGCCGGCTGCCAGCGTGCAGATCGCGCAGCCCGCGCCGGCGCCGCTCACCGCCAACGGGACCCTGCCGAACAACGAGCCGCGCAAGATCCGTACCCTCTCGGTCAAGGGCGGCGACACACCTGATGGCGCCCAGGCCACCGCGGCCGTGCCGCCCAAGCCCGCCGCGGCGAAGCTCCGGTATCGCGCGGCAATCCGTCGGCAGCCAATGCCAGCGTGAATTCGCCAATGTCGCTGGTTCCCGGGCAGGCTGACGGGGCGGCAGCTCCGGCTGCGCCCCCGACCCGGGTGGCGTCGACGTCGACCGCTTCGGTTGGCGGCGGTGGATACCTGGTCCAGGTGTCGTCGCAGAAGAACGAGGCGGACGCGCAGGCGTCGTATCGGACGCTGCAGGGCAAGTATCGCAACGTGCTCGGTTCGCAGCCCTTGGTGGTGAAACGCGTCGATCTCGGCGAGAAGGGCGTCTACTACCGCGCCTTTGCCGGCCCGTTCGCGTCGTCGGAAGAGGCGAACCAGCTGTGCCGGAGCCTGATGTCGGCCGGTGGGCCGCAGTGCCTCATCCAAAGAAATTAAAGGCCGTTTCCTTGACCCGTGAGCTGCATACGGCCTAATCGGCCGAATGACGAACCGCGCATTCATCACGGGCATATCCGGGCTGACCCTCAACGACGCTGAACGCGAATTCATTCGCGCCGAGCGGCCATGGGGCTTCATCCTGTTCAAGCGCAACATCGAGAGTCCGGCCCAAGTCGCGGCTCTTGTTGGGGAACTCAAGTTGGTGGCCGGCATGGCCGACGCTCCGGTCCTGATCGACCAGGAGGGCGGCCGGGTGCAGCGGCTCGGCCCGCCGCATTGGCCGGTCTATCCGCCCGGCGCGAGCTTTGGCGCGCTCTACGACATCGACCTGAAGCTCGGCCTTGCCGCGGCTAGGCTGAGCTCACGGCTGATTGCGGCCGACCTGACCGACCTTGGAATATCAGTCGATTGCCTGCCCTTGGCCGACGTTCCCGTGGCCGGAGCGGATGCCGTGATCGGCAACCGGGCCTATGGAACCGGGCCGGACAAGGTCGCGGCGATCGCCCGTGCGGTCACAGAGGGCTTGGAACAGGGCGGCGTGCTGCCGGTTCTCAAGCACATTCCCGGCCATGGCCGGGCGACGGCGGACAGTCATTTCCGCCTGCCGACGGTCGATACCGCGAAAGCCGAGCTGGAACGGACCGATTTTGCCGCGTTCCAGCCGCTGGCGGACCTGCCGATGGCGATGACTGCACATGTTGTGTTTAGCGCGCTGGACCCCGTCCATCCGGCAACGACTTCTGCGACAATCATCGAACAGGTGATTCGCGGCCTGATCGGGTTTCAGGGTTTGTTGATGAGTGATGACGTGTCGATGAATGCGCTGGCCGGATCAATTGCCGAGCGGACCCGCGCCATCGTCAGCGCCGGTTGCGACATGATTCTGCACTGCAACGGCAATATCGACGAAATGCGCGAGGTCGCGCGGGAGACGCCGGAACTGACCGGCAAGGCGCTTGAGCGCGCCAAGGCTGCGCTCGCCGCACGGAAGCAGCCTGAGCCGCTCGACCGGCAGGCGGCACGGGCTGAACTGGATGCGTTGTTGGATCGGGTAGGGACGGCATGACCGCTGAAATTCTATCGTTTGATACCGGGCGGCCGGCCGACCTCGCCGAGGGCGAACCGGCGCTGGTGGTCGACGTCGAGGGCTATGAAGGCCCGCTCGACCTGCTGTTGACGCTGGCGCGGCAGCAGAAGGTCGACCTGTCGAAGATTTCGATCCTTGCGCTCGCCGACCAATATCTCTCGTTCATCGAGGCGGCACGCAAGATCCGTCTCGAACTCGCCGCCGACTATCTGGTGATGGCAGCCTGGCTCGCCTTCCTGAAGTCGCGGCTGTTGCTGCCCGAACCGCCGAGCGCAGAGGGGCCGAGCGCCGAGGAAATGGCGACCGCGCTTGCCAACCGGCTGCGCCGTCTGGAGGCGATCCGCGAGGCGGCCAACCGGCTGATGAACCGGCCCCAGTTCCAGCGCGATATCTTTCCGCGCGGCAATCCGGAATCGATCGCCGAGATCAAGCATCCGAAATTCACCGCGACTTTGTACGACCTGCTGTCGGCCTATGCCACGCAGCGCCAGTCGCGCGTGCTGACCACGGTTCATCTGCAGAAGCGTACCGTGTGGTCGCTCGCCGAAGCACGCGCCTCGCTGGAGCGGCTGGTCGGCATCGCCGAGGACTGGAGCTGCCTCGACGAGTACCTGATGAACTACGTCGCCGATCCCACCCAGAAGGCGACGGTGTTCGCATCGAGCTTCGCGGCGGCCCTTGAGCTGGTTCGCGAAGGCGAGATGGAAATCAACCAGAAGCAGGCGTTCGCGCCGATCTATTTCCGAAAGCGTCAGGCACAGGCCGCAATGGCCGCGCCGGACCTGTCGGTTGAGTAAGTGGAAGAAGGAGAGCAAGCCCATGGCAAGCTTGGCGGAAGTGCGCAGAGACGAGCCCGAGGAGGAGGTTTCTCCTATGGATCATCCGGTAGCGCGTCCTGAGGAATTGCGGCTCCTGGAAGCCCTGTTGTTTGCATCGGCCGAGCCGATCGATCAGGCGACGCTGGCCAAGCGGATGCCCGACGGCGTCGATATCAAGCAGGCGCTCGCCCAGTTGCAGGCGGAATATGCGCCGCGTGGCGTCAACCTGGTGAAGGTCGCGAACAAGTGGACGTTCCGCACCGCGGGCGACCTGTCGTGGCTGATGACGCGCGAGAGCACCGAGACCCGGAAGCTGTCGCGTGCGGCAATCGAGGTGCTGGCGATCGTCGCCTATCACCAGCCGGTGACCCGCGCCGAGATCGAAGAGATTCGCGGCGTGGTGACGTCCAAGGGAACGATCGACGTGCTGCTGGAGACCGGCTGGATCCGCCCGCGCGGCCGCCGCAAGACGCCGGGCCGTCCGTTGACCTTCGGAACCACCGACGGTTTCCTCTCGCAGTTCAGCCTGGAAGCGCTCGGCGACCTGCCGGGGCTCGAGGAGCTGAAGGGCACGGGTCTGCTCGACTCGCGTCTGCCCACCGGCTTCTCCGTTCCGTCGCCGTCTGACGATGCGACGCTGCGCGAGGACGAGGAGCCGCTCGAGCCCGGCGATACGCTGGAACTGTTGCTCGCGCCGGCCGTCGAGCCGGAGGCCGAGGAACCGAAGGCTGAGACCGAGACCGAGGCCGCTGCCGAGGTGGTCGGTGAGGTGGAGGCAGGCGAGCCTGACGCGGCCGAGCCCGACGCCCACGAACCCGACGCTGGTGAGCCGGACGAGCGCGCCGACGACGCGGGCGATCACGACGGCGCCGAGAAGGGCGAATAGGGCGGAATATTCCCGGTTAAGCCTAGCAATATTACGTAGCCGCGACAGCGATTTGCCGCGGCAGAGGTCCTTGTTTTTGACACCCCGCGGGCCTAACTTCCGGCCATGTTCAGGCCGGTCCGCCGGCCATTTCTGGAGGGTTGCAGGATGGGTTCGCTTAGCATTTGGCACTGGATCGTCGTGATCGCAGTGGTCCTCCTGCTGTTCGGTCGCGGCAAGATTTCGGACCTGATGGGTGACGTCGCTCAGGGCATCAAGGCCTTCAAGAAGGGCATGCAGGACGACGATAAGGTCGCGGACAAGACCGAGCCCACCAAGTCGATCGATCACAATTCGACGCCATCGTCCGCGCGCCAGGACGTTGGCAGCAAGGCCGTCTAACGCGCTTGTACTGACGTATATTTCGACGTTTTTCTTCGCGCGAAACGGTGACGCCGTCGCACAGACGCGCTATGGACGCCGATTGAGAAAAGGCGCCGGCAGCCCCACATCCTGTTGGGAGCGATGGGGCCGCTGGCGGCGCGCTTAGGCGGAACAATTCATGTTCGATATCGGGTGGAGTGAACTGGTCGTCATCGCGGTCGTCGCGCTGATCGCCATCGGCCCGAAAGAACTTCCGGGCGTGCTGCGCATGGTCGGGCAATGGATGGGCAAGGCCCGCAAGATGGCCGCTGAATTCCAGGGCCAGTTCCAGGAAGCCATGCGCGAGGCCGAGATGGCCGACCTCAAGAAGAGTTTTGACGAGGTCAGGGAAGCCGCAACCGGCATCACCAGCGGCAATATCATGACCTCGCTGCAGAAGGACGTCAGCGACGCCCTGCAGATCGACAAGCCGGTCGATGCGCAGGTTGCCTCCGCGATCGATGCGCCGGTGACGTCAAGCGACGCACCGGTGACGCCGACGACACCGGCCGAGCCGACGCCGGAAACCTTCGTCGAGGCCGAGACGCACGTGGCCGCCGGCGAGCCGCTCGCGATCACCAATGAGGTGAAGCCCGAGCCTGCGCCGCAGGACGTCACGCCGGCACAGCCCGACGTGCTCAAGGACGCGAGGGCGTCATGAGCGCCGAAGACATCGAGGCCTCCAAGGCCCCCTTGATGGATCACCTGATCGAGCTGCGCTCGCGGCTGATCAAGGCGCTGCTCGGCTTCGCCGTGGCCTTCATCATCTGCTTCTTCTTCGCCAAGCAGATTTTCAATGTCCTGGTCTGGCCGTTCATCTGGGTGGCGGGACCGGAGAATTCGAAATTCATCTACACGGCGCTGCTCGAGTATTTTCTCACCCAGCTCAAGCTCGCAATGTTCGGGGCCGCCTTCATCTCGTTCCCGATCGTCGCCGGACAGGTCTACATGTTCGTGGCGCCTGGGCTCTACAAGCACGAGCGCAATGCCTTCCTGCCGTATCTGATCGCCACGCCGATTTTCTTCGTGATGGGCGCGATGCTGGTCTACTTCGTGGTTTTCCCGATGTTGACCCGTTTTTCGCTCGGCATGCAGCAGACCGCCGGCGCGGAGACCGCGCAGATCCAGCTGCTGCCCAAGGTCGGCGAGTATCTCTCGCTGATGATGTCGCTGATCTTCGCGTTCGGGATCGCCTTCCAGCTGCCGGTGATCCTGACCTTGCTCGGCCGCATCGGCATCGTCACCTCGAAGATGCTGAAGGAGAAGCGGCGCTACTTCATCGTGATCGCCTTCATCATCGCCGCGGTGCTGACGCCGCCCGACGTGCTGAGCCAGGCCTCGCTCGCGATCCCGCTGCTCGCGCTCTATGAGGGCGCCATCATCGCGGTCCGGATCGTGGAGAAGAAGGCCGCGACCGCCTCGTCCACGGCGCCGTCGGCGACCAATCCGGCCGAGTAGGGTGATTTGGTCACATACCCCGCCGTCATACCCCGCGAAAGCGGGGTATCCAGTACGCCGCGGCCCCTCCGTCACACGCTGACGCCTCTGGAATACTGGATCAGCCGCTTTCGCTGACGATGACGGCCGTGGTAGTGGAAACATGCAACGCAAGCGTTGACGTAAGACGTTATCTGCAAGCCCGCCATCAGGACTGCCATGCACGACATCAAAGCGATCCGCGACAATCCGACCGCCTTCGACGCCGGCCTGAAGCGCCGCGGACTTGAGGCGCTGTCGCCGTCGCTGCTGGCGATCGACGAGAAGCGGCGCGCGGCGATCCTGGCTTCAGAGCAGGCCCAGGCGCGGCGCAATGCAGCCTCCAAGGAGATCGGTGACGCCAAGAAGGCCAAGGACGAGGCGCGCGCGGCCAGGCTGATGGCCGAGGTCGCCGAGCTCAAGACCACGATGCCCGAGCTCGAGCTTGCTGCGAAGTCGGCCGATGAAGAGCTGACGAAGCAGCTGTCGTCGATTCCCAATCTGCCGCTCGACGAAGTGCCCGACGGTGTCGACGAGCACGGCAATGTCCAGCACCATGTGTTCGGCAAGGCGCGCGACTACGGCTTTGCTCCCAAGCTGCACGACGACCTCGGCACTGCGCTCGGCTATATGGATTTCGAGGCGGCGGCGAAACTGTCCGGCGCGCGCTTCGTCGTGCTGAAGAAGGGGCTGGCGCGGCTCGAGCGTGCGATCGGGCAGTTCATGCTCGACCTGCACACCGGCGAGCACGGCTACACCGAGATCAACCCGCCGCTGCTGGTGCGCGACGCCGTGATGTTCGGCACCGGCCAGTTGCCGAAATTCGAGGACGACCAGTTCTGGGCGATCAAGGGCGAATTGCTCTCTGCCCCGAATGCCGATCTGCGCAGCGAACGCCTTGGCCTCATTCCGACTGCGGAAGTCTCGCTGACCAACCTCGCGCGCGAATCCATCCTCGACGAGAAGGAGCTGCCGATGCGGCTCACCGCGCTGACGCCGTGCTTCCGCGCCGAGGCGGGCGCCGCGGGACGCGACACGCGCGGCATGATCCGCCAGCACCAATTTACAAAAGTCGAGCTGGTGTCGATCACGACGCCCGAAGCCAGCAAGGATGAGCTCGAGCGCATGCTGTCCTGCGCCGAGCAGGTGCTGCAGAAGCTCGATCTGCATTATCGGGTCATGACGCTGTGCGCCGGCGACATGGGCTTCTCCGCGCAGAAGACCTACGACATCGAGGTGTGGATGCCGGGGCAGGGCGATGGCGGCGCCTATCGCGAGATCTCGAGCTGCTCGGTGTGCGGCGACTTCCAGGCCCGCCGCATGGATGCACGCTACCGCGGCCCCGACGGCAAGCCGCGCTTCGTGCATACGCTGAACGGCTCCGGCACGGCGGTCGGCCGCGCCTTGATCGCTGTGATGGAGACTTATCAGCAGCAGGATGGCTCGATCGCGGTGCCCGATGTCCTGCAGCCCTATATGGGCGGGCTCAAGGTCATCGAGCACGGCATGTAAGGCGAGGGTCAGTGCGATGCCGCTCCACCGTGACATCCACTGGCTTGGCAAGCAATGGGCCGTCACCGGCCACGGGCTGCAGCTGATCAACCAGAAGCAGATGGGCTATTACGACATCGAGGCCGCGCGCCTGTGGGAAGCCCGCGTGAGCGAGGTGCAGTCGAAGGCGTGGATCGACCGGCCCGACTTCGACAAGGCGCTGGAGATCGCGCGCGGCAAGTTCGCCCAATTGGCGCCGGACGATCTGCCGCCGCCGGCGGGGGTCGTGGCACCGCCACCTCCGGTCCGAGTGACGCCACCGGCCGCGCCGCGCGCGCCGCTTGACGCAGCATCGGTGCCCTCGATCGAGGAACTGCTGGCGAGGCTGAAATCGAAATCGATTGCGCCGCCGGCGGCGGAGGTGCCCGCAGCGCGGCCGCCCGGACCCGAATTGCCCAAGCCTGAGACGCCGAAGCCTGAGCCGCGCAATGTCGAACCTATCAGGCCAGAGCTGCCTAAGTCGAAGCCTCCGAAGGCCGCACAGCCCGAGCTTCGCGAAACAGCGCCGGTCGCTCCCGAGCTGCCGCGGCCCGAATCCCGGAAGGTCGAACTCCCGAAGGCAGAGCCCGCCAGGCCTGTATCGCTCAAGCCCGAGCCTCTCGCATCTGCACCCGGCAAAAGCGAAGCTGCTGCGGCCGAGTTGCACAAATCGGAGCTTCCGAAGCCGCCGAGGCCCGAGCTTCGCCAATCCGCAGCGGTCACGCCCGAGCCGCCCAGGCCTGAGGCGCGCAGGGTTGAATCTCCCAAAGCTGAACGTGCCAAGGTTGAACCTGCCAAGGCTGAGCCTGCACAACGGGAGGCTTCCAAGCCTGAATCCCGGAAGCCTGAGCCCGTCAGATCAGAAGCTCTCAAGTCCCAAGCTCTCGACGATGGACGTCAGGCGGCGCCTGCAAAACGGCTCGAAGTGCCGCCGCTGGTGCCCGTCGTCAAAGTTGTGCGGAGGCCGGCCTGGCCGGTCTTCGTCCGCAAGATCGCCGGCAGCGGCAAATTCCTGCAGCCGTGGCGCGTGACGTCGGCGCGTTGGCGCGGGCCTTCGCCGGGTTTGCCTCCGCGGCCCTAGCCGGTTAAGACGGCAATCAACTGAAGAAATCGCGGCTCAAGAAAACCCGCGTCGAATCGGAACAAAGGCGCTTTGACGGATGCGAATTCTCTGCACCAATGATGACGGCGTCCACGCTCCCGGCCTGCAGGTCGTCGAGCAGATCGCACGCGCCCTGTCCGACGACGTCTGGATCGTTGCTCCCGAGCTCGACCAGTCCGGTGTCTCGCATTCGCTGTCGCTCAACGATCCGCTGCGTCTGCGCGAAGTCAGCCCGCGCCATTTCGCGGTGCGCGGCACGCCGACCGATTGCGTCATCATGGGCGCGCGCCACATTCTCGGCGACAAGCTGCCGGATCTCGTGCTGAGTGGCGTCAATAAGGGCCGCAACGTCGCCGAGGACGTGGTTTATTCCGGCACCATCGCCGGCGCGCTGGAAGGCACCATCCTGGGCTTTCCGTCATTTGCGTTGTCGCAGGAATTCTCGATCGAGACGCGCAACGCACCGCTGTGGGACACCGCGCTGAAGTTCGGCCCCGACATCATCCGCAAGGTGATCGACGCGGGCGTGCCGAGAAATACCGTTATCAACGTCAACTTCCCGTCATGCATGCCCGATGACGTCAAGGGCATCCGCATCACGCGGCAGGGCAAGCGCAATCAGGGCTTTCTGAAGATCGATCGCCGTCACGACGGGCGCGGCAATCCGTATTTCTGGATCGGCTTCGAGCGCGCGGCGATGATGGATACCCCGGCCGAGGGCACCGATCTTGCCGCGCTTGCCGCGCGCTACGTTTCGGTCACGCCGCTGCGGCTCGATCGCACCGATGAAGTGTTTTCGGAGACGCTGGTCGAAACGCTGAAGTGATCTCTTGTAGCCCGGATGGAGCGAAGCGAAATCCGGGACGGCGTTTGCACGGTCGTGAGCCCCGGATTACGCTGCGCTCCATCCGGGCTACGGACACCCGATATCTAAACCGGCGCGCTCCGCATCGCGCTGGCGATCACCTGGGCGAGGGTTTCCAGCTGGAAGGGCTTTTGCAGGGCCGGACGGTCGCGATATTCCGGCGGCAGGCCGGACGAGCCATAGCCGGTCGCGAAGATGAAGGGGCGATTGCGGGCGTTGATCAGCTCGGCGACCGGGGTGATCACCTTGCCATTGACGTTAACGTCGAGGATCGCGAGGTCGAATTCGGTCGATTGCGCGAGCTTGACCGCTTCGCCGATTTCGCCGGCCTCGGCCGCGACACTATGGCCGAGCTCTTCCAGCATGTCGGCGACCATCATCCGGATCATGACCTCGTCCTCCACGAGGAAAACTGAACAGCCCGCCGGCCGTATCGCTGTCATGATGGAATCCTTGCCCGTCCCTGAAATAGGCTCGCAAATAACACTACAAGGCGCAATGCAAACGTTTGGGAATTAGTCGGTTTCCGGCGCGCGCCGCTGCGTCGCCGCATCGTCCTGACTGACTCGTTGCGCGAGATTCGTCCAGGCTCTGACCGGGTGCAACGGCCCAACCGCCGCCCGCGCATCTCCGGCGTTATCAGCGCATCGCTGTCGATTATATGGGAAGCTTGCGGATTGGTGCCAAGACGAAATCGGCGTGTCGGTTCCTGAGCGGGAACAAAAGGTGACGGGAAATTTTTCCTTAACGCGGTATTTCGGATTTCAATGGCATCTAGCAGGAGCAAGATTCCGCGCTGCTGCCCAGAGACGCTGATGAACATGGCCCTGAAGCCCGATCCAACCGAGAAGATGATGTTTCAGCTCACCCTGCGGCGGCGAGGGGTCAGCGATCAGGCGGTGCTGCGCACGATGGAGGAGGTGCCGCGCGAGATGTTCGTCGATCCGCGCGATCGCAACGAGGCCTATCGCGACAGCGCGCTTGCGATCGCCTGCGGGCAGACCATCAGCCAGCCCTTCGTCGTGGCCTACATGACCGAGCAGCTGCACCTTCAGAAGGACCACCGCGTGCTCGAGATCGGCACCGGATCGGGCTATCAGGCGGCCGTGCTGTCCCGGCTGTGCAAGCACGTTCTGACCATCGAGCGCTACCGGACACTGGCCGACGGCGCGCGCAAACGGCTTGAAAAGCTCGGCTATTACAACATCGAGGTGCTGCTCGGCGACGGCTTCGACGTTCCCGCGGGGGCGGGCGATTTCGACCGCATCATCGTCACCGCGGCGATGGAGCAGATTCCGGAGAAGCTGCTGGAGCGGCTCGATCCGGGTGGCATCCTGATCGCCCCGGTCGGGCCGCACCAGGGCACCCAGACCCTGGTCCGCGTGGTGCGGACCGCGAACGGCTTCGACCGCAAGGAACTGGTCGACGTCCGCTTTGTGCCGGCGTTGCCCGGAATCGCGCGCGAATTGTAAATTTGGCGATTTGCTGCTTGGCACCAACGCCTTATTCCCAGGGTTAAGCGGTTATTTACTCGCGACGTGTTTACTCAAAACAGTCTTTTGTTGCGTACGAGTGAGTAACCATGTCTGGGGTTGTTGAGTTGCTTCGCTCGCGTCGCGTGCCGCAGGTTGCGGTGCTGACGCTGATGTCCATGGCTTTTGCCGGTTGCAGCGCCGACATGTCGTCGCGCTTCTCGCAAAATTCCTATTCGCAAAATCCGTTTGCGTTCGATCCGCAGCCGACCGGCACCGTGCAGGCGCCGCCGCCGCGTGAGCTGCCGCAATACGCGCGGCCGCGAACCCAACCGCAGTATTCGCAGTATCAGTCGCAGCCATTGCCGCCGCCGGTTGCCGCGCCGCAGTCCTATCCGGTCGCCAATGCCGGCGTCTCCGGAGGCGGGCGCGGGATGTCGTCCTACACCCCGCCGCCGGCGCGCCCGCAGATCGAAGCCACCGGCAGCGTGCCGCATTCGGTCGCCGCCGCGCATGCTTCGCATAGCGGCACCACCATCATCGTCGGCACCAGCGACACGCTGGAAGTGCTGGCGCGCCGCTACAACGTCTCGACGGCCGAGATCCTGCACGCCAATGGCTACAAGGGACCGCGCGCTCTGTCGCCCGGCCAGCAGCTGATCATTCCGCGTCCGGGGGCAGGAGCAGTGGCCGCGGCACCTGCAATGGCCGCACCGGCCACGCGGCCCGTTGCCGTGGCAGCCGCGCCTTCCGGCGTCCACTATGTCAATCGCGGCGACACGCTGCACAGCATCGCGCGCCAGCACCACATCCCGGTGGCCGATCTCGCGCGTGCCAACAATCTCGACCAGTCGGCCCGGCTGAGCCTCGGCATGAAGCTCGTGGTGCCTGGCGCCAAGACGGCGATGGCAGCTCCCGCGCCGGTTGCGCAGCCTGTTGCCGCCGCACCGGTCGCTGTCGCTCCGGCACCGGCGATGGCGGCCCCGAAGGTCGTTGCCACGGCGCTGCCGCAGCAGAGCGCGCGGCTGGTTCAGCCGACCGCAACTGTCGAACAGCCGGCCGCCGCCGCAGAAACGCCCGTCGTCACCAAATCGAGCGAAGCCACCGGCGCATTGCCGACGTTCCGCTGGCCGGTGCGCGGCAAGGTCATCACCGCCTACGGCTCGAAGACCAACGGCAAGGTCAATGACGGCATCAACGTCGCGGTGCCCGAAGGCACGCCGGTGAAGGCCGCCGAAGACGGCGTCGTCGCCTATTCGGGCAATGAGCTGAAGGGGTACGGCAATCTCGTGCTGGTGCGCCATTCCAACGGCTACGTCACGGCCTATGCCCATGCGAGCGAAATCCTGGTGAAGCGCGGTGATACCATCAAGCGCGGCCAGGTGATCGCCAAGTCGGGCCAGACCGGCGAGGCAGGCTCGCCGCAGCTCCACTTCGAAATTCGCAAGGGATCGTCTCCGGTCGATCCGCTCCAGTTCCTCAACGGCGCATAAGTTAGGCGCCGGGACTTCAAGGGACTTCCAAGTCTCACAACAAAGACAACGGGGAGGCGCAAGCCCCCCGTTTTGTTTGATCTAAAG
>NZ_LFLZ01000008.1 GCF_001189845.1 Bradyrhizobium tropiciagri
GGTGGGCTCTCTCCACGAGTCACTCTGTGGAGAAAGCCCCCACCCGGATTGCATCTTCGATGCAATCCGACCTCCCCCGCAAGCGGGGGAGGTGATCTTCCCAATCTCACAGATCCTGCCGCGTCAGCCGGCCGTGCACCAGGACCGGCCGCGCGGCCGGCTTGTTCGGCACGTCGCCCATCGTCAGCGCCATCACCGAGACCGTGACCACGCGATCGATGATGGCGCGGACGTCGTCGAGGTCGCATTTGCCTTCGGACAGCCGCAGCAGCCGTTCCTTCTCGCGGATGGTGTGGTGCGCCATCGCGAGCGCGAAGTGCAGGCCCCAATACAGCTCGGTGTCGTCGCGGCCCGGCATCGCGCGGCGCATCGCCGCGGCGAATTTGCGCAGATGGTCGACCTCGCGATTCTTGATGCGGCGGATCGGCGGCACGGATTCGATCGAGGCGCGGATCATGAAGCGCGCCGCGGTCGAGCCTTCGCGATCGGGCCCGAGGCAGCCGCGCAAAGTGGGGCCGACGAGGGCGCGCATGATGTCCTCGATCGCGGCGCGGCCGCCGCCGGCTTCCTCCGCGGCCTTCAATTCGTTGAGACGCTCGCGGTTGGTCTGGATGCTGCGCGTGACGAACAGCTCCGCGATCAATTCGTCCTTGGAGCCGAAATGATAGTTCACCGCCGCGAGGTTGACGTTCGCCTCCGCGACGATGTCGCGCAGCGTGACGTCGCCGAAGCCGCGGTCGGCATAGAGCCGCTCGGCGGCGGCGAGAATGGCGGATCGGGTGTGGTCGCTGGCCATGGCTGAGAGCCTTTCCGTTATTCCGCGGTACGCCGGGGAATGACGAAGACGACAGGGAGTTGCATTTCAAACATTTGTATGAAACTATCGTTTGAAGAGCCGGAAATGTCAATCCGCTGATCGCGGGGCGGCGCTCTGGCACACCACCGCCGCCGTTCCGCGAACGCCCTTGCGAGCCGCGGAGGCGGGGTCAACAATGTTGCCCAAAAGGCCAAGGCTCAAAAGCTTAAGGCTCAAAAGCTCAAGGCTCAAACGGCAAGGCCCAAGCCCAAGTCTAGGAAACGAGGAGCGTCCCATGGATTTCACGATGTCGCCCAAGCAGAAGGAGTGGCTGGAGCGCGTTCAGGCTTTCATGAAAACGCATGTCCGCCCGGCGGTGCCGATCTACGAGAAGCAGGACGCCGAAGGTCCGCGCTGGAAGGTGATCCCGATCCTCGAGGACCTGAAGAAGAAGGCGAAGGCCGAAGGCCTCTGGAACATGTTCATGCCGCCGTCCTCGCATGAGGATGACGAGTTCCACGGCGCGGGATTGACCAATCTCGAATACGCGCTGCTGTCGGAAGAGATGGGCCACATCTCCTGGGCCTCGGAAGTGTTCAACTGCTCCGCCCCCGATACCGGCAACATGGAAGTGTTCATCCGCTACGGCACCAAGGAGCAGAAGCGCAAATGGCTGCGCCCGCTGATGGACGGCGAGATCCGTTCCGCCTTCCTGATGACCGAGCCGGCGGTGGCTTCGTCTGACGCCACCAACATCGAGACCCGGATCGAGAAGGACGGCGATCACTACGTCATCAACGGCCGCAAATGGTGGTCGTCCGGTGTCGGCGACCCGCGCTGCAAGGTTGCGATCCTGATGGGCAAGACCGACTTCAGCGCCGCCAAGCATCAGCAGCAGTCGCAGATCCTGGTGCCGCTCGACACCCCCGGCATCAAGGTCGAGAAGATGCTGCCGGTGTTCGGCTTCGACGATGCGCCGCACGGCCACGCCCAGGTGCTGCTCGAGAACGTCCGCGTGCCGAAGGAAAACATCCTGCTCGGCGAGGGCCGCGGCTTCGAGATCGCGCAGGGCCGTCTCGGTCCGGGCCGTATCCATCACTGCATGCGCACCATCGGCCAGGCCGAGGAAGCGCTGGAGAAGATGGTGAAGCGGCTCGCCTCGCGCACCGCGTTCGGCAAGAAGATCATCGAGCACTCGGTCTGGGAGCAGCGCATCGGCGAGGCCCGCACGGACATCGAGATGAATCGCCTGCTGTGCCTCAAGGCCGCCGACATGATGGACAAGGTCGGTAACAAGACCGCACAGGCCGAGATCGCGATGATCAAGGTTGCAGCTCCCAACATGGCGCTGAAGATCATCGACCAGGCGATCCAGGCGTTTGGCGGCGGCGGTGTCTCCGACGACGCTGGGCTCGCCAAGGCCTATGCCCACATCCGCACGCTCCGTCTCGCCGACGGTCCGGACGAGGTGCACAATCGCGCCATTGCCAGGCTCGAAGTTCGGAAGTATGCAAACACGTCGCACTGAGCATGATGCGGAACGCATGGCGTTCGCGCTGACATCGTGCTCAGAATGAAAAAGAGAAATCAGGCTGGCGTGCCAGCCTGATCGCGGGAGCGCCCCAACGCGCTCCTGGAAAAATCGAGTTGAGGGAGCGTCATCGTGGCGGACGGCGTCAGGAAAGACGAAGAATTTTCCGGAACACGGGAAGTCGAGGAGCGCCATCGTGTCAACGAGGCGAACCTCGATGCCTGGATGAAGGAACACGTCGAGGGCTATCAGGGTCCGCTCAAGGTCCTGCAGTTCAAGGGTGGCCAGTCCAACCCGACCTACAAGCTCGAAACCCCCGGCCGCAACTACGTGATGCGCCGCCGGCCGTTCGGTAAACTGTTGCCGTCGGCCCATGCGGTGGATCGCGAGTTCCGCGTCATCGCGGCGCTCGGCAAGCAGAATTTTCCGGTCGCGAAAGCCTACGCGCTGTGCACCGACGATACGGTGATCGGCTCGGCCTTCTACATCATGTCGATGGAGGAGGGGCGGGTGTTCTGGGATCCGACCTTGCCTAGTCAGGACGCCGACGCACGCCGCAAGATCTTCACCAGCAAGATCGAGACGCTGGCGAAGCTGCACGTCCTCGATCCCGAAAAGATCGGCCTCGGTGATTTCGGCAAGCCCGGCAATTATTTTGCGCGCCAGGTCGACCGCTGGACCAAGCAGTATCGCGCGTCCGAGACGCAGCACATTCCCGAGTTCGAGAAGCTCGCCGAGTGGCTGCCGAGGACGGTGCCGGAGCAGAAGCGTGTCTCGGTCGTGCATGGCGACTATCGCCTCGACAACATGATCTTCCACGCCACCGAGCCGCGGGTGCAGGCCGTGCTCGATTGGGAATTGTCGACACTCGGCGATCCCATGGCCGACTTCACCTATCTGCTGATGCAGTGGACCATGCCGGGCCTCGCCAATGCCGACCTCAAGGCGTTGAACATTCCGAGCCAGGACGAAGCCGCGCAGATCTACTGCAACGTGACCGGCATGGCCGTGCCGGATCTCAACTGGTATTTCTCCTACAATCTGTTCCGCCTCGCCGGCATCACGCAGGGCATTGCGGGCCGGGTCCGCGACGGCACCGCCGCCAATGCCAAGGCTCTCGAGTCGGCCGCGCGCACCGTGCCTCTGTCGAAGGCGTCATGGGAATACGCGCAGAAGGCCGGCGCGATCTGATCTGAGAAAGCGGCGCGATCCCCCAGGGTTCGCGCCGCTTTCTTTCTTAACCTCGCCCCGCTTGCGGGGAGAGGTCGTATCGCACCGAAGATGCGATACGGGTGAGGGGGGTTGCGCAGATCGTCTGTCACCGTTTGCGTGGATGCAGCCCTCACCCCAACCCGCTCCCCGCAAGAGCGGGGCGAGGGAGCAGAGGGCCGGCGCTTCTGCGTCATGCAGCATGTTTCCACACTGTAGCCATCTGTGACTTGAGTTCGCAGCGCCGCTTTGGCAAGTCAGTCCGGTCAACGCTCGCCCTGGTCCTGATCGGACAATTTCACTTTGCCCCTTTCCTCAAATCTTCGCGGCAGCCTGTTCATGGCGGCCGCCATGGCCAGCTTCACGGTCAACGACACCATCACCAAGGCGGTGTCGGCGGAGCTCAACATCGGGGAGATCCTGCTCGTCCGCGGTCTGGTCGCGATGGTGCTGGTCGCGGCACTCGCCTGGTACCGCGATGCGCTGCGCAGTTTTGGCGCGCTGTTGATCTGGCCGGTCGGATTGCGCGTGATCGGCGAGATCGGCGGCACGCTGACTTATCTGTCGGCGATTTCGCAGATTCCGCTCGCCAACGCCTCGGCGATCTTCCAGGCGCTGCCGCTGGTCATTACGCTGGGTGCGGCGCTGGTGTTCGGCGAGCCGGTCGGCTGGCGGCGCTGGCTTGCGATCGCGGCCGGCTTCATCGGCGTGCTGGTCATCGTTCGGCCCGGCGCGGAGGGGTTTAGCCAGGCCGCGCTGCTGGCACTGGCGTCGGTCGGCTTCTGCGCGGTGCGCGATCTCGCGACCCGCCGCATCCCGAAGAACCTGCCGACCGTGTTCATCACGCTGCTCACCACGGTGACGGTGACGACGGCGGGCGCCGCCGTGCTGGTGCCGCTCGGTGGCTGGAAGCCGCCGTCCGGCCAGGCGCTCGGCCTGCTCACCTTCGCTGCGGTGCTGATCCTGATCGGCTATCAATGCATCATCGTGTCGCTACGGACCGGCGACATCTCGGCGGTGGCGCCGTTCCGCTACACCGCGCTGCTGTGGGCGATGCTGACCGGCTATCTCGCCTTCGGTCACAAGCCCGACGGCGCGATGCTCGCGGGTGCCACGATCATCGTGGCCTCCGGCCTCTACGCCTTCTACCGCGAGCGCAAGCGCGACAAGCTTCGCCCGGCCGCGACGGGACCGGGCCTGCCGCCGGATGGGTTGTGATCTATCCAAGATCCGTAGGATGGGTGGAGCCAACGGGTCCGCGCAAGCGCGGCCCGATGATAAACTCAGCGATACCCATCAGCTTCGTGCCGCGGATATGGATTGATGGGTTTCGCTGCGCTCTACCCATCCTACGAGTCTAAACCTTCGCGCAATGCGCGATCAGCCGTGCGACGAAATCTCCGCACCCCTCGAGCTGCGACATCTCGACGAATTCATCCGGCGTGTGCGCCTGCGCGATCGCGCCGGGGCCGACCACGACCGACGGCACGTCCGCCATGCTGACGAACAGGCCGGCCTCGGTGCCGAAGGCGACCTTGGCGTGGTCGTTGCGGCCGGCGAGTTGCTTGGCGAGCGTGACGATCGGTGCGTCCGCCGCGGTGTCGAGCGCGGGGTAATCGAGGATCTCCTCGAAGTCGATGCCGCATTCGGGATGCTGCTGGCGCATCCTGGGCTCGATCTCCGCCTTCGCCCAGGCGACGACCGCATCCGTCACCTGCCTCGACTCGGTGATGCCGATGCCGCGGCATTCGAACTCCACGGCGCAATGGTCGGGCACGATGTTGAGCGCCGCGCCGCCGCGGACGATGCTGGTGAGCAGGGTCGAGTGCGGGACGTCGTAGAGGCTGTTCTGTTCGGCCGCCGCGGCCAGCAACGCAGCGCGGCGGCGGATCTCCATGATCAGCTCGGCCGCATATTCGATCGCGTTGACGCCGTCGGGCGCAATCGAGGAGTGGCGGGCAAGCCCGCGGAACGTGGCGCGCACGCCGTGCTTGCCCTTGTGGCCGGTGATCACCTGCATCCGGGTCGCTCGCCGACGAAGCAGCCGAGCGGCTTGACCGGCTTGCGCGCGACCTCGCGCAGCATCGGCCGCACGCCGACGCAACCGATCTCCTCGTCATAGGAGATCGCAAGATTGATCGGCGTCTTCAGGTCGGCTGCGAGCATCTCCGGAACCATCGCGAGGCAGACCGCGACAAAGCCCTTCATGTCGGTGGTGCCGCGGCCGTACAGCTTCCCGTCGCGCTCGACGAGCTCGAACGGATTGTGGCTCCAGTCCTGTCCCGCGACCGGCACGACATCGGTATGCCCCGACAGCACCAGCCCGGCCTTGTCCTCGGGGCCGACCGTGACCCAGAGCGAGGACTTCTGCCCGGTCTCATCGACGATGCGCTGGCTGCTGACGCCAAGCGAAGCAAGATAGCGCTCGATGTAATCGATCAGCGGCAGGTTGCTGCGGTCGCTAATCGTGTCGAACGCGACGAGGTCGGCCAACAGTTTGCGGATGCGGTCGGGACGTGGGCTTTGCATGGATCGGGCCGTGAGCGGGAATGGATCACCCGACCATAGCAACGAAACTGTGAAAGGGAAAAGAATGCGAAGCCCGGGTGAGTGGGTTGTCCGGCCTGTAGGACTCACAAGCCGCGCCAAACATTCCGTGTCGTCCTGGCGAAAGCCAGGACCCATTACCCCAAATCTCAATTGTTGCGCGACGCTGGGAACACCACCTCGTTCATCACCGAGTGCGGTGGTTATGGGTCCTGGCTTTCGCCAGGACGACGTCGGTGGAGGTGGCGCCGTCCGGGCAGCTGCCCGGACAGCGAATGGAGACCGCCGCAGCTAGATCGGCTTGCCCGTATACGGCATCGACGCCGTCAGGCCGCCATCGACCGGGATGGCCTGGCCGTTGACGTAGGACGCTTCATCGCTCGCCAGGAACAACCCCATCGCGGCGAGCTCGTGCGGCTGGCCGGGGCGCTTCAGCGGATTGAGCTGGCCGATCTTGTCCTGGGTGCCGCGCTCCTTGGCGCGATCGAACACCGGCTTGGTCATGCCGGTCTCGATCAGGCCCGGGCAGATCGCATTGATGCGCACGCCGGTGCCGGAGAGCGAGTAGGCAGTGGTCTGCACCAGGCTGATGACGCCGGCCTTGCTCGCGCCGTAGGGATGTCCGCTGGCGCCGGACTTCAAGCCCGCGACCGAGGCGGTGCAGACGATCGAGCCGTGGCCCTGCTTGGTCATGTACGGGATCGAATGCTTGATCGCGAGGAACGGGCCGATCAGATTGACGCGCAGCACCTCCTGCCAATGTTCCGGCGTCTGGTCGGCCAGCGGAACGAGGCCGCCGCTGACGCCGGCATTGGCCCAGATCGCGTCGAGCTTGCCGTATTTTGCGACGGCCTTGTCGATGAAGGCCTTCACGTCGCTTTCCGAGCCGGCGTCCGCGGTGACGGCTTCGACCGTGCCGCCGGCGTCGCGCACCAGCTTGGCGGTCTCGTTCACGCCATCGGTGCGATCGACCGCGATCAGCTTGGCGCCTTCCTTGGTGAACAGCAGCGACGCCGCACGGCCGATGCCGCTGCCTGCGCCGGTGATGATGACGGATTTGCCTTCGAGGCGGCCCATGAGATTCTCCCTGTTCACGTGATCCGTGGTGCGTCTGCCGCGCGACGGAATTCAAACAAAATTTCAAACGTCAGAAGCACTTGAGACGATGTGCGGCGTGACGTACAGCGTGACGGGACACTATTGAAGGGCTCATCCGATGTCCAATCCAGAGAAGCCTGACGTGACGGTGACGCGGTGGTGGTGGGTTCGCCACGCGCCGGTGCGCAGCGACGGCGGCAACATCTACGGGCAGGAGGACATCGACTGCGACACCGGCGATGTCGAAGTGTTCGAGGCGGTCGCAAAAATGCTGCCGCGCAACGCCGTGTGGTATTCGAGCAATCTCAAGCGCACGCACAAGACCGCGGAAGCGATCTGGGCCGCCGGTTTTCCGAAGCCCGACAGCATGACGCAGGAACGCGACTTCGCCGAGTTGCATCTCGGCCGGTGGCAGGGCATGAACCGCGCCACATTTCTCGCCAGCCGTCCGCCGGGCAACCTCTGGTTCGCCGATGTCAACGAGCCGGCACCCGGCGGCGAGAGTTTCATGGATCTCTACACCCGCGTCTGCCGCACCATCGTGCGGATCACCGCAGCTGAAGCGGGCCGGGACATCATCGCGGTCGGCCATGGCGGCGTGATCAGGGCCGCGGTCGGACTTGCACTTGGCGGCCAGCCGGATCGGGGCCTGTCGTTTGATATCGACAATGTCTCGGTGACGCGGCTCGATCACATCGCGGCGCCCAACGTGTCGACCTGGCGGCTGCCGATGGTGAATCAGCAGCCCTGGATCGCCGATCCCCGCCACGCCGCAATGCATCAGCCGTCCGGACCCGAAGTCAGGCCGGCGAGCAAGCTTGCGTGATCGCGCTATCGCAACACCGGACCACTGCTTAAGCTCAACGCAGAATTCAAACACCTTACGACTCAAAACTCAGACTCGGGAGAGAACCATGACCTTGTTCGACATGAAGGGAAAAGTCGCCGTCATCACCGGCTCGACGCGCGGCATCGGACGCGCGATCGCCGAGCGGATGGCCGAGCACGGCGCCAAGGTCGTGATCTCCTCGCGCAAGGCCGACGTCTGCGAGCAGGTGGCCGCGGAGATCAACGACAGCTACGGCAAGGGCACCGCGGTTGCGATCGCCGCCAACATCTCCTCGAAGGAAAATCTGCAGAACCTCGTCGACGAGAGCAACCGCGCATTCGGCAAGATCGACGTGCTGGTCTGCAACGCGGCGTCGAACCCGTATTACGGTCCGCTCGCCGGCATCTCCGACGATCAGTTCCGGAAAATCCTCGACAACAACATCGTCGCCAACAACTGGCTGATCTCGATGGTGGTGCCGCAGATGATCGAGCGCAAGGACGGCTCTGTTATCATCGTCTCCTCGATCGGTGGCCTGAAGGGCTCGACCATCCTCGGCGCCTACGCGATCTCGAAGGCCGCCGACATGCAGCTCGCGCGCAACCTCGCTTGCGAATACGGCAAGCACAATATCCGCGTGAACTGCATCGCGCCGGGCCTGATCAAGACCGATTTCGCCAAGGCGCTGTGGGACAATCCGGACAATCTGAAGGCCTCGACCGCGCGCTCGCCGCTGCTGCGGATCGGCGTGCCCGACGAGATCGCGGGCGCAGCCGTGATGATGGGCTCGCGCGCCGGCGACTTCATGACCGGCCAGACCATCGTGATCGACGGCGGCGCGACGATCAGCTGACGCGAAGCGTCATCCCGGGGCGCGCGTTAGCGCGAACCCCGATGTGCAATTGCACATCGGGGTTCTCGATCTCGTCGCGCGAGATTCCGGGTTCAGCCCTGCGGGCTGCCCCGGAATGACGGATTACTCCACCGCCGCGTAAACCCCGTTGCGCACCAGCGAACGGGTGTACTCGCGCTGACCCGGGCCCTGCATCATGAAGACCGCGATCAGGTCTTCGCTCGGATCGATCCAGAAGAACGTGCCGGCCATGCCGCTCCAGAAGTACTGGCCGACCGAGCCGGAGAACGGCGCGATGCCCTGCTGCACGCGCACGGCGAAGCCGAGGCCGAAGCTGTGGCCGGGCGACACCAGCGTGCCCTGAACCTTGACGCCGGCGCCGAGGTGATCGGAGGCCATGAATTCGAGCGTCTTGCGGCCGATGATCCTGGTGCCGTCGAGCGAACCGCCGTTGAGCAGCATCTGCGCGAAGCGCGCATAGTCCATCGTGGTCGACACCAGGCCGCCGCCGCCGGATTCCATCGCCGGCTTCTCCAGCATGTTGAACAGCTGCACCTTCTCATTGGTCCAGGGATCATTCGCAAACGCCTCGGCGAGCCGGCCGGCATTGGCTTCCCCGGTGTGGAAAGCGGTCTCGTTCATTTGCAGCGGCGCGAGGATACGTTCGGTGAGGAATTCGCCGAGCGTCTTGCCGCTGACGACCTCGATGATGCGGCCGAGGATGTCGGTGGAGCGGCTGTAATTCCACTCGGCGCCGGGCTGGCAGACCAGCGGCATGGCGGCGAGCATGGTGGCGTGCTCGGCATTGGTGATCTTGCGGCTGCGCAGCCGCGACTGCTTGTAGAGCTCCTGCACCGGACCGTTGCCGGTGTGATCATAAGTCAGGCCGGAGGTGTGGCGCAGCAGGTCCTGGATCGTCATCTGCCGCTGGGCAGGAACGAGCTCGAGCTTGCCGTTGTGCTCGACGCCGACCTTGGTCTCGGCGAATTCGGGAATGAATTTCGCGACCGGATCGCTCAGCAGGAAGTGGCCGTCCTCCAGCAGCTGCATGATGCCGACCGAGACGATCGGCTTGGTCATCGAGAAGATGCGGAAGATCGTGTCATGCGCCATCGGCGCCGCGGCCGCCGGGCTTTGCCGGCCGATCGCGTCGAACCAGCCGATCTGGCCGCGCCGTGCCACCAGCACCGTGAAGCCGGGCGCGGTTCCCTTGTCGACCTCGCGCTTGAAGGTGTCGGACAGCGCCTGCAGCCGCGTGCTCGACAGCCCGATCGATTCGGGCTTGGCGAGGGGCAGGGACGGGGTGGTCTGGCTGGGGGCGTGCTTGGTGGCGGTCTGGGCGTTCATGGTCTCTCCCTGGTTCTTGATTCTTGCGGCGAGATGCCGACGTGGGGTGGTGATCGCCGAAGTCTGGCGCAGAAGTTTTGCAATGAACAGAAGCTTCGCTGCTTCGCCCTTGCAAACCGGCCATGCCCTGTGCTTGAAACGGCGCGAACCGGCGGCGACGCCGGTTCCCTGCAGGAGTGTAGCTCAATTGGTAGAGCACCGGTCTCCAAAACCGGGGGTCGCAGGTTCGAGCCCTGCCACTCCTGCCAGCTTTTAGCCAACAATTTGAATGCCTTGGCCGAGGTCTTCGACCCCGGCCATGACCATTTTCGACTACTTGATGAGCGGGCAGCCGCCGTCCTTCAGCGGCCGGAACGCCTGGTCGCCGGGCACTTCGGCGAGCACCTTGTAGTAATCCCACGGCGCCTTTGATTCCTCGGGCTTCTTGACCTCGAACAGGAACATCGAGTGCACCATGCGGCCGTCCTCGCGCACCACGCCGTTGTCGGTGAAGGCATCGCGCACCGGGGTCGCGCGCATCTTCGCCAAAACCTGTTTGGTCTCCTTGGTTTCGGCGGCCTTCACCGCGTTGAGGTAATGCAGGGTGGCGCTGTAGGTCGCGGCCTGGTTCATGGTCGGCATCCGCTTCATGCGCTCGAAGAAGCGCTTGCCGAAGGCGCGGCTGCGGTCGTTGAGGTCCCAATAGTAGGCCTCGGTGATGATCAGGCCTTGCGCGAGCTTCAGCCCGAGGCTGTGGATGTCGGAGATGAACATCACGATCCCGGCGAGGTTCTGCCCGCCCGCGACGATGCCGAATTCGGCGGCCTGCTTGATCGCGTTGATGGTATCGCCGCCGCCGTTGGCGAGGCCGACGATCTTCGCCTTCGACGACTGCGCCTGCAGCAGGAAGGAGGAGAAGTCCGGCGTGTTGAGCGGGTGCCGGGCGCTGCCGAGCACCTTGCCGCCGGCGGCGCGGACCACGTCGCCGGTGTCGCGCTCGATCGAGTGGCCGAACACGTAGTCGGCGGTGATGAAGAACCAGGTGTCGCCGCCGTTCTTCACGATCGCGCTGCCGACGGTGTGGGCGTTGGCGTAGGTGTCGTAGGTCCAGTGCAGCGTGTAGGGCGAGCAGGATTTTCCGGTGATGTCGGAGCTCGCCGCGTCCGTCACGATCATGATCTTCTCGAACTGCTTCGACATCTCCATGCCGGCGAGCGCGGTCGCCGAGGTCGGCATGTCGATGATCATGTCGACGTTCTCGGCCTCGTACCATTTGCGGGTGATGGTGGCGGCGACGTCGGCCTTGTTGAGGGCATCGGCGGTGACGAGCTCGATCGGCTTGCCGAACATCGAGCCGCCGAACTCCTCGATTGCCATCTTGGTGGCCTCGACATTCCCGGCGCCGCCGATGTCCGAATAGACCGACTGGAAATCGGTCAGTACGCCGATCTTGAGCGGCGTCTGCTGCGCGAGCGCGGGCCCGGCCCACACCGCGGCGAAGAGGCCAGCGGCGGACAGACTCGTGACGATGGATTTCATGGTGATGCGTCCTCCCAGGGTGTTCTTATCGGTTTGTCCGACAAAGCTAGATTTGCCGAGTTCCAGTGTCAATTCCGGCTGGCTGGGTGCGACAATCCGGCAAGTAATGGCCCATTTGACGCTCCAAAGGCCTTGGCCTATGCTTTGTCCGACAAACGACAATCGGGAGTCTAGGGTGGCCGCTACGCCGTTATTCCGGCGCATCGACATTGCGCCGGCCTATCAGAAGGTCGCGGACGCGATCGAACGCGAGATCATCAACGGCCGCATCAAGCCGGGCGAGCCGATCGGCACCGAGCAGCAGCTGGTCGCGCAGTTCGGCGTCAACCGCTCGACGGTGCGCGAGGGCATTCGCGTGCTCGAGGAGGGCGGGCTGATCCGCCGCGATTCCAGCCGCCGCCTGCAGGCCTGCCTGCCGCGCTACAACAAGCTCGCGACGCGATTGTCGCGCGCGCTGATCCTGCACGAGGTGACGTTCCGCGAATTGTTCGAGACCTCGATGACGCTGGAGGTCGCGAGCGTCGAAGGCGCGGTGGAGCGCGCGACCGATGACAACATTGCCGAGCTCGCCGGCAATCTCGAGCGCAGTGCGGCTGTGGTCGGCGATCCCGCCGGACTCGCGGAGCTCGATGCGGAGTTCCACGTGCTGATGGCCAAGGCATCGCAGAACCGCGTACTGCAGCTCGCGCGCGAGCCCGCCGCGCAGCTGTTCTTTCCGACCACCGAGATGATCGTCGGCGGCGTGCCCGAAGGCGGCGCGCGCCTCGTCGAGGCGCATCGCCATATCCTCGATGCGATCATGCGGCGCGACAAGGAGGCCGGCGTGCTGTGGACCCGGCGGCATCTGCAGGACTGGCGGCGCGGCTTCGAGAAGATCGCCTCGCTCGATCGCTCGGTCGAGCACACCTACATGGAACACGCCTACGCCGCACGGCAATAGCGGCGGTTAGGCCAACACCACACAACGACAAAAAGCACATTCGGGAGGGACATATGAGCGACAACATCGCAGCGACCATTCAGCGCGCCCGCGAGCACAGCATTGGCGACCTGTTGCGCCGGTCGGCCAAGCGCTACCCGGGCAAGACCGCGCTGATCTGCGGCGAGGTGAGCTGGACCTTCGCGGAGATGGACGCGATCTGCAATCGGGTCGGGCGCGGCTTGCTCGGCCTTGGCGTTGCGAAGGGTGATCGCGTCGCGGTGCTGTCGCGCAATTCACACGGCTTCGCCGCGCTGCGCTTTGCGGTGGCGCGGATCGGCGCGATCCTGGTGCCGATCAACTTCATGCTCAATCCCGACGAGATCAATTTCATCCTCGCCAATTCCGGCGCGAAGCTACTCGCGGTCGGGCCTGATTTCGTGGAGACCGCGCACGCGGCGGCTGCCAAGGGCTCGGCGGTCGAAACCCTGATCTGGCTGCCCGGCGAGGATCCGGCCACCGCGCCCGACGGCATCACGACATTCGACAGCCTGCTGCACAGCGACGCCTCGGCGCCGGATGTCTCGATCGACAGCCACGATCCCGCGCAGATCATCTACACCAGCGGCACCGAGTCGCTGCCGAAGGGCGCGATCCTCACCCATGAAGCCGTGATGTGGCAGTATGTCAGCTGCATCATCGATGGCGGCATGGCGAGCGACGACACCGTGCTGCATGCGCTGCCGCTCTATCATTGCGCGCAGCTCGACGTGTTCCTGGGACCTGCGATCTATCTCGCGCCACCAGCCTCATCACCGGCAAGCCGGTGCCCGACAATGTCCTGGCGCTGATCGCGGCCCACAAGATCAACTCGTTCTTCGCGCCGCCGACGATCTGGATCGCGATGCTGCGCTCGGGCGCGTTCGATCGCACTGATCTGTCGACCCTGCGCAAGGGCTATTACGGCGCCTCGATCATGCCGGTCGAGGTGCTGCTCGAATTGCAGCGCCGGCTGCCCGACGTGAAGTTCTGGAATTTCTACGGCCAGACCGAGATCGCGCCACTCGCGACCGTGCTGGAGCCGAAGGACCAGCTGCCGAAGGCCGGCTCCGCCGGCAAGCCTGCGATCAATGTCGAGACGCGGGTGGTCAAGGCCGACATGACCGACGTCGGGGTCGGGGAGGTCGGCGAGATCGTGCATCGCTCGCCGCATCTGTTGTCCGGCTACTACAACGATCCGGTCAAGACCGCGGCCGCGTTCGCCGGCGGCTGGTTTCATTCCGGCGATCTCGCCACCGTCGACGCCGATGGCTACATCACCGTCGTCGATCGCGTGAAGGACATGATCAAGAGCGGCGGCGAGAATGTCGCGAGCCGCGAGGTCGAGGAGATGATCTACCGGCTGCCGGCGGTGTCGGAGGTTGCGGTGGTCGGGCTGCCCGATCCGCGCTGGATCGAGGCGGTGACCGCGATCGTCGTGGTCAAGGCGGGCGCGACCCTCGATGCTGAAGCGGTCATCAAGCATTGCGCGGCGTCGATGGCCCATTTCAAGGTGCCGAAGCGCGTCATCTTCGTCGACGCCCTGCCGAAGAACCCGAGCGGCAAGCTGCTGAAGCGCGAGCTGCGGCAGCGCTATGTCGGCGGCGCCACGCTGGATCAGGCGGTCCAGAAGAGCTTTGCCGGGTAATCGGCCCGGCGGCCGCGGCGGATGGCCGGGGGCAATGGATCTCGGGCCGTGCGTCTAAGTGCTTGATTTGAGGGGCTCTGTCTCGGTCCGCCGCAGGCGCGGCCGGGGTCGGGCGCGATGGCGCCGATCTTGACGTTTGGCTCCTCTCGCAGTAGATACCCGGCACTCGCAGCCGGCCCGCTTTGATGGCGGATATCCGGCGCGGCCTAATTCCCCGAACATTCGAGCTCGTTTATCGGCTCAACCTTCCAAACGAGGGCTGGGTCCGCAAGGTCGGCTGTTCGGATTCCTTGAAACGTTGCAATCGTCCGGAGACGGACGCGGATCTCACGATGGCTTTCAGCCCGTTCAAATTCCTTCAGGAAGTGCGCTCGGAGACCGCCAAGGTCACCTGGCCGACGCGCCGCGAGACCACGATCACCACCATCATGGTGTTCGTGATGGTGGCGCTGGCCTCGATCTTCTTCTTCGCCGCAGATCAGATCATCCGTTATCTGATCACCCTGATACTGGGCATCCACTGATGAGCATGGGAACTCAATTGATGGACAAGCGCTGGTACATCGTTCACGCCTATTCGAACTTCGAGAAGAAGGTCGCGGAATCGATCCGCGAGCAGGCCAAGCAGCGCGGGCTGGAAGAGCTGTTCGAGCAGGTGCTGGTGCCGACCGAGAAGGTCACCGAGGTGCGCCGCGGCCGCAAGATCGACGCCGAGCGCAAGTTCTTCCCGGGCTATGTGCTGGTGAAGATGAAGCTGACCGACGAGGCGTTCCATCTGATCAAGAACACCCCGAAGGTGACCGGCTTCCTCGGCGCGGAAAACAAGCCGATGCCGATCTCGGAAGCCGAGGCGATGCGGATCCTGCACCAGGTGCAGGAGGGCGTGGAGCGTCCGAAGGCGTCGGTGTCGTTCGAAATCGGCGAGAACGTGCGCGTGGCCGACGGCCCGTTCGCCTCGTTCTCTGGCGTGGTGGAAGAAATCGACGAGGCGCGCTCGCGCGTGAAGGTCGCGGTGTCGATCTTCGGCCGCGCGACCCCGGTGGAACTGGAATTCGGTCAGGTCGAAAAGGTGGTCTGACCGGACGGCGTGGGGTATATGCCCCGCGTCAAGTAAGAGGCCGTGGGAGGGAGGAGGCGGTCGCCAGCCCCTTCAACCGAACCACGGAACCTGAAACCGCCGGCACCGTCCGGCACAACAGGAGTGATAAATGGCAAAGAAAGTGACCGGATACCTGAAGCTTCAGGTCCCGGCCGGTGCGGCGAATCCTTCGCCCCCGATCGGCCCCGCGCTTGGTCAGCGCGGTCTGAACATCATGGAGTTCTGCAAGGCGTTCAACGCCCAGACCCAGAAGGAAGAGAAGAACACCCCGATCCCGGTGATCATCACGATCTATGCGGACCGGTCCTTCACCTTCGAGATGAAGACCCCTCCGATGTCCTACTTCCTCAAGCAGGCCGCCAAGATCCAGTCCGGATCGAAGGCGCCGGGCCGTGACAAGGCCGGTGCGGTGACCAAGGCGCAGGTGCGCGAGATCGCCGAGAAGAAGATGAAGGACTTGAATTGCGACACCATCGAATCGGCCATGAAGATGGTCGAGGGCTCTGCCCGTTCGATGGGTCTGGAAGTTGCGGGGTAACGGGCCATGACAATCGGAAAGCGTCTGAAGAAGGCCCGCGAGGGTGTCGATCGTGAGAAGCTCTACCCGCTCGCGGACGCCATCAAGATGGTCAAGGAGCGCGCCAAGTCGAAGTTCGACGAGACGATCGAGATCGCGATCAATCTCGGCGTCGACCCGCGCCACGCCGACCAGATGGTCCGCGGCGTCGTCAACCTGCCGAACGGCACCGGCCGCACGCTGCGCGTCGGCGTGTTCGCGCGCGGCGCCAAGGCTGAGGAAGCCAAGGCGCCGGTGCCGACGTCGTCGGTGCTGAAGACCTGGTCGAGAAGGTGCAGGGCGGAGCGATCGATTTCGATCGTTGTATCGCCACTCCCGACATGATGCCGCTGGTCGGCCGCCTCGGTAAGGTGCTCGGCCCGCGCGGCATGATGCCGAACCCGAAGATCGGCACCGTGACCATGGACGTCACCAACGCCGTGAAGGGCGCCAAGGGCGGCTCGGTCGAGTTCCGCGTCGAGAAGGCCGGCATCGTGCAGGCCGGCATCGGCAAGGCCTCGTTCTCCGAGGACAAGCTGGTCGAGAACGTCAAGGCGCTCGCCGACGCGGTCTCCAAGGCGAAGCCGGCGGGTTCCAAGGGCACCTACATCCAGCGCGTGGCGGTTTCCTCCACCATGGGCCCGGGCGTGAAGGTCGAGCCGGGCACGATCCTCGGCTGATATCCTTGGCCGTGACGAGATAAAGAGGGGCGGGATCGGGCAACCGGTTCCGCCCTTTTGTTTTTGCGAAAGCGTTTTCGAGCGAAATGGGTACCGATTCGCGTGAAGAAAACGCGTCAAACAAGGCCCTGAAGTGTCTCGCAGGAAACAACAACAATGGCCGATAAGGTCCTGGTCTATTCGCGCTTTCCCAAGGCCCAGCTGATCCGCTTCGGCGAGCGCTATGAGCTGCTCAACGCAGCCGGCAAGCGGCTGGACGAAGCGTTCCCGGCGGCCGAGCTTGCCGAGATCCGCGCCATGATCACCGCGGGCGGCACGGCGCTCGGCGCCGACGCCATGGATCGGCTGCCGAAGCTCGGCGCGATCGTCTGCTACGGCACCGGCTATGACGGCGTCGATCTCGCCGCCGCCGCCAAACGCGGCATCGCGGTCGGCCATAGTCCCGGTGCCAATGCGGCATCGGTTGCCGACACGGCGGTGACCCTGATGCTGGCATCGGTGCGGCGTCTGCTGGTGGCCGACAACTATGTCCGCAGCGGTGACTGGGCCGGTGCAAAGCCATCGCCGATGATGCGGCCGCAGGCCGGCATGCGCGGCCGCAAGGTCGGCGTCTACGGCATGGGCGAGATCGGCCGCAAGATCGCGGGCCGCGCCGCCGCGTTCGAGACCGAGGTCGGCTATTTCAGCCGCTCGAAGCACGACGTGCCCTACCAGTATTTTCCGACGCTGGAGGCGCTCGCCGACTGGTGCAGCGTGCTCATGATCGCCGTACGTGCCGGAGCGGAGACCGAGCACGCAGTCAACGCCGATATCGTGCGTCGGCTCGGCAGCGACGGCTTTGTCGTCAACATCTCGCGCGGCTCGGTGATTGACGAAAAGGCGCTGGTCGCGGCGCTGACCGACGGGGTGATCGCCGGCGCTGGCCTCGACGTGTTCGCCCGGGAGCCGCATGCACCTGACGCGCTGACCGCGCTGCCGAACGTGGTGCTGTCTCCGCATCTCGGCGGCCACACGCTGGAATCGCATGTGGCGATGCAGGACTGCGTGCTCGCCAATCTCGATGCGTTCTTTGTCGGCACGCCGCTGCCGTATAAGGTGAGCGGCGCCTGAGCGCCCGCCGGTTCCCGTCGTGGAACCGGTATCGGGCCGTCATATTAAACTGGTCCAATATTTGCTCTTGGCAAGTACGGCAGGACCGGCTACATAGCGCCTTCCGGGCGTGCTGGCACTTGCTGGCATGTCCGTGCTCGCATTCCGAAAACCTGAGATGATAGGAGATCATTCCTTTCCGCATGCCCGCAAGGATGCTCGAAAGGAAGGAGACCCGTCGCCTCGGAGCGGAGTGAGAGCAGGGGCCTTCAGCGTGCTGAAGTGCCTCGATCCTGTCCAAGACTGCAGGCGCCCGCGAGAACTTCGTGTTTTCAACGGCTTAATCGCATAGCCTGCATAGACGGGTGAAGACCGGATTTTGCACTCCACGCCGCGGACTGTTCGCGGCTTGAGGGGCTGGTTTGGTTCGAACCTCGACAGCCCATGGCCGCAAGGCTCTGGGAGGGCAGGCTTCTAGATGTCGTCTTGCCCGGCATGTCCGAAGGGTCTTAGCAACCCTGACGGATCAGGTTTAGGGCGGGACGATGGGTGCAACCCGGCGGTCCTGCCTTCGCGGAAAGGCCGCCAACCGGAAAGAGCTTGCTGTGGAACGAGCGGCAAAAAAAGAGTCGGTCGAACAACTTAACGAGGTCTTCAAGACCACGTCGGTTGCGATCGTTGCTCACTATTCCGGCCTCACCGTGGCCCAGATGCATAAGCTGCGCATGCAGATGAAGCAGGCGGGCGCATCGGTGAAGGTCTCGAAGAAC
Organism: Bradyrhizobium tropiciagri; assembly: GCF_001189845.1. Classification (GTDB taxonomy): domain Bacteria; phylum Pseudomonadota; class Alphaproteobacteria; order Rhizobiales; family Xanthobacteraceae; genus Bradyrhizobium; species Bradyrhizobium tropiciagri. The sequence continues at coordinate 18,529 of NZ_LFLZ01000008.1, forward strand.
CGTCTCGCCAAAATTGCTCTTGAAGGCACTGACGTCGCTGCCATCGGCTCCCTGCTGAAGGGACCGACCGTGATCGCTACTTCGAACGATCCGGTTGCGGCGCCAAAGGTTGCCATCGAATTCGCCAAGGCGAACGAGAAGTTCGTCATCCTCGGCGGCTCGATGGGTAAAACCGTCCTGAATGTCGACAGCGTGAAGGCGCTTGCCTCACTGCCGTCGCTCGACGAACTGCGCGGCAAGATCGTTGGCCTCATCGTGGCGCCGGCGACCAAGCTTGCTCAGCTCTCGAATGCGCCCGCGGCCAAGCTCGCGCGCGTCATTCAGGCTCATGCCTCAAAGGGCGAAGCGGCCTGACCCTTCGCTAATCTCAAACCTGGTTCGAACCAAACGTTTAAGGAACTGAACAATGGCTGATCTGCAGAAAATCGTCGACGACCTCTCGAGCCTCACCGTGCTCGAAGCGGCCGAACTCGCCAAGCTCCTCGAAGAAAAGTGGGGCGTGTCCGCCGCTGCCGCCGTTGCGGTTGCTGGCCCGGCTGCGGGCGGTGCTGCCGCTGCTCCGGCTGAAGAGAAGACCGACTTCACCGTCGTGCTGGCTGCTGCCGGCGACAAGAAGATCGAAGTCATCAAGGAAGTCCGCGCCATCACGGGCCTCGGCCTGAAGGAAGCCAAGGACCTCGTCGAAGGCGCTCCGAAGCCCGTCAAGGAAGGCGTCAACAAGGACGAAGCCGACAAGATCAAGGCCCAGCTCGAGAAGGCTGGCGCCAAGGTCGAGCTCAAGTAATGCGCGATCCGGGAGCGCCGCAGGGCGCTCCCGGGCCATGCAAACGGCGTGCGACAGGTTGTCGCGTGGCGCGCCGGACACAAAAAAGTGTGGGGATCCGTGGACTTAACCCTCGAATCTCCTTTATTGCCATCCCATATAGGGTTGGCAGCGGAAAAACACGGTAGGCGGCGGGGGCGGCAGGGTCCCTGGCGGAAGCCGTTGGGAGACAGTCAGATTTCGGGCTTTTTCAGTCCGTAAAGCGGAGCGTTTGGACGAGCGGGTGCAGTGATGCGCCCCGCGCGTGTTTTGCGTTTTGGAGGTGGTTAGGGCCGGGACGGGGATTTAATTCCTGACTTTGCGCTTCGTTCCTTCGAGACGATTCGAAATTCAACCCGGGGGCCGACGGCAGTCGTGTCCCGGAAGGTTCGCCCCACAAAGGCGACGAAAATGAGAGGCCACGATGGCGCAGCAGACATTCACCGGTCGCAAACGCGTACGCAAGTTTTTCGGTCACATCAAGGAAGTCGCCGAGATGCCGAACCTCATCGAGGTTCAGAAGGCGTCCTATGACCAGTTCCTGATGGTTGACGAGCCGGCCGGAGGCCGCCTCGACGAGGGCCTGCAGGCCGTGTTCCGTTCGGTGTTCCCGATCTCGGATTTCTCGGGCACCTCGATGCTGGAATTCGTCCGCTACGAGTTCGAACAGCCGAAGTACGACGTCGACGAGTGCCGCCAGCGCGGCATGACCTTCGCTGCGCCGCTCAAGGTGACGCTGCGCCTCATCGTGTTCGATATCGACGAGGAAACCGGCGCCAAGTCGGTGAAGGACATCAAGGAGCAGGACGTCTACATGGGCGACATCCCGCTCATGACGATGAACGGCACCTTCGTCGTCAACGGCACCGAGCGCGTCATCGTCTCGCAGATGCACCGTTCGCCCGGCGTGTTCTTCGACCACGACAAGGGCAAGACCCATTCGTCCGGCAAGCTGCTGTTTGCCGCGCGCGTGATTCCGTATCGCGGTTCCTGGCTCGACATCGAGTTCGACGCCAAGGACATCGTGTTCGCGCGCATCGACCGCCGCCGCAAGCTGCCCGTGACCTCGCTGATGTACGCGCTCGGTCTCGACGGCGAGCAGATCCTGTCGACCTTCTACAAGAAGATCACCTTCAAGCGGACCAAGGACGGATGGCGCGTGCCGTTCGATGCCAACCGCTTCCGCGGCTATTCGACCGTCAACGACCTGATCGACGCCGACACCGGCAAGGTGGTGCTCGAGGCCGGCAAGAAGCTGACCGTGCGTCAGGCGCGCCAGCTGCAGGAGAAGGGCCTCAAGGCGCTGCGCATGTCGGACGAGGAGCTCGTCGGCAACTACCTCGCCGAGGACCTCGTCAACCCGAAGACCGGTGAAATCTACGCCGAAGCCGGCGAGGAGATCACCGAGAAGTCGCTCAAGGTGCTCAACGAGCAGGGCTACAAGGACCTGCCGCTGCTCGACATCGACCACGTCAATGTCGGCGCCTACATCCGCAACACGCTGTCGGCCGACAAGAACATGACGCGTGAGGACGCGCTGTTCGACATCTACCGCGTGATGCGTCCGGGCGAGCCGCCGACGCTGGATTCGGCGCAGGCGATGTTCCAGTCGCTGTTCTTCGATGCCGAGCGCTACGACCTCTCCGCGGTCGGCCGCGTCAAGATGAACATGCGCCTCGAGCTCGATGCGCCCGATACCCATCGCACGCTGCGCAAGGAAGACATCCTGGCGGTCATCAAGACGCTGGTCGACCTGCGCGACGGCAAGGGCGAGATCGACGACATCGACCACCTCGGCAACCGCCGGGTGCGCTCGGTCGGCGAGCTGATGGAGAACCAGTACCGGATCGGCCTGCTCCGCATGGAGCGCGCCATCAAGGAGCGCATGTCGAGCGTCGATATCGACACCGTGATGCCGCAGGACCTGATCAACGCCAAGCCCGCGGCCGCCGCGGTGCGTGAGTTCTTCGGTTCCTCGCAGCTGTCGCAGTTCATGGACCAGACCAACCCGCTGTCGGAGATCACCCACAAGCGGCGCCTGTCGGCGCTTGGCCCGGGCGGTCTGACCCGCGAGCGTGCTGGCTTCGAAGTCCGCGACGTGCATCCGACGCATTACGGCCGTATCTGCCCGATTGAGACGCCGGAAGGTCCGAACATCGGCCTGATCAACTCGCTGGCGACGTTCGCGCGCGTCAACAAGTACGGCTTCGTCGAGACGCCCTATCGCAAGATCAAGGACGGCCGCGTCACCGACGAGGTGGTCTATCTGTCGGCGATGGAAGAGGGCCGCTACCGCGTCGCGCAGGCCAACGTGCCGCTCGATGCCAAGGGCCGCTTCACCGACGATCTGGTGGTCTGCCGTCACGCCGGCGAAGTGCTGCCGGTGACGCCGGACAAGGTCGACTATATGGACGTGTCGCCGAAGCAGCTGGTTTCGGTCGCCGCGGCGCTGATCCCGTTCCTCGAGAACGACGACGCCAACCGCGCGCTGATGGGCTCGAACATGCAGCGCCAGGCGGTGCCGCTGGTTCGCGCCGAGGCGCCGTTCGTCGGCACCGGCATGGAAGGCGTGGTCGCCCGTGACTCGGGCGCGGCGATTGCTGCGCGCCGCTCGGGCGTGATCGACCAGATCGACGCCACCCGCGTCGTGATCCGCGCCACCGAGGATCTCGATCCGACCAAGTCGGGCGTCGATATCTACCGGTTGATGAAGTACCAGCGCTCCAACCAGTCGACCTGCATCAACCAGCGTCCGCTGGTGAAGGTCGGCGACATCGTCAAGAAGGGCGACATCATCGCTGATGGTCCGTCGACCGATCTCGGCGAGCTCGCGCTCGGCCGCAACGTGCTGGTCGCGTTCATGCCGTGGAACGGCTACAACTTCGAAGACTCGATCCTGCTCTCCGAGCGGATCGTGAAGGACGACGTGTTTACGTCGATCCATATCGAAGAATTCGAGGTGATGGCCCGCGACACCAAGCTGGGCCCTGAGGAAATCACCCGCGACATTCCGAACGTTTCGGAAGAAGCGCTGAAGAACCTCGACGAAGCCGGTATCGTCTACATCGGTGCGGAAGTCCGCGCCGGCGACATCCTGGTCGGCAAGATCACGCCGAAGGGCGAGAGCCCGATGACGCCGGAAGAGAAGCTGCTCCGCGCCATCTTCGGCGAGAAAGCCTCCGACGTCCGCGACACCTCGCTGCGCGTGCCTCCGGGTGTGCAGGGCACCATCGTGGAAGTCCGCGTGTTCAACCGCCACGGCGTCGACAAGGACGAGCGTGCGCTGGCGATCGAGCGGGAAGAGATCGAGCGTCTCGCCAAGGACCGCGACGACGAGCAGGCGATTCTGGACCGCAACGTCTACAACCGCCTTGCCGAGCTCCTGGAGAACCGCCAGGCATCGCCGGCCCGAAGGGCTTCAAGAAGGACACCAAGATCACCCGCGCGGTGCTCGACGAGTATCCGAAGTCGCAGTGGTGGCTGTTCGCCTCGCCGAACGACAAGCTGATGGCCGAGATCGAGGCCATGCGGAAGCAGTACGACGAGTCGAAGAAGGGCCTCGAGCAGCGCTTCCTCGACAAGGTCGAGAAGCTGCAGCGTGGCGACGAGCTGCCGCCCGGCGTGATGAAGATGGTCAAGGTCTTCGTCGCGGTGAAGCGCAAGATCCAGCCCGGCGACAAGATGGCCGGCCGTCACGGCAACAAGGGCGTGGTGTCGAAGATCGTGCCGATCGAGGACATGCCGTTCCTCGAGGACGGTACGCATGCGGACATCGTGCTCAATCCGCTCGGCGTGCCGTCGCGTATGAACGTCGGTCAGATCCTCGAGACGCATCTCGGTTGGGCCTGCGCCGGCCTCGGCAAGCGCATCGGCCAGACCATCGACGCCTATTATCAGAGGCAGGATCTCAAGCCGCTGCGCGAGACCCTGAAGAAGATCTACGGCGAGGATGAAACCATCAAGTCGCTGAACGACAACGAACTGCTCGAGCTCGGCCGCAACCTGAGCCACGGCGTGCCGATCGCCACCCCGGTGTTCGACGGCGCCAAGGAAGCGGACATCGAGGAGATGCTGAAGCTCGCGGGCTTCGACGCCTCCGGCCAGTCGACCGTCTATGACGGCCGCACCGGCGATGCGTTCGATCGCAAGGTGACGATGGGCTACATCTACATGCTCAAGCTGCACCATCTCGTGGACGACAAGATCCACGCGCGTTCGATCGGTCCGTACTCGCTCGTCACCCAGCAGCCGCTGGGCGGCAAGGCGCAGTTCGGCGGCCAGCGCTTCGGCGAAATGGAGGTCTGGGCGCTGGAAGCCTACGGCGCCGCCTACACGCTGCAGGAGATGCTGACCGTGAAGTCGGACGACGTCGCCGGCCGTACCAAGGTGTACGAGGCGATCGTGCGCGGCGACGACACCTTCGAGGCCGGTATTCCGGAATCGTTCAACGTGCTGGTCAAGGAAATGCGCTCGCTCGGCCTCAACGTCGACCTGCACAATTCCAAGGTGGGACCGGCGCGACGTCGGAAGCGGCCGAGTAACGCTGTGATTGATGCCCGGCGCGAGACGCGCCGGGCCTTCGCGCTCCGCTCGGACGTTGAGTGGGGCGCGCGCTGACTAAAACTCTCGAATTTGCTGCCGGTGACGATCGGCACGCGAGGAGAAGACCATGAATCAAGAGATTATGAATCTTTTCAATCCGACGACGCCGGCTCAGGTCTTCGACCAGATCCGGATTTCGATCGCGTCTCCGGAGAAGATTCTGTCCTGGTCGTACGGCGAGATCAAGAAGCCGGAGACCATCAACTACCGCACCTTCAAGCCGGAACGCGACGGCCTGTTCTGCGCGCGCATCTTCGGGCCGATCAAGGACTACGAGTGCTTGTGCGGCAAGTACAAGCGGATGAAGTACAAGGGCATCATCTGCGAGAAGTGCTCGGTCGAGGTGACGCTGTCGCGCGTCCGGCGCGAGCGCATGGGCCATATCGAGCTGGCGGCGCCGGTCGCCCACATCTGGTTCCTGAAGTCGCTGCCGTCGCGCATCGGCCTGCTGCTCGACATGACGCTGAAGGATCTCGAGCGGATCCTGTACTTCGAATATTACGTCGTGCTCGAGCCGGGTCTGACCGCGCTGAAGGACCGTCAGCTGCTGTCGGAAGACGAGTATCTGAAGGCGCAGGACGAGTACGGCCAGGACAGCTTCACCGCCATGATCGGCGCCGAGGCGATCCGCGAGCTGCTCAAGGGTCTCGAGCTCGAGAAGCTCGAGGCGACGCTGCGTGCCGACATGGCGGAGACCGACTCCGACATCAAGCACAAGAAGCTCGCCAAGCGTCTGAAGATCGTCGAGGCCTTCCGCGTCTCCGGCAACAAGCCGGAATGGATGATCATGACGGTCGTGCCGGTGATCCCGCCGGACCTGCGTCCGCTGGTGCCGCTCGACGGCGGCCGGTTCGCGACCTCGGACCTCAACGACCTGTATCGCCGCGTCATCAACCGCAACAACCGCCTGAAGCGGCTGATGGAGCTGCGGGCGCCCGACATCATCATCCGCAACGAAAAGCGCATGCTGCAGGAGGCCGTCGACGCGCTGTTCGACAACGGCCGCCGCGGCCGCGTCATCACGGGCGCCAACAAGCGCCCGCTGAAGTCGCTCGCCGACATGCTGAAGGGCAAGCAGGGCCGGTTCCGCCAGAACCTGCTCGGCAAGCGCGTCGACTATTCGGGCCGTTCGGTGATCGTGGTCGGTCCCGAGCTGCGCCTGCATCAGTGCGGCCTGCCGAAGAAGATGGCGCTCGAACTGTTCAAGCCGTTCATCTACTCGCGGCTCGACGCCAAGGGCCTGTCCACCACGGTGAAGCAGGCCAAGAAGCTGGTCGAGAAGGAGCGTCCGGAGGTCTGGGATATCCTCGACGAGGTGATCCGCGAGCATCCGGTGCTGCTCAACCGCGCGCCGACGCTGCATCGCCTCGGCATCCAGGCGTTCGAGCCGGTGCTGATCGAGGGCAAGGCGATCCAGCTGCATCCGCTGGTCTGCGCCGCCTTCAACGCCGACTTCGACGGCGACCAGATGGCCGTGCACGTTCCGCTGTCGCTCGAAGCGCAGCTGGAAGCGCGCGTCCTGATGATGTCGACCAACAACATCCTGCATCCGGCGAACGGCCAGCCGATCATCGTGCCGTCGCAGGACATCGTGCTCGGCCTCTACTACGTCTCGATCATGCGCGAAGGCCTGCCCGGCGAGGGCAAGATCTTCGGCGACATGGCCGAGCTCGAGCACGCCCTGCATTCGAAGGTCATCCACCTGCACACCAAGATCAAGTACCGGTGGGAAGGCCTCGACGAGGAAGGCAAGCTGTCGAAGCGGTGGATCGAAACCACCGCGGGCCGCGTCATGCTCGGCAATTTGCTGCCGAAGAGCACCAAGATCTCGTACGACATCATCAACAAGCTGATGACCAAGCGCGAGATCTCCGGCGTGATCGACCAGGTCTACCGGCACTGCGGTCAGAAGGAGACGGTGATCTTCTGCGACCGCATCATGGCGCTCGGCTTCTACAACGCCTTCAAGGCGGGCATCTCGTTCGGCAAGGACGACATGGTCGTGCCGGCGTCGAAGTGGAAGATCGTTGACCAGACCCGTACGCTGGCGAAGGATTTCGAGCAGCAGTACAATGACGGCCTGATCACCCATGGCGAGAAGTACAACAAGGTCGTCGACGCCTGGTCGAAGGCCGGTGAAGAAGTCGCCAAGGCGATGATGAAGGAGATCTCGTCGACCAAGAAGACGGCGGCGGGAGCCGATGCCGACATCAACTCGATCTACATGATGGCGCACTCCGGTGCGCGTGGTTCGCCGGCGCAGATGCGCCAGCTCGCCGGCATGCGCGGCCTGATGGCCAAGCCGTCGGGCGAGATCATCGAGACGCCGATCATTTCCAACTTCAAGGAAGGTCTGTCGGTGCTCGAGTACTTCAACTCGACCCACGGCGCCCGCAAGGGCCTCGCGGACACCGCGTTGAAGACCGCGAACTCCGGCTACCTGACCCGTCGTCTGGTCGACGTCGCGCAGGACTGCATCATCACGCAGACCGATTGCGGCACCAAGCTCGGCATCAAGATGCGCGCCATCGTCGATGCCGGCACCGTGGTCGCCTCGCTCGGCTCGCGCATCCTGGGCCGCACGGCCTGCGATGACGTGCGCGATCCCGCCACCAACGAGGTCGTGGTCAAGCGCGACACCTTGATGGAGGAGAGCCATGTCGACGCGATCCAGCAGGCCGGCATCCAGGAAGTGAAGATCCGCTCGGCGCTGACCTGCGAACTGATCAACGGCATCTGCGCCAAGTGCTACGGCCGCGACCTGGCCCGCGGCACCCCGGTCAACCACGGTGAGGCCGTCGGCGTCATCGCGGCGCAGTCGATCGGTGAGCCCGGCACGCAGCTGACGATGCGCACGTTCCACATCGGCGGCGCCGCCCAGCTCAACGAGCAGTCGTTCGTCGAATCGAACTTCGACGGCAAGATCGTGATCAAGAACAAGGCCATCGCCCGCAACAGCGAAGGCAGCCTGGTCGCGATGGTGCGCAACATGGTCGTTGCGATCGTCGATGCCGACGGCGCCGAGCGTGCAACCCACCGTATTCAGTACGGTTCGAAGATGCACGTCGACGACGGCGACATGGTCAAGCGCGGCCAGCGCATCGCCGAGTGGGATCCCTATACCCGCCCGGTGCTCACCGAAGTCGAGGGCACGATCGGATTCGAGGATCTGGTCGAAGGCCAGTCGATCTCGGAAACGCTCGACGAATCGACCGGTATTGCCAAGCGCGTGGTCATCGACTGGCGCACGACGCGCGGCGGTTCGGACCTGCGTCCGGCCATCGTGGTCAAGGGCAAGGACGGCAAGGTGCTGAAGCTCGCGCGTGGCGGCGATGCCCGCTACATGCTGTCGGTCGACGGCATTCTGTCGGTCGACATCGGCGCGAAGGTGATGCCCGGCGACATCCTGGCGCGTATCTCGACCGAGAGCGCCAAGACGCGTGACATCACCGGCGGTCTGCCGCGGGTGGCGGAACTGTTCGAGGCTCGCAAGCCGAAGGATGCGGCGATCATCGCGGAGACCGCGGGAACGATCCGCTTCGGCCGCGACTACAAGAACAAGCGCCGCATCTCGATCGAGCCGATGGACAAGACCGAGGAGCCGCGCGAGTACCTGATCCCGAAGGGCAAGCACATCCACCTTCAGGACGGCGACATCGTCGAAAAGGGCGATTTCATCGTCGAAGGCAATCCGGCGCCGCACGACATCCTGGCGATCAAGGGCATCGAGGAACTCGCTGCCTATCTGGTCAACGAAATCCAGGAGGTCTACCGGTTGCAGGGCGTGCTCATCAACGACAAGCACATCGAGGTGATTGTCCGTCAGATGCTGCAGAAGGTCGAGGTCACCGACCAGGGCGACACCGACATGATCTCGGGCGAGCAGGTCGACAAGATCGAGTTCGACGCGCTCAACACCAAGGCCAAGGAGGAGGGCAAGAAGCCCGCCACGGGTACGCCGGTTCTGCTCGGCATCACCAAGGCGAGCTTGCAGACCCGCTCGTTCTTCTCGGCGGCGTCGTTCCAGGAGACCACGCGCGTGCTCACCGAGGCTGCCGTCAACGGCAAGATCGACCCGCTCGAAGGCCTCAAGGAGAACGTCATTGTCGGCCGCCTGATTCCGGCCGGCACCGGCGCCTCGATGGCGCGGATCCGCGAAGTCGCGGTCAAGCGCGACAAGCTGATCCTCGACGAGCGCGAGAAGCAGCAGCAGGCGGCGATCGTGCCGACGGCTCCGGAAGCGGAGCCGCTGGCACTGCCGCCCGCGGAATAGGCCTCCGCAAGACTACGGTAATGGCGAGAAGGCCGGCGTTTTGCCGGCCTTTTTGCTGCTTTCTTTCCCTGCTGCGGTGCAGGGACGCAGTTTGTTCATCTTCCCTTCAGGCAAAAAAGTGCTTTTGCTAGGGTGACTTAGACCGGCCGTTTGGCTGCCGGCAGCGACGGAATCCATATGCTCGACTTGGCTATCGTAGGCGGCGGCCCCGGGGGGCTGATGAGCGCCTGGTATTTGAAGCGCAAACTCGGCGACCTCTGCCGGGTCACCATCTTCGAGGCGTCGAACCGCCTCGGCGGCAAGATCGTCACGCGCAAATTCGACAGCGCACCGGCAATGTACGAGGCCGGCGTTGCCGAGATCTACGACTACTCGATGACGGGACCCGACCCGCTGCGCGAGCTGATCCAGCATTTCGGCCTGCAGACGATCCCGATGGATGCCGAGCAGGTGCACCTCGACGCGAGTTGCTCGCCGACGTTCCGGGCATGCGCCGCAAATACGGCGCGAAGACCGCGGCCGCGATCGAGGCATTCCGCAAGCGTTGCGCCGAACTGGTGTCGCCGCACGAATATTACGAGGGCATCGGCGCCCACGACAACGAACATCCGTGGGCCTACAAGACCGCCGAGCAGATCCTCGACGAAGAGGTCGAGGACGCGACGGCCAAGCGGTTCTTCAAGGTGATGGCGCGCTCGGACCTTGCGACCGAGAGCCACAACACCAACGGCCTCAACGCGCTGAAGAACTACGTGATGGATGTCGACGGCTATATCGGCCTGTATTCGATCCAGAACGGCAACGAGCAGCTGATCGATTGCCTGCGCTCGGAGGTCAGCGCCGACATCCAGCTCAACCATCGCGTCCTCAAGGTCGGCAAGACCGCAACCGGCCGCTACCAGCTCAACATGATGAACGGCAAGGGGCCGGAGACGCGCGACTTCGACCTCGTGCTGGTCTGCCTGCCGCACTCCTGGCTCGCGACCATGCGCTGGGACGGCGAGCAGCTGCGCAAGTCGATGGTCAAGCACGTCGCCTATTTCGACCGGCCCGCGCACTATCTGCGCGTCTCGATCCTGTTCGACGAGCCGTTCTGGGGCGAGAAGATTCCCGGCGCCTGGTTCATGTCGGAGGCGTTCGGCGGCTGCTGCGTCTACAATGAGGGCGCGCGCCACGATGTCGGCAAGCACGGCGTGCTGAACTGGCTGATCGCCGGTTCCGACGCGCTCGCCTACGCCAATCTCAGCGACGAGGAACTGATCGACGCCGCGCTGAAGTCGTTGCCGGCCTCGCTCGGCGATGCGCGCGAACACTTCCTCGAGGGTAAGACCCACCGCTGGCTGTCGTCGGTCAACGCGCTGCCGGGCGGCCTGCCGGTGCGCGACGTCATGACCAACCATCGTCCCGAGCCGAAGGAGCATCCCGGCCTCGTGGTGGTGGGCGACTATCTGTTCGATTCGACGCTGAACGGGCTGCTCGACTCCTCCGATGCCGCCACCGACATCGTCGTCACCGAGATGATGCGGCTGCGCCGCGCCCGCGCGCAGGACGAAGGCACGCTGTCCGACAAGATCGACCGCGCCTATTTCGACAATTATCGCGGTGCCGGTCCCTACGGCGAAGTCTGGCGCAACTTCACCGACCCGGCCTATCTGACCGACCTGATCAAGACGGTCTGGGGCAGGGCGAAGGGCTACAAGCTCTTGATCGCCGGCTCCGCCAGCGGCGAACTTGTCGGCGCGCTGCGCGAGCGCGGCATCGATGCCTGGGGCATCGAGAACAACCGCTACATCCACGGCAAGACGCCAAGGGCGCTCAAGAAGTACAACAAGCTCGGCTCGATCGCCGACATGCCGTTCAAGGACAATGAGTTCGACTTCGTGTTCGAGACCTCGCTGTGCCATCTCGGCGAGAAGCAGGTCGTGCGCGGGGTGCGCGAGCTCAACCGCGTGGTCAAGACCGGCGTCGTGTTCGCGTCGGTGACCTCGGACATGGCGCCGGCGGTGATCGATCGCTACGACCTGCTGCGCGGCGTGAAGAAGCTCGGCACCTGGTGGGAATGGTCGGAACTGTTCTTCGGCAACGGCTTCGACCTGTCGATGCATCGCCGCGACTGCACCGATGCGCTGTGGACGTTGACGCTCGCCGCCAACAAGGGGCCGGGGCAGTGGTACGCCGACTCCGACAGCCTGCGCTATTCGTTCTTCGACAAGGTCGAGGCCGACCTCGACGACTAGCGACAACGGCCAGCGGCAAGACGCGCAGGATCCGGCGCAAGGCGATCGGCCTTGCGCCAACCAATTGTCGAACGACGGCCGTGCTGTGATCCCGAATCCACGGAACGGTGCCGCTGCGCGTCGCGCTGTTCCAAACGCTTTGCCGAATTCTCCGTGATCGCATAGAATTGCAGCCGCAGCGTTGTCAGCTGCGGTTTCGATTTGCGGTCATGCCGGCCGTGGAGCATCGGTTGGTTTCATGGCGCCAAGACCTCCTGCATCAAGACCTCCTGCATCAGACGATCCGACGAGATCGGCGGCCGACGATCCCGAGCTGAAGAAGAAGCCGGCGCCGGTGGCCGGTCCGCCTGCGGCGGCAGCCCCCGCGAAGCCCGCCGCGGCACCGGCCGACGACGAAGATGAGGACGACGAGGAGGAGGACGAGTTCGAGCTTGACGATGATGATGACGAGGATCTCGTCGTCTTCACCGCCAAGGAAGCCGCCGGCGCGCTGTCGACGATCTATGGCTTCATCAGGCCGATCCTGACCAACTACAAGAAGCCGCTCGCGTTCGTCACCATCGGCGTGCTGGTCGAGACGTTGTTCAACGTCATCATGCCGCTCAGCCTGAAATTCCTGATCGACGACGCGCTCGGCGAGGAGGATTTCCAGGCGCTCTACAAGATCCTCGGCGTGCTTGCGGTCGCCGGCATCGTCACCTCGATCATCGCGGTCTGGTACGAGCGCTGGGATGCGCGGCTCGGCGCCGGCATCATCGCCGACGTCCGGACGCGGATCTTCGAGCACGTCCAGAACCTGCCCTCGGCCTATTTCGCGCGCACCAAGCGCGGCGAGATCCTGTCGCGCTTCTCGATCGACCTGTCGGCCTTCGAGGGCTCGGTCAAGACCTTCGCCAACAGCGCGGCGCTGCCGGGCTTCGAGTTGATCGCCGGCATCATCCTGATGCTGTTCCTCAACTGGCAGCTGGCCGCGGTCGCCCTGCTGGTGTTTCCGATCACGCTGATCGGGCCGCGCATCCTGACGCCGAAGGCGGTGCAGGCCAATTACGAGCAGAAGCAGAACGAAGCCGCGCTGCTCGGAACCGTGCAAGAGAATGTCGCCGCGCAGGCGGTGGTGAAGGCGTTCAACCTGCAGCGCCGGGCGCTCGGCTGGTTCACGCTGCGCAACCGCGACGTCCGGGCCAAGGCCGCCTCGGCCATGTTCCTGTCGACCATGGTGGAGCGCACGGTCACCATCGCGGTGCTGCTGCTCCACCTCGTGGTGCTGGCGATCGGCGCCTATCTCGCCACCAAGGGGCAGATCACGGTCGGCACCTTCGTGACCTTCGAGAGCGCGTTCTGGGAGGTGTCGTACAACATCGCCCATCTCATGCATTTCATCCCGGTGTCGATCTCGTCGGCGGCGGCGGTGCGGCACATCCAGGAACTGCTCGACGAGCCGACCCGCGGTGCCGACCGTCCGGGTGCGCCGGATCTGCCGCGGATCACCAACGATATCTCGTTCGAGCGCGTCACCTTCCAGTATGAGGGGGCGGAGACGCCGGTGCTGGACAATCTCAGCCTCAAGCTCAATGCCGGCAAGAGCATTGCGATCGTGGGTCCCAGCGGCTCCGGCAAGAGCACGCTGATCAACCTGATCCTGCGGCTCTACGTGCCGGATGAGGGCCGCGTCGCCATCGACGGCGTCGATATCCGTCGGGTGACGCGCGAGTCGCTGCGGGCGAACATGGCGGTCGTGTTCCAGGAGAACATGCTGTTCAACATGTCGATCCGCGAGAACATCCGGCTCGGCAAGGAAGGGGCCACGGACGCGGAGGTCGAGGACGCCGCGAAGAAAGCCGAGATCCATCGCTACATCATGAGCCTGCCGCAGCGCTACGATACGTCGGTCGGCGAACGCGGCGATACCTTGTCCGGCGGCCAGCGCCAGCGCATCGCGATCGCGCGCGCGCTGATCCGCAATCCATCCGTGCTGCTGCTCGACGAGGCGACCTCAGCGCTGGACCAGACGACGGAGGCCGCGATCAACCGCACGCTGCTCAAGGTCGCGGAGGGCCGCACCATGATCTGGTCGACGCACCGCCTGACCTCGGTGGTCGAGATGGACGAGATCATCGTGATCTCAGGCGGCAGGGCGATCGAACGCGGCTCGCACGAGGAGCTGCTGTCCCGGAACGGCGTCTACCGCAAGCTGTGGGACGACCAGGGACATGTGCATCACGATGCGGACGACGAAGACGACGACGCGGACGATGACGACGAGGATGAAGACGACGAGGATGAGGACGAAGACGAGGAGGCGTGACGCCCGCGCCTCGCGGCTCGTGACCTCCGGCCGCTACGCCCTGTCCGCCGCCTGCGGACGTTGCCGGAACTGATTGGCCGTCCGTGTCGCCGAGGCCGCCTGCGGGCGGTGCAGACGGCGCAGCGAGCCGCGGCCGAGATAGCCGAGGAAGCGCGCCCAGCGCTGGGCCTGCCAATAGGGTCCGCTGCCGATCGATACCTCACGGAAGCTGAAGGCCTTGGCGTTCGACCAGGCGTCGCATTCCGTCTTCACCGGATCGTCGTAGAACGCGGTGATCTTCTCCTCGCCCATGCCGTCGGTGGCAAGCCAGGCCGGGATGTGGACGTTGCAGAGCTGGGACACGTCGGTGAACACCTTGTCGGTCCCGGTGCCGGTGACCGGGCAGGTGCTGGCGAAAGCATCGCCGACCAGGACGACGCCGGCCTGCCGATAGCCGGTGCTGACATAGACGTCGGCGGGCCGGACCTTGATGTCGCCGGCGACACCGAATTCGCCGGTGAGCCGGCGCAGCCGCGGCAGCGCGGCGTTCAGCGTCTCGACCGGATTGCGCCGCATCGTCCGCAGCCAGGGATCGTCGGCCTGGCGGTAGGTGAAGAGGTTGGCGCGCATCCGGTTTCCGATCGGAAACAGCGTGATGTAGGGGATGAGGTCGCTCGGCCGCTCCGAGAAATAAGTCATGGCCGCGAACGGGAAGGCGGGGCGGCCGATGGGGACGAAATCGAAGCCGAGCGAGATCGAGTGGCAGTGGCTGGTGACCCGCCGCTCGATGCCGAGCATCCGGCGCAGCCCGACGTTCAGGCCGTTGGCGAGCACCACGAGGCGCGCCGAGATCTCCTCGCCGCTGGAAAGCACGAGCTTCTGCCGTTCGGAGCTGGTCGCGACGTCGACGACCTTGTCGCAGATGAATTCCGCCGGCCTCGCGATTTCGTCCCGAATCGCGGTGATCAGCGCGTCGTACATGATGCCGTACTGCCGGCTCGGCTGCCGGTCGAGCAGATGGCCGAATCGCGCGATCCAGTTCTCGCCGTCCAGCGTCGCCGAGCGGAGCACCGATTCGGCAAGGCCGGTCCGGGCGAATCGCTCGAGCTGGAGGTCGCCGCCGATCTTTTCGACGCGGAAATCGAACGGATAGACCCGGTGCGGGTCGATCAGCACGGTCGGTATTCCGGCACGGCCGAGCATGGCGGCGGCGATCGAGCCCGCCAGACCTCCGCCGATGATCGCGATGTCGGTGTACCGCATGAGAGCTTCCGTGGCCGTAGATCGCGATTTTTGCGCTGCGAATGGCAAATAAAGGCTTAGTTTCGAAATTTGCCTTCAGGCCGAAACTGGAGAGAATTGTTTCTATTCATATTTTATCCGGATGAAATATGGGTCCGCTGCCGTGCCGACGATTCGGATTGGGGCGAGGGGAGGCATTGACGCTGTCACATTTCGCCGCCCGGCGGGCGTCGGCGAAATGCGAAATCCGCAAGCGGCAGAGGCGTTTCTTTGCTTGTCGTTTTGCTTGACTTCACTATCTCTCGATTATACAAGGCGCCCACTTAACGACAGGCGGTGAGCTACGCCAGCGTCGGAACGGAACACCCGAAGGCCCTTTTTCAGGAGCCGGACGGGCACCAACCTCGACGAATGCCGCTCAAACGCTGTCGATGATAGCTAGGCAATGCCAGGACGATTTTGGTTCTCTTGAGCACGTCCTCTTGAGAGTGAATTCGGATGCATGACCTCGGTCGCGGACCGGACAGCGAACGCTGAACGGTTCGGGATCGCGGTCCTCTGTGGCGTCGATGCGCTTTCCGCTCAGCAATGAGTGGTTGGCGCGATTTCGCTTTGCGCGGATGCTTGTTCCGCGTCGAGCGGGCCGTGCGGGGCGGCTAGTCCCGAGAAGAAATTTGCGGAGCCATTCAAGGTTTTCGCGCGAACTAAAGGGTGAAGGCTGCATGCCGACGATCAACCAGCTGATCGCAAAACCGCGAGAAGTGCAGAAGTCGCGTAAGAAGGTGCCGGCGCTGCAGCAGTCGCCGCAGAAGCGCGGCGTGTGCACGCGCGTCTACACCACGACCCCGAAGAAGCCGAACTCGGCGCTTCGTAAGGTCGCCAAGGTGCGCCTGACCAACGGCTTTGAGGTGATCGGCTACATCCCGGGTGAAGGCCATAACCTTCAGGAGCACTCGGTGGTCATGATCCGCGGCGGCCGCGTCAAGGACTTGCCCGGCGTGCGCTACCACATCCTCCGCGGCGTGCTGGATACCCAGGGCGTCAAGAACCGTAAGCAGCGTCGTTCGAAGTACGGCGCGAAGCGTCCGAAGTAAGCGGGAAACGATCAGATGTCGCGTCGCCATTCTGCTGAGAAGCGTGAAGTTCTTCCGGATCCGAAGTTCGGGAACATCATCATTACGAAGTTCATGAACTCGGTGATGTACGCCGGGAAGAAGTCGGTTGCCGAAAACATCGTCTACGGTGCGCTCGGCATGATCGAGGCCAAGACCAAGCAGCCCCCGCTCGGCGTGTTCGAGCAGGCGCTCGAGAACGTGATGCCGACCATCGAGGTCCGTTCCCGCCGCGTCGGCGGCGCGACCTACCAGGTGCCGGTGGAAGTCCGTTCGGTGCGCCGTCAGGCGCTCGGCATCCGCTGGCTGATCTCGGCCGCCCGTGAGCGCAACGAGAAGACCATGACGGAGCGTCTGTCGGCCGAGTTGCTCGATGCTTCGAACAATCGCGGCAACGCCGTCAAGAAGCGTGAAGACGTGCATCGGATGGCGGAAGCCAACCGCGCCTTCTCGCACTATCGCTGGTAAGGCGATCAACGGAATCTAAGGAACAGTCTCATGCCCCGCCAACATGCCATCGAGGACTACCGCAACTTCGGTATCATGGCGCATATCGACGCCGGCAAGACCACGACCACCGAGCGCATCCTGTATTACACCGGCAAGAGCCACAAGATCGGCGAAGTGCACGAAGGTGCTGCGACGATGGACTGGATGGAGCAGGAGCAGGAGCGTGGCATCACGATCACCTCGGCTGCGACCACCGCGTTCTGGAACGGCAAGCGCCTGAACATCATCGACACCCCCGGCCACGTCGACTTCACCATTGAAGTCGAGCGTTCGCTGCGCGTGCTCGACGGCGCCGTTTGCGTTCTCGACTCCAACCAGGGCGTCGAGCCGCAGACCGAGACCGTCTGGCGCCAGGGCGACAAGTACAAGGTTCCGCGCATCGTCTTCGCCAACAAGATGGACAAGACCGGTGCCGACTTCTTCAAGTGCCTGTCCGATATCGTCGACCGCCTCGGCGCCAAGCCGATCGCGATCCAGCTTCCGATCGGTGCCGAGAACAACTTCAAGGGTCTCGTCGACCTCGTGAAGATGAAGGGCGTCATCTGGAACGATGAATCGCTCGGCGCCAAGTTCGACTATGTCGACATCCCGGAAGACCTGGTCGAGCAGGCCAAGGAATATCGCGAGAAGATGGTGGAAGCCGCCGTCGAGCTCGACGACGACGCTTTGGCTGCGTTCCTCGACGGCAAGGAGCCGGACGAGGCGACCCTGAAGCGCCTGATCCGCAAGGCCGTGCTGACCGGCGCGTTCTATCCGGTGCTGTGCGGTTCGGCGTTCAAGAATAAGGGCGTGCAGCCGCTGCTCGACGCCGTCGTCGACTATCTGCCGTCGCCGATCGACGTGCCCGCGATCAAGGGCACCGATGAGGACGGCAACGAGGTCGTGCGCAAGGCGGACGACAAGGAGCCGCTGGCGCTGCTCGCGTTCAAGATCATGGACGACCCCTTCGTCGGCACCATCACCTTCTGCCGCATCTATTCCGGCGTGCTGCAGTCGGGCACCGGCGTCATCAACTCGACCCGCGAGAAGAAAGAGCGTATCGGCCGCATGCTGCTGATGCATGCGAACAACCGCGAAGACATCAAGGAAGCCTATGCCGGCGATATCGTCGCGCTGGCCGGCCTGAAGGAAGCGCGCACCGGCGACACGCTGTGCGATCCCAACAATCCGGTGATCCTCGAGAAGATGGAATTCCCGGAGCCGGTGATCGAGATCGCGATCGAGCCGAAGTCGAAGGCCGACCAGGAGAAGCTGGGCGTGGCGCTGGCCAAGCTCGCCGCGGAGGATCCGTCCTTCCGCGTGACGACCGACCACGAGTCCGGCCAGACCATCCTCAAGGGCATGGGCGAACTGCATCTCGACATCAAGGTCGACATCCTCAAGCGCACCTACAAGGTCGACGCCAACATCGGCGCGCCGCAGGTGGCGTTCCGTGAGCGTGTCACCAAGCGGGTCGAGCACAGCTACACCCACAAGAAGCAGACCGGCGGTACCGGTCAGTTCGCGGCCGTGACGATCATCGTCGAGCCGAACGAAGCCGGGAAGGGCTACGAGTTCGAATCGAAGATCGTCGGCGGCGCGGTGCCGAAGGAATACATCCCCGGCGTCGAAAAGGGTCTCGAGAGCGTGCTGTCCTCCGGCGTGGTCGCGGGCTTCCCGATCGTCGACGTCAAGGTGCAGCTGATCGACGGCAAGTTCCACGACGTCGACTCGTCGGCGTTGGCCTTCGAAATCGCCACGCGCGCCTGCTTCCGCGAGGCGCTGCAGATGGGCAAGTCCGTTCTGCTCGAGCCGATCATGAAGGTCGAGGTGGTGACCCCGGAAGACTACACCGGTTCGGTCATCGGCGACCTGAATTCCCGGCGCGGCCAGATCCAGGGCCAAGACATGCGCGGCAACGCCAACGTCATCAACGCGATGGTGCCGCTCATGAACATGTTCGGTTACGTGAATAACCTGCGCTCGATGAGCCAGGGTCGCGCAACCTTCACGATGCAGTTCGATCACTACGCCGAAGCTCCGGCGAACGTGTCGGCTGAAGTCCAGAAAAAGTTTGCTTGATTGTCGTTGGTTAGCAGCTAACGACTGAACGGAGAGTCAAATGGCCAAAGCAAAATTCGAGCGTAACAAGCCCCACTGCAACATCGGCACCATCGGTCACGTCGACCATGGCAAGACCTCGCTGACCGCAGCGATCACCAAGGTGCTTGCAGAAACCGGCGGCGCGACGTTCACCGCCTACGACCAGATCGACAAGGCGCCGGAAGAGAAGGCGCGCGGCATCACGATCTCGACCGCGCACGTCGAGTACGAGACGCAGAACCGCCACTACGCTCACGTCGACTGCCCCGGCCACGCCGACTACGTCAAGAACATGATCACCGGTGCCGCCCAGATGGACGGCGCGATCCTGGTCGTGTCGGCCGCTGACGGCCCGATGCCGCAGACCCGCGAGCACATTCTGCTCGCCCGCCAGGTCGGCGTGCCCGCGCTCGTCGTGTTCCTCAACAAGTGCGACATGGTCGACGATCCGGAGCTGCTCGAGCTCGTCGAGATGGAAGTTCGCGAACTGCTCTCGAAGTACGAGTTCCCGGGCGATGACATTCCGATCATCAAGGGCTCGGCGCTCGCCGCCCTCGAAGACAAGGACAAGAAGCTCGGCCACGACGCCATCCTCGAGCTGATGCGCAACGTCGACGAGTACATCCCGCAGCCGGAGCGTCCGATCGACCAGCCGTTCCTGATGCCGGTTGAAGACGTGTTCTCGATCTCGGGCCGCGGCACCGTCGTCACCGGCCGTGTCGAGCGCGGCGTGATCAAGGTCGGCGAGGAAATCGAAATCGTCGGTATCCGCGACACCCAGAAGACCATCGTCACCGGCGTCGAAATGTTCCGCAAGCTGCTCGATCAGGGCCAGGCCGGCGACAACATCGGTGCGCTGCTCCGCGGCACCAAGCGCGAGGAAGTCGAGCGTGGCCAGGTGCTGTGCAAGCCCGGTTCGGTCAAGCCGCACACCAAGTTCAAGGCTGAGGCTTACATCCTCACCAAGGAAGAGGGCGGTCGTCACACCCCGTTCTTCACCAACTACCGTCCGCAGTTCTACTTCCGCACCACCGACGTGACCGGTGTCGTGCATCTGCCGGAAGGCACCGAGATGGTGATGCCGGGCGACAACATCGCGATGGAAGTGCACCTGATCGTGCCGATCGCGATGGAAGAGAAGCTGCGCTTCGCGATCCGCGAAGGCGGCCGCACCGTCGGCGCCGGCGTCGTCGCCGCCATCATCGAGTAAGTACGCGAATAGGGAATGGCGAGTAGCGGGTGGGTCACCATTCGCTATTCGCTACTCGCCACTCACTAAAGAAAGAATACGGCAATGAACGGCCAAAATATTCGCATCCGTCTCAAGGCGTTCGACCATCGAATCCTCGATACGTCGACCCGCGAGATCGTGAACACGGCGAAGCGCACCGGTGCGCAGGTTCGCGGACCGATTCCGCTGCCGACCCGCATCGAGAAGTTCACCGTCAACCGTTCGCCGCACGTTGACAAGAAGAGCCGCGAGCAATTCGAGATGCGCACTCACAAGCGCCTCCTCGACATTGTCGATCCGACCCCGCAGACCGTCGATGCGCTGATGAAGCTCGACCTGGCCGCCGGTGTCGACGTCGAGATCAAGCTCTAAGGTTTTGGATTTTTACGTCCGCCGCTTGCGGACAGAAAGACAGGAAGCACGCCGATGCGCTCCGGAGTGATCGCACAAAAGGTCGGGATGACGCGGGTCTTTACGGAGACCGGCGAGCATATCCCTGTGACCGTGCTGAAGTTGGGCAACTGCCAGGTGCTGGGCCACCGCACGACCGAGAAGAACGGCTATGTCGCTCTGCAGCTCGGCTCGGGCGCCCGCAAGACCGTGTACATGCCCAAGGCCGAACGCGGCCAGTTCGCAGTTGCCAAGGTCGAGCCGAAGCGCAAGGTCGCCGAGTTCCGCGTGTCCGAGGATGCGCTGATCCCGGTCGGCGCGGAAATCCAGGCGGACCATTTCGTGGTCGGCCAGTTCGTCGACGTGACCGGCACCTCGATCGGTAAGGGCTTCGCCGGCGGCATGAAGCGCTGGAATTTCGGCGGTCTGCGTGCCACCCACGGTGTGTCGGTTTCGCATCGCTCGATCGGTTCGACCGGTGGCCGTCAGGATCCCGGTAAGACCTTCAAGAACAAGAAGATGCCCGGCCACATGGGCGTCGACCGCATCACCACGCTCAATCTGCGCGTGGTGCAGACCGACGTCGAGCGCGGCCTGATCCTCGTCGAAGGCGCCGTTCCCGGCTCCAAGGGCGGCTGGATCTCGGTGCGCGACGCGGTCAAGAAGCCGCTGCCGAAGGAAGCCCCGAAGCCCGGCAAGTTCAAGGTTGCCGGCGGCGAAGCTGCCGAGGTTGCGGTCGAGAAGGAGGGCGCGTGAGATGGAACTGAAAGTCACGACCCTTGAAGGCAAGGACGCCGGATCCGTCGAGCTCTCGGATGCGATCTTCGGTCTCGAGCCCCGCGCCGACATCATTCAGCGCTGCGTGCAGTGGCAGCTGAACAAGCGTCAGGCCGGCACCCACAAGGCCCAGGGCCGCGCCGACGTCTGGCGCACCGGCAAGAAGATGTACAAGCAGAAGGGCACCGGCGGCGCCCGTCACGGCTCGGCCCGCGTGCCGCAGTTCCGCGGCGGTGGCCGTGCGTTCGGTCCGGTGGTTCGCTCCCATGCGACCGACCTGCCGAAGAAGGTGCGTGCGCTCGCGCTGAAGCATGCGCTGTCGGCCAAGGCCAAGGACGGCGGGCTGATCGTGATCGACAATGCGCAGCTCGAGGCCGCCAAGACCAAGGCGCTGCTCGGTCACTTCTCCGGCCTCGGGCTCACCAACGCGCTGATCATCGACGGCGCCGAGCTGAACGCTGGTTTCGCGACCGCGGCCCGCAACATCCCGAACATCGACGTGCTGCCGATCCAGGGCATCAACGTCTACGACATTCTCCGCCGCCAGAAGCTGGTTCTGACCAAGGCTGCGGTTGATGCGCTGGAGGCGCGCTTCAAATGAAGAACATCGATCCGCGCCACTACGACGTCATCATCTCGCCGGTCGTGACGGAAAAGGCGACGCTCGCCTCCGAGCACAACAAGGTGCTGTTCAAGGTCGCCGGCAAGGCGACCAAGCCGCAGATCAAGGAAGCGGTCGAGAAGCTGTTCGACGTCAAGGTGAAGAGCGTCAACACGCTCGTTCGCAAGGGCAAGACCAAGGTGTTCCGCGGCAATCTCGGCTCGCAGTCGGACACCAAGCGCGCGATCGTGACCCTGGAAGAGGGCCACCGCATCGACGTGACTACCGGACTATAAGGCGCAACGACGATGGCATTGAAAACCTACAATCCCACGACGCCGGGCCAGCGCCAGCTGGTCATGGTCGATCGTTCGGCGCTCTACAAGGGCAAGCCGGTGAAGACCCTGACCGAGGGCAAGCTCGGCAATGGCGGTCGTAACAACACCGGCCGCATCACCGTGCGTTTCCGCGGCGGCGGCCACAAGAAGGCCTACCGCACCGTCGACTTCCGCCGCGACAAGGTGGACATGCCGGCGGTCGTCGAGCGGCTGGAGTACGATCCGAACCGCACCGCGTTCATCGCGCTGATCAAGTACCAGGACGCGAGCTCGCCTACATCCTGGCGCCGCAGCGTCTGGCCGCGGGCGACACCGTCGTCGCCGGCAACTATGTCGACGTGAAGCCGGGCAACGTCATGCCGCTCGGCAACATGCCGGTCGGCACGATCGTGCACAACATCGAGCTGAAGATCGGCAAGGGTGGCCAGCTGGCGCGCTCCGCCGGCACCTACGCCCAGATCGTCGGCCGCGACCAGGACTACGTGATCGTCCGCCTGAACTCGGGCGAGCAGCGTCTCGTGCACGGCCGTTGCCGCGGCACGATCGGCGCGGTCTCGAACCCGGACCATATGAACATCTCGATCGGCAAGGCCGGTCGTACCCGCTGGCTCGGCTGGCGTCCGCACAACCGCGGCGTCGTCATGAACCCGATCGACCATCCGCACGGCGGTGGTGAAGGTCGTACCTCGGGCGGTCGTCACCCGGTTACTCCGTGGGGCAAGCCGACCAAGGGCAAGAAGACCCGCACCAACAAGTCGACCAACAAATTCATTCTCCTCAGCCGCCACAAGCGGAAGAAGTAAGGAACGCCGGACATGGTTCGTTCAGTCTGGAAAGGCCCGTTCGTCGAGGGTTCTCTGCTCAAGAAGGCAGATGCCGCCCGCGCGTCTGGCCGTCACGACGTCATCAAGATCTGGAGCCGCCGCTCCACCATCCTGCCGCAGTTCGTCGGCCTGACCTTCGGTGTCTACAACGGCCAGAAGCACGTGCCGGTGGCGATCAACGAGGAAATGGTGGGTCACAAGTTCGGCGAGTTCTCGCCGACCCGGACCTTCCACGGCCACTCGGGCGACAAGAAAGCCAAGAAGGCTTGAGGAATAGACGATGAGCAAACCAAAGCGCGAACGTAGCCTCGCGGACAATGAGGCCAAGGCCGTCGCCCGCATGCTGCGCGTCAGCCCGCAGAAGCTGAACCTGGTGGCGCAGCTGATCCGCGGCCGCAAGGCGTCCGCTGCGCTCGCCGACCTGCAGTTCTCGCGCAAGCGGATCGCGGTCGACGTCAAGAAGTGCCTGGAATCGGCGATCGCCAACGCCGAGAACAACCATGACCTCGAGGTCGACGATCTGATCGTCGCCGAGGCGCATGTCGGCAACGGCATCGTGATGAAGCGTTTTGCTCCGCGCGGCCGTGGCCGTTCGGGCCGTGTGTTCAAACCGTTCTCGCACCTGACCATCGTGGTTCGTCAGGTCGAGGCCGAGGCAAGCGCCTAAGAAGGGCGCAGGAGAAGACGATGGGTCAAAAGATCAATCCAATCGGGCTGCGTCTCGGCATCAACCGGACCTGGGACTCCCGTTGGTTCGCCGGCAAGCAGGAATACGGCAAGCTCCTGCACGAAGACGTCAAGATCCGCGAGATCCTGCACAAGGAGCTCAAGCAGGCGGCCGTCGCCCGCATCGTGATCGAGCGTCCGCACAAGAAGTGCCGCGTGACGATCCATTCGGCCCGTCCGGGCGTCGTGATCGGCAAGAAGGGCGCCGACATCGACAAGCTGCGCAAGAAGGTCGCCGACATCACCTCGTCGGACGTCGTGATCAACATCGTCGAAATCCGCAAGCCGGAGCTCGACGCGACCCTGGTCGCCGAATCGATCGCCCAGCAGCTCGAGCGCCGCGTCGCGTTCCGCCGCGCCATGAAGCGCGCCGTGCAGTCGGCGATGCGTCTCGGCGCCGAGGGCATCCGCATCAACTGCTCGGGCCGTCTCGGCGGCGCCGAAATCGCGCGCATGGAGTGGTATCGCGAAGGTCGCGTGCCGCTGCACACGCTGCGCGCCGACGTCGATTACGGCGTCGCCACCGCGTTCACGACCTTCGGCACCTGCGGCGTCAAGGTCTGGATCTTCAAGGGCGAGATCCTCGAGCACGATCCGATGGCCCAGGACAAGAAGATGGCCGAGGGCGACAACACGCCGCGTTCGCGCCGCGACGCCGCTTGAGGCAAAGCAGGAATTTGAGGGCTTAAAGCCATGATGCAACCTAAGAAAACGAAGTTCCGGAAGGCGCATAAGGGCCGTATCCACGGCGTTGCGACCTCTGGCGCGACGTTGGCGTTCGGCCAGTTCGGCCTGAAGGCGATGGAGCCTGAGCGCGTCACCGCCCGTCAGATCGAAGCCGCCCGCCGCGCGCTGACCCGTCACATGAAGCGCGCCGGCCGCGTCTGGATCCGCGTGTTCCCGGACGTGCCGGTGTCGAAGAAGCCCGCCGAAGTCCGCATGGGCTCCGGCAAGGGTGCGCCTGAATTGTGGGTGGTCCGGATCAAGCCGGGCCGCGTGATGTTCGAGATCGACGGCGTGCCGGTGCAGACCGCGAAGGAAGCGCTGTCGCTCGCCGCCGCCAAGCTGCCGATCAAGACGCGCTTCGTTGCGCGCATTGCGGAGTAATCGCCATGGCCGAGATGAAAGTTGAAGACATTCGCGCGATGAGCGACGACCAGCGGGAAGACGCGGTCCTGAACCTGAAGAAGGAACGCTTCAACCTGCGTTTCCAGCGCGCCACCGGGCAACTGGAGAACACCTCGCGGATGCGGGAAGCCCGCCGCGACATCGCTCGTATCAAGACCATCGCCGCGCAGCTGCGCGCGAAGAAGAAGTAAGGGGCCAGCTATGCCGAAACGTACTCTGCAGGGCGTGGTCGTCAGCGACAAGCAAGCCAAGACCATCGTGGTGCGCGTCGATCGCCGCTTCACCCACCCGATCTACAAGAAGACGATCCGCCGTTCCAAGAACTACCACGCGCACGACGAGAACAACCAGTTCAAGCCGGGCGACATGGTCTGGATCGAGGAATCGAAGCCGATCTCGAAGCTGAAGCGCTGGACCGTGGTCCGGGGCGAACACAAGAAAACGGCCTGATTGCCTCGGCCTGGCCGAAGTCATTCAGGGAAATTTTGAGCGCGCTAAAGCGCAGAAAGAGGACGAGGTGCATCAATGATTCAGATGCAGACCAACCTCGACGTGGCCGATAATTCTGGCGCACGCCGTGTCATGTGCATCAAGGTTCTTGGAGGTTCCAAGCGCCGCTATGCCACCGTGGGCGACGTTATCGTTGTGTCGATCAAGGAAGCCATTCCGCGTGGCAAGGTGAAGAAGGGCGACGTGATGAAGGCCGTCGTGGTCCGGGTCCGCAAGGACATCCGCCGCGCTGACGGTTCGGTCATCCGTTTCGACCGCAACGCCGCCGTGCTGATCAACAATCAGTCCGAGCCGGTCGGCACTCGTATCTTCGGGCCGGTGCCGCGCGAGCTGCGCGCCAAGAACCACATGAAGATCATTTCGCTCGCGCCGGAGGTGCTGTGATGGCTGCCAAGATCCGCAAGGGCGACAAGGTGATGGTGCTCACCGGCCGCGACAAGGGTCGCACCGGCGAGGTGTTCGAGGTGCGTCCGGACGAGAACAAGGCTCTCGTTCGCGGCATCAACATGGTGAAGCGTCACCAGAAGCAGACCCAGACCCAGGAAGGCGGCATCATCTCCAAGGAGATGCCGATCGACCTTTCCAACATTGCGTATGTCGGCAAGGACGGAAAGCCGACCCGCATCGGGTTCAAGATTCAAGCCGATGGCAAGAAGGTTCGTGTTGCCAAGAGCTCGGGAGCAGAGATCGATGGCTGATACAGCTTACACGCCGCGTCTGCGCGCGGAGTACGACAAGAAGATCCGCGGCATGATGACCGAGAAGTTCGGTTATGCCAACGTGATGCAGGTGCCGCGCCTCGACAAGGTCGTGCTCAACATGGGCGTGGGCGACTCCGTCAACGACCGCAAGAAGGCCGAGACCGCCGCTGCCGAGCTGACCCAGATCGCCGGCCAGAAGGCGATCGTGACCTATTCTCGGATCGCGATCGCGACCTTCAAGCTGCGTGAGAACCAGCCGATCGGCTGCAAGGTTACGCTGCGCAAGGCCCATATGTACGAGTTCATCGACCGCCTGGTGAACGTGGCGCTGCCCCGCGTCCGCGACTTCCGCGGCCTGAACCCGAAGAGCTTCGACGGCCGCGGCAACTATTCGCTCGGCATCAAGGAGCACATCATTTTCCCCGAGATCGACTTCGACAAGGTCTCGGAAGCGCGTGGCATGGACATCACGGTCTGCACCACCGCCAAGACCGACGACGAGGCGCGTGCCTTGTTGACCGCTTTCAATTTCCCGTTCCGGCAGTGAGTAGCTGAGCCAAAGCCACTCAAACGCGGATACCCAGGAGCCAAGCATGGCAAAGAAGAGTTCAGTCGAGAAGAACAACCGGCGCAAGCGGATGGCGAAGAACGCCGGCCCGCGCCGCGAGAAGCTGAAGGCGATCATCGCCGACAAGACCAAGCCGATGGAAGAGCGCTTCGCGGCGACGCTGAAGCTCGCCGAGATGCCGCGCAACTCGTCGCCGACGCGCATCCGCAACCGTTGCGAGCTGACCGGGCGTCCGCGCTCGAACTATCGCAAGAACAAGCTCTCGCGCATCGCGCTGCGTGAACTCGGCTCCAAGGGCCTGGTTCCCGGCCTGGTGAAGTCGAGCTGGTAAGGGAGGGTCGGAACAATGTCTACGCACGATCCGATCAGCGATCTCATCACCCGCATCCGCAACGCGCAGATGCGCTCGAAGTCCAAGGTCTCGAGCCCCGGCTCGAGGATGCGCGCCAACGTGCTCGAAGTGCTGAAGACCGAGGGCTACATCCGCGGCTACGCCAGCGTCGAGCATGCCTCGGGCCGCAGCGAGCTCGAGATCGAGCTGAAGTATTTCGACGGCGAGCCCGTCATCCGCGAGATCGAGCGGGTGTCGAAGCCGGGCCGCCGCGTTTACGCCTCGGTGAAGAACCTGCCGCGCGTGAACAACGGTCTCGGCATTTCGGTGTTGTCGACGCCGAAGGGAATCATGGCTGACCACGAGGCGCGCGACGCCAACGTGGGCGGCGAAGTTCTCTTCACGGTGTTCTGAGGAAGGATTTTACGATGTCACGTATCGGCAAGCGGCCGGTGACGATCCCGTCGGGTGTGACGGCGAGCGTCGAGGGCCAGACGGTGAAGATGAAGGGGCCCAAGGGCGCGCTTCAGTTCGTCGTGCATGACGACGTCGAGGTGAAGTTCGAGAACGGCCAGGTCAAGGTCGCTCCGCGCGTCAAGACCAACCGCGCGCAGGCGATGTACGGCACCGCGCGCGCGCAGGTCGCCAACCTCGTCGAGGGCGTCACCAAGGGCTTCGAGAAGAAGCTCGAGATCACCGGCGTCGGCTACCGCGCCGCGATGCAGGGCAAGAACCTGCAGCTCGCGCTCGGCTACAGCCACGACGTGGTCTACGCGATCCCGGAAGGCATCACCATTGCGGTGCCGAAGCCGACCGAGATCACGATCACCGGCAACGATCCGCAGCGCGTCGGCCAGGTCGCCGCCGAGATCCGCGCCTACCGTCCGCCGGAGCCCTACAAGGGCAAGGGCGTGAAGTACGCCAACGAATTCATCTTCCGCAAGGAAGGCAAGAAGAAGTAACGGAGCCGGTCATGTCACTCAAGGTTACGAATGCCCGGCGCAAGCAGCGCGTGCGCCTTGCGCTTCGCCGCTCGGCAGGCGGCCGTCCGCGGCTGTCGGTGTTCCGCTCGTCCAAGCACATCTACGCCCAGGTCATCGACGACCAGAAGGGCGAGACGCTCGCCTCCGCCTCGTCGCTGGAGAAGAACCTACGCGACGCCGGCAAGACCGGCGCTGACATCGATGCGGCGAAGGCCGTCGGCAAGCTGCTCGCGGAACGCGCGGCGCAGAAGGGTGTCAAGGAAGTCGTGTTCGATCGCGGCGCCTACATCTATCACGGGCGCGTCAAGGCGCTCGCGGATGCGGCGCGCGAAGGCGGATTGAGCTTCTAAACGAATCGAACGATTACAAGGAAAGAGGCTTCGGGCCTCCTAGAGATTGGAAAACACCATGGCAGGTGAACGCGAACGCGGCGGCCGCGAACGGAGCAGGGACCGCGAGGAACGGGATAGCGAGTTCGTCGACAAGCTGGTCCACATCAATCGCGTGGCGAAGGTCGTCAAGGGCGGCAAGCGCTTCGGCTTTGCGGCGCTGGTCGTGATCGGCGACCAGAAGGGCCGGGCCGGTTTCGGCCACGGCAAGGCGCGCGAAGTGCCCGAGGCGATCCGCAAGGCGACCGAGTCGGCGAAGCGCAACCTGACGCGCGTCGCGCTGCGCGAAGGCCGCACGCTGCATCACGACATCGCCGGCCGTCACGGTGCGGGCCGCGTCTACCTGCGTGCCGCTCCGGCGGGTACCGGCATCATCGCCGGCGGTCCGATGCGTGCGGTGTTCGAGACGCTCGGCGTCCAGGACGTCGTGGCGAAGTCGATCGGCTCATCGAATCCCTACAACATGGTTCGCGCCACCTTCGACGCGCTGAAGCATCAGGATTCGCCGCGCTCGGTGGCTGCGCGCCGCAACATCAAGGTCTCCACCCTGCAGTCGCGCCGCGTCGGCGGCGACGCCGAAGTGGTGGCGGAATAACCCGCGCGACCAGCGCTTTCTGGAGTTCAAGACGATGGCCAAGGCCAGCAAGACGATCAAGGTCGAGCAGACCGGCAGCGCAATCCGCCGCCATCACTCGCAGCGTTCGACGCTGATCGGCCTCAAGCTCAACAAGATCGGCCGGGTTGCCGAGCTGCAGGACACTCCTGAAGTTCGCGGCATGATCAGCAAGGTTCAGCATCTCGTCCGCGTCGTCGGCGAGTAAGCAGAGATAAGGAGAAGGGCGATGAAGCTCAGCGATATCGCCGACAACGCCGGCTCGCGCAAGAAGCGCATGCGTGTCGGCCGTGGCATCGGTTCCGGCAAGGGCAAGACCTCGGGCCGCGGCGGCAAGGGCCAGACCGCGCGTTCGGGCGTCCGCATCAAGGGTTTCGAAGGCGGCCAGATGCCGATGCATCGCCGTCTGCCGAAGCGCGGCTTCAACAACATCTTCCGGCTCAACTTCGCCGAGATCAATCTCGACCGTCTGCAGGAAGCGATCGACAACAAGCTGGTCAACGCCAGCGAGACCGTGACCGTCGAGACGCTGGTCAAGGCCGGCGTGCTGCGCCGCGCCAAGGACGGCCTGCGGCTGCTCGGCCGCGGCGAGATCAAGACCAAGCTGACCATCGAAGCGCATGGCGCCTCCAAGTCGGCCATTGCCGCGGTCGAAAAGGCCGGCGGCTCGGTAAAGATCCTGGCCCCCGCCAAGGAAGAAGGCGAGGCGGCGTAACATCTGCGTCATTGCCCGCGCGCGGCGCGGGCAATCCGCAGATCGAATGATGGACTTATCGAGGCCGAGCACCAGATAATGTCCGGTGTCTGCCGATTGCCCCGATAGAACGAGTTCTTGGGGCGTCGGCGAAGCGGGCTCCGGGAGAAAGCCGAACATGGTCTCAGCAGCCGAACAACTTGCCGCCAACCTCAATTTCGGACAGCTGGCGAAAGCCGACGAGCTGAAGAAGCGCATCTGGTTCACCCTGGGTGCGCTGCTTGTTTATCGGCTGGGCACCTACATCCCGCTGCCCGGCATCGATCCCAACATCTGGGAGCAGGTGTTCCGCAGCCAGTCCGGCGGCATCCTCGGCATGTTCAACATGTTCGCCGGCGGCGGCATCCACCGCATGGCGATCTTCGCGCTGAACATCATGCCGTACATCTCGGCATCGATCATCGTCCAACTGCTGACCACCGTGTCGCCGCAGCTCGAGGCGCTCAAGAAGGAAGGCGAGGCGGGCCGCAAGACGCTGAACCAGTACACCCGTTACCTGACGGTGATCCTGGCGCTGTTCCAGTCCTACGGCATCGCGATCGGCCTCGAAGGCGCCGGCAACGTCGTCAGCGACCCCGGCATGTTCTTCCGGATCTCGACCGCGATCACGCTGACCGGCGGCACCATGTTCCTGATGTGGCTCGGCGAGCAGATCACCTCGCGCGGCATCGGCAACGGTATCTCGCTGATCATCCTGTCCGGCATCGTCGCCGAACTGCCATCGGCGCTCGCCAACATGCTGGAACTCGGCCGCCAGGGCGCGATGTCGACCGGCCTGATCCTGATCGTCATCGTGATGGCGGTCGCCGTGATCGCCTTCATCGTGTTCATGGAGCGCGCCCAGCGCCGGCTGCTGATCCAGTATCCGAAGCGCCAGGTCGGCAACAAGATGTTCGAGGGCCAGTCCTCGCATCTGCCGCTCAAGCTCAACACCTCGGGCGTGATCCCGCCGATCTTCGCCTCGTCGCTGCTGCTGCTGCCGACCACGGTTGCGAACTTCAACGCCGGCAAGGGACCGGAGTGGTTCCAGTGGCTCACCACCCAGCTCAGCCACGGCCGTCCGCTGTTCCTGCTGCTCTATCTGGCGCTGATCGTGTTCTTCGCCTTCTTCTACACCGCGATCGTGTTCAACCCGACCGAGACCGCGGACAATCTGAAGAAGCATGGCGGCTTCATCCCGGGCATCCGGCCCGGTGAGCGCACCGCGGAATATATCGACTACGTGCTGTCGCGCATCACGGTGCTGGGCGCGATCTATCTGGCAATCGTCTGCCTGATTCCGGAAATTCTGATTTCCTATGCCTCGGTCCCGTTCTACTTTGGTGGCACCTCGCTTCTGATCGTCGTCAGCGTGACGATGGACACGGTGTCGCAGGTGCAGGGCTATCTGCTCGCTCATCAGTATGAAGGGCTGATCAGGAAGTCCAAGCTCAGGGGAGGCCGCCGCCGCTGATCGCGGCGCGGCTCCAAACTCAAAACACAGGTGTGCGGACGTCGCCCACCTAGCCGGGGGGCGAAACAGATATGAGATTGATCCTTTTGGGGCCGCCGGGCTCGGGCAAGGGAACCCAGGCGCAGCGGCTGGTGCACCGGCATGGCATCGTTCAGCTCTCGACCGGCGAGATGCTGCGCGCCGCGGTTGCCGCGGGCACCCCGGTCGGTCTGCAGGCCAAGGAGATCATGGCCAATGGCGGCCTGGTTCCCGACGAGGTCGTGGTGGGAATCATCGCCGACCGAATCGAGGAGCCCGATGCCAAGAAGGGCTTCATTCTCGACGGTTTCCCGCGCACCGTGCCGCAGGCCGAAGCGCTCGACGAACTGCTCAAGAAGAAGCACCTGAAGCTTGATGCCGTCGTTGAGCTGCGCGTCAACGAGAGCGCGCTGCTCGCCCGAGTCGAGAAGCGCGCCGAGGAAACCCGCGCGCGCGGCGAGGAAGTGCGCCTCGATGACACGCCGGAAGTGCTGACCAAGCGCCTGGCGCAGTACCGTTCCATGACGGAACCGCTGATTCACTATTATTCGGAGCGGCGGAAGCTCCTGACGGTCGATGGCATGATGACGATCGAGCACGTCACCCGCGAGATCAACCGGATCCTGACCGCGCTCGGCGCGCTGGAACCGAAGGAGCACGAGGAGCCCAAGCGGGCCGCCAGGAGCGCGTCGAAGGCCTCCAAGACGGCCAAGAAGACCGCACAGAAAGCGACCAGGAAGGCTGCCAAATCGGCCAAGAAAGCCGCCAAACCGGCCCGGAAGGCCACCAAGGGGGCCTCAAAGGCGGTCTCCAACGCCAGGGGGACGAAGAAAGCCGCCAAGAAGGCTGGAAAGAAGGCCGCCAGCGCTGCGAATGCCCGGAAGGGGGTAAAAGCGCCCAAAAAGGCCGCAAAAAAGCTCACGAAAAAGCGAGCTAAACGCTAGGAGCGGTTGACGAAACCGACATGAATCCTTTAATAAGCCCCGCATCCAAGTTGGATAGTTTTATGACGATGCCGGGCCCCAAAGGACACGAGGGGTGGGCGTCGTGTTCGCGTTTGTGGACACAAGCCCGCAAGTAGCAAGAACTTGAGAAGCCCGTATCCGTGATGGAGCGGCGACAGGAGAGAAGTCCGTGGCCCGTATTGCCGGCGTCAACATTCCGACCAACAAGCGCGTCCTGATCGCGCTTCAGTACATCCATGGTATCGGCCAGAAGAACGCTGCCGACATCATCGAGAAGGTGAAGATCCCGGTGGATCGTCGCGTCAACCAGTTGACCGACCAGGAGGTCCTCCAGATCCGCGAAGTCATCGACCGCGACTATCTGGTCGAGGGCGACCTCCGTCGCGAGGTCGGGATCAACATCAAGCGGCTGATGGACCTCGGCTGCTATCGCGGCCTGCGTCATCGCCGCGGTCTGCCGGTGCGCGGCCAGCGCACCCACACCAATGCGCGCACGCGCAAGGGGCCGGCCAAGGCGATCGCCGGCAAGAAGAAGTAAGTTTGGCGAATTGCAGGTGGGGGGTAGCGAATCGAAATTCGCTACTCGCCATTTGCGTTTTGAGGTGTAGCCGCTGGCACTACGGCGGCGTTGAGATCACAGGAAAGGTTTGAAATGGGCAAGGAAGCCACCCGCGTACGCCGCCGCGAACGCAAGAACATCGCCTCCGGCATCGCGCACGTGAATTCGTCGTTCAACAACACGACCATCACCATCACCGACGCGCAGGGCAACACCATCGCCTGGTCGTCGGCCGGCACGATGGGTTTCAAGGGCTCGCGCAAGTCGACCCCCTATGCCGCGCAGGTCGCGGCTGAAGACGTCTCCAAGAAGGCGCAGGAACACGGCATGCGCACGCTGGAGGTTGAAGTGGCCGGCCCGGGTTCGGGCCGTGAGTCGGCGCTTCGTGCGCTGCAGGCTGCGGGCTTCACCGTCACCTCGATCCGCGACGTGACCACGATCCCGCACAATGGCTGCCGTCCGCGCAAGCGTCGGCGCGTTTGATCTGTAAGTCGCGGGCGGCATCTCGCCGCCCTGCGATGGTTTTTGGAATTGACCGCGCGGACTGATCCGCGATCTCCAACGCCAGGTTTGGCCATTCGATTGGCCCGATGACCGGCAAAGGGTGAAACAGTGACGATCCAGAAAAATTGGCAAGAACTCATTCGACCGAACAAGCTGCAGGTGACGCCGGGCTCGGACGCGAGCCGGTTCGCCACCGTGGTCGCCGAGCCGCTTGAGCGCGGCTTCGGCCAGACGCTCGGCAACGCGCTGCGCCGCATCCTGCTGTCCTCGCTGCAGGGCGCGGCGGTGCAGTCGGTGCACATCGACGGCGTGCTGCACGAGTTCTCCTCGATCGCCGGTGTCCGTGAAGACGTCACCGACATCGTCCTCAACATCAAGGACATCTCGATCAAGATGCAGGGCGAAGGCCCGAAGCGCATGGTCGTGAAGAAGCAGGGCCCGGGCGCCGTCACCGCCGGCGACATCCAGACCGTCGGCGACGTCACCGTGCTCAACCCCGACCTGCAGCTCTGCACGCTGGACGACGGCGCCGAGATCCGCATGGAGTTCACGGTCACGACCGGCAAGGGCTATGTCGCCGCCGAGCGCAACCGTCCCGAGGACGCCCCGATCGGCCTGATCCCGGTCGACAGCCTGTTCTCGCCGGTCCGCAAGGTCTCCTACAAGGTCGAGAACACCCGTGAGGGCCAGATCCTCGACTACGACAAGCTGACCATGACGATCGAGACCAACGGCGCGATCACGCCGGAGGACGCGGTGGCCTACGCCGCGCGCATCCTGCAGGATCAGCTCAACGTGTTCGTCAACTTCGAAGAGCCGCGCAAGGAAGTCACGCAGGAGATCATCCCCGATCTCGCGTTCAACCCGGCGTTCCTCAAGAAGGTCGACGAGCTCGAGCTGTCGGTGCGTTCGGCAAACTGCCTGAAGAACGACAACATCGTCTACATCGGCGACCTCG
This sequence comes from Bradyrhizobium tropiciagri, assembly GCF_001189845.1. Classification (GTDB taxonomy): domain Bacteria; phylum Pseudomonadota; class Alphaproteobacteria; order Rhizobiales; family Xanthobacteraceae; genus Bradyrhizobium; species Bradyrhizobium tropiciagri. Next base: position 52,994 of record NZ_LFLZ01000008.1, read on the forward strand.
TGCAGAAGTCGGAAGCGGAAATGCTCCGCACCCCGAACTTCGGCCGCAAGTCGCTGAACGAGATCAAGGAAGTGCTGGCCCAGATGGGTCTGCATCTCGGCATGGAAGTGCCGGGCTGGCCGCCGGAGAACATCGACGAGCTCGCCAAGCGCTTCGAGGATCACTACTGATCCACAGCATGATCCCGGAAAAGTGCGAAGCGGTTTTCCGATCAGGATCATGCTCAAACAAGACAGCGAAAGCGCGACGTCGCGCTTTTGCGGGCGAACGCAGGATGCCCACCTGCACTTGTCGCTGAACCACCGCGACAGAATTGAAGAAGGAAGAAGTCAATGCGTCACGGCAAGGTTCATCGGAAGCTCAACCGCACCGCCGAGCACCGGCGTGCGATGTTCGCCAACATGGCGGCCGCGCTGATCAAGCACGAGCAGATCGTCACCACGCTGCCGAAGGCCAAGGAGCTGCGGCCGATCGTCGAGAAGCTCGTCACCCTCGGCAAGAAGGGCGGCCTCGCCCTGCGCCGCCAGGCGATCTCCGAGCTGCGCGACCAGGATCAGGTCAAGAAGCTGTTCGACACGCTGGCGACCCGCTACAAGGACCGCCAGGGCGGCTACACCCGCATCATCAAGGCCGGCTTCCGCTACGGCGACAACGCGGCGATGGCCGTGATCGAGTTCGTCGACCGCGACGTCGACGCCAAGGGCCAGGACTCCGGTCCCGCCCAGGGCAACGAAGCCGAGGCGGCGTAAGCCGCTCTTGAGCCAGGGTTTTGAAAAACGGCGCCTTCGGGCGCCGTTTTTGTTTGCGCCAGGAACGGCATCCAGTGCGCACCGCTCCATCCACGTCATTGCGAGCGAAGCGAAGCAATCCATGCGCCGCAAGCGGAGTCATGGATTGCTTCGTCGCTTCAGCGCAAAATTGCTTTGCAATTTTGTCGCGAGCTTCTCGCAATGACGGTGGAATAGAATCATCCGGCGCGAATCGTCGCGATGAAATTGTCGAGCTCCTGCCGCAAGCGGACGTTGCCGTCCGACAACAGCCGCGAGGAGCTCAGCACCTGGGACGAAGCTGTGCCGGTCCTGGAGGCGCCGCTGGCGACCTGTCCGATGCTGACGGCCACCTGCGAGGTTCGCTCCGAGGCGATCTGAACGCTCTCCGCGATGCTCCGCGTCGCGCTGCCTTGTGCATCGATGGCGCCAGCCACATCGGAGGCGATCTGCGCGATCCGCTGGATGATGCCGGCGATATCGCTGATCGCACCGGCGGACTCCCGCGTTGCCGCCTGGATATCCGCGATCTGCGCGCGGATGTCCTCGGTGGCCTCGGCGGTCTGCCTGGCGAGCGTCTTGACCTCCTGCGCGACCACGGCGAAGCCCGAGCCTGCGTTCCCGGCCCGCGCGGCCTCGATCGTCGCGTTGAGCGCGAGCAAATTGGTCTGCCGCGCGATCGCGGCGATCAGCTGCACCACGTTGCCGATGCGGTCTGCGGCGGATGCCAGCTGGGCCATCCGTGTGTCGGTCTGCTGCGCCTGCGCGACCGCGTCGCTGGCGAAGCTGGCCGACTCGCTGACCTGGCGGCCGATCTCGGAAGCCGATGCGATCATCTGTTCGGTCGCCGCCGCAACCCGCCTGACATTGTCGGAGGCCTCCTCGGAGGCGGCCGCGACATTGGCGGACAGGTCCTGGGTGTGATGGGCGGTGTCGCTCAGATCGCGCGCCGACGCCGCAAGCTCCTCGGAGGCCGCCGACACCGTCGCGATGACGTTGCCGGCGCTGGCCTCGAACGCCGCCGCGAGCCGCGCCAGTTCAGCCCTGTGCCGACCCGCGGCGCGGCGGTCTTCCTCGAGCCGGGCATCGAGCTCAGCGCGCGCCTTGTCCTGTGCCCTGGTCTTGAAGCTCTCGACCGCCCGCGCCATTCCGCCGATCTCGTCGCTGCGATCGAGGCCGGGCAGCACGACGTCGAACTGTCCTTCGGCGAGTTGCCGCATCGCCGCGCTCATCCGGCTGATCAGGCCCGCGACCCGCCGGCCGAACAGGATCGCAAACAGCGTCAGAACGAACGCAACGATCCCGATCAGCCAGCTGAACGACTGCCTGAACGCGTCGGCCTTGCGCTGCGCGAGCTCAGCGCGGACATTGACGGCGTTCGCGACCTTGACCAGCACCGGGCGGGTGCGGTCGAAGATCTGGCTGAGGTCGTCGAGCTGATCGTCGAGCGTCTGGCGCGAGACCAGGAAGCCGGCGAAGGCAAGCTTGTAGGCGCGGGCGAGACCGAGCGTTTCGGTCTTCACTTCATTGGGGAGGGCGGACGCCGCCAGCGCGGTCTCGAACTCGTCCTCGCGCGCGTTGAGCTGGTCGCCGAAGCGCTCTTCGCCGCTCAGCGCAAAATCCTTCTCAAGGCGGCGCATCGTCAGCAGCAGGACGGTGAGGCGCGGCTGATCGATCTGTCCGACCTTGGCTTCGAATTGCTGGACCGCGCTGCGCAGCTTGCCCTGCAAGCCGTCATTCGGGTTCATGCCGAGGACGCGCTGGGCGCCGACGATGTTCTGGAACCGCGTCGCGTAGAGATTGATACCGCTGCGCAGCGAGGCAACCTGCCGGATCGGATCTCCTTCCGGCGCGGCCATCGCGAAGGCTTCGAGCCTGTCGAGCAGGGCGATCTCGTCGGCAACGCGCGCGGCGAGCTGCTTCGCCAGGCCCTCATCGCGCGACTTCAGGAAGCGCGCCGCGATCTGCTGCGCCTCCAGGAAACCATCCGAGAGCTCGGACAGCTGTGCCCTGAACCGCATGTTGTCGTCCGACTCGCGCTGAACATTGGCGGCGTAGTCGAGGCCGCCGAGGCAGGTGACGCTGATGATGGCGACGCCGCCAATCCCGAGCATCGCGATCTGGCTCTTGAGGCTGGGACGAAATCGCTTCAGGACATCAGCGGCGAACGGCTTGATCCTGGACACAACGAACATCTGATGCATTCCTGTCAGTCGCGGAGCTCCGGACGTCGTTGTTGAAGAGAAGGTCGCGTCCGGTTGCCAACACAACAGCTCGCGCTGTTTGCGGCGACGCTTAGCGGCGGCGAATTGACAATGTGTGAAAGCGTTCGGCGCGCACGCGATGTTTCATATGAAGATTGGATGAAGGTCGCAGTGACGATGCATCAACCAAGATTCGCGCGTGGTCACTCGCGACGAAAATGAGTATCGTGCCTCACGCACGTCATCCGCGCGACATGCTTGCGGTCGGCAGTCGGCGGTGCTGAGATGCCGCTCCGCATTTACGCGAATTTGCGCATGCCTGCCTGACCCCCGGTTGCATCCGCGTGCGCGCATCCAATATGCCTGACAGGCAGACAGGAGACCTCTCATGAAAATCGACCTTTCCGGAAAGACTGCGCTGGTGACCGGCTCGACCGCGGGTATCGGCAACGCCATCGCCAGGGGGTTGGCGGCAACCGGCGCCGAGGTCGTGGTCAATGGCCGCGGTCAGGCCAAGGTCGATGCCGCGGTCGCCGCGATCGAGCAGGCGGTGCCGGGTGCGAAGCTGCGCGGCATCGCGGCCGACGTCTCGACCGCGGCCGGTTGCAAGGCGCTGCTTGCGGCGCTGCCCGAGGTCGACATCCTCGTCAACAATGCCGGGATCTTTGAGCCGAAGGGCTTCTTCGAGATTCCCGATGAGGACTGGAGCCGCTTCTTCGAGGTCAACGTGATGTCGGGCGTGCGGCTGTCGCGCGGCTACATGCAGGGCATGCTGAAGCGCAACTGGGGCCGCATCGTCTTCATCTCCTCGGAGTCCGGCCTCAACATCCCGACCGAGATGATCCACTACGGCATGACCAAGACCGCGCAGCTTGCGATCGCGCGCGGGCTCGCGGAGCTGACCCGCGGCACCGCCGTCACCGTCAATTCCGTGCTGCCCGGACCGACGATGTCAGAAGGCGTCGAGACCTTCGTCAAGGATCTCGCCAAGCAGAACGGCCAGTCGGTCGAGGAGGCGGCCGCCAACTTCGTCAAGCAGCACCGCCCGACCTCGCTGCTGCAGCGCTTTGCCAGCACCGAGGAGATCGCCAACCTCGTGGTCTATGCCTGCTCGAAGCAGGCGTCGGCGACCAATGGCGCCGCGCTGCGCGCCGAGGGCGGCATCGTCAACACGATCGCGTGAGACGCAGCCATGTCAGCCTATGTGATTTCCGAGGTCGACGTGAAGGATGCGGCAGGCTTCGAGGCCTATCGCACGATCGCCGCCCAGGCCATCGCGCAATTTGGCGGACGTTATCTCGTGCGCGGCGGTGCTGCCGATGTGGTTGAAGGCGGGCCGCCGCCGAAGAACATCATCGTGGTCGAATTCCCGTCGATGGCGCGGCTGCGCGAATGGTATGCGTCGCCGGAGTACGCCGAGGCACTCAAGCATCGTGCAACCGCGCTGGAGCGCCGGCTGATCTTTGTGGAGGGCGTGCCGCCGGTCTAGCCTTTGGCGCCGTCCAGAAACTCGCTGAATCCTGCGGGGCGATAGGGGCCGAAGCATATCTGCTCCAGCACGCCAATTCCGGTCCGGTCGCTTTGGCGGGCGCGCACCACTTGCTGCACGTGGACGTTCTCGCGGGCCAGCGGATCGAGCGTCGCAGGATCGAACGATTCGCCGCCGATCTCTAGCTCGCCTTTCCACATGCCCTGGCCCCATTGCGGATGACCGTAGCCGAGACCCTTCATCTGGAATTTGAGGATCGGATCGAGTGCGATGGTCGTGGTGTGGCCGTCGATATCGACGAGGTCGATCTCGGCCGACTGCGCCAGCCGGGTGTTCGGAACGTATTTGACGCGATGCCGCGCGGTCGCCATGCGGCGGTCGAGCCCGTCGACGACGCCGGGGATCTCGGCCTCGCTCCGGTACAGCGGCGCCGTGATGCCCTCGCGGACCAGCGCCTCGCCTTGCGTCCCGTCGAAGAAGATGGCGTGCGAGATGTGATCGTCCCAGACCAGCGGCGCCCACAAGAAGAACACGCTCGGCGGCGGCATCGGCGCACCGCCGACGTCGCGTTCACCGACATTGCGGACGCCCCAGGAGCGATCCTTGGTGCCATAGCAGGTGCGATCGTCGACCTTGATCCCGCCGTCGGGGTGATGCACGACCCCGCTCCAGCGGCCGAACTGGTCGAACCGGGTCGAATCCATCGCGCGGCGGTCGCCCGACCACAGCGTCTGGCGGGCTTCCTGGATCGCCGCCGTGCGCGCGGAAAAGGTCAGGTCGCAGGCAAGGCCGGTCGCGTTGTCGTCGAGCACGACGCGGGTCCGCAACATCGGTTCGAGCACCTCGAGCCGGAACGGACCGACCTGCATCTCGGTGCGCTCGATCGGCGCGCGCCGCGAGCCGTAGAAGCAGTGCTGTCGTCCGCCGCGCTCAACCACGCTGAAGGCGCAATCGAGGATCTTGCGATGCGGGTAGATCGCAATCCCGATGCCGAAATAATACGCGCCGTCGGCGGTATAGCCGTTGAACCAGGTGCGGTCATAGACATTGCGGTCGCTGGTTGAGGGAACCGCGATCGGCTCGGGCGTCTGGTGGATGGGGAAGTCGTCAAGTTTGTTGAGCACGCCGATCCCTTTCGCTGTTCTTGGAGCAAGATGAGTTTGGATTGAATCGGTTCGGCTACGCACTCACTCAACCTCGCCCCGATGGGGAGAGGTCGATTTGCGAAGCAAATCGGGTGAGGGGCCGCAGCACCAGCGAGGGACCGTGATCCCTCACCCGGCGCTACGCGCGACCTCTCCCAAGGGAGAGGTGAACTTCCGTCACCGATCCGGCTCAACCAATCTCATCACGTCTTAGTCCCGCCAGTATGAGAAACTGTCGTGATCCAGGGCTTGCGCGCAGGCGCCGCGGGTCATTTTCAGGAACAGCGCATCGCCGCGCTCGGAGCGCTGCACGCTGAGCGCGGAGACGACGCCCATCATGATTCCATGTAGCGTGTAGCGCCGGTAATCCCGCCAGCATTGATCCCAGCCGTAGCCCCGCACGCCGCGGCGGATCAGCTCCGAATGATAGAACCGCACCAGGTCAATTTCATGTAATCGCCGCTCGGACGGGTCGATGCCGGCCGACAGGAAATAGGCGACGTCGACGATCCCTGGCCCCACCGTCAGCGTCTGCCAATCCAGCGTCGCCATCGGATGGGTGTTACCGCGGACGTCAAAGAGGATGTTGTCTAACCTGAAGTCTGCATGTTGCAACGTTCGCGGCGTCGATCGATCGGACTGGTGGCGCGGTATCGCGTCCGGAAGCCGGTCGATCAGATCAAGGAACTCCGGCTCGATCACACCGTGATATCGCTCCTTGTAGTGACCGATGCTGCCGGGCAGCACCGCACGAAGGTCTCTGCGCCGGCTTGCGGCAACCACGAAGCATTGCACCGTGTCGAGCGTCGGGTCGTTCCAGCGTGGTGCATGCAGCGCGGCGGCCTCACGCATCGCCGTCAGACAATCCGCGATCGCGCATCCGGCGAGCTGGTCGCCGGGTCGCGCGGGCGCCAGATCTTCCAGGATCAGCGTAAAGTCGTCGGTCGCCGGATCGATTTCGGCGAGGATCGGCCGCGGCGTGTGAATGGCAACGGTCGCCGCCAGCTCGCGATAGAACGCGACTTCGCGGACATAAAGCGTGTGCGCGGAACCGGAACGGCGGCTGTCGGGATCTGCCGCCGGAAATTTGCCGACGACGCTTGCGGGCGCGCGCGGCTCATTGCCGTCATAGGTCAGGTGAAATCGATAGCTGTCGCCGACGAGGCCATTGCCGACCGGCGTGCACGCGAGATCGATGACCCTGACCTGGTCGATCAGGCCGGCTTCGCGCAGCGCCCGCGTCATCCACTCCGGATCGATCCGCGACGGATCGGCCGTGAGCAAACTCATCGGTTTCCTCCCATCCCCTGTATCCCCTTGGGGCGTCACCACCGTTCCAGCCGCGTCTTGCGCGGCGGGATTGAGGACGGGGTGATCGTTGCCGCGGATCATACAGGCGATGGCGGCTTTGGCAAAAGCGCCGCGCCGGCGTGTGGGGATATCTCGTAGGGCGGGTCGCTGCTCTTACCGCATTGCAGCCGCTTTTCCCCAGATCAAGTGATGGTAAGTGAATTCGGTCGTCATTGCGAGCGAAGCAATCCATCTGCCCGCAAACGCGGTTAGATGGATTGCTTCGTCGCTATCGCTCCTCGCAATGACGACCGAGGCAGAACCGTGACGTAATAGGCCTAATCCCGTGCTGCTGTGGGCCTACCAACCCTCCAGCACGATCTTGCCGCGCGACTTGCCGCTTTCGAGCAGCGCGTGCGCGCGCTTGAGGTTGGCGGCGTTGATGGTGCCGAAAGTCTGGTCGAGCGTGGTGCGCAGCACGCCCTTGTCGATCAGGTCGGCGACATCGTTGAGCAGATGATGCTGGGCGATCATGTCAGGGGTCTGGAACGACGAGCGCGTGAACATCGACTCCCAGTGGATCGACACCGCCTTGCCCTTGAAGGCGGCAACGTTGAATTCGGCGGGATCGTCGATCAGGCCGAACTTGCCTTGCGGTGCGATGAAGTCGGCGATCGACTTGTAGTGCTGGTCGGTGAAGGTGAGGCTGGCGACGAGGCCGACCGGCGGCAGCTTCAGCTTCTCGATCTGCTCCTTCATCGGCTGCGAGTGATCGATCACCGCATGCGCGCCGAGATCGCGGCACCACTTCTGCGACTCCGGCCGCGTCGCGGTCGCAACCACGGTCAGCCCCGTGAGGCGGCGCGCCAGCTGGATCAGGATCGAGCCGACGCCGCCGGCGCCACCGGTGATCAAGAGCGTGCGCGGATCGAGGCTCTTGCCCGGCACCGCGCCGAGCCGGTCGAACAGCAGCTCCCATGCGGTGATCGATGTCAGGGGCAGGGCGGCCGCCTGCGCGAAAGACAGCGATGCCGGCTTGTTGCCGACGATGCGCTCGTCGACCAGATGAAATTCCGAGTTGGTGCCCTGGCGCAGGATCGAGCCCGCGTAGAACACCTCATCGCCGGGCTTGAACAGCGACACGTCGGGCCCGACCGCATCGACCACGCCGGCCGCGTCGAAGCCGAGGATCTTGTAGCCGCCGTCGGTCGGCGCCGCGCGCTTGCGCACCTTGTAGTCGACCGGGTTGGCCGAGATGGCCTTCACCGCGACGCGGATGTCGCGCCCCCTGGGTTCGGGCTTGGCGATCTCGAAATCGACGAGCGAATCCGCCGCCTCGATCGGCAGCGACTTTTGGTATCCGACGGCCTTCATGCCTGGTCTCCCTGGTGGGCGATTGCCTGCCGCTTACCTGTCGCGCTGGCGTCCTTTTGGCAAGTACTGTAAAAACAGGGAACTAGTCCCTGTTTGTATACTATTGGGAAATTACCGATGAAACGGAAGAATTTTGCCCGCCGGCCGGGCTGCGCGGTCGAGGCCGCGCTCGACCTGATCGACGGCAAATGGAAGGGCGTGATCCTGTATCATTTGCAGGCCGGCACCCAGCGCTTCGGCGAGTTGCGGCGTCGGATGCCCGGCATCACCCAGCGCATGCTGACCAAGCAGCTGCGGGCGCTCGAGGACGACGGCCTCGTGATCCGCAAGGTCTATGCCGAAGTGCCGCCGCGGGTCGAATACACGCTGTCCGAGCTCGGCGAGAGCCTGCGTCCGGTGATCGACATTCTGAAAGCCTGGGGCGAGGGCCATCAGGAACGGCTGTCCTGCGCCCCGGCGCCGGAGGTCGTCGTGAGGAAGAAGCGCGCGGCCTGACAGGCGTTCGCGCTTCACCTCTCCCGGAGGGAGAGGTCGGATCGCATCGCAAGATGCGAGCCGGGTGAGGGATTACGCTCCATCGAGGAAGCGGCAGCCCTCACCCGAATTGCTTCGCAATTCGACCTCTCCCCATAGGGGAGAGGTAAGTCACGTCAGAACGCGACCTGCGTGCGCAACGCGACCGCGTCGAACTTCGAGCCGGCGTCGGCAGGCGAGGTCGTCGAGACCTGCTTGGCGATGTCGCCGTGCAGGTAGTTCAGCATGAAGCGGACGTTGTTGTTGACGTACCAGTTCAGCGCGGCGGTGTAGACGGTCTGCCGTCCACCCGCGACGCCGACCGCCTGGCCGACCTGGTCGTTGAGGTTCATCGTGCTGACGCGGCCGGCGATTTCCCAGGCGCCCCAGCCGCCGCCGGCGAGCGATACCGGATCGTGCGGCTTGATACCGCCATAGGAGGCCGTGGCCGGGTTGTAGGCGTGGTTCTCGCCGGTCAGCACGTAGCCGACCTGCGCGTAGCCGCCGTCGAATTTCAGGCTCGGCGCGCCGAACGGCGGCAGCCCGGTATTCGCGGAGCGGTCGACATTGAACCAGTAGTATTCGCCCTGCGCGATGAACGGGCCGTAGGTCGCCGCCGCCTCGACGCCGTAGACCTGAGCGCCAGAGACGTTGGCGATCGTGCCGGTCGAGATCAGCGTCGTCGGGTCGATGCGCAGTTCGGGCCGGTCGCTGAGCGTGAGCGTCTGCGCCTGCGTCAGCTGGTTGCGCGGCGGCTGCACCAGCCATTCCGCGTCGGCGCCAATATGCACCGAGTAGTTCTTGCCGCTGATCGGATTGCCGGCGACGCGGACGACGCCGCCATACTGCTCCGACGTTCCGGCCGGCGTGACCGAGGACGCGGAATGGATCGCGCCTGTCGTCGGCCCGGTGACATAGCCGCCGATCCACAGCTGGTCGTTCCACCAGCGGGTGCCGGCGCCCGAACGGAAATCACCGGCCGCGATGTTCTGCGCGATGATGCCGACCGAGGCGCGCTCCATGAACAGGATGTCGTTGGAGCTGGTCGATTCGTCCAGCGTCCACGGGATGTCCATGATGCCGCCTTCGATCGCCATCTTGCCACCGAACGGCTTGAAGCCGGTGTAGCTCAGATAGGCATTCTCGACGCCGGAGGTGCCGCCGCCGGGCAACGATCCCGGTGCTGCGCCGCCGAAGCCATCGGCCGAGCCGCCGAAGTCGTAGATCAGCGCGTAATTCCAGTCGCCGAAGAATTTGCCGACGATGCCGATGCGGGCGCGGCGCAGGTTCTCGCCGCTGTCGAGCTTCTGCGGCGAGGTGTTCGCGGTGTTCGGACGATAGTCGTAGCCGCCGACATCCCAATGCACGCGGCTCGTGATCGCAACGCAGTTCTGTTCGTCGGCGGTGCAGATCGTCGGCCGGTTGTTCGGCATCGTCACCACGACGCCGGACGGTGCGACCGGGCCCTTCACCGGGATCGCGGCATTGGCGCTTGCGACGCGCGCGGCCTTGGCATCCGCCGCCTTGGCATTGGCGTTTGCGCTGGCCGCAGTCGCGGTATTGGCATTGGTCTGCTTCTGCAGCTTGTCGAGCTTCTGCTCGAGCATCTTCAGCTGCTGCTTCAGCAGCGCGATCTCCGCGTCGCTGCCGCCTCCGGCCGATTGCGCATAGGCCGGTGAGGCGGCGAGCGCCCCTGCTAGCCCGATGGCGATTGCACCAACTTTTGTCGCACCCATTGTGCACCCCTGTTTTGTTTGAAGTCCCCACTCACTCACTGAGACGTCCTAGGAGTCGAACGTGACTGACGCACGACAGTGCTTCCAGGCATCGCAGTTCCGCTTGTTGTCCGCGGGCAACAAGCGGAGCGGCGCAGTGAGATGACAGCCATCATAGATGCTTGGCGGCGCGCTTCAACGCGGCGGCCAGGGGTTTTGCACCGGTCCGGCCGGGGCCAGTTATCCGCCCTGGCGCCCTTCATTTGCCCGGCGAACACGCCTATATTCCGGCGTTTCCACGAGAGGTGAGAATGCTCCAACCCGTCCGATTCGCTGCAATATTCGCTCTGTGCGCCTTGGCTTTCATGGGGAATCCGTCCCCGGCCGCGGCCCAGGATCGTCGCGTGCCGTCGTCGCAGGCTGAGCTCCAGCTGTCCTATGCGCCGATCGTGCAGCGGGTGCAGCCGGCGGTGGTCAATGTCTATGCCGCCAAGACGGTGCAGAACCGCAATCCGTTCCTGGACGATCCGATCTTCCGCCGCTTCTTCGGCGTGCCGGGGCAGCAGCCCGAGCAGATGCAGCGCTCGCTCGGCTCCGGCGTGATGGTCGACGGCTCCGGCCTCGTGGTGACCAACAATCACGTGATCGAGGGCGCCGACCAGGTGAAGGTCTCGCTCGCCGACAAGCGCGAATACGAGGCGGAAATCGTGCTGAAGGACAGCCGCACCGATCTTGCGGTGCTGCGGCTGAAGGGCACCAACAAGGAGAAATTCGCGACCCTCGACTTCGCCAATTCCGATCAGCTGCAGGTCGGCGACGTGGTGCTCGCGATCGGCAACCCGTTCGGCGTCGGCCAGACCGTGACGCATGGCATCATCTCGGCTCTGGCGCGTACTCAAGTCGGGATCACGGATTATCAATTCTTCATTCAGACCGACGCCGCGATCAATCCCGGCAATTCGGGCGGCGCGCTGGTCGACATGACCGGACGGCTCGCTGGTATCAACACCGCGATCTTCTCGCGCTCCGGCGGCTCGCAGGGCATCGGCTTTGCGATCCCCGCCAACATGGTGCGGGTGGTGGTGGCCTCCGCCAAGAGCGGCGGCAAGGCCGTGAAGCGGCCATGGCTCGGCGCGCGGCTGCAGGCGGTGACGCCCGAGATCGCGGAGACGCTGGGACTGAAGCTGCCGACCGGTGCGCTGGTCGCCAATGTCGCACCGAACAGCCCCGCGGCGAAGGCCGGGCTGAAGCTGTCCGACCTGATCGTCGGCATCGACGGCACGCCGATCGACGATCCCAACGCGTTCGACTACCGCTTCGCGACCCGTCCGCTCGGCGGCAACGCCGAGATCGAGGTGCAGCGCGCCGGCAAGCCGGTGAAGCTGACCGTGCCGCTGGAGACCGCGCCGGACACCAACCGCGACGAGATCGTGCTGACCGCGCGCTCGCCGTTCCAGGGCGCGAGGGTCGCCAACATCTCGCCGGCGCTGGCCGATGAGCTGCATCTCGACGCCGGCGCGGAGGGCGTGGTGGTGACCGAGCTCGCCGATGACGGCACCGCCGCCAATGTCGGCTTTCAGAAGGGCGACATCATCCTGGCGGTCAACAACGAGAAGATCGTGCGAACCAGTGATCTCGACAAGGTATCGAAAGCGGGCTCGCGGATCTGGCGCATCACGCTGGTGCGCGGCGGCCAGCAGATCAACGTGACGCTCGGCGGATGAGCCCGAAACAACCGCGCGAGGCCAGCAACCTGTTCGCCGCGGCGGGGATGGAGCAGGACGCGCCACACCCGCTGCCGGACCGGTTGCGCCCGCGCACGCTGGCCGACGTCGTCGGCCAGGATCACATCCTCGGCCCCGACGGCGCGCTGACCCGCATGCTGGAGACGCGCACGCTGGGCTCGCTGGTGTTCTGGGGCCCGCCCGGCACCGGCAAGACCACGGTGGCGCGGCTGCTGGCCGATGCCACCGAGCTGCATTTCGAACAGATCTCCGCGGTGTTCTCGGGCGTCGCCGACCTGAAGAAGGCGTTCGATGCCGCGCGCGCCCGCCGCGAGACCGGCAAGGGCACGCTGCTGTTCGTCGACGAGGTGCATCGGTTCAACCGCGCGCAGCAGGATTCCTTCCTGCCGGTGATGGAGGACGGCACGGTGGTGCTGGTCGGCGCCACCACCGAGAACCCGTCCTTCGAGCTCAATGCGGCGCTTCTGTCGCGCGCCCGCGTGCTGGTGTTCCACTCGCTTGATACGGCGGCGATCGAACGGCTGTTTGCCAATGCCGAGAAGATCGAGGGCAAAGCCCTGCCGCTCGATGCGGAAGCGCGCGCCGTGCTGGTGCGGATGGCCGACGGCGATGGCCGCGCCTCGCTGACATTGGCCGAGGAGGTCTGGCGCGCCGCGCGCAAGGGCGAGGTGTTCAACGCCGAGCAGTTGCAGGCCATCCTGCAGCGCCGTGCGCCGATCTACGACAAGTCGGCCGACGGCCATTACAACCTGATCTCGGCGCTGCACAAGTCGGTGCGCGGCTCCGATCCGGATGCGGCGCTGTATTACCTCGCGCGGATGTTCGATGCCGGCGAGGACCCGCTGTTCCTGGCGCGGCGCGTGGTGCGGATGGCGGTCGAGGACATCGGCCTGGCCGATCCACAGGCGCTGGCGGTCTGCAACGCCGCCAAGGATGCCTATGATTTCCTGGGCTCGCCGGAGGGCGAGCTCGCGATCGCGCAGGCCGTGGTCTATCTCGCCACCGCGCCGAAATCGAACGCGGTGTACGCCGCGTTTGGCGCGGCGATGCAGACCGCAAAGCAGGGCGGCTCGCTGCTGCCGCCGAAACACATCCTGAATTCGCCGACCAGGCTGATGAAGTCGGAGGGCTACGGCTCCGGCTATCAGTACGATCACGATCAGCCCGACGCGTTCTCCGGCCAGGACTACTTCCCGGAGGCGCTCGGCCGTCAAACCTTCTACGATCCACCCGACCGCGGCTTCGAGCGCGAGATCCGCAAGCGGCTCGATTACTGGGCACGGCTTCGCAAGGAGCGGGGCGGGAGCTAGCTAAGACGGCCTCGCATAGGCGGATTGATCGACAGTGCGAGAGCTTGCTAAGGCCGATGATGTCATCGAATAACACGCCCCACTCGTTGCGGCGTGTTTGTCCGCCTCTGGCGCATCGCCGCATAGCCGCCGCCGGCTTCCAAGTCTCAACAAAGCCGCGACTCGGTCAGATTAAAGCGGCCGGCGCGGAGAACCGCGATGGGACGGAAGCCACTCTCGGTCAGGAGCCGATGATATTCCCTTTCGGTCCGTTCCCGTCCACCTGGACCGCGCAGCATGTTTAAATCGCTCATCGCGCACGACCTGCCCGCGTCATCGGGACCGGGCAATTCCGGCATCGCACGTTCGACTAATAGCAGTCTGCCTTTTTGGGGAAGCGCTTTGCGGCAGTTTCCCAGAATGATGCGGCTGCGCTCATCATCCCAGTCGTGAATAATGCTTTTCAAGATGATCGCATCGGCCACTGCAGGCACCGCGCGAAAGAAATCGCCTGCAACAAAGTCGACGCGATCGGAGATTCCGAGGTGCCCGAAGTGCTGGTTGGCGGCGTCGGCGCACCTCGGCAGATCGAAAACCGTTCCTCTGATGGTTGAATATGCCCTCGCCACCGCGCCCATGAGTTCCCCGGAGCCGCCTCCGACATCCATCAAGTGGGTGATCGTGCCAAGGTCGTAGGCCTGCAGTAGATCGTGCGTGACCAGCCGTGTCAGGTCTGTCATGGCTTCATTGAATATCCGCACATGCTCTGGCGAGCGCGCCATCAGGTCGAAATTGTCGTCGACGTCCTGAAGTTGGGAAGCCGTCTTGCCCGACATGATCGAATCCAGAAGACCATCCCACCTCCTGGTCAGCATGGAGCCTTCAAAAATGACCCAGTTCTTGAATGATCGTCCCGCAGCACCGTCGAGTCCCGCTCCCAGTTCGGTTAGCAAGTAGCGGCCTTCACCGACGCGAGAGCAGATACCGACGGTCGAGAGAGCGACGAGCAAGCGGGCAAGTGCGTCCCGATCCGTGTGGGTTCGACTCGCAAGTTCATCGACCGTTCGCGGTCCGTCGCGCAGCAACTCGGCGAGCCCCAGCCGGGCAGCGACATAGATCACTGCCGTCACGCGGTGCGATTGAACAAGATCCAACAACTTTTCGCGGGGATCGGTGGTCATGTGCCGCTCTAGCCTTCGATCGGGAATCCTGACGCCGTGACGATTGGTCCCCAGCGTTCGAACTCGGCGCGCTGGATATGTTTAAGTTCGTCCGATGTCGTTCCTGTTGGCTCGCACCCGATGGCATGAATCTTTGCGCGCATTTCGGGATCGCTCCCGATTGCAATGATCTCTTTTCCCAGGCGCTCAACGAACTGACGCGAGGAATGGGCACGCGCATAGAATGCGAACCACCCGGCCGCGTCGATATCGATCCCGCTCTCCTTCAGAGTTGCGGTCTGGGGCAGGAAGGAAGATCGCGCAGCAGCTGCGGTGGCGATGATGCGTATGCCACCGCCCCCATGTTGCTCCAGGAGTTCGGAAAGAAACGCCATATACATCGGGATCCGGCCGGCCAGCACATCCGGGAGAGCAGCAGACGTACCCCTATAGGGCGTGTGGCGCAGGTTTAGGCCAGTGATCCGGCCAAACTCGCCGCAGATGAAATGAGGTGCTGTACCTGCTCCCGGCGAGCCGTACACGGCCTGTTCGGGATTGGCCTTCATCCAGTCGATGAGTTCGTGCACCGAATGGATGGGCAGTTTCCCGCTGACCGCCAGAGCCAGATCGACCGTCATCACCTGGGAAAGTGGCACAAAGTCGCGCTCTGCATCATATCCCAGGCTCCTGAAGAGATGCGGCTGAAGTGTGAATTGCGAAGCGGAAGCAAACAGCACTGCCTCCTCTCCCGGTGCGGCATTCTTGACCGCCTGAGCGCCGATGCGGCCGCCAGCGCCAGCAAGGTTCTCCACAATCGCCACCTTGCCGAGCCTGATATGAAGCTGCTCGGCAAACAGCCGGGCGATCGAATCTCCCGACCCACCAGGCGCGAATGGAAACACGATCTTCAGCGGCCGGTCGGCAGCAATAACGGGTAGCGGAAGAGCCAGAGCCGAAAACCCGGCCAGTATGGCGCGACGCGAGTAAAGCTGCATGGCGTTCTCCATGTGCTTGGGACAGCAATGCGATGATCCGGCCGGCTTTCCATCTCGCTATTCTGAAGCAACAACGCTATAACCCGAAATTGCATTTTCCTATCGGGCTATAACGTGAGGTGAATACCCATGCAGTGGCACGACCGCATCGGCAGACGCCTACGCCTCAAGGATCTGCATACGCTGCAGACCGTCGCAGAGGTCGGCAGCATGGCCAAGGCGTCTCGCCGTCTCGGGTTGTCGCAGCCGGCGATCTCCAAAGCTATCACCGATATGGAGCATGCCGTCGGAGCTGCGCTGCTGGATCGCACTTCGCGCGGAGTTGAACTCACTCAGTGCGGTCGCCTTCTTGTTGATCGCACGCGCGTCGTTTTCGACGAAATAAAGCTAGGTGTTACCGAAATTGTGCAAAGGTCAGATCCGGCGCAAGGGCTCGTTGCGATCGGTACGACCGAGCCGGTCACCGCCATCGTTACAGAAATTATCGGACATCTCGTCCGCAGATATCCAGGCATGAGGTATCATATCACGATAGGTGATCGGGATGCGCTGGAGCATGCTCTGCGCCAGAGAACGCTTGATTTGGCGATAACGCGCTGGGCGCCGTTGCCGGTCGCCGATGATTTGTCCGCGGAGGTGCTGTTTAGATCCTCCCTTGCGGTGATGGCGGAGCGACGGCATCCGCTCGTGCGATCGAGGAAGAAGTTGAAGCTCGCAGAACTCATGCAAGAGCAATGGACGCTCTCGCCGCCCGATACTTTTTTGGGGCGTACCGGCGCCGAGCTATTTCAGCGACATAACCTGCCGCTTCCGCCAACGACGGTCACCACAATTTCAATCTACATGCGGCTGAATCTGTTGGCGAGCAGCCGGTTTATAACCCTATTGCCCATGCAGATACTCAGAATGCGATCGAGTAGCGCATGGCTGCGCGCGCTGAACGTCGATCTTGGCGATACTTCCGCCCCGATAGCCTCAATCACCTTGAAGGGACGACGGGCCGGAGGTGCCGTCAAATTATTCCAAGAGGCCAGCCGGGAGGTCTGTAAGGCGCTGGTTGGAGTGAGCTGATTGGTCCGAGCGGACTGAGCCCGCAAATGCCATATACAACAGCCTTGGGTCGAGAAGCATTTGCGTGACTTCTGAATATTAGAAATATATCTCTGAGTTGCCCGACGTGTCAAGTTGGCTTGGTCGAATGCCGGCCGTCGACTACTTTGCATGGGGTTGTTTTCGATATTTTGCCATGCCCGCTGCGAAGGCTCACAACTTCATATTCTCTAGCGCGTCACTTGACGCTCCTTCTGTTGCAGCGGTGGGTAGAGCGCGGCGGTCCTGGGCGGGTCGACGACGCGGCCGAGTTCCAGGAGTTTCCAGGCCAAATCTTCCGGCATCCGGCTTTGCTGGGCCAGCGCCGGGCCCGCGAGCATCAGGGCCGCCGCCAAAGCCGATATCGTCGATCTCATTCCAAGGATCCTTCCAAGGATCCTTCCGAGGCTCTGCTGGATTGCCGCAAGCGACCAAACATGGCCGAGTCGCGCCGGATTCGCACCGATTTCGCCGTGACGATTCGCGGCATTTGCGCTAGGCACAGAGCAGGTCTGGAGCCGAAAAACCACCATGAGCCGCCGTATCAAGAGAACCATATCGCCGCGCGACCGTGCCAAAGCAGGCGCGAAGGGATCCGTGAAGGGGCGTGACAGGGATCGCGATCAGGATCGTGGCAAGGCGGTGGCCGGGCCTCGCAGCCGCAAGCCTGACGACCGCAAGTCCAGCGACCGCCCGTTCTCGCAGCGCGCCGCCGCCAAGCCGCCACGCTTCGCCGAGCCGCGTCGCGACCGGTTGCAACGGCCTGAACCCGCGGCGCCGAAGCCCGCAAAGGCTGCGGCCGAGCAGCCCTTGCCGACCAAGGTGCAGACCGTGGTCGTCACGGCAGACGAGAACGGCATGCGCGTCGACCGCTTCCTCGAGGCGCGGTTTCCCGGCCTGTCGTTCTCCCATATCCAGCGCATCGTCCGGAAGGGCGAACTTCGGGTCAACGGCAAGCGCGCCGATTCCAAGGATCGGCTGGAGGAGGGCCAGAGCGTGCGGATCCCGCCGCTGCGGCTCGACACGCCAAAGACTACGGGCACGCTCTCGGAGGCCGAGGCGAAGACGCTGCAGGCGCTGAAGGACATGACCTTGTACGAGGACGATGACGTGCTGGTGCTGAACAAGCCGGCCGGTCTCGCCGTGCAGGGCGGCTCCGGCATGACGCGCCATGTCGACCAGATGCTGGAGGTGATGCGCGACGCCAAAGGGCAGAAGCCGCGCCTCGTGCATCGTATCGACCGCGAGACCTCCGGCTGCCTGCTGATCGCCAAGACGCGTTTCGCTGCATCGTTCCTCACCGGCGCGTTCCGTCATCGCTCTGCGCGCAAGATCTACTGGGCGCTGGTCGCCGGCGTGCCGAAGCCGAAGCAGGGCCGGATCTCGACCTACCTCGCCAAGGAGGAGAGCGAGGAGGACAGCATCATGCGGATCGCCGAGCATGGTGACGAGGGCGCGAGCCACGCCGTGACCTATTACGCCGTGGTCGAGGCCTCCGCGACCAAGCTCGCCTGGGTCTCGCTCAAGCCGGTGACCGGCCGCACCCATCAATTGCGCGCCCACATGGCACATATCGATCACGCCATCGTCGGCGATCCCAAATATTTCAACAAGGAGAACTGGCAGCTGCCGGGCGGCTTGCAGAACCGGCTGCATCTGCTAGCCCGCCGCATCGTGATTCCGCACCCGCGCGGCGGCGTGATCGATGTCAGCGCGCCGCTGCCGCCGCACATGCTGCAATCCTGGAATCTGCTTGGGCTCGAGGCCGACCGGTTCGATCCGATCGAGAACGCGCCCGAGGAGTGACGGGCCGGGCGCCGCCCTGCAATATCCGTCGCGGACAGCAAGAACGATCAAACCGCGCCGCGCACAGCCTCTATGTTGCCGCGCGCCGGTGGTTGCCGGCATGCCATCATCAAAGAGGCTGTCCATGACCGGGCCCTGGCTACGCATCGCGCTCTTCCTCATCGGCTCGGCTGTCGCCTCGGTGGGGGCGCATGCCGAGACCATGGTGCTCCGCGGCGGCACGCTCTACGCGTCCGCCGATGCGGCTGCGCTGCCGGATGCGGTGATCGTGATCTCGGACGGTGTCATCAGCGCGGTCGGCAAGTCCGGCGACGTCAAGGTGCCCGCCGACGCGCGCGTCATCGATTGCAGCGGCCAGACCGTGGTTGCCGGGTTCTGGAACAGCCATGTGCATTTCACCGAGCACGTCTGGCACCTCGCCGGCGAGACGCCGGCCGCGCCGCTGACGCAGCACGTGCAGGAGATGCTGACGCGCTGGGGGTTTACCACCGTCTGGGACCTCGGCTCCGATCCGCGAAACATATTGCCGCTGCGCAAGCGCATCGCCGCCGGAGAAGTCGCTGGTCCCAACATCTTCCTCGCCGGCAGCATCTTTCCGAAGGACGGCCATCCGGCCTATCTGCCTGCTGACATGCAGCTGCCCGAGGCATCGACGCCGGACGAGGCCACGCAACTGGCGCGCAGCTACATGGACCTCAACCTCGATGGCGTGAAGCTCTTCACCGGTGTCTTCAAGGGAAACAAGCCGGTCGTGAACATGGACCCGGCGATCGCCAAGGCTGCGGTCGACGTGGCGCATGCGCAAGGAAAGCCAGCGTTTGCCCATCCGCAGAACAAGACCGGCGTCGAGACGGTGATCACGGCCGGCGTCGATATCATGGCGCACACCGACCCGAGCGAAGGCGGCTATACGCCGGAGCAGCTGGCGCGGTTCAAGGCGCAGGGCATTGCACTGATCCCGACGCTGTCGCTGTTCACGACCGTTGTCCTGGATCCTGCCGTGACAAACCGGCTGCTGGCCGCGACCGTAAACCAGCTCAAGCAATTTTCGGAGAATGGCGGGCCGGTGCTGTTCGGCACCGATGTCGGCTTCACCAAGCTGTATGACACCACGCAGGAGTATCAGCTGATGCACCGCGCATTGTCGGAACGCCAGGTGCTGGCGTCGCTGACGACCAATCCGGCGCAGTTCTTCAAGGCCGCGAAGAAAGGCAAGGTGGAGCAGGGCTTCGACGCCGATCTCGTGGTGCTCGACGGCGATCCGATCAGCGACGTCGCCAATCTCGCGAAAGTGAGCAACACCATCCGCGCAGGTCACGTGATCTATCAGAAGCCGTGAACGCCGGCCGGGGAACTCGCATATCAAGGGTGGCGTTGACGCATCTGGCAATCACTTGAACCAATGCCGCGCCGTCACGAGATATAGGCCATGAAGCGATCCTTGATTGTTGCCTGCACCTTGCTTTGGGTCATCGGCGCGCCGAGCGCCTTTGCGCAAAGGCAAATCCTCGGGCCCGGTGGTTCGATCTACAATCCAACCCTGCCGCCGCCGCCACCGCCACCTCCACCGCCCAAAATCGAGGTGCCGCCGATCCCCAAGATGGACGCGATCACGCAGCCGAACCTGCGTGCTCCCGCGCGCAGCTCGTTCGGCGACCGTGTCAGCCGGTGCCTCGACGATGCCGCGGCCAGCGGCCTGAACCAGAGCGACCGCGCCGCCTATTCGCGATCCTGCGCCAACACGCGTGACTGACACGTCAAATCCCGACCGCGCTATTGGGCGGGAAGGCGCAACGTCGTGACGTCGGAGCCGACGATCGTCGTCCCCGTGAAGCCGCCTGCCTCGGCGGCGGTGCGGTAGTCCGCTTCGGTCAGCGCACCACCAGGCACCTTGTAGGGACCGTGATGCGTCGCCCCGACCTGCGGCGCCAGATGGGTCAGCATCAGGTATTTGGCGCCGGTGCGTCTCGCCATCGCGCCAAGGTCGGGCGTCAGGCTCTGGCGATAATAAACCGGAGGCGGCATGCCGCTGTCGCGCTCCGGACCCATGACCGGATGCATGGTCGAATGCACGATCACCTCGGCGCCCTGCGCCAGCTTCTCGACTTGCGCCGATGTCGAGGTCGGGCGAGGCGGCGCCGAGCTGTCGTTGCTGGCATCGCCGCCGATCACGACGCTGCCGGCAGGTGTGTCGACGCGGAACGAGGCATGGCCGGCGACGTGGGTCGAGCGGATCGCGCTCACCTTGACGTCGCCCTTCGTCCAAACCAGCTGCGGCTCGTCGCTCGGCTCGAACGTGATGAGGTGCGCGAGCTCGGTAGGTCCGCCCGCCAATCGTCTCTTATCCTCCGAAACCCGCTGCGCGATTTCGCCGGACTGAACGAAGGCGTCACCGATATGTGTCACGAACTTGCCGCAGCTCATGGTGAAGCCGAGCGGTGAGGGCGCATCGCTGCTGCAGACGACATCGACCTTGGCTCCGCTGGAACTCCAGTTCCAGCGCGCGAGCAGGAGGTCAACGAAGCCCTCGGTGTGGTCCGAATGCATATGGGTGAAGAACACGGCATCGATCTCTGCGGGATCGATGTTCAGTTGTGACAGCCGCAAGACGGTGCCGCGGCCGGCATCGAACTGCAGCTTCGTTGTGTTGCAGCCGGCACTGTCGTCGCCATAGCGCACGAGGGTGCCGGCACCGGCGACGCCATTGATGAGGGCCGGCCCGCTCATCGTGCCGGTCAAGGTAACGAGCATGCAAGGCGCCGATTGAGCGGGAAGCGGGACGTGCAACCACGCCGCGGTCAGCAGGGCTATCGGAAGAGAGAGGCGTCGCATGCTGTCGGCTCCCGTGTTCATTCCGCTGGTCGCGGAGACTGCCGGACTTCGGGGCGGTCCACAAGCGCAGGGAGATCGGCGGCCAGGCTCGCGCAGCTTATGATCATCCAGCCTGGCACAAACGAAATCCGCCGGCCTTTCGGGCCGGCGGATTGTGTTTCATCAAAAGCGGTCGTCAGTTATTCCAGTTGCCGCCCTGGTCGTTGCCGTCACCGTGGTGATGGCCGCCGCCGTCGAAGTCGAAGAAGTCGAACAGATCGCTGAGCGCCGGGCTGTTGACCGGAACGTAGGGATTGCCAGGCGCCGCAACCGGGTTCGGGAAGTTATCGCGGCTGCGATGGGTGATCGGCTCGAGGCGCCAGTTCCGCTCGATGAATTTGATGATCGAGACGTGATCGGCATATTCATGCGAGATGTGGCCCTGCCGCGCGAACGGCGACACCACGATCAGCGGAATGCGCGTGCCGTCGCCGAAATAGTCGAGCGGCTGCACGTAGCCGGAGTCGAAGTAGCCGCCACCTTCGTCGAACGTGATGAAGATCGCGGTATCCTTGGCGTAGTCCGAGGCCTGGACCTGGTCGACGATCTTCTTTGCGAAGCCTTCGAACAGGTTGAGCTTGGACGACGACGGGTGACCGTCGGTGAAGCCGCTCGGCTTGACGATCGAGACCGCCGGCAGCGAGTGCTTGGAGAGGTCAGAGTACAGATCAACCGAGTCCTTGATATGGGCTGCGACCTGTTCCGGATGCGACATGATCGAGGTGTCGTACTGGAACGGATTGCAGATGTTGCAGTACTCGTCGGCGGTCGGACCGGCTACGCCCCAGTTGAGCTGGTAGGGATCGTTGACGTAGTTGTTCCACTGGTCGCCGTAATACTTCCACGAGATATTCCGCTCGTTCAGGCTGTCGCCGATGCTCTTGCGGGTCGACGGCGGGATCGTGAACGGCGTGTTGGACGGGTTGGTGTCGGTGTAGGCATTCTTGCCGTTGCCGAAATAACCCGGATTGTAGTTGTTCAACAGATAATAGTGCCCCGGTTCGCAATTCGCGTTGATCCGGATGTGCTTCAGATAGTCCAGGATCGGCTTGACGCCGGGCTGGGTCGGATCCGAGCAGTCGCTGTAGGAGCCGCCGCCGGACACCGGGCTCGTCTGGAAGGGCGGCGGGAAGCCGCCATTGCCGCCGGCGCCGTAGCCGTCCTCGGTGTACCAGTTGTTGGTGCCAGCAGCCGGGTTCGGATTCTCGATCTCATGCACGATGCCGGCGTCGGGCGTGCCGCCGAACACCTGCGTGCCGTTCGGCGGTACCGCGGCGTTGCCGTAGGTGTCGCTGAAGTAGAGCATGTCGGCATGGCCGAACATGATGTGGTTGGCACCGGTGCGCCGTTGACCGACTGGTGGAAGTTGTCGCTCATCGCATATTTCTGCGCGAGTGAGGTGAAGTAAGGCACATCGCCCTTCTGCACGTTGTAGAAGCCGAGCGCGGTCGAACCTTCGCCCGTGGTCGTCGCCGTCGGCGAATAGTCGGTGGAGAAGTTCGAGGGCTGCGCCGCGCCGTTGGCACCGGCGCCGACCGTCACTTCAACCCAGGCGAACAGATTGGCGCCGCAGCCCGACGGATTGTCGCGGCTGGCCGCCGAGTGGTTGCAGTTCAGCTGCTGCCACATCTGGTAGAAGCGATGCACCGGGCTTGCCGAATAGGAGTCGTAGGGCATCGCGTCGCTATTGGTCAGCTGGAACGGACCGGCCGGCAGCGTGCTGACATTGGTGATGCGCTGATCGGGGGTCTGCGAGGTCTGGCCGGTGCCACCGGAGAGCAGGAACTGGTAGTACTCGGACGGCAGGCCGGATTCCGACTGCTGCGCCAGCACCAGCGAGGCCTCGCAGGTGGTGATCGGCGAGCTGCCGCACTTGTTCGGGATGTAGGAGACCTTGGGACCGCCGACCAGCGGAGCCGGCAATTGATCCTTCGGGAAGTTCTGCTTCGGCGGGCTCAGCAGGAATGCATCGTTCGGGCCGTTATCCATCGCCGCGTGCTGATGCGCCTTTTCGAAGTTCGGCCCGGGGATCGCATTCTTGCTGGCGTCGAGCTTGACGATGCCCTGCGAGAGCAGGTTGAACACGCTCTCGCCGTGTCGCTCGGGCACGTAGGTCGCGAACACGTGGTCGAAGCTGCGGTTCTCGCCGATGATGACGATCACGTGCTTGATCGGCGAACGGGTCTCGTGTCCACCGTGGTGATCCCAGTCCTGCGCAAGGACGGGGCCGGCGGTGAACTGGCCCAGCGCCAGTGCGCTGAGGGTGAGGCGGCAACTCTGCAGCCAACGTGACTTCCGCTTGTCGCGCATTAAAGCTCTCCTTTTTGCTGGTTGAGCGGCTTGGTAGAACTTGCAGTGTCTCGCGGCACGACCTTGATCCGCCCCATCATGCCGCCGTCCTCATGCTCGAGGACGTGGCAGTGGTAGACGAAGGTGCCGACGATGTTGGGATCGCGGAAATCCATGCGCAGGCGCACGCTCGGATATTTCAGCATCCGGGTGTTGTAGTAGGGCACGTTGACGGTATCGCGCAGGAACGGCTCGTTGACCGCGACGCCGGACCAGTCGAGCAGCTGGAAGTGAAGCTGATGGATGTGGAAATCATGCAGCTCCATCGAGCGGTTCTCGATGATCCAGTCCTCGACGTCGCCCTGCCGCACGGTGATGTCGGGAACGTCCGAATGCGGATCGAATGGCTTCGGCGTCTCACCGTCGAGGGTCATGAAGAACTTGGTCGGGCTGTTCGGGTCGTTCGGATTCTCCGGCTGCTCGGAGAAGAACAGTTTTCTGACGCGCACCGGGGCGACATTGCCGACCCACGGCCGCTCAGGTCGCGCCAGCGGCTCGGCGTGAGCGGGCAGGGCGGCCTGCGGCTCGCCAGCGTTGGCCGAGGCCGTGACGGCGAGCAGCGCGCGGTTGGGATCGTTCTCGCCGGCCGGCCCGGTGTCGACCGCGCGCGTCACCAGCAAGGCTGACGCGCCGGCGGGCGGTCCCTCGACGATGAACTCGGCGCGCGAGCCCGGAGGCAGGCCGATATGGTTGACCCATTGCACCGACGGCGACGGGCTGCCCTGGAATTGCAGTGGCACGCCATCGAGCCCTACGATGCCGATCTGCTGCGGCGCGCGGCCGACCAGCAGCGCGAGGTTGAGATAGGTGATCGCGGATGCGTTCAGCACCCGCCAGAGCTGCCGCTCGCCGGGCTTCATCGTCAGCCTCGCCGGCGGATAGTTCGGATAGGGCACCGGCACGAAGTTGACGGAGAGATCCTTCGACGGCTTGCCGAAACCGGTGCCGGAATTGGCGACGTCGCCGTCATTGTCGAGCTGGCTCTTGGTCATGACCGGCTCGAATTTCGACGGCGGCGCGTCGGGATTGACGAGATCCTGGTCGCGGATCACGAGCACGCGCTCGGGCAGGCCGGCGAGCTGTGGATCGGCGCGCTCGATGCCCTCGATGATGATGGCGCCGGAGGCGCCGCCGAGCACCTGTGTCTTGCTGAAGCCGTGCAGATGCGGATGATACCAATAGAGGCCGGGCGCCGCGTCGTCGGCAATGCGCAGACGATACTCGAACGGCGCGTCGTCGGGCTGGATCGAGGTTTTCAGCACATCATCCTGGTGGCAGACCGGCGGCACGGTCAGCCCGTGGAAGTGCAGATTGGTCGAGATCGGCGTCATCGCGCCGCTCTCGCAAATGTCGGCCTTTGGTCTCGTCGTGCAGATCGGCGCGCCGGCGAGCGGACGGTCGATCGCGGGCGTTGCCGTATCGAGATCGACGAGGTCGTTCTTGAAATGGATCACCAGTTGATCGCCCGGCTTCAGCCGCAGGGTCGGCGACGGCTTGCCGTCCGGTGTCAGGTAGCAGTAGCGGCTCGTTCCATCCGGCAGCTTTTCATCATGGATGGTGAGGTCGGTTTCGAGCACACCGTCGCGGCTGCGCAATTCGGCGGGTTCCTCGATCGCGCTTCCGGGGGCGGGCCGCGCACAAACGTCCTGCTGCGTTCGCGGCGCATCCTGCAAGCTTGCGGCGGCGAGCCAGGTCGTCATGCCGCTCGCAGCCAGCCCGAGGCAAGCTGCGGCGATGACACAACAAACGGTCGAAAGTCGTCGTGCCACGCCGCCCCGCTTATGCGCCGCCACGCGCGCGCAAACGCGCGACCGACGCCACGCGTGACGTCAGTTCACGTCTTGCGACCGCAATGGTCGGCAAATGCTTCTGTTTGGTATCGGGACGCTAGCCGCGCGTTGTTGCCGAAATCTGGCAGGTTTCTAACACGCAGATGACAGGAATTTGCGGCACTTCGACGCAGCGGCGTGCGCGATGTTCAAACCTGCTGAGCGATCAATCGGATGAGCCATTCACCGACTGAATTGCGGAGATACGGAGACGCGCAGGCAATCGGCAGAAATTTTTTCGGTATCGCCGATCCTGTCATCTGCCGACGTGCCGATAAGTGAGTTTAGCGCCTGAACTGCGTCAGGAACATCCGCAATGAATCGTGCGGGCTCTCGACATCCGCGATCACCCAGCCGTCGGGGCCGTTGACGACGATGAAGTTGAGTGTGACCGCGCGGCCCTCATTGTCGAAGGTCACAGTCACATCGGTCTTGTCGAACTGGCGGCGCGGCGTTGCGATCGAGATCGGGCCGATCCGCCAGCTCGGGCTCTGGACCAAGAAATCGTACGGCGCATCGTGCAGGGCGGTCCAGGCGCCGCGCAGGCCGGGATCGAAGAACTGCCGGGCGGTTTCCTCGTCGCGCGGCAGGCCATTGGAAAACGCGGCGCTGCCTTTGCCATAATGGGCATAGACGTTGCGGATCAGCGATTCCGGCGTGCGGAACCCGGCGTCGGCGGCGCCGGCTCCGAAAACCGCCGCAACGAGGGAGACACCCGCGAGGAATTTGCCGCGTCCCATCAGCTTTATTTGCCTCTGCCGCTGACATATCTTGCAGGGAAATCCCTGGAAACGAAAGCCGGCCGGCGCGATGCGCGAACTCTTCGACGATATCCCTGAACAAGCTCCGCTCGATCCGCAGGAGGCGGTGCGGCGCCACATCCGCACGCCCAAGCGCAAGCGCTTCTACACCAGCGCCGCCGTCGCTGACGCCGACGGCGGATTTGCGATCATGCTCGACGGCAAGCAGATCCGCTCGCCGTCAGGCAACCCGATCGTGGTGCCGACCCGCGCCATTGCGGATGCCGTCGCGGCCGAATGGAATGCGCAGGGCGACACCATCGATCCCGTGACCATGCCGCTGACGCGCCTCGCCAACAGCGTGGTCGAGGGGGTGATCGATCGCGTCGACGAGGTCGCTGACGATGCGGCCAAATTCCTCGGCAGCGACCTGCTGTTCTACCGCGCCGGTCATCCCGAGACGCTGGTGGCGCGCGAGGCCGAGCATTGGGACCCGATCCTGTTCTGGGCCGCCGATGCGCTCGGCGCCCATTTCGTGATGGCCGAAGGGGTCATGCATGTCGGCCAGCCCGAGCCCGCGATCAGGGCGGCGCGCGCCGCGTTCCCGACCGATCCCTGGCCGGTCGCGGCGCTCCATGTGGTGACGACCTTGACCGGCTCGGCGCTGCTGGCGCTGGCCTTGGCGCATGGTGTCCGTGACGAGGACCAGGTCTGGGCCGCCGCCCATGTCGACGAGGACTGGAATATCGAGAAATGGGGCGTCGACGAGGAGGTCGCGGCGCGCCGCGCGGCCCGCCAGGTCGATTTCAAGGCCGCCGCCGGCGTCCTCAGGGAGTTCAGGCCGCCTGCCGGTTAACGAGACCTTTACGGCGCCGGGCTAGCCTGCGGCACATCCCTTGTGCCTGGCCGAGACCTCCGACATGGCTATCGCCGTCAATCCCGTGCAGCCGGTGCTCGCCTCGAAGGAGGCGGACAGCGTTGCACCGGACCTCACGCTGGAGGCGGGCAGCGTCATCAATGCGCAGGTCCTGAAGGTGCTTTCCGCCGATCTGGTGCGGATCGCGATCGCCAGCCTGTCGATCGATGTCCAGACCGAGGTGCCGCTGCAACAGGGCCAGAACCTGCAGCTTGCGGTGTCGCAGAGCAATGACGGCATCCGTCTGCAACTGGTTGGATCGGGCGCGGACACCGGCGATGCGGTGCAGCTATCGCCGGGCGCGGCCAACGCCACGGCCGCGCCGCAACCCGTCGCCACGGCGCCGAAGGCCGCGCTGACGCCGCTCGAGCGCGTCACCATCACCGCCACTGCACAGCACGCGGCGGCCGTGCAGGGCAGTCAAGCGCCGCTGTTTGCCAATCTCACGGCGGTCGCGTCAGCCAATCTGCCGCCAAAGCTGCAGGCCGCGATCGCCCAGGTGCTGGCGCAGCAGACCGGCCTTGACGAGAATTTGAGCGGCGATGCCGTCAAGGCCGGCTTCCAGAAGTCCGGCCTGCTGCTGGAGGCGACGCTCGCATCTAGCGTCGCGCCGGCGAGCGGCAGTGCGCCCGATCTGAAGGCCGCGCTGATCGTGCTGCGCCAGGCGCTGACCTCGCTCGGCGCGGGTGACGCCGCGAGGCCTGCGCCCACGCCGCTGCAGCAACCGGCGTTGCCCGGCGTCGGAGCGGCGCCGAGCCTCGTGCCGTCAGGTACGCCCGGCCTCGACGTCCAGGAGATCCTGCTGCCGCAGGCCCGCCTGCCGGTGGCCGAGGATCTCACCCGCGGCGTCACTGGGCTCGCCGGCGCGCTCGCGGATGCGCTCGATGCCGGCCCGTCTTCCGGTGGCGCGCTCAATCTGATCCAGGAAGCGCTGCATGAGCTCGGCAACCCGGCACGGCAGGACACCGCGGCCAGGGAGATGCTGCCCGGCGATGTGCCCGCGCGCGGCAGCACGCCGCCACCGCCGTTTCACGGCGCGCTGCCGTCGGTCCAGGCCGTCGCGGAGCCGTCGATCGCGCCAGGCGCGCCGCTCGCAACCACAGCGCATCGCCTGCTGGAAAACACCGATGCGGCACTGGCGCGGCAGACGCTGCTGCAGGTCGCCTCGCTGCCGGGCCACGGCGATGCTGCGCGTCCGCAGCTCGATGCGATGGTGCCACGCTGGAATTTCGAGATTCCATTCCTGACCCAGCAGGGCACGGCGATGGCGCAGTTCGAGATTTCCCGCGACGGCGGCGGCAATGAAGTCGAGGCCGCCAAGCGGGTGTGGCGGGCGCGCTTTACGCTCGACGTCGAACCGGCCGGGCCGGTGCACGCGCTGGTCTCGCTGAACGGCGAGCGCACTTCGGTGCGGATGTGGGCCGAGCGGCCGTCGACCGCCGCGCAGCTGCGCGCCGGCGCCTCCGAGCTGAGCCAGGCGCTGACCAGGGCCGAGCTGACGCCCGGCGATATCGAGATCCGCGACGGCAGTCCGCCGCAACCTGCGCCCGCGCGCGCCGGCCATTTCCTGGACCGCGCATCATGAGCGAGGCGCAGAACCAGCTCGCGGTCGCGCTGCACTACGACCACGCCGGCGCGCCGCGCGTGGTGGCCAAAGGCAAGGGCGCGATCGGCGCCAAGATCATCGAGGTCGCGAAGGCCAACGACATCCCGATCGAGGAGAATGAGGTCTTGGCCGGCGCGCTCTCCAACGTCGAGCTCGGCGACGAGATCCCGGCCGAGCTCTACAAGGCCGTCGCCGAGGTGCTGGTGTTCGTGCTGCGGATGTCGGGCCGGGCGCGGTAGCGCGCGGCGCGCGTCAGTCGAGACCCCAGGTGTGTGGCTCCAACAGTTCGACAGGTGGCTTGATCTCATCGATCGAGACCGGACGCCGCGTCAGGCGGGTCGCAATCCATGTCCTTGCAGAACCCCACGACAACAGGGTTTCCTTGAGAACGAGGCCGTCCTCGCTCAGGCAGTGTATCGTGCCGCCGTCGGCGACTCCCGGATCCATGCGATACCAGCGACACGTCTCACCGAGAATCGTATCGGTTCGACCCAAATCCGTTGGCGTTGTACGCGTCTCCATTGGCGGAGCGAATTTCAACTGCGTGACAGCAAGGTGATCGGGAACCCCAAATTCGTCACTTGTGTAGTAAAGCCGCGCCCAACTCGCATCGCGAGCGATTTCGATCCTGCGAGACCGACCGCCTATCTGCTCTTTGAATTGCCATGGGCCACTCCGGCGGACCGTCTGGATCGGGGGGCTGGTCGGTTTGGCATTTCCCGCTGGCTCCATGATGATCTCATGGTCCGGCTTTGTTGAGCTCATGGGCGTATCGCGCTGCCACCAGTCGAGTGCCAGCAGTGGGCGTGGCGGATGGACCTCGTTGTCGGCGACCGGCCGGCGTTCGATGTTCGTCGCCTCGACTGATCTTTGGACTTCACCCCCGTAAATCGATCTGTGCCAGAGCTCGATGCCATCATCAGTCACGCAGCTGGATTCGGAGGATTTCAGGCGACCATAGTCCGGCTTGCTTCGCAGGGTTTCCCACACCGTACAGCTTTCACCGAGATGGGTCTGTCGCTCACCTGTGTTGTGCGCCTCGTAGTCGATACCGTCCCATCGCAAGCGGCGGCGCCTGATATCAATTCCCCCGGCATAGTACTCAATAGCGACCCCGTTGCCTGCGTAATACACGCCATTTGGCGAGTCCCTACCTGGGGTTGCGCGGGTCCAATGATCGTGGTGTATCACGATCTGGCTGCCTTCCTTAGGATCATAGGATTTCGTAACTGTAGTGGTTACTTCATAGTCCGGTGGAGATATTCCGGGCGGCACGAACGGCGCCTCGGCGGCGGCCTGGCCGGCAGTCACGCAAAACATGATCAGTAGCAGCCCACGCAAGACGCGCTCCTGTTCGAGCATTCCAAGCGCCTCAACCTTGGCGCGAATTGTGCCGGCAAGTTGGCGGCGGAACGCCTGATCTGGCGTTTTTGCTGTCATTGTTTTACCACGATGCCATCCACCATCGTCGTCAACCCGAAACAGTTCAGGTCCCCTCGTGATCCATCGCCGCCATGCGCTCGGTCTGTTTGCCACCGCCGCTATCCTGCCGTCGCGCAGTTTTGCGAATGTGTCCTACCAGCGCAGCGAGTTTCGCGAGGATTTGCAGAAGCGGTTCTTCGATCTTGGCACCGAGGGCACCTTCGTGGGCTACAAGATCGACGACTATCTGATCATCGCGAGCGACAAGGTGCGCTCGGGCGAGGGCAGGCTGCCGGCTTCGACCTTCAAGATCCCGAACGCGCTGATCGCGCTCGACACCGGCGTGGTGCAGGATCCCGACAAGGACGTCTTCAAGTGGGACGGCATCACGCGTAGCATCGAGGCCTGGAACAAGGACCACACGCTGCGCTCGGCGATCGCGGTGTCAGCCTTCCCGGTGTTCCAGGAGATCGCCCGCCGGATCGGCGAGGAGCGGATGAAGACATATCTCGACACGATCGACTACGGCAACCGCGACATCGGCGGCGGCATCGACCAGTTCTGGGTCTCCGGCAATTTGCGGATCGATCCGGTGCAGCAGATCGATTTCCTCGACCGGCTGCGCCGCGGCGTGCTGCCGGTCGGCAAGCGCAGCCAAGAGCTGGTGCGCGACATCCTCCCCGTGACGAAGGTCGGCGACGCCGTCATCCGCGCCAAGACCGGCCTCACCGACAAGGAACACGGCTCGCTCGGCTGGCTGGTCGGCTGGTCCGAGAAGGGCAGCGACATCACCGTGTTCGCGATGAACATGGACTGCAAGACTCAGGCGCAGATCGACGCGCGGATGAGCGTCACGCAGCAATGCCTGACCGATATCGTCGCACTGTGACGGGCTGACCTGCGCGCGCCGCGGCTGGTAGGCGCTGTGCGGCTCGACTAGCATCCTCCGATAAAATCAAGCGGAGGAAATCATGCATTCAGCAACAGTCTGGCTCTCGTCGCTCACGCTGGCCGCGGCCGGCGGCTGGCTCGCGGCCACGGTGTTATCAGTGCCGGCCACCAGCAAGGAGCCGCGCTTCCCGCAGCTGACGATGGATCAGCTCAACGACCTGCAGAAGCCGCTCGGCGAGCAGATCATGAAAGTGTCGAGCGTCGGCATCGGCGGTCCCTACAATCCGATCATCAGGAGCCCGGTGCTAGGCCAGCGGCTCTATGATCTGTTCTATTACCTGCGCTGGCAGACTTCGGTGCCGACCAGGCTGAACGAATTCGCGATCCTGATCATCGGCCGGCAGTGGCGCTCGCAGGTCGAATGGTTCGCGCATGCGCCGCTCGCGGCCAAGGCCGGGCTGTCGGCCGACGTCATCGCCGAGCTGAAGGCCGGCAACCGTCCGTCGAAGATGGCCGACGACGAAGCCGTGGTGTACGACTTCGTCACCGAGCTGACCACGACCAAGAAGGTTTCCGACGCGACCTATGCCCGAGCCAAGACGATCTTCAACGATCAACAGATCGTCGATCTCACCGCGCTCGCCGGCAATTACGTGATGGTGGCGATGATCCTGGCGATGGCCGAGGAGACCGTGCCGCCGGGCAAGGAAGAGCCGTTCAAGGTCGGCGAGAAGTAGCGACGCAGACTTCGCTTCACGTCGCCCCGTAAGAGCGGGGCGACGCAGCGCCGCTCGACCTGATCTCATCTCGCGCTAGTGCCGCGCGAGCGCCAGCGAAACCGCCGTCACGTTGCTCTGCTGCGGACGGATCGACACGGATTGCTTGCCGCCACGCGTGGTGAGCGAGAGGTCGGCGGAGAAATTGTTGCCGCGCGCGGCGGCGTCAACGCGATCGCCGGTCGCGCGCCCCGAGATCGTTCCGGACGCATTCCGGCTCGCCTCGGTCCATGCGCCGGAGATCGCACCACCGCGATATTCGACGTCGCTGGTGAGATCGAAATTGTAACTCGCGCTGGCGCATTTGAGCGACAGGCGAAGTTCGGCGCCGGTGCCGTCGACGTCGTATTTGGCGCGGCAGCGCAGTTGCTCCTGCATGCCATCCGATGTCGTCAGCGTGCCTCCGCCGGACCATGAACCCGCCATGGCGAGCAAAGGCGAGGCAGGCGCGGCTTGCGAGGGCGATGCAAATACGCCGAGCGACAGCAGCACGAGGCTGGTCTTCGCGAGTGTTGATCGAGACATCCTGAGCTCCTCTACCGGTTGATGCCTCATAACGCGGCAGGGTTCCGAAGGTTCTTACCGCGCGCCGTCGCGCGCAAGGCCGGTTCCGCGCCGACCGAAGATTAGCGCCCGATCGCCCGCTGCAACGCAGGCATCAGTTTCGGGTCGCGGCACTGCGCGACGTTGAAGCGCATGAAGCCGGTGGCCGATTGCGTGGTGCTGAACACGTTGCCCGGCGCCAGCACGATGTTGTCGGCGAGCGCAGCGCGTGCCACGTCCGCAGAGTCGCAGCCGTCGGGCAGGCGGCACCAGAGCTGGAAGCCGCCGCGCGGCATCAGCCACGGCTCGATGCCGATGCGCTGCAATTTCTCGCCGACGTCGCGGCGGGCGCGCGCGAGCCGCCGGCGCAGCTCCTCGACATGCTTGCGGTAGAAGCCGGTCGCCAAGACGCTCGCGATGATTTCGGTCGCGACCGCGCAGGGGCCGCCGAACCCGGTCGCGACCTGCAGATCGACCAGCTGCTCGACCCAGTCGGCGCGCGCCGCGATGAAGCCGCAGCGCAGCGACGCCGACAGCGTCTTGGAGAAACTGCCGATCCGGATCACGCGGTTCAGCCCGTCGAGGGCCGCGAGCCGCGCCGACGGCTCCGGCTCGAAATCGGCGAAGATGTCGTCCTCGACGATGGTGAGATCGTAGGCGGTGGCGGCATTCAGCACGCGGTGCGCGGTCTGCGGCGACATCGTCGCCCCGGTCGGATTGTGCAGCCCTGACACGGTGATGTAGAGCCGCGGCCGCTCGGCGTCGAGCACGGCCTCGAAGCTTGCGATATCGGGCCCCGACGGGGTGTAGGGCACGCTGACGAGCTTGACCTGATGGGCGCGCAGCAGCGCCCGGAAATTGAAATAGCAGGGATCGTCGATCAGCACCGTGTCGCCGGGCCGTAGCAGGAAGCGGCAGATCAGGTCGATCGCCTGGGTGCCGGACATCGTGAGCAGCACCTGCTCGGGCGACACTTCGAGGCCCTCGTCGGCGAACCGCGCCATCAACGTGCGGCGCAGGGCCAGCGAGCCGCGCGTCGCACCGTAATCGGCGAGCACGGCGTCCTCGGCCCGCGCCAGGCCGCGGAACGCGCGCCGCAGCGCCTCGGTCGGCATCCAGTCGGCGGGCAGCCAGCCGCAGCCCGGCTTCAGCGCGCCGCTCGCGGCGTCGAGCGATTGCCGCGACACCCAGAACGGATCGACGGCGCGGTCGTGCTGCGGCTGGTCCTTGGCCAGCGAAAGCGGCGGCAGCGCCGCCGACGAGACATAGAAGCCGGAGCCCGGCCGCGCCCGGATCAGGCCCTCGGCGGCGAGCCGGTCATAGGCCTCGACCACGGTCGAGGGCGAGACGCCCATGGTCGCGGCAAAGCTGCGGATCGAGGGCAGGCGGTCGTCGGCGGCGAGCGCGCGGCTCGCGATCCTGGCGCGGATCGCGTTCATCACTTCGGTGGTTCGGGTCGCCTTCGGTGCGTTGGCTGGTCGCTGCAAGTGTATGCCTACCTTTACCCATACAGTCTGGCGATATTGTACTGATCCGTAACTGACTTGGCTAGCCCGTCGCCGCTATCCTCGTCCGCGAAAGACGAGGTACGTGATGAGCGATTCGAAGACGTTGTCGGGAAAGTCCTGGGCCGGCGAGGGGAGCGGCGGCGCGTCGCTGGAAGGCTGGGGCAGCGGCCTGCTCGGTGTGATCATCTTCAGCGGCTCGCTGCCTGCGACCCGCGTCGCCGTCGCCGGGTTCTCGCCGCTGTTCCTGACCTCGGCGCGCGCGGCGATCGCGGCGCTGCTCGGCGCCGTGCTGCTCGCGGTGTTGCGGCAGCCCTGGCCGGAGCGGCGCGATCTGGTGTCGCTGACCATCGTCGCGCTCGGCGTCGTGATCGGCTTTCCGCTGCTGACCGCGCTCGCGCTCCAGCACATCACCTCAGCGCATTCGATCGTGTTCATCGGGCTGCTGCCGCTGTCGACCGCGGTGTTCGGCGTGCTGCGCGGCGGCGAGCGGCCGAAGCCAAAGTTCTGGCTGTTCTCCTGCATCGGCAGCGCGACGGTCGCAGCCTTCGCTCTGTCGGGCGACGGATCGGCGTCGCTGACCGGTGACTTGCTGATGGTCGCCGCCATCATCGTCTGCGGCCTCGGCTATGCCGAAGGCGCGGCGCTGTCGCGCCGGCTCGGCGGCTGGCAGGTGATCTCCTGGGCGCTGGTGCTGTCGGCGCCGGTGGTGCTCTTGATGACCATCATGACGCTGCCGCCGAGCTGGCAGAGCATCGGTGCGCCGGCATGGCTCGGGCTCGCTTATGTCTCGATCTTCAGCATGCTGGTGGGCTTCGTGTTCTGGTATCGCGGGCTTGCGCTCGGCAGCATCGCCAGCGTCGGCCAGTTGCAGCTGTTGCAGCCGTTCTTCGGCCTCGCGCTGGCCGGGCTGCTGCTGCATGAGCCCGTGCCGTGGTCGATGATCGCAGCGACCATGCTGGTCGTCGTCTGTGTCGTGTTCGCGCGGCGTTTTGCTTGAGGGAGCATCGGACCTCCCGCCGAAGTGTAAAGCGCGCGCTAACCATGCCAAGTGGTAATTCATGGCGCCCGCCGCACCGCCCCGCATTGTTGCGGATCGGGTTTCAGTGATCCTTAAGCCGAGCTGCTCACCTTGCGCGCTGACGCGACATCAGAGGGGCAGATGACCTTCAGGTTCATTGCGCCTGACGTGATCAGGTCGGCAAGCCAGCGTGCACTGCTGGCGCAGTGGGATCAACTGGCCGCCGGCCGGCCATTTCCCGCCTTTGCCGAGCTGAAGCCGGATTCGGCGATCCATGATCCCCGGCAACTCGTCGCATGGGCGGTCGAAGGCGAGGGCCGGCTGCGCAAGTTTCGCGCGATGTATCAGGGCGAGAATGTTGCCGAGGCGTTCAATTCGGCCTGGGCCGGAAAGACCATGGAGCAGGTGGTCCCGATGTCGCTCCGGCGCATCACGCTGACGCCGGCGAAGGACTGCGCCGCAAGCGGCTGCGCGGTCTACATGGTGTTCTCCACCGTTGATGCCAACGATCAGCGGGTCGATTGCGAGCGGCTGCTGCTGCCGTTCGGCAATGGCGCGAAGGTCGAGCATCTGCTCGCATCGCTGCAATTGACGGCGGTCGCAAGCAGGCCCCGCATCGTCAAGCATTTCGACATGCAGGCGGACGTGCGGTTGCAGGTAAGGATCCGTTCCGGCTTCTCGGCGGTCGTGACCGCCGGCGACCAGCGCCGGGCTTCCCGGCGCAATGTCGCGCGGGCGGCACGGATCAGCTTTGCCCGGCGCAGCATGACCTGCATCGTCCGCAACCTCTCCACAACCGGCGCTGCGGTCGAGGCCACCGATCCCGCCGCCATCCCCGACAGTTTCCGTCTCGTGCTGGAGATGGAAGCGACCGAACGGCGCTGCCGCGTGGTCTGGCGCAGGAAAGGCCGGATCGGGGTCGAGTTCAGCTGAGCTTGCCGATCCGCCCGAGATGGGTGTAGCCGAACCCTGTTGAATATTTCAGTCCATAGCCGAGCGCGCGGTCGATCCCGATATGGGCGAGCCAGATCATCGCGATCGAGAGCACCAAGGGTCCTTCGCCGGCAAAACCCAGCGTCATCAGCGCCACCGGCGCGAGATAAGTGTGCGCGGCGTTGTAGACGATGGCGCCGACTCGCGGGCTGATCAGGTAGGCGGCAAAGCTGATGTCCGGCACCAGGAACAGCAGGACATAGACCAGCCAGGAACCTTCCCACTTGTAGTAGAGCACGGTCATCCCGACGAACAGCACCAGCCCCTCCAGCCGGAGCAGGGTGCGCACCCCGCCGGTCGCGGCGCCAGTCGCTTCAGTCGTCATGTCGGTCATTGCAGTCTCCCCAGATATCGGAAAATCCTACCGTTTTGGCGCTCAATACCGCCCACAAGCGCCTTTCCGGTTCCGAAATGGCCGTGCTAAAGCCAATCCGAACGAAGCGGACCCGGCTCGCACCGGGGCGCGGACTGTAGCTAACACGGGCGGAAACAAATGAAAGATATCCTCGATACCCTCGAAGAGCGGCGCGCCGGCGCCAGGCTGGGCGGCGGCGAAAAGCGCATCGAGGCGCAGCACGCCCGCGGCAAGCTCACCGCCCGCGAGCGGATCGAGCTCCTGCTGGACAAGGGCTCGTTCGAGGAATTCGACATGTTCGTCGAGCACCGCTCGATCGAGTTCGGCATGGAGAAGAGCAAGATCCCCGGCGACGGCGTCGTCACCGGCTGGGGCACGGTCAACGGCCGCAAGACCTTCGTGTTCGCCAAGGACTTTACCGTGTTCGGCGGCTCGCTGTCGGAAACCCATGCGCTGAAGATCACAAAAATTCAGGACATGGCGATGAAGGCGAGGGCGCCGATCATCGGCCTCTATGACGCCGGCGGCGCGCGCATCCAGGAGGGCGTCGCCGCGCTCGCGGGCTATTCCTATGTGTTCCGCCGCAACGTGCAGGCTTCGGGCGTGATCCCGCAGATCTCCGTCATCATGGGCCCCTGCGCCGGCGGCGACGTCTATTCGCCGGCGATGACCGACTTCATCTTCATGGTGAAGAACACCAGCTACATGTTCGTCACCGGCCCCGACGTGGTGAAGACCGTCACCAACGAGGTGGTGACGGCGGAAGAACTCGGCGGCGCCTCGGTGCACGCGACGCGCTCCTCGATCGCCGATGGCGCGTTCGAGAACGACGTCGATGCACTGTTGCAGATGCGCCGGCTGATCGACTTCCTGCCGTCGAACAACACCGACGGCGTGCCGGAATGGCCGAGCTTCGACGACATCGGCCGGGTCGACATGTCCTTGGACACGCTAATCCCGGACAATCCGAACAAGCCCTACGACATGAAGGAGCTGATCCTGAAGGTGGTCGATGAGGGCGACTTCTTCGAGATCTCGGAGACCTTCGCCAGGAACATCGTCACCGGCTTCGGCCGCATCGCCGGCCGCACTGTCGGCTTCGTCGCCAACCAGCCGATGGTGCTGGCGGGCGTGCTCGACAGCGATGCATCACGCAAGGCTGCGCGCTTTGTCCGCTTCTGCGATGCCTTCAACATCCCGATCGTCACCTTCGTCGACGTGCCGGGCTTCCTGCCGGGCACCGCGCAGGAATATGGCGGCCTGATCAAGCACGGCGCCAAACTGCTGTTCGCCTATTCGCAGTGCACGGTGCCGCTCGTCACCATCATCACCCGCAAGGCCTATGGCGGCGCCTTCGACGTCATGGCGTCGAAGGAAATCGGCGCCGATATGAACTACGCCTGGCCGACCGCGCAGATCGCCGTGATGGGCGCCAAGGGCGCGGTGGAGATCATCTTCCGCAGTGACATCGGCGACCCCGACAAGATCGCGGCGCGAACCAAGGAATACGAAGACCGCTTCCTGTCCCCCTTCATCGCCGCCGAGCGCGGCTACATCGACGACGTCATCATGCCGCATTCGACGAGGCGGCGGATCGCGCGGGCGCTGGCGATGTTGAGGGACAAGAAGGTCGAGATCCCGGCGAAGAAGCACGACAATCTGCCGTTGTGATGGATGGAGACAGCCGTGGCAATGTGGCGTCGACGATCGAGGCTTTGGCAGAGCGCCAATCGATCGTGCGACCTGGGTGTGGTGTCCGCAATACTTGCGATGGACATAGTGTGCTTCGCGCAAGATACCGAGATGATGGTTACCGCCCGGACGTCAGAAGAGGCCGTTATTAATGGCTACGCATTTGCCGACAAAACATGCGCGCCGGTCGAGCTCCCACAGCTCTTGCTCATAAACCCGCCCAAATATGGGACTGTTTGTTTCCGTATCGAGGATTTCGAGGTGGCGGGCGACTCGGGACTGGATCGAGCTTGTATCGGGCGCTGGGTCCGCGGCATAAGCGTTTTTTACCTGGCCCGATCCGGTTACAGCGGGCCGGATAGTCTCCGATATGAAGCGATCGACCGTCGAGGACGGGAGCGAGTGTCTGTTCGTGTCAGGGTCTTGCCCGGCCATTCAAACGCATCGGCCAGCGTTGACGGCTCTTCGCGCGAGTCGGTGATGTCGGCTGGGCCTGTCCCTGCGTGCGTTGTGCCGGTGTCCTGAGAGCGTGTAGGGCGGGTTGGCGAAGCGGCCGCGCCGGGCGTTGACCACGGCGCGAACGTTGCGCTTGGGCCATTGCTTGAGAAACGTGTCGAGCCCGGAGAGACTGTCGGCATCGAGGCCGATCTCGGCGGGAGCCGCAACGGCCCAGCCGTCGTCAAGCATTGAACTGGCCAACATTGATTTGAGTCCCAATTGGATGACCAGGAGCTAGCGCGCCTGTGAAACGTAGCGATTCCTTGCGCAAAAGAACACGCCGGGTTACGGGTTCGCCTGACCCGCCAGACAGGTTCGAACCTGATGACCGAAGACGAGCCGGCCGACGAGATCTCCGAGATCGAGGCGCAGATCGAGGAGCTTGCCGAGAGCGCCGAACGGTCGCGGCGGATCATTCTCGGATCGAAGGTGGCCATCGCCGGCGGGTTCGCGCTGCTCTTCGCTGCGCTGCTCGGCCTGTTGGGCTCAGGAGAAACCGCAGCGCTCGGATCGATTGCGCTGGTGCTCGGCGGCATTGTGTCGCTCGGATCGAACGTCAGCACCTTGCGGCAGACCGAGGCCGCCATCAGCACCGCCGAGGCGCGCCGCGCGCGGCTGATCGGCAACATCGACTTGCGCCTGGTTCACGATGCGCCGCTGAAGCTGATGTGATGTGATGTGATGGGAGCGGGCGCGTCTGATTGGTTCCCCCGCGTCGTCCCGGGCAAGCGACTTGTCCGCCGTAGCTCAACGAGCGAAGGCGGAAGCGCGACCCGGGACCCATAACTAAGAATACCAATTGGTTCGCGAAGCTGGAGCCACAGCGCGCTTCAACAACGCAGCCCTGTGGTTATGGGTCCCTGCTTTTCGCAGGGACGACAATCGGAGAAAGTCGCTCCTTACTCAGACGCCAGCGGCACGTAGTCGTATTCCCCGACGCCTTGCAGGATCAGGAACGTCAGCGACGTCGTGCCGGCGTTGGTGACGAGGTGCGGGCGGGTGGGGCGGACGGCGTAGACTTCGCCGACCTTCAGGTTCACCTCCTCCTTCGGCTCCTGCAGGAACAGCCGCATCTGGCCCTCCAGCACGTAGAACGTGTCGGAGATGTTGCTGTGGGTGTGCCACGGCACTT
The DNA here is from genome assembly GCF_001189845.1 of Bradyrhizobium tropiciagri. Lineage (GTDB taxonomy): Bacteria > Pseudomonadota > Alphaproteobacteria > Rhizobiales > Xanthobacteraceae > Bradyrhizobium > Bradyrhizobium tropiciagri. The sequence goes on from NZ_LFLZ01000008.1 coordinate 92,714, forward strand.
TCTCGGTCGGCGAGAGCTGCAGCTCCATGATGCGAAAGCCGGGGCGGGCGGCGTGCAGCGCACGGCGCTCGACTTCGTAGAGGTGGCTGGCATCCTTGAGCGGTTGTCCTGACTTCACGGCGGCCTCCCGGAGATCTTCTTATGATGCGCGATGCTAGTCCCGTTCGGCTGTCCATGAAACGGTGGAACGAGCATGACCGATGGGCGCGGACGAGGCCGCCGGATCGTGATGGTTGCGTGACGTCACGGCGTTGTGGACGCTGCAGCGAGACGTCGAGTTCCGCGAAACGTGATCGTGCGGTTCAGCGAACGTTCAGGTCGGGGCGAAAAAACTCAGGGAGTACGGTTGGTCCAACTCAGCAACAAAGGGAAACTCTCATGGAACGCCGCGATTTTCTCAAGATCGCCTTCGGTGTCGCCGCCGGAGCAGCCACGTTCGTAGCAACGGCCCAGGCCGCGCCGCTCGCGCCGCTTCCCCTCAACCAGGATCCACGTGCGCCGGCGGGCCGCGATGCGCATCCTGCCGTCACCACGGGCGACGAGGTTGATCATCTGAAGCCCGAGCAAGTGCGTTGGCATCACGGTTGGCATCATCGGCGCTGGCACCACAGGCATTGGGGTTGGCGCCGCCGTCACTGGCGCCGTCACTGGCGCCGTCATCACTGGCGCCGCTGGTAATATCGACTCCATGTCGAAAAAGAAAAACCCCGCGCGAAGCGGGGTTTTGTTTGTTCGGAATGCGCCGCGATCAGATCGGGCGGCAACGGCCGTAGCGCCAGGCGAAGCCATAGGGGCAGGCGCGGACGCGCGGCGCCACCACGACCGCGCCGGGCGCGACGACGACGGGGCGCTCAACCACGACCGGGCCGGGGGCAACGACGACGGGACCACGATTCCTGACGCAGCCGCCATAGGGACCACGATGCCAGCCGGGACCGCAGCCACCAGCCGCATCAGCGGCGCTGATGCCGGCGAATGCGGTCGTCACCAAAACCGCTGCTGCAAAAAGAAACTTCATGACTTCTCCTTTTATTTGGGCCGCGCTGCGGCACCGCAACAAACTTTTAGATTACCGATTCGCCCGGCCGGATCTTTGCAGAAGCAGCGCCCGATGTCGCCGACCATAATGTTGCGGGCTGAATGCGACATGAATGTTGCAGCTCACAGCTGCGTCAGTGCGCCGCAAGCACGCTCAGAATCATCTCGAAACATTTCTTAGCCACGTACGCAGCGCACGACGCGGGTGCAAATGCATCGGAGCGCGAGACAAGCGCGATGAGGGACGCGCATGAAAGCGCCGACGCTGATTTGAATGCGCGAGGTTACTCGCCTGCACCGAACAGCGCCGCGAACCGCTTCTCGCCGTTGCGCGAGAAATTGACCACCCGGCTGCCGGGCGTCGCGTCGCGTGCGGCCCATTTCAATTCGGTGAAGCGGTCCATCATCGCCGCGCCCAGCGTGCCGGCGAGGTGGTGCCGCCGCTCGCTCCAGTCGAGGCAGGCCTTGCACACCGGACGGCGCGGATGCGTCAGCGCATCGGCGTCGATCTGCAGCTCCTCGGCCATGAAGCGCTTGCCTTCGCCGGTCAGCTCGATCGCCTGCTTGCTCTGGCGCACCAGCTTCTGCCGCTTCATGCTGTCGAGCATCTGCACGCCGAGATCGCCGGCGAGATGGTCGTAGCAGATGCGGGCGTGACGCAGCGCCGGATCCTTCGGCCCGGTGCGCACGCGCATGTGGCCGGCGCGGGCGGCGATGCCCTGCAGGCCTTCCAGCACGTCGGCGACGTCGGGGTCGGAGAGGCGATAGTAGCGGTGGCGGCCCTGTTTCTCGGGCTCGATCAGCCCGCCGGCCTCGAGCTTGGCGAGATGCGAGCTCGCCGTCTGCGGGGTGATGCCGGCCTCCTGCGCCAGCTCGCTCGCGGTCAGCGCGCGGCCGGTCATCAGCGCGGTCAGCATGTTGCAGCGTGCGGGATCGCCGACCAGGGCGGCGATCCGGGAGATGTCGGGTCCTGCTTTCATAGTTCGATGATAGCCGAAGCATCGAGGTCGGGCAAGGCGGTAGTGTCTCACCGTGCCGTCATTGCGAGGAGCTCGCGACAAAATCGCGAAGGCAATTTTGCGCTGAAGCGGCGAAGCAATTCTTGCCGACGCGAGTGGAGCCATGGATTGCTTCGCTGCGTTCGCAATGACCGAGAACAGAGGACATCCCAATGACCATTACCGTTTTCATCCGCTACCAGCTCGATCCGTTCAAGCGCGCGATGTTCGAGGAGTATTCGCGGAACTGGCTGTCGATCATCCCGCGCTGCGGCGGCGATTTGCTCGGCTACTGGATGCCGCATGAGGGCACCAACAACATCGGCTTTGCGCTGATCTCGTTCGAGAGCCTTGCCGCCTACGAGGCCTATCGCGCGCGGCTGCGGCAGGACAAAGAGGGCATGGCGAATTTCAACTTCGCGGAAGAAAACCGCTTCATCCTCGCCGAGGAACGGACATTTCTGCGCAAGGTCGAGCTATAGTCGTTCCGCAACAACAATGAGCGGAGGCGCCTATGATCGCCGTGATCTTCGAAGTCTGGCCGAAGCCGGAGCACCGGAATCTGTATTTCGACCTTGCCGCCGAGCTGAAACCGATCCTGCAGGAGATCGACGGCTTCATCTCGGTCGAGCGGTTCGAGAGCCTCACCGAGAAGGGCAAGTTCGTGTCGCTGTCATTCTTCCGCGACGAGGCCGCGGTAGAAGCCTGGCGCAACACCATCGAGCACCGTCGCACCCAGGCCAAGGGCCGCGCGCGGATTTTTGACAACTATCGCCTGCGCGTTGCGAGTGTGATGCGCGACTACGGCCTGAACGAACGCGAGCAGGCGCCGAAAGACAGTCGCGCGGTACATGAGCAGCACTAGCGCCTACAAACGCGCGTGCCTATGTGTGCGCGGCCAACGACCTTAGGGAGCGACCAATGCCACTGCCAACTGCTGACAAACGCACAGCCTTCAAGAAGCTGCACGAGAGCGGATGCTTCATCATTCCGAACCCGTTTGATGCCGGCAGCGCCCGCGCATTGCAGCATCTCGCTTCAAGGCGCTGGCCTCGACCAGCGCGGGCTTTGCCTGGACCATCGCCAAGGCCGACAACCGCGTCACCATCGACGACGTCTGCGATCATCTGAGAGCGATGTGCGCGGCCGTCGATATTCCCGTCAATGCGGATTTCGAGGGCGGCTTCGCCGTCGAGCCGGAGAAGGTCGCGATCAATGTCGCGCGCGGCGTCAAGACCGGCGTCGCCGGGCTCTCGATCGAGGACTCCACCGGTGACGCGGCCAATCCGCTGTTCGAGCACAAGCTCGCGGTCGAGCGCATCAAAGCGGCGCGCAAGGCGATCGATGCCGACAACAGCGGCGTGCTGCTCACCGGCCGCTGCGAGGCATTCCTGTGGGGCAAGAAGGACCTCAACCTGGTGATCGAGCGGCTGCAGGCCTATTCGGAAGCCGGGGCAGACGTGCTCTATTCGCCGGGCATTTCGACGAAAGAGGAAATTACCGCGGTCGTGAAGGCGGTTGCGCCGAAGCCGGTCAATCTCCTGATCGGCGGCGCGTCCGAGCTGACGCTGCAAGCGGTGGCCGATCTCGGCGTACGCAGGATCAGCGTCGGCGGGGCGCTGGCGCGGATGGCCTGGACCGGCGTCATGAAGGCGGCGAAGGAAATGGCCGAGAAGGGCACCTTCACCGAATTCGCCAACGGCTATCCCGGCGGCGAGCTCAACAAGATGTTCAAGTAGACCTTGCGTGCAAAAAAGCAGCGGGCCGTTTGGGCCCGCTGCTCGCGCCTGGTCAGTGTCGTCAGTTATTGCTTCGAATTGTCGGCCGGCGGGGCGGCGGGCTTGTTCATGTCAGACTTGTTCATGTCCGACGGCGGGTTGGCCGGCTGAGCCGGCGCCGCGCCCGTGGTCGTGCCGGGCTGGCTGTTGGGCTTCGGCGTCACGTCGCGCATGCCCGGAGGCGCCCCGGCCGGATTGGCCGGCTGTTGCTGCGCGGTCTGCGTCGACGGCGTCGTGCCCGCCTCGTGGACCGACGTATTGTTCAACCCATAGAACAGGGCGCCGAGCACCACGGCCACCGCAACTGCGAACATCGCGATCTTGGTGCTGCTTGCCGATCCCTCCCGCAGTTCCGGGTCCGGCTGCAACTCGTTGTCCAGGCTGTTGAAGCGCGCCTGACGGCGGATTTCGTCATCGGTCAGGTTGGCGCGATACGGATCGTCAGGGTTGTAAGCCATTGCAAAGTTCCTCCGTTAGCACCTCAAAGCTAATCGCAGGGGACAATGGCTGGCGCGTTCGGATGTTCCGCGCCAATGTTGCAACCAGTTCATGCAGGAACCGGCGATTCCCAGCGGTTCCAAACCTGTTCCATGAGGCCTTTTCAATGTGGACCATGCCGCCCACCGATTCGGTGCTGCACGTGCTCTCGTTCATTGCCGTTGCGGCGCAATCGATGACGGCGGCGCTGGCCGCCGGCCGACGCAGCATGGATTGGGCCGGCGTCTGCATGCTCGGGGCGATCACCGCGCTCGGCGGCGGCACCATCCGCGACGTGCTGCTCGGGCATTATCCGCTGCTCTGGGTCGCGAACCCGATCTACCTTGCGGTCGCGGCGGCCGGCGCCTTCGCGACCATCCTGCTGGCGCGGCTGGTGGTCAGGCTCAATCTCGCATTCCTGGTGCTCGATGCGATCGGGCTCGTGGTGTTCACCATGGCGGGATGCGACGTGGCCTGGCAGGTCGACGCCTCGCTGCCGATCGTGATCGTCTCCGGCATGATCACCGGCTGTGCCGGCGGCGTGCTGCGCGACATCCTCTGCAACGAGGTGCCGCTGCTGTTTCGCAGCGAGCTCTACGCCAGCGTCTCCGTGGTGACGGGGCTGTTCTATGCGACCGCGTTCGGACTGAACCTCAACCCGCCGGTCTGGACCCTGCTGACCTTCGCGCTCGGCCTGAGCTTCCGGATGCTCGCGATCCGCTACAGATGGGAGATGCCGAAATTCGTGTTCTCTGACGAGGAGCGGTGAGCCGCTATTTCGCCGTCCGCGCCTTCATTTCGCTGTCCGCGCTTTGGCGACCTCGTCCGCGGTCACGGCCGGCGCCGCATTGCCCCAGGAATTGCGGATGTAGGTCGCAACGTCCGCGACCTCCTGATCGCTGAGTTTCGGATAGGCCGGCATCGACCCTGCGTTAGGCGCGCGCGGCGTGGTCACGGTCTGCGCGCCGTCGAGGATGATGCGCAGCGTGCTTGCAGGAGTGGCCGATTGCAGATTGGCGTTGCCGGGTAGTGGCGGATAGATCCGCGGCGCGCCGGAGCCGTCGAGCTCATGGCAGGCGACGCAGGCGCCGCGATAGATCCGCTCGCCGTTGTTCATCTGCGCCGGCGAGGGCGGGGTGACCGTCGGCTCCGGTGCGCCGGCGGGCAGGCTCTTCAGATAGGCGGCGATCGCGCGCACATCTCCGTCGCTCATCTTCGAGGTCGAGTTGACCACCACCTCGGACATCAGCGGACCGGCATGGCTGTGTCCGTTGCGGCCGCTCTGCAGATATTCGGCGATGTCGTCAGCGCTCCAGGACTTCAGCCCGCCGCGCTCCGCGCCATCGAGCCGCGGTGCGAACATGCCTTGCACCATGCTGCCCCCGAGCGCCTGATCGCGCCTGTCGGCGCCGAACGCGTTCTTCGGCGTGTGGCAGGCACCGCAATGGGCGAGCGCCTCGACCAGATAGCGGCCGCGATTCCATTCCGCTCCCTTGCTCTGGTCCGGCTGGATGATGCCCGGCGTGAAGAACAACGCGTTCCAGGCGCGCATCAGCACGCGGTAGCAATACGGCCAGCGCAGCTGCGGTGGCGGCGCCCTGTTGCTGACCGGCGCCAGCGTTGCGAGATAGGCGCGGATCGCCAGGATGTCGTCGCGGATCAGCTTCGTGAAAGAGGGGTAAGGGAAGGCGGGATAATAATGCTTCCCGTTCGGCGAGACGCCGCTGCGCAGCGCGCGGAGGAAATCGTCGTCACTCCAGCCGCCGATGCCGGTATCGCGGTCGGGCGTGAGATTCGCCGAGAACACTGCACCGAACGGCGTGTCGATCCGCTTGCCGCCGGCGAACGGCTTTGCCGGATCGGCGGTGTGGCAGCTCGCACAGTCGCCGGCGATCGTGAGCGCCTTGCCGCCGGCGATGATGTCGTCGGTCGGCGCAGCGGTGCCTTCGCGGGCCGCGAACGCACTGCACAACAGCGCGCCGGCCAGAATCGCACCCGTCGTTCGAAATCGTCGCCGCATCCATTCACCCTCCGGTCAACAAGACGCGTTACGCCATTTCGCCGCGGGCCTGTCCTGCGACAGAAACCGAAACGGCTCTCTGATATTCCCGGCACGATATTGCGATTTTTGAGCGACGGGCCTGGTCGCTCAGAATTGTGCTGCGCGGGCCGGAAAATCCGACATAGAGTGGTTCTAACAAGTTCGGATGACTAGCTAAAAAGCAGCCGTCGCGACCAGCGAAAAGAGGGCTAAATGGGAATCAACCAAGGGCCTATCAGTCTCGACCAGAAATACACCCAAGGCACCGGCCACGTCTTCATGACGGGCATCCAGGCGCTGGTCCGCCTGCCGATGGCGCAGATCAGACGCGACCGCGCCGCAGGCCTCAACACGGCAGGCTTCATCTCCGGCTATCGCGGTTCCCCCCTCGGCGGCTACGACCAGCAGCTGTTCGCCGCCCGCAAGCATCTCGAGCAGTACAACATCAAATTCCAGCCCGGCGTGAACGAGGACCTCGCGGCCACCGCGATCTGGGGCTCGCAGCAGCTCGGGCTGTCGGCCGGCGCCAAGTATGATGGCGCGGTCGGCATCTGGTACGGCAAGGGCCCCGGCGTCGACCGCTGCGGCGACGTGTTCCGCCACGGTAACGCGGCGGGCTCCGCCAGGCACGGCGGCGTACTCTGCCTTGCCGGCGACGACCACGGCGCAAAGTCCTCCACCGTCCCGCATCAGTCCGACCACGCCTTCATCTCCGCGCTGATGCCCTACCTCTATCCCTCCAGCATCCATGAAATGATCGAGATGGGCCTCCTGGGGATCGCGATGTCGCGCTACTCGGGCTGCTGGGTCGGCATGAAGGTGATCACCGAAACGGTCGAGACCACGGCCGAGATCGACCTCACCGACGAGATGACGCCGTTCATCATCCCGGCCGATTTCGAGCTGCCGCCGGGCGGGCTGAACATCCGCTGGCCCGACGACCGCTTCGAGCAGGACCGTCGGTTGCAGGACTACAAGGGCTTCGCCGCCATCGCCTTTGCCCGCGCCAACAAGGTCAACCGGATCACCATGGATTCGCCGAACGCGCGCTACGGCATCATGGCCTCGGGCAAGAGCTATGAGGACATCCGCCAGGCGCTGCGCGAGCTCGGCATCACGCCCGAGATCGCCGCCAAGATCGGCCTCCGCCTCTACAAGATCGGCATGCCCTGGCCGCTGGAGCCGGAGGGCGTGCGCAATTTCGCCGTCGGACTCGAGGAGATCTTCATCGTCGAGGAGCGCCGCGAGATCGTCGAGAACCAGGTCAAGCAGGAGCTGTTCAACTGGCGCGACGACGTGCGGCCGCGCATCGTCGGCAAGATGGATGATCACGACAAGCGCTTCCTGACTTTCGCCGCCGAGCTCAGCGTGGCCTCGCTGGCGAGCTCGCTCACCGAACGGTTGCTTCGACTTAATCTCAATCCCGAAATCGCCGAGATGCTGCGCGCCAAGGCCGACTGGTTCAACGGCCGCCAGTCGACCCAGATGCAGGCGACGGCGCCGGTCAGCCGCACGCCGTATTTCTGCTCGGGCTGCCCGCACAACACCTCGACCAAGGTGCCGGAAGGCAGCCGCGCGCTTGGCGGCATCGGCTGCCACTTCATGGCGCTGTGGATGAACCGCTCGACCGAGACCTTCACGCATATGGGCGGCGAGGGCGTGCCGTGGGTCGGCATCGCGCCGTTCACCAACGAGAACCACATCTTCGCCAATCTCGGCGACGGCACCTACTTCCATTCCGGCATTCTCGCGATCCGCCAGTCGATCGCCTCCAAGGCCAACATCACCTACAAGATCCTCTACAACGACGCGGTCGCGATGACCGGCGGCCAGCGCCATGACGGCGACCTCTCGCCGCAGCAGATCACCTTTCAGCTCCACGCCGAAGGCATTCGCGAGATCTATCTGGTCTCGGAAAATCCCGGCGCCTATCCGGCCGATACCATCGCGCCCGGCGTCAAGCTGTTCCATCGCGACGAGCTCGAGAACGTCCAGAAGATGTGCCGCGACACCAAGGGCACCTCGGCGATCGTGTTCGTGCAGACCTGCGCCGCCGAAAAGCGCCGTCGCCGCAAGCGCGGCCAGATGGAGGATCCGGCGCGCCGCGTGCTGATCAATCCCGCCGTCTGCGAGGGCTGCGGCGATTGCTCGGTGCAGTCGAACTGCATCTCGGTCGAGCCGCTGGAGACGGAGCTCGGGCGCAAGCGCACCATCAACCAGTCGACCTGCAACAAGGATTATTCCTGCGTGAAGGGCTTCTGTCCGTCCTTCGTCACGGTCGACGGCGGCACGCTCAAGCGTCGCGCGCCAACTGAACTCGGCGACATCGGCGCCTTGCCGGAACCGGCCTCGAAGCCTGCGCTCGACCGGCCCTACAACATCGCGGTCGGCGGCGTCGGCGGCACCGGCGTCTTGACTATCGGCGCGCTGCTCGGCATGGCCGCGCATATCGAGGGCAAGGCCTCGATGATCCTCGACATGTCCGGCCTCGCGCAAAAGGGCGGTGCGGTGCTCAGCCATGTGCGGCTCTCCGAGCACACGGCAGATGTGACCTGCTCGCGCATCGTGACCGGCACCGCCGATCTCGTTCTGGCGGCCGACGAGGTCGTGGCGGTGTCGAAGGACACCATCTCGCTGTGTGAGGCGAGCCGCACCGTCGGCATCATCAACAGCCACGTCATCCCGACCGCGGATTTCATCCTGAACCGCGACTTCAACTTCCAGAGCCGCAAGGTCACCGGCGTGCTGGAGACCGAACTGCGCAAGGACTCTGCCTTCTTCGATTTCACCAAGCCGGCCGAAGCGCTGCTCGGCGACTCCATCGCCACCAACATCATGATGATGGGCTTTGCCTATCAGCGCGGGTTGTTGCCGCTGTCGGCGGAATCGATCCAGCAGGCGATCGAGGTCAATGGCGTCTCGATCAAGATGAACACGCAGGCGTTCCAGCTCGGGCGTCTGGCCGCGGCCGATCCGGCGCGGCTCGCCGCGATGATGAAGGGGCAGGATGACGACGCTGCCCCTGTCAAGTCGCTGGATGCGATGTCGCTCGACGAGATCATCACCCACCGCATGGCGTTGCTGACCGATTATCAGAACGGGCGGCTCGCCAGGCGTTACCGCAAGCTGGTCGACCAGGTCCGCGATGCCGCCGCCAAGGGCGGCTATGGCGAGGCGCTGCCGCGTGCGGTCGCGATCAACTACGCAAAACTGCTCGCCTACAAGGACGAGTACGAAGTGGCGCGACTGTTCACCGACGGCCGCTTCGAGAAGCAGCTGCGCGACCAGTTCGAGGGCGACTTCAAGTTCAACTTCAATCTGGCGCCGCCGATCCTCGGCGGTGGGCTGGACGCGCAGGGTCGTCCGAAGAAGCGCGCCTTCGGGGCGTGGATGATGTCGGCCTTCAAGGTGATGGCGCGCTTCCGCTTCCTGCGCGGCACGCCGCTCGACATCTTCGGCTACAACGCCGACCGCAAGCTCGAGCGGGATCTGATCGCGGGCTACGAGAAGGATGTCGCGACGGTGCTGAGCCTGCTGTCGCCGCTCAATCACGACATCGCCGTCGAACTGCTGTCGCTGCCCGAGCGCATCCGCGGCTACGGCCCGGTGAAGGAGAAAGCGGTCAAGGAGGCAAAGGTTCGCTACGCGCAACTCGCCGCCGACCTCGCCAACCCGCCGCCCGCGCCCCGGCAGATGGCGGCGGAGTAGGGTAGCCGCAAATTCAACGTCGTCCCGGGCAAGCGAAGCGCGACCCGGGACCCATAACCACAGGGTCGAGTTGTTGGATCGAGCTGCGGTCCCAGCGTCGCGCTACGATGAACGGCGGTGGTTATGGGTCCCGGCTCCCGTGCGCAATTGCGCACTAGGCCGGGACGACACCGGTTTTTGGGGCGCGTATATCGCGCGTCATTTACAGTCTCGCCTGACGGAATATTTCCGCGCTTGCCAAGGTCGCGTCGTCGGTTCAGAAAAACGCTGGAGCGAAAAACGCCAGCGGAGAGCGATTTGACCATCAAGGGCAAGGCCTACATTGCCGGGATCTACGAGCATCCCACCCGGCATGCACCCGATAAATCAACAGCACAGCTACACGCCGAGGTCGCCAAGGGCGCGATCGAGGATGCCGGGCTCACCAAGGACGATATCGACGGCTATTTCTGCGCCGGCGATGCGCCGGGCGGGCTGTGGCCGATGGTCGACTACCTCGGCCTCAACACCAAGAAGCTGCGTCACGTCGACTCCACCGAGACCGGTGGCTGCTCCTATCTGATCCATCTCGGCCACGCCGCCGAGGCGATCGCCGCGGGCAAGTGCTCGGTCGCGCTGGTCACGCTGGCGGGCAAGCCGCGTACCGGCCCGATGCCGCCGCGCGCCTCCGGCGCTGAGGCCGATTTCGAATTGGCCTACGGGGCTACCACGCACAATGCCTATGGCATGTGTGCTATGCGCCATATGCACGACTATGGCACCACCTCCGAACAGCTCGCCTGGATCAAGGTCGCCGCCTCGCATCATGCGCAGTACAATCCGCATGCGATGCTGAAGGAGGTCGTCACCGTCGAGGACGTGCTGAACTCGCCGATGATCTCGGATCCGTTGCACCGGATGGATTGCTGCGTCGTCACCGATGGCGGCGGCGCGATGATCGTGACGACCCCGGAGATCGCCAAGAGCCTGAAGAAGCCGCTGGTGCGCCTGATCGGTCACGGCGAGGCTGCGAAGGGTCCGCGCGGCGGCAAGGATCTCGACCTGACTTACTCCGCCGGCGTGTGGTCCGGCCCGCGCGCCTTCGAAGAGGCGGGCGTGACGCCGAAGGACATCAAATACGCCTCGATCTATGACAGCTTCACCATCACGGTGCTGATGCAGCTCGAGGACCTCGGCTTCTGCAAGAAGGGCGAGGGTGGCAAGTTCGTCGCCGACGGCAATCTGATTTCGGGCGTCGGCAAGCTGCCGTTCAACACCGATGGCGGCGGCCTGTGCAGCAATCATCCCGTCAATCGCGGCGGCATGACCAAGATCCTCGAGGCGGTGCGCCAACTGCGCGGCGAGGCGCATCCGAAGGTGCAGGTGAAGAACTGCGACCTCGCGATCGCCCACGGCACCGGCGGTCTGCTCGGCGTTCGCCACGCCGCCTCAACCTGCATTCTGGAGCGTGCGTGATGTCTGAAGCCAAGAAGTACAATGCCCCGGTGACCAATCCGGAGACCGCGCCGTTCTGGGAAGCGGCGAAGGCGGGCAAGTTCATGATCAAGCGCTGCACCACCTGCGGCGAGGCGCATTATTTCCCGCGCGCGATCTGCCCGTTCTGCTTCTCCGACAAGACGGTGTGGGAAGAGTCGAGCGGCGAGGCCACGGTCTACACCTACAGCCTGATGCGGAAGTCGCCGACCGGTCCCTATGCGATCGCCTATGTGACGTTGAAGGAAGGCCCGTCGCTGCAGACCAACATCGTCGATTGCGATCTGGAGACGGTGAAGATCGGCCAGAAGGTCAAGGTGGTGTGGAAGCCGACCGACGGCGCCCCGCTGCCGTTCTTCACGCCGGCGTAAGAAGTACCTTCCCCCCTTGCGGGGGAAGGTGCGTAGGCGGCCTTCGGCCGCCGTTCAACTAACGCCGATGCCCTGCATCGGCTATGGAAGCTGCCGGAAGAGGGGTGTCTCTCCACGGATCGAGTCTCCCTGCGGAGGCAACCCCTCTCCCAAGTGAGTTTGTGACTGATGCCGGTGTAGCCCTCTCCCGCAAGGGGAGAGGGCGCTGCAATGGGCACCGTGCCAGAGAAAATGTTCGGGGAGAAAACAACAATGCCAATCGTGTATGAACAGCTGATGGCCCTGAAAAATCTCGGCCAGAAATACAGCTACAGCGATCGCGACGTGATGCTCTATGCCTACGGCATCGGGCTCGGCGCCGATCCGATGGACGAGAAGGAGCTGGCCTTCGTCAATGAGGGCGTGCTGACGCCGCGTCCGCTCAAGGTGGTGCCGACCTTCGCGTCGGTCGCGGCTGGGGCGCCGGTCCCGGCGAGATGAACCTCAACCGCGTGATGGTGGTGGACGGCGAGCGCGACATCACCTTCCACAAGCCGTTCGCGACGGCAGCCCACATCACGGCCGACTCGACCGTGCTCGACGTGTTCGACAAGGGCAAGGACAAGGGCGCGGTGATCCGCCACCAGACCGTGCTCAGGGATGAGAAGGGCGACAAGCTTGCGACGCTCGTCGCCTCGCGCTTCGCTCGCGGCGATGGCGGCTTCGGCGGCCCGTCCGACGGCCAGCCCGAGCCGCACAAGGTGCCGGAGCGCGCGCCGGACAAGGTGGTCGACATCACCACGCGGCCGGATCAGGCGCTGATCTACCGGCTCTGCGGCGATCGCAACCCGCTGCACTCCGATCCGGAGTTCGCCAAGAAGGCCGGCTTCCCGCGGCCGATCCTGCACGGCATGTGCACCTACGGCATCACCTGCCGCGGCGTGCTGCAGACCTATGCCGATTACGATCCCACAGCCTTCAAGCAGCACGCGGCGCGGTTCTCCTCGCCAGTATTCCCGGGCGAGACCGTGACCATGGAGCTGTGGAAGGACGGCAACGTGGTGTCGTTCGAGGCCAAGGTGAAGTCGCGCGGCGTCACCGTGATCAAGAGCGGCAGGACGGTGCTGGGTTAGCGTCCTGCGACGGCCGTCGACTCCCTCGCCCCGCTCTTGCGGGGAGAGGGTGGGGTGAGGGGCACCTCCGCATCGGTGGTCTTCGCCGATAGACCTGTACCCCCTCACCCGGATCGCAAGGGCGATCCGACCTCTCCCTGCAAGCGGGGTGAGGTAAGGAAGAAAAACAAAACGGAGAAACAACCATGGGATTACTCGACGGCAAGGTGGCCCTGATCACGGGCGCGGGCGGCGGACTGGGTGAGGCCTACGCAAAACTGTTTGCGCGCGAGGGCGCGGCTGTGGTGGTCAACGATCTCGGCGGCCCGCGCGACGGCTCGGGCTCCGACAAGTCGATGGCCGACAAGGTGGTCGATGCGATCAAGGCCGAGGGCGGCCGCGCGGTCGCCAACGGTGCCGACATCTCGACCTTGGCCGGCGGCCAATCGGTGTTCGACGACGCCATCAAGCATTTCGGCCGCGCCGACATCCTGGTCAACAATGCCGGCATTCTGCTGGACGAGACCTTCCACAAGGCCAAGGAGGAAAACTGGGACAGGGTGATGAAGGTGCATCTGAAGGGCACCTTCTGCTGCACCCAGCCGGTGTTCAAATGGATGCGCGACAATGGCGGCGGCGTCATCGTCAACACGTCGTCGACCTCGGGCCTGATCGGCAATTTCGGCCAGACCAATTACGGCGCGGCCAAGGGCGGCATCTGGGGCCTCTCCAACGTGCTGGCCATCGAGGGCCGCAAGTACAACATCCGGATCTGGACGCTGGCGCCGGGCGCCCTGACTCGCATGACCGCGGACCTGCCGCGCTACAAGGAGAACCCGGGTGCGGCGCTCGGCCCCGACGGTATCGCGCCGGCCGTGCTCTACATGGTCAGCGATCTCTCGGGCGACCAGACCGGCAAGGTGCTCGGCGTCTCCGGTCCGCGCGGCGTCCGAGAGATGCGGATGATGGAAATGGAAGCTGGACGCCGCCGTTCACGGGATGGAAGGCGGAGGATATCGTCACCCACGCCAAGGAGATCTTCTTCTCCGAAGAAGAGATCAAGAAGTCGGCGCGGCGGTTCAAGTAAGTCCTGGCAAATGCCGTTCCGGTGCGATGCGCGGCATCGGACCGGAATCGATGAGCCGCGCGCCCGGGGGCAGGGGCTTCCCGATGCGCAATGGCGCACCGGGGAATGACGCTGTATAGAGGGCGGAAACAGACGAGGCACAAATGACCAAACTCACCGCCCAGGCCGCAGGAACCTTTGCGATCGCGCCGACCCCGTTCCATGAGGACGGCCGGATCGACGAGGCATCGATCGACCGGCTGACCGATTTCTACACCGAGGTGGGCTGCGACGGCGTCACGGTGCTGGGCATTCTGGGCGAGGCGCCGAAGCTCGATGCCGCCGAGGCCGAGCAGGTCGCGCTGCGCTTCGTCAAGCGCGCCAAGAAGCTGCAGGTGATCGTCGGCGTTTCGGCGCCGGGCTTTGCCACGATGCGCTCGCTGGCGAAGAAGTCGATGGATGCGGGCGCCGCCGGCGTCATGATCGCGCCGCCGCCGCATCTGCGCACCGACGACCAGATCATTGGCTATTTCAAGCAGGCGCAGGAAGCGATCGGCGACGACATTCCCTGGGTGCTGCAGGATTATCCGCTGACGCTCACGGTCGTGTTCACCCCCGCGGTGATCCGCAAGATCGTGATGGATTCGCCGTCCTGCGTGATGCTCAAGCATGAGGACTGGCCGGGCCTCGAGAAGATCTCGACCTTGCGCAATTTCCAGAAGGACGGCTCGCTGCGGCCGCTGTCGATCCTGGTCGGCAATGGCGGCCTGTTCCTCGATTTCGAGATGGAGCGCGGCGCCGACGGTGCGATGACGGGCTATGCCTTCCCCGAGCTGCTGATCGACGTGGTCAATCTGTCGAAGGCCGGAAAACGCGACGCGGCGCACGATCTGTTCGACGCGCATCTGCCGCTGATCCGCTACGAGCAGCAGCCCGGCGTCGGTCTCACCGTGCGCAAATACGTGCTGCAGAAGCGCGGCATCATCTCCTCCAGCGCCCAGCGCAAGCCCGGTGCGGTCATTACCCCGCAGGCGAAGGCCGAGGTCGACTATCTGCTCTCCCGCGTGGCGCGCGTCGACCGCCGCGCCAATCTGCAACCGCAATCCAGTGCAGCAGGCTAAGTGATGACCGAGATTGTTGCCCCGCGCCTTGCCTCGACCGTGCTGCTGCTGCGTGACGGTAGCTCGTCGAGCGAAATCGAAGTCTTCATGATGGTCCGTCATCACCAGATCGAGTTCAACTCGGGCGCGTTGGTGTTTCCCGGCGGCAGTGTCGACAAGAACGACAAGGAGATCGCCGCCGATCCCGCGCTCTATTCGGGCGGGGCAGGGCTCGACGGCGACGCGCTCGGTTTCCGGATCGCGGCGATCCGCGAGACGTTTGAAGAGAGCGGGATCCTGCTGGCGCGCCCGGCCGGATCTAAGGACCTGGTCGATGCCAAGCGCGCGAACGAGATCGCGACCGCGCATCGTGCGGCGTTGAACGAAGGCAAGATCACCTTCCTCAAGGTGCTCACGGACAACGGCATGGTGCTGGCGCTCGACGAACTCGTGCCCTATGCGCACTGGATCACGCCGGAGGGCATGCCGAAGCGCTTCGACACCTGGTTCTTCCTCGCCGCCGCGCCGCCCGAGCAGCTTGGCGCCCATGACGGCAAGGAATCGACCGACTCGATCTGGGTCTCGACGCGCGAGGCGCTGGAAGGCGGCGAGACCGGCCGCTTCAAGCTGCCGTTCCCGACCACGCGCAATCTGATCCGGCTCGGCAAACAGCCGAATGTCGGCGCCGCGCTCAGCGACGCCAAGAAGATGTCGATCGTGACCGTGACTCCCGTGATGACCAAGACCGCCACCGGCCGCCAGCTCCGCATCCCCAAGGAAGCCGGCTACGACGGCGAGGTGTTCGACGTCGGCGCGATGGGCTAATTGGTAATTCCGTCTGAGGCGCTCGCCCAGCGAGCCTCGAAGGATCGACGGCCACCAGCCGGGCCGTGCATCCTTCGAGACGCTTGCTCCGCAAGCTCCTCAGGATCACGGCTCACTCTCTTCACACTTCGGTCAGTACCGAAATATCATCGGCAGCCGTGCTGTAGATTCCGTCTCAACCCCCGAGACGGAATCTTCAGCCCATGACCACCACCCCACGCCAACCCAACATGGGCTTCGAGCTCGCTTTGCTGCTCGTGCTCGCCACCCTCTGGGGCGGCTCCTACACCTTCATCAAGTTCGGCGTCGCGACCATCCCGCCGATCACGCTGATCGCGGCGCGCACCGCGATCGCAGGCCTGCTGCTGCTGGTCATCATGCGGATGCGCGGCGTGACGATGCCGACGGACGGCGCGACCTGGCGCCGCTTCATCTTCCAGGCCTGTCTCAACAGCGTGATCCCGTGGACGCTGATCGCCTGGGGCGAGCGCTTCGTCGACGCCGGGCTCGCCACCATCCTCAATTCGGCTTCGCCGATCTTCACCTTCCTGTTCACCGCCGCGATCACCCGCCACGAGGCCGCGAGCCCGCGCAAGCTGGCCGGGGTGATCGCCGGGATGGCCGGCATCTGCCTGATCGTCGGCGTCGATGCATTCCGCGATCTCGGGCAGGGCATCGTGGCCGAGGTGGCGATCGTCGCCGCCACGATCTGCTATGCCTGCGCTGCGATCTTCAGCCGCGGCTTCAAGGGGCTCGATCCGATGGCACCGGCGGCGGGCTCGCTGATCGCGGGCGCTGCGATCCTGATCCCGCTCAGCCTCGCCGTCGAACGGCCCTGGACGCTGGCGCCGTCGACCAGTTCGCTGCTCGCCTTGCTGGCGCTTGCGGTGTTCTCGACCGCGATCGCCTTCGTGATCTACTTCCGCCTGATCCAGACCCTCGGTTCGGTCGGCACCACCGCGCAGGCCTATCTGCGGGTGCCGATCGGGGTTGCGCTCAGCGTCGCATTCCTCGGCGAACGGCTGAGCCCGACGGCGTGGGTCGGGCTTGCCTGTGTCGTCGTCGGCGTCGCCGCCATGACGATTCCGGCGCGAAAGCTCGCCACGGCCTGAGGCCATCGCCGCGACGACGATGCCCCGTGACGGGGCGCCGCGGCCTGACGTTTGATTCGCCGAACAGCATCAGGACGCCGGCATCCCGCCGGACCAGGCCCGGCTGCCTGCGCTGGAATCGGCCACCGGTGCCAGTCCCGGTGACACAGGTCACACCGCAGGCCTTCCGGGCCCTTCAGCATGTTTCCCCAAAGCCCGTAATTTCCCGTATATTGGGGTGTATTGGACCCCGGCCTTGATGACATGACCGCTGAATTGCCGCCGAATTCGCAAGCGCCGCGTGCGTTCTCCCTCTCGATTGGCCAACTCACGTTCGGCAGCTTCCTGCTGGTTCTGGCTGTGATCATCATCACATCCACGGCCAGCGTGATCGCGATTCGGCACATCGACACGACCTTTGCCGAGCTGCAGCGGCTGCAAAGCGTCGGCGACATTGCCGAGGATATCGACCGCCGCACCAACGAGCTGCGGCTGGCGGCGCGGGACTTCGTCACCGAGCCCGGCACCCAGTCGGCCCAGGTCGCGCAGGCGGCCCAGTCGCTCAGCGAGATCCTGAAGAAGACCCGGATCGAGCTGGCGCCCGAGCAGCAGGACATGATCGACGGCGTCACCCAGCGGCTGGCGACCTACCGCAGCGGGATCGAGCGCATTTCGGCGCTGCTCAGCCGCCGCGCCGAGATCGTCGCCGGACTGCCGCCGCTGCGCGACGCGTTCGACAAGGCGGTCGCCGAGAGCAATGACGCCACGCTCGCGAACACGCTGTCGCAGGCCCAGAGCCGCATCGCCACCGCGCTCTTGGCGCACAACACGTCGGCCGCCGAGCAGGCCGCGCAAAGCATGCGGGCGATGACGATCGCCGATCCCACCCTGCGCAGCGCGGTCGACAATTATGCCGAGGCGATCAGCGCGATTTCGGTGCGCGAGGGCCAGATCGCCGACATCGACCGCGAGGTGCTCGGCGCCGAGGGCCGCCTGATCCAGAAGGTCACCGAACTGTTGCGCGAGCTCAGCTCGCGTCGCGGCCATGTGCTGTCGCGCGATTTTGCCCGGACGCTGGCTGAGGCAAAATGGCAGAGCATCGTGCTCGGCACGGCGGGCGTGCTGATCGGCCTGTTCGCCTCCGTGCTGGTGGTGCGTCGCACCGTCCGCCCGCTCGCCAGGATCGCCAGCTCGATCCGCAAGGTCGCGGGTGGCGAGAAGAGCGCGTTCATCCCCGGCGCCGACCTCGACAACGAGATCGGCGACATCGCGCGCGCCGCCGAGGTGTTCCGCCAGACCCTGGTCGACGCCGACAGCGCGCGCGAGGCCGCACTGCGCGCGCTCGCCGAGCAGCGGCTCGCCGAGGAGAGCTACCACAAGCTGTTCGAGGCATCGGTCGACGGCATCTACGTCACGACGCCGGGCGGCACGCTGCTCAACGCCAATCCGGCGCTGGCGCGGATGATGGGCTACGCGACGCCGCAGGACCTGATCAACGGCATCGGCGACATCGCCTCCACCGTCTATGTCGACGCGGCGGCGCGGGAGCAGTACCAGCAATTGATGGCGCGCGACGGCACAGTGCGTGACTACGAGTATCAGGTGCGCTCGCGCGACGGCACCGTGTTGTGGCTGTCCGATTCCGCGACCGTGGTGCGCAACGACGAGGGCGAGGTGATCCGCTACGAGGGCACGGTGCGCGACATCACCGACCAGAAGCGCGCCGAAGATGCCGTCGCCGAAGGCCGCCGCATGTTGCAGATGGTGATCGACACGGTGCCCGCCGTCATCAACGTCAAGGAGCGCAATCTGCGCTATGTGCTGATGAACCGCTACATGGCGGGCATCTTCGGCGTCGAGCCGCAGGACGCGATCGGCCGGACCACCGCCGAGCTGATGCAGCGCTACGGCGCTGCCAAGACCGACGAGAACGACAAGCGCGTGCTGTCGGTGCGGCGCGAGCTCGGCTTCTACGAAGAAGAGTACAAGGACGCGGCCGGCAACATGCGGCAATGGCTGGTCAACAAGCTGCCGATCCTCGACGCGCAGGGCGACATCGAGAACATCGTGACGGTGGCGCTCGACATCGGCGATCGCAAGCGCTCGGAGCAGGAGATGCGCAAGGCGAGGGATTCCGCCGAGGCTGCGCTGCGCAATCTGCGGGAAACCCAGAACTCGCTGATTGAGGCCGAGAAGCTCGCCGCGCTCGGCCGTCTGGTGGCCGGCGTCGCCCATGAGGTCAACAATCCCGTCGGCATCAGCCTCACGGTGGCCTCCGCGCTGGAGCGCAAGACCGCGAACTTCGAGGCCCAGGTCGAGCGCGGCGACCTGCGCCGCTCCAGCCTCAACGATTTCCTGAACACGGCGCGGGATGCCTCCTCGCAGCTCGTCGCCAATCTGAATCGCGCCGCGGAGCTGATCCAGTCGTTCAAGCAGGTCGCCGCCGACCGCAACTATTCCGACCAGCGCACCTTCGATCTCGGCGATCTCACCGAGCAGGTGGTGATGAGTCTGCGGCCCGGCCTACGCAAGCACAATCTGACGCTCAACGTCGATTGCGAGCCGAACCTCATCATGAACTCCTATCCGGGACCGTATGGCCAGGTGCTGACCAATTTGTTCCTCAACGCGGTCGCGCATGCGTTCCCGGACGGCAAGGCCGGCGAGGTCGAGATCCAGGTCCATGCCAAAGGCAACGACTATGTCGAGGTGGTTTTCGCCGACAATGGCTGCGGGATGAGCCTCGACGTCCGCCGCCGCGCCTTCGATCCGTTCTTCACGACGCGGCGCGACCAGGGCGGCACCGGGCTCGGGCTGCACATCGTCTACAGCATCGTCACCACGCGCCTCGGCGGCCGGCTCTCGCTGGATTCCGCGCCGGGCAATGGCACGCGCATCCAGATGATCCTGCCGCGCGTCGCCCCGCTGGAGCAGGCTGCGGAGTAGGCGGGCTCCGGCTCCGTCACCTCGAGGACTGCCTTTATTTCTTCATCTCGCCGGCAAGCAGGTTCTTGTAGATCTTGCCGTTCTTCATGATGACCAGGAAGTTCTTTGCGGGATCTTCGATCAGCTTGATATTGTCGATCGGATTGCCGTCGACCAGCAGCAGGTCGGCCAGCGCGCCTTCCTGGACCACGCCAAGCTTGCCGGGATATGGATTTCGCGGCCCGGACAGACTGAGCAGTTCAGCGTTGGTCGATGTCGCCATCGTCAGCGCCTCGGCCGCCGTGTACCAGCGGGTGAGGTCGGCCAGCATGGTGCCTTGCCGGTCGGCCAGCGCCTTCGAGAACAGGACATCGGTGCCGAATGCCGTCTTGATCCGGTATTTCCTCGCCAGCGCATAGACCCGTTCGGTCCCGGAAACCACTTGCCGCATCTTCTCCTGTTCCGCGGGCCCCAACGCGCTGGCGCCCGCCAGATCGAGGAAGGGCTGCGTGCTCAGCCAAATTCCCTTCTCGGCCATCAGGCGGGCCGTTGCGTCGTCCATGAGGTGACCGTGCTCGATACACTTGACGCCCGCCGCGATCGACCGCTGGATCGCAACCGGCGTATAGGCGTGCACGGCAACGTAGGTGCCCCAATTCGCGGCGGCGTCGACGGCGGCACGCAGCTCCGGTTCGGTGAATGTCGACACGTCGAGCGGACTGAACGGCGATGCGACGCCACCGCCCGCGGTGAGCTTGACCTGCGAGGCCCCCTGCATGAGCTGCTCGCGCGCGCGCACGCGAACCTCATCCGGACTGTCCGCGATCATGCTGCCGCCGATTTTCTCCATGCGGCTGAGCATGCCACCGATCGTTCGTGGCAAATCGGACAGCTGCCGGAAATCGCCATGGCCGCCCGTGATGGTGATGACCGCGCCTGACGGGTAGATGCGGGGCCCGGCCACGAGTCCGTCGTCGATGGCCCGCTTGAGCCCGAAGGCGGGCCCGCCCATGTCGCGAACGGTGGTGAAGCCCCGCATCAATGTGTCGGTCGCTTCCGCCGCAGCGAGCAGATTATTGTAGCCGACGTCACCCGCGATCGCAGCCGCCGGCGTCGGGCGCACCAGCATCGCATGCCAATGCGCGTCGATCAGCCCGGGCATCAGGACGCGCTCGCGACCATTGATCACCTGCGCATCGGCCGTGATCGCCGAGGTCGAGATCGTCTCGATCTTGTTGTTGCGGACCAGCACATTCGATGGCGCGGACAGTGTGCTGTTGTTGCCGTCGAAGATGCGGACGTTCTGGAACAGGAACGCGGAATCCTGCGCCTGCGCCGCCGGGAAAACGCCGAGGCTCACGCCGATCGCCGCAAGCAGCGCGGAAATCCGGACGATCCCGCTCTTTATTCTCACGCCTGACATGTTCGGTATTCTCACGCCTGACATGTTCGGTCTCCCCCCAAAATGCTGCTACGCCGGCCGGTCGGCGGGCCGCAAGGCATAGGTCAACCAGCCGATGCCGTGGGACATCAGATCGATGCCCAGCAATAGTCCAAGCACCCAAAGGCCGGTCGCCGGAAATCCGCTCAAAATGATGAGGCCCGCGATGACGCCGAACACCCCGGAGGCCGCCAGGACCCAGCCGGACTGCCGCCAATGGCCGATGCCGATCGTCACGCGGACGAGCCCGGAGACCAGGAGCATCAGGCCGAGGACGTAGGTCAGGATCAGCGCGCCGGTTACTGGCTGGCTCAGCAGCACGATGCCGGATGCAATGTAGAGGGCTCCGAGCAGCAGCTGCCACAGAAAACCTCCCCACCCCTTGGTCCAGAAGGCGTGCACGATCTCGAAGCCGCCTGCGAAAATCGCCGTCCAGCCGATGAAGATCGCGCTGACCACGGTGAAGAGCACGACATCGCCGAGGACGAGGACGCCCGCGACGATCATGGCGATCCCGAGCAGGACGCACATCCATAGCGGCGGCGGCGCGATGCCGGTGAGACCGAAGGCGGAACTGTTGTCGGTGGTCGCCATGTTATTCTCCTCAATTCCCTGGCAAGGAAACGTGTCGCGGATTGGCCGGCGTCATGCATGGCTTGCTGCTTCCGTGTTGCCGGGACGTCGTTGTCTTGCTCCAGCGGGTGATGCGCATGGATCTGCCGATCAGGCCGGCGCGGATCAGCTGGTTCGTTCGCGGTTGTCCGCCGCGTTGTCATCCGGAATCTCTCCCGGCCGGTAGTTCGGCAGCTGCCCTGCCGGAATGACCGCGAGGAGGGCGAGGCCCGCCATGATCAACAGCCCGATCTTCAGCGCCCGCAGCCGGGCTTCGGTGTTGACCCGGACCGCTTCCTCGACCTGCTGTGGCGTGCCGCTCGTGGCTTCGAGCACGCTGCGCAGCCGGTCATTGCTGACGAAAGTGATGTTGTTGAGGTCAACCTGGCTTTGCAGCTCCTTCGTCAGCACCGGGCTGGCCGTGATCTTGCCGAGGGCGATGGTGCTCAGCAGACCAACGAGAAGTGCGCCGGCGACCGCCGTACCTACCGCGGCCGCGAGGTTTTGCGTGGTCCCGCGCAAGGACCCGACGTCTCCCGCCAGAGCCTTGGGCGAGGCCGTCACCAGGACGTTGAACAGCAGCGTCACCAGGGAGCCCTGGCCGACGCCGAACAGGACGAGACCAAGCAGGACGGGAATCTCGCTCCAGTCGTTGCGCACGACGAAGGCGAGCCACAGCAGCGCGATGGTGCAGAGCGCAAAGCCGAAACGTCCGATCTGGCGCGGTGTCAATCTGTCGTAGAGATGGACGATCAGCATCGCCGAGAAGAAGACCGTGAGGTTGAACGGCATCATCGCGATCGCGGTGGCGATCGGCGAGCGTCCCTGCACGATCTGGATGTAGAGCGGCACCGTGAAGTTCAGCGCAGCCTCCAGCGCGACCACCGCGAACAGGGCATAGACCGCGCAGCGCTCCTCGGGCGAGTCGATCACCTCCAGTGCCAGCAGCGGGGTTTTTCCCGCGGCCTGCTGCCGGTGCGTCCAGCTCAGAAATGCCTGTCCGAGCACGATGCCGATCACGATCATGATCGGCGCCGGCGAAACGCCCAACAGATCGAACGGCGCGTTGGGACGGGCGAGCGCCAGCCCCCAGCCGTTGAGATTGTTGAATCCGAAGCTGATCAGAATGATCGCGGTTGCGGCGAGGGCGACGCCAACCAGATCGATCTCGATGTCCGGGCGGCCGCGGTCCGGCTTCAAGCGAAAGCTCAGCAAGAAGACGATCGCCGAAACCGCGATCAGGATTCCGAACGCCGGCCGCCAGCCGATATAGGTTCCGAACACTCCGCCGATCACGAATGCGAGCACGCCGGCAGCCGCACGCGCCGAGCCCAGCGCGCCGAGGGCCGTGGCCTGCTGGCGCCCGGCATAATTCTCGGCGATCAGGGCGACGAGCGAAGGCACGATCACCGCTCCGGCGGCACCGCAAAGCGCCTGCGCCGAGATCATGGTGGTGGCCGTGGGGCTGAATGTCATCAGGAGCTGCGATGCGAAGAACAGGACGACCGCAAGGCGGAACACCTGCAGCGCGCCAAATCTTTGCGCGAGTTTCGCGCCAAGCATGACGAAGCCGGCCACAAGCATCGAATAGGCCACGATACCGGTCGCCACCGTGGTGGGGGGCACGCCGAAGCTTGCCACCATGCCGCCCATGGCAACCGGGAGCGATGCGACATTGAACGACATGATCATCTGGCCGAGCGCAATCGCGATCATCGGAACCCATGATGCGCGTTCCTCCTGGTGGATGCCGCCGATCGATATTGTCTGCGCCATGGCGTCCTCCGATCTTCTCGGCTTCTGCGATCGGCCCGCCCGCGGCAATGCCGATCTTGCGACGACCGCTCAGCCGTCCGGCTGCGACACGAGCAGATCCATCCCGAGTCGCTGTGACAGGAATTTTGCGGCGAGTTGGCCCCTCACGCTGTTGCCGGCGGCATCCAGCGGCGGGGCGAACGTGCCGAAGCCCCCTTTGCCCGGGGATACCGCGACGATGCCGCCGCCGATGCCGCTCTTTCCCGGCAGGCCGATATCGTAGAGCCAATCGCCCGACGTCTCGTACAATCCGGCGGTGACCATCACTGCCAGGGCGTAGTGGCATACGGCTGCGTCGACCACGCGTTGCCTGGTCACCGGGTTCACGCCGCCGTCGGCCAAGGTCGCGCCCATCACGGCCAGATCCCTGGCGCTGACATTCAGCGAACATTGCCGCGTGTAGAGATCGGTCGCCTGCCTGGCGTCGCTGTAGATCCGCTCATAACTCTCCAGCAAGCGCGCGATGCTTCGAT
The DNA here is from genome assembly GCF_001189845.1 of Bradyrhizobium tropiciagri. Lineage (GTDB taxonomy): Bacteria > Pseudomonadota > Alphaproteobacteria > Rhizobiales > Xanthobacteraceae > Bradyrhizobium > Bradyrhizobium tropiciagri. Next base: position 117,037 of record NZ_LFLZ01000008.1, read on the forward strand.
TGCGGAAATTGGTCTCGGACGCGGATGCATAGACCTCCTCGTTGAGCGAGAGAGGCCGGCCGGCGAAGCGTGATAACCCGTCGTGGATGAATTGCCAGCGGTCCTCGACGGACCGTCCCGGCGCGAGGCTGGTCGCAGCAATGGCGCCGGCGTTGACCATCGGATTGGTGCGCCCGTTTCCCTGCTCGATCGCACCGAGCGAGTTGAATGGAAGACCGGTGGCGTTGGCGCCAAGCTTTTCGCGTGCCGCCTCCGGGCCGATCGTCTCGCAGATCAGCGCAAACAGGAACGGCTTCGAGACGCTCATGATGGAGAATTCGTGGTCGACGTCTCCAGCGCCATAGAAACGGCCACCAGTTCCGACGACACAAACACCGAACAGCTCCGCCGGAACCCGTGCGAGTGCCGGGTAAACCTGCGACGTCGTTCCATCGGTGTTCGACTTGAATCGCCGGTGCGCGTCTTCCACAAGCGCCTGCACCATCTCCGGACCGGGTAGATGACCGGTCGAGATGTAGGCCTGCTCTCGCTGATCGACCGAAGGCGACGCCATCGCATCACTCCGTCCGAACGGACCCAACGGTGGCCGGTTCCATTCTAGAACACGATGCGTTGGGCTAGTCAGCGCCAAAGTTTTAGTTGAGTCAACCTACAACCGGCGGCTGGTGCTGCAACCCAGCCATCAACATTTGCGAACAATCCACCTGAGGTGACGTTCAAGTCAGTGAGGCTGACGCGATCGCCTTCCAGTCGCCGACGCAACACGCAGTCGCTTCAGTTTGAATCAAACGGCGGACGTCGCTGCGGCGCGCAATCAACCGATTGCAACGTTTTCGTTTGAGGGAGTACGATTGCGGCGCGTGCGTGCGAGCCGAAGCGAGTGTGGGAGGCGCGGGGCATCAACCGTAGCAATGAGATGTACCATGGTGGCGCAAACAAGTGACGGACATCTGTTCCTGTTCAAGAAGCTTGGCGGTCTGTTCGCGATCATAGCCGGATGCCTGCTGACAGCCGTGGGTGTGACGTTCGAGTCCACCGATACGACCGTTATCGGCATCCTGCTTCTGGTGCTGGGTGCCGTCTTGCTCGTGCTCAAGATCATGAGACGAAATCAGCAGCCCGGATAGCCGGGCAGCATCGGCGTCCCCTGCGACGCTTGCGAAGCGAGCCTTGAGGATCAATGGCGCCCGATGGCGGCCGTCGATTCTTCGAGACGGTCGTGTTGCGCCCTCGGGATCACGGGCCGGACGATCGATATTCGATCAGTATCGATCGATGCGCGAACGGCATTGGACCGTCCGCGACAACACTCCTACGGCTCGCTCAACCGACCCTGGGATCAACGGGCGGTACGAGCAGGGGAGGAAGACATGATCTCACGGCGCAATCTGGTGGCCGGCATTGGCGCGGGCATCGCGAGCGCAGCGGCCGGCCGTGCCACGGCACAGTCGTTCTCGTTCAAGCCCAATCAGCGCTATCCGGATCCGGCGGTCGAAATCCTCGACCCGAGCTTCGCCAAGTACCGGCTCTATAGCTCTACGCTCGAGCAGGTCGCGACAGGCCTGCGCTGGGCGGAAGGGCCGGCCTATTTTCCCGAAGGCGGCTATCCCGTTCAGCGATATCCCCAACAACCGCATCATGAAATACAGCGAGAAGGACGGCAGCCTCAGCGTCTTCCGCAGCCCCGCCAATTTCGCCAACGGCAACACCCGCGACCGCCAGGGCCGGCTCGTGACCTGCGAGCACTCGGTGACGCGGCGGATCACGCGCACCGAGAAGAACGGCAAGATCACGGTGCTGGCCGATAGTTTCGAGGGTAAACGGCTCAATGCGCCGAACGACATCGTGGTGAAGTCCGACGACACGATCTGGTTCACCGATCCGGTGTTCGGCATCGCCGGCGAATGGGAGGGCTTCAAGGCCAAGCGCGAGCAGGACAACACCAACGTGTTCCGGATCGGCACCGACGGCAAGCTGACGGCCGTCATCACCGATCTGGTCAATCCGAACGGACTTGCGTTCTCGCCGGACGAGAAGAAGCTCTACGTCGTCGAATGGAAGGGCACGCCGAACCGGAGCATCTGGAGCTACGACGTCAATGCCGACGGCAGCGTCGGCAACAAGTCCAAGCTGATCGACGCCTCCGATTAGGGCTCGCTCGATGGCTTCCGCGTCGATCGCGACGGCAATCTGTGGTGCGGCTGGGGCAGCAACGGCGCGCTGCAATCGGAGCCTGTGGATGTCAACGGCCGCAAGGTCTATCAGCTCAAGGGCCGGCCCGAGGATCTCGACGGCGTGATGGTGTTCAACCCGCAGGGCAAGCCGCTCGGCTTCATCCGCCTGCCGGAGCGCTGCGAGAACCTGACCTTCGGCGGACCCAAGAACAACCGCCTCTACATGGCGTCCTGCCATTCGATCTACGCGCTCTACGTCGACGCGCACGGCGCGACGTGAATAGGGAGAACCGCAGAAACATGTGCCAGCACCGTCATCCCCGCGCAAAGGCTTCGCCTTTGTCGCTGGAGGAGCGGCGAAGCCGCGTCTCGAAGGGTGCACGGCCCGGCTGGTGGCCGTCGATCCTTCGAGGCTCGCTTCGTACCTCAGGATGACGGTCCGAAAAGCGCTCAAATACGATTCAAGCGCAATCTTATCGTGTGCTAATTGATATCCGCGAGCTTGTGCAGCGTGGCGCCGAAGATCAGGCTCGCCTTGCCGACCAGCGCTGTTCCGCTCATGGTGCCGCGGGTATCGGTGAAGGTGCCGGAAACGCCGACGCCGACCGGCGCGGGCCCGCCGAACAGCGGGTTGTCGGTATCGCGCGGCGTGGTGTGGCGTTGCACAAGGACCTCGCCCTTGAACGCGTCGCCCTTCACCGTGTAGCTGCCGGTGTAATAGAGATAGGCATCGCCGCCGAGAATCTGTCCGTCGCGGAAGAGAATCACTCCGCTGCCCTTGCCGACGCGTCCGTCAAGCAGGGTGACGTGGATTGAGTACAGCCCGTTCTTCATAACGTCCCATTGACCGGCTGCCGCGCCCGCAGCAATCCGGATTGGTTTTTTATGCCAAAGCGAGCAACCTCGTGCAATGCGGCAGGTTGATTCCGGGTGTCCGGAGTGGCCGTGAACCCTCGGTTCCTGCCAGGCGGTGTGACGGCGCGATGACAGCGGACCGTGCGCGCGACTCGAACTGGCCCGCGAAATGCATAGCTCTTGTTGCACTGGCCGGTGAGTGCTGGAGCAACACACATGACAGACAGGATGGAAGCTGGCGGCCGTTTGGCGGGTCCCGACGACGATTCCGAAACCTTGGCCGGCCGTCGCAGGGGCCGGATGCGGGTGTACCTGCCGCTCGGTCTCGTCGTGCTCTTGTCGGTGGCGGCTGCGCAGCTTGCGCAGGCGCGCGATCCCGACGGCCGCTACGCCAATTCGCCGCTGAAGGAGTGGTTCGACGGTCTGCGCAGCGGTAAGGGGCCGTGCTGCTCCGATGCCGACGGCACTGCGGTCAGCGATGTGGATTGGGAATCGAAGGACGGGCACTACCGTGTGCGCCTCGAGGGGACCTGGATCGACGTCCCCGACGAGGCCGTGGTCACCGAGCCCAACCGGGCTGGCCGCGCGATGGTGTGGCCGATCAAGAGCTACATGGGCGTGACGATCCGCTGTTTCATGCCCGGCAGCATGACGTAGCGCGGCAGTCGCTCACACGTACTTCTTGTCGCGCTCGAGCAGTTCGATCGAGATGCCCTGCGGGCCGCGGATGAAGCAGATCCGCACGCCCGGGCGGATCGTGGTCGGCTCCTTGGTGAACTCGACGCCCTTGGCCTTGATCTCGGCCGCGACCGCGTCGATGTCCTTCACCGTCAGCCCGAAATGATCGAGCCCCTGATAGGGCGTCACCGGCGGGGCGTTGACGCCGTCGCCCTGCATCACCTCCGCGATGAACACCTTGGCGCCGCCGAGCTGGACGTCGATGCGGCCTGGGCCACGGATGATCTCGCCGCCGAGAATGTCGCGCAGCCAGGTCGCGGTGGCTTCCGGATCGGGACTGCGCAGATGGACGTGGTCCCAGGTGACGACAGGCATTGCGATCTCCTTGTTGTTCTCGCGCCGCGTCGGCGTGCAGCACTCGCTCTCGGGCGGTGCAAATCTATCGATCGGCCGGCTGTGATGCCATCCCGTGCTGCACGTCGCAAGATTGTCGTCCCGGAATGAAACCATTCGGGCCGACGGCGATTGTTCTCGCGTGGCCGCTCGGCCTGCGGCCGTCCCGGATGCCGCATGTGGCGATCGCTGCGGCCTTCGTGCTGGCGGAGGTCTGGTCGGGCGTCGAGGGTGAGGGCACGACGATGCGGATCGGCTTGGCGTCGTTTCGAAATGTTGCCGCCGGACGTCTCGGTGACGGCGGCTTCTACGCCAGCCTGCTGCTGTCGCTGATCGCAATCGCCGGGATCGCCGCCTGGTTCATGCTCCCCGAGCCGAGCGACGCCGGAGACCAGGATGTCTGGCCGGTGTCTTCGACCGTTATCCGTACCGCGCAGGATGTGCCGACCGGGGTGCAGTCGGCCCAGACCGCAAGGGAGGCGCTGGCCGCACCGGCAGACGAGCCGGCCACGGTCGGCGTGGCCACCGCCCCGCAGCCGGCCGAGGAGACCAAGTCGTCCCAGCCCGGCGCCGAACGATCGCCGCTGGACCGGGTGCGGATCGCCTCGCAATCGTGGCGCCGCGGCGGTCTCGGATCCAAGATGCTGGTCACCCTGACGCTGCGCAACGCCAATGATTTCCCGGTCAAAGATATCGAGATCGCCTGCGCCTTCATCCGCCGCGACGGCAGTCCGATGACCGAGCGCAAGCGCCTGATCCCGGACACCATCGCCATGAAGAGCCGCAAGACCTACTCGCAGATGTTGATCGGCTTCGTAAATGTTAACGCAAACAAGGCGAAATGCTCTGTTGTGACCGCCAGCCGCGCCTAAACCCTGCTTCTCGAAAAAGTGAGCGGGAATTGACTTGCCGGGTGAACCGTAACGGCCAGCCAGGAACTAACTAATAAGCCGACCGTTAGAGAACGACCCGGAAGCGCGGGATGGCGACTGTCCGGGTGATCAAGCGCAGACGATGAATTCGCTGCGCGATGACTGATGTCGTCGCGCCGAGATGAACCGCGCCGGTGGCGCGGGGGGAGCTACCAAAATGCCTGTGGCGCGTTATTTCCTGTACGTTGGTGGAGTGCTGCTCGCGCTGCTCTTCGTCGTCAATGTCATCGTGCCGCAGGAGGCCGTGGTTCCCGGCCAAAGCCAAGCCATCTCGTCGCCGGGCGTCGACAAGACCATGGTCCGCATCAGGTCGACCCAGAAGCTGCCGGAGCGGGTGGTATACGATACCAGCCAGCCGACCATTGTTCCGGCGCAGGTGAACGCGGTTGCCGCGGTCGCCCCGCAGGCTGCCGGCGACGCATCGGCACAGGCCCGCGTCCGCAACACGTTTGCCCAGTTCATTCCCGAGAAGGCTGATGCGCAGAAGGCCGTGGCCGAGGCGAAACCGGCCGACCAGCCGGCCCAGGCCCAGCCGCAGGCGCCAAAGAAGCGCAAGGTTGCGCGTTACCATGCCCATCCCCAGCAGCCGATGCGGCTGGCGCAGCCCGGCATGTATCAGCCCTACCGCGTCGCGCAGCAGCAGCAGCCGCGCATGGGCTTCTTCGGCGGTTTCGGCACCTGGTAGGCAGGGTCGCGCCGCAGCCGGCAACCGACACGCCGCCGCAAATGCTTGCGGCGGCATTTTCATGTCCGCGAGATCAGACGGCTACCGGACGCGACTAGCCGCCCGGGCCGTTCACGCCGGTTAGCGCGGCAGACGCGGAATCTTGTCGGCGAAGCCGTTGTAGCAGGTCAGCCGCTCGTCCTCTTCCTTCACGAACCGGCATTCGTTGACGCCCTTGGCAGGGGCAGCCTTCGGCTTGGGCTGCGGCTTGAAGATCTCGTCGTAGCACATCAGCCGCTCCTTGGTGGCGTCGTCGATGTCCTGGCAGGCCTGAAGCTTCTGCGCGACCGATTGCGGCTTGCCGGGCGCGGCAGCCTTCTCGCCCTTCTTGGCCGCCGACTTCTTGCCGACCTGGACCAGCGGTTTGTCGCCGACCATCGGCTGCGAGGCCGCCGCCGGCTTGTCGGCCGCGGGCGGCGGCGTGGTGGCTGGAGCGGTGCCTTGGGCAAGCGCGGCAGCCGGGCAGAGAAGCGCCAACGCGAGGATGATATGTCTCATGTTGAAAATGTCCGAAATGGCGTGATGACCGGAAGGATGGCGCCGGGGATCGGAAAAGCCCGGCAAGCGCCGAGGCTTATCGCAAGTTCTGCCCGAATCCTACCCCCAGAGATGACCCACCCGGTACCGATCCACCGGCAAAAACAGGGGCAATTCGGTCGCCGGTCCGACCGCGACCGAGCGTGATTTGCCTTTGCGGGGCCCACCGGCTATCACGGCGCCATCTGCGCGACTGGCGCTTGGATGGACCACCATCGGGGAGCGCAGAGACTGAACGCCGCGCGCCTGGGCACCGCTTCGAAACGGAGGTGCCATGACGGCGAACATTCTCGATGGGCATGCACATGCCCAAATTGTCATCGACAAGGTTGCAAGTGAACTGGACCGGCTGCCCCGCGCGCCCGGGCTTACGGTCGTGCTGGTTGGTGACGATCCGGCCAGCCAGATCTATGTGCAGAGCAAGGTCAGGATGGCCGAGCGGCTTGGCCTGCGCGGCGAGGTCGAGCGCCTGCCGGATGACGCCAGCGAGGCCGACCTGCTTGCCAGGATCGCGGCGCTCAACGCGCGCGACGATATCGACGGCATCCTGATCCAGCTGCCGCTGCCGGCGCATATCGACGCCCTGCGCGTGATGGCGGCGGTGGATCCCGCCAAGGATGTCGATGGCCTGCACGCGCTCAATGCCGGCCGGCTGTTTCACGGCGACGATGCTTTGGTGCCGTGCACGCCGCTCGGCTGTCTCAGGCTGATCAAGTCGATCCGATCGGATCTCACCGGCGCGCATGCCGTGGTGATCGGCAGCTCCAACATCGTCGGCAAGCCGATGGCCGCGCTGCTGCTGCAGGAGCAGGCGACCGTGACGCAGACCCACATCCACACTCGCGGCATCAGCAACATCTGCCGTCAGGCCGATATCCTGGTCAGCGCGGTGGGCAAGGCTGGGCTCGTGCGCGGCGACTGGATCAAGCCGCAGGCGATCGTGATCGACGTCGGCACCACGCGTGTCGAAAAGCCGGACGGCGGCTACGCGGTATGCGGCGATGTCTCTTTCGACGAGGCGGTGCAGGTTGCCGGCGCGATCACGCCGGTGCCGCGCGGCGTCGGACCGATGACGATCGCTTGCCTAATGGAGAACACCGTGAAGGCGGCCAAGGCGAGGGCGGCCCGGCTGCAATAGCGCGGGACGCCCGCGGCGGGACGCGAGCGGCTGATGTCGCTCGCGTGTCGTGCGCGAAGTTCATGACCTCGGAGGTAATGGAAAGCCCGCAGCGTTCGGCTATCGTCATGCGACAGACGGAGGCGCGCGATGCTGTATGCGGAAGATCTCACCGAGGGCCAGACATTCCGGCTCGGGACTTACACGATCGGCGAGGCCGAGATCCTGGAGTTCGCCGGGAAGTATGATCCGGTGCCGATCCATACCGATCCCGTCGCCGCTGCGGCGGGCCCGTTCGGCGGGCTGATCGCAAGCGGCTTCAACACCATTGCGATCTATCAGCGGCTCGTCGTGGAGGCGATCTGGAGCAAGGTGGCGGGCATCGTCGGGCGAAGCTTCGAGATCCGTCTGCCGAGCCCGGTCCGGCCGGGAACGACGCTGACCGGCCAATCCCAGATCCAGAAGATCACCGTCAGGCCGGAGCGGCGCGACGCCGTCGTGATCTTCAAGACCGAGCTCGTCAACGACGAGCAGCGCCCCGTGCTCGTCCTCGTGCTCGACGCGCTGATTCATATGCGCCCCGTTGAGCAGGCGCGGACATAGGCGCCGCACGATCGTTGGTCGTCGATCTGGTCGTTGCGCAATGCCGGGGCTAGTATGGCGAGCCTGCGGCCGAACTGCAGCGTATCAATGACGTCGTCCTTGACCCGGCCGGGCAGCAAGTTCGCCGATGTGGTGCAGGGCGGATGGTGCGGACGTGAAGCGGAGCAAGCAGACGCGTGGAGAGATCGAGGCCAAGCAGCGCAAGGCCGCGGCGTGGCACCACATGCTGGCGCAACGCGCCGCCGAGCGACAACGCCTCCGCGACTACAAGATCGCGCTGGCGTGCGACGAGGTTCCGGTGGTGACGAGCCGGCTCGCACCCTCGAACAGTTATTCGATTCCTGATTTTGTCGAACGCGGAACCTATCGGCCCGAGCCTTTCGTCTGCAAGGATTGCGGCGTGGCCGAGGTCTGGACGCCGCTGCAGCAGAAATGGTGGTACGAGACCGCGAAGGGCGACGTGTTCACCAAGGCCGTGCGTTGTCGCGCCTGCCGCACCAGGGAGCGCGTGCGTAAATCCGCTGCGCGCCGCGTGCATCTGGAAGGGCTCGCCAGGAAGAAGAAGCCTTCCGCCGCGTCGTGAGCGGGTGCGCGTGACCCCGTGCTGCTGCTTCACAGAGATGTGGATGTGGAACCCGCGCGCGGGCGGTCAATGCGTCGCGCGCGCGGAACGTTTCGTTGCCTGATCGGTTCGAGACTTTGAAGCCCCCGGCGAGGGGTGCGGGCGGGGAGGAACCAGCCAGGGAAGCAGTCACGGCCGGAACCAACGAGAAGGAGCAGCGGATGAAGCTTAATTCCACGCAAGTCAAGCAGACCATGTCGCAAATGAACGCCCAGGTGCTTCCGGACGATCATCCGGCGGTGGCGCAACTGAACAGCGTGTTTGGCGAGCACACGTTCTTCGTCGATACCAGCGGACTCAAGGTCCTCGAACCCGCGCAGAGCTCCGACATGCCGGGACAGACCGGCGAGGTGGTGAGCCTTGCCGAATGGAGCGACCCGGAGCTGACCTCGCTTCGGCCGCACGAGCCCGAACCGACCGGCGTGCTCATCATGCTTGAACCGAGCAAGCACTGAAGCGCGTTTCCGAGCGAAGCCGCTATCGGCTCACGCAAGAAGGAATGCGACCAGACCAGGGGATTGAGAGCATGATCCGATTCCATCGGACCATGCTCTGACCATGCTCTGAGTGCCGCATCGGACGGCACCGCAATCGGCCTTCCCGACGGCGACAGTCTCCAACGTCACGTCAAGAGGTGCCGAAAGTCACATGGCAAATCAGCACCGCCTGCGTATGCATCGTTCGAGATGGGTATCCAGGCGGTGAGGGGTAGATGGGGATCGTGCGGCGCTGGAGCCCTGACGAGGACGAAAAGCTCAGAGAACTCGCCAGGGCCGGCAAGAACGCTCTCGAGATCAGCAACGAACTGACCCGTAGCGCGTCGGCGGTGCGGCGGCGCGCCGAGGTCCTGTCGGTGCTCATCATGGCGAAGGCGTTTCGCGCGCGCCCCTCGCATGTCGCCACCCATCTCGAAAGAGTAGCGATCGACGCGATCCGAACCCGCCGCTCGTTTCCCGCAGGCGTCGGCCCGAGCACCATTGCCGGAATGATCGACAAGGGCTGGATCGTCCCGGAGCTCGGGCGGCGATATCGCGTCACCGATGCCGGCGTGGAGGCGGTGCGCCGGAAGATCCCGAGCGGGTGAAGGTTGCAGCAACCCGGCGGGCAGCAGAGCGGCGAACGGACACGGCATCTGCCACGAAAGCAAGATTTTGCGCCCGAGACGGCCGCTTGCGCCGTTGAAGCATCGGGGACACTGACAGCCGGCGGGTCTCCGGCGTGTCCAACCGTCCGGCCCGATCGCACCGATGCTTAGCGCCCAGCAGGCTCCAGACGACCGATACCAGCGTTTCGCCGATCTTGCGCCGTTCGTCCGTGAAGCGATCGACACCGTCGCCGCGTTGACCCCGGCCCAGCGGGTCGATGTGGACTTCCTCGAACGGGAGTTCATCCCGGCGCTAGGACTCAATGACGAGCTGCTTCACGAGCAGCCGCCGGAGCTTGCGCCGAGCTTTGGCAAGGGCCTGCACCTTTGGCAGTATCCGAACCAGCTCGCGCCCTATCTCGCTTGGCTTGCGCGCAACGCGGCCGGCATCACCTCGTACATGGAAATCGGCTGCCGCTGGGGCGGCATGTTCACCCTGGTCGCGGAGTGGCTCAGGACCAGCGGCGCCGACCTCAAGAGGGTGATTGCACTCGATCCGATCGCGCCGACGCCGTTCATCGCGACCTATTTCGAACTGCTACAGGAGCAGGCGCGCATCGAGCCGATCTACATGCAGGCGTTTTCAACCTCGCCGTTGGTCGCTGCGCATGTTGACTGGCTGAAGCCCGACTTCGTTTTCATCGACGGCGATCACAGCCTGCGCGGTGCGATGCAGGATCACCTGCTGGTGCGCGCCCACGCCAGCATCATCGTACATCACGACATCTACTCCCAAGCCTGTCCGGATACGACGTGGCTCTGGAAGGCGCTCAGGGAATTCGAAGCACCGAGCTTCGATGCGTTCGAATTCACCGGCCAGTATGCGTCGGTCAACGGCTCGTTCCTCGGCATCGGCGCGATGAAGCGGCGGTCAGCGCGGGCGTGGGAGCGGACGCCGGCGCTTGTCGCGATCACGCATTCGCCGGCCGCTCGCCCAGGTTCAGCTTGCTCTTGTCGCCGCCGGCCCAGGCCAGTGTCTTCGGGTCCATCACGCGGAACCAGAGCGGCGGGATCGCAGCGAGCCCAAACATGCCGGTGTAGCCGTTCGGCAGCCGCGGGATGTCGTCGAAATCGCGCAGCGACTGGTAGGGGCGCATCGGATTGGCGTGGTGATCCGAGTGACGCTGCAGGTGGAACGTCATCAGGTTCGAGACAATGTGGTTGGTGTTCCAGGAGTGGCGCGGCTCGACCGCCTGGTAGCGGCCGTTCGGCAGCTTCTCGCGCAACAGGCCGTAGTGCTCGACATAATTGGCCTGGGTCAGCGCGTACCAGCCGAGGAAATGATGCGCGACGATGAACGGCGCGACCTTCCAGCCGAACGCCGCAATCAGGATGGCCGCGACGACCAGCGTCAGTGCAAAGCCCTGCAGGATCTCGTTGTTGACCGACCAGACCGGCTCGCCGCGACGGGTCAGCCGCTCGGCCTCGTTGCGCCAGCCGCGCTTGAAGGCGCCCGGCAGTTCGCGCGTTGCGAACGCATAGATCGATTCACCGAACCGCGCGCTGGCAGGGTCTTCAGGCGTTGCGACCCAGGTGTGGTGGCCGCGATTGTGCTCGACACGGAAATGGGCGTAACCCACCGCGCAATTGGCGAGCATGCCGAAGAAGATGTTGAGCCGATCGGACTTGTGGCCGAGCTCGTGTCCAATCAGCAGCGCGCCGCCATTGATAGTGCCGACGCCGAGCAGCAGCGCGACATAGGACCACCACGGCAGCTCCTGCGTGCCGAAGAAGGTGATCAGGGCGACGTAGTTGATCCAGGGAAACGCCACGGTGATGCGCGCAAGCCGCAGATAATACGGATCGGCCTCCATCGCGGCGACCACCTCCGCCGGCGGATTGTGGGTGTCTTCGCCGAAGAGGACATCGAGCAGCGGGATCAGGATGAAGATGAAGACGAAGGGGATCAGCGTCACCAGCGGATTGTGCGTCCGCAGGAACAGCCAATAGGACAATAGCGGGATCAGCGGCGGGATGAACGAGAGCATCCACAGATAGCGCTTGCCGTCCTTGTAGGTAATAGTTTCGCCAGCGGCGTTGGTGCCCGTGAAGATCATCGCATTCCCTCCAGCTGCTCTTTCGAGGCGGCATTCGCCGTTGTTTTGCCAAACATGCCGCGAGGCGGGCCTGCGCCGCCAGTTCCCAATAGGCCAATTTTGTGGCATTTTGCGCCAAGCCGTTCGGCTGGACGCTCGCGAGGGAGGGCGCCGACGCAATGCAGGGATCGGAGGCGGACGCCCTTCGGGTGCCGGTGTCCGCGAGCTATGCGCGGGCGCTGGTGCGGGCGTTCGGCAAGACGCGGGGCGAGCGCGACGAACTGCTCAAGGGCACCGGCGTCGAACAGGATCTGCTCGACCAGCCGGGCGCCCACATGCCGGTCTCCGCGCTGGTGATGTTGGCCGCCAACATCACCCGTCGCCATGGCGAGCTGTGGCCGTTGTCGGCCGCGGCGGTCTGGTCGACATCGCTGCAAGGTGCGCTCGATGTCGCGACCAGGACGGCGCCGACCATCGCCGATGCGTTGAACATCGGTGCGCGCTTCGGGTCGACCCGCGCGCCCTTCATCCGCAACCGGCTGCGCAAGACCGCGCGCTCGATCCAGATCGAAATTGCTCCGGCGGTCCCCATGGAAGGCGCGTTGTGGCGCGCCGTGGCGCTGGCGGTCAGTCTCAACATCCACGCCGCGTATGAGCAGCTGTTCGAGGATGCGATCGGAGAGGCGACGCTGAAATTTCCCTGGCAGCCGCCTGCGGGCGCGGAGCGGCTGATGCAGCATTATTCGTGCGCCGTGGAGTTCAACGCGGCCGCCTTCATCTTCGACGTGCCGAACGAGCTGTGCGCGCGGCCTTCGCCGTTTGCCGATCCGGAATTGCACGCCAAGGCGATAGAGGCCCTGGAGGCGATCGAGAAGCCGCGCTCGGACACTGCGGCGATGGCGCGGATGGTCGAGAGCCTGATCGCGGCGCGGCTGCCGCATCGTCTGGCTGAGGAGGAGGCCGCGCGCCTCGTCGGCACCTCGCGGCGGACGCTGGTACGGCGGCTGGCAGAGGCGGGCTGCGCCTTCCGCCCGCTGCTCGATGGCGTGCTGCGCGAGCGTGCGCGGACCATGCTCGCGGAAGGCAAGCAGTCACGCGACGAGATGGCGGCTGCGCTCGGCTACACCGATGCGACGAGCTTCAGCCGCGCTTGCCGGCGCTGGTTCGGCGCGAAGGGCGTGCGGGCCTAGCTCAGCGGCGCGCTGTGGCGCGGCTGCGCGGGCTCGCCGCCGTTCGACAAGTGAGGCTGGCTGACCGAGGGATCGTTGCGCCGACGCTTCGAGGCCCACGCGATGAACGGGTAGGCGAGGAGCGCCAGATATCTGGTGGGCATTGGATGGTCGACGCCGAACGTCGTCGCCTTCCTTGCCGTCGGAAGATGGGCGCTGCCGAACAGCACATCGTAGAACGAGATGAAACCGGCGAAGTTCTTGTCCCTGGCTTCGGCCTCGCTGCTGTGGTGCCAGTGGTGAAATTCTGGCGACACCAGGATGTAGCGCAGTGGTCCGTAGTTCAGGCGCACGTTGCGTGGACCAGCCAGGTCTGCCAGAAGTAGACGAGGAGGTAAGTCGCGATCGCTTCGGTGGAGAAACCGAGCGCGTAAAGCGGAAACAGCGCGCCGGCCTTCATGAAGATCACGTCGAGCGGGTGCTGGTGGATCGCAGCGAGCCAGTCCAGCTCCTCGACCGCATGATGAACGGAATGGATCTGCCACATGGCCGGGACGATGTGCAGGATGCGGTGCGTCCAGTAGATGCCGAGGTCCGCGATCAGGATCACGATGGGCACCTGGACCAGATACGGAAGATTGCCGATCGGCTGCGTCACCGCCGCAGGCAGGACCGACTGTTTGACCAGAATGGCCACCGTCGTGATGGCGATCACGCCGACCAGCACCAGCCACCCGTTGATGAACAGGAAGGCCATGTCAGTCAGCAGGCCACGCCTGAAAATCTTCTGAGGCCTCGCAGCGAACAGTCGCTCGAAAGGCACGAAGATCAAAACTGCCAGCAGAAGCTGATTCACTCCCAATAAATCGCGCATTCAAAATGGCCGCCCTGAAATGCCGGTAGCCTATCACCTCGGCTCCCGACGGCGTCAATAGGAAGGAAAGCCCAAACCGGGGGATCGTTAAACGGGACAGTTAAGCGGGAACACGAACCGGCATGCTCCAGCTCGCCGGTCGGGGCAGGAGACGAGGCAAGACCACGCGACAGGTCAAAACGATCTGGGTGGTGCGGCCATTGGCGCGCTCGGAGAGATTCGAATTTTTATTGTAAACCAATAATATATCTAGCGATTTTCCGTAAGCCTCTATCCGAGGGGTAAGTTGAGGGGCAGGGTGCGATTTATTTTTTGGCGCAGCTGACCCGACCGTGTACCTAGCCAACGCGCAGCATGGTGTGGAGGCATCCATTTGGCCGAGCAGCTTGAGAACGTTCGGACGGTCGGGGTAGGTCGAAGCACTAAAAGCAGCAAAATGCGTCACGGGGCAGGGTGCTGCGTGCTACTTGCTACTTGCTGTTGGCGTTCTGCGGCTGTTCTGACCCCTCGAGGTTGGTCTAGGCCCCATCCAGATTCCGCTTTTTCCGCATCGACCGTGTCTGTCCGCACGCCCTCTTGAAACGCCCATAGGGCGGCTTTGGAGGTGGAAATAGCGCCTGAAGGGCCGGGCATTCAATAAATTCCCTCAGCCTGGTTGCGGCGCTGGATGCGGCTGCTGTAAAACGCTGTCGAACCCGAGTTCAGCGATGGCACTCGGAATTCACGCTGATGCCGAAGCGACGTGGCACGGTCACCTCAGGGTCTCCACCCAAGCCGAAGTTCACAAAAACCAAGCCCAAATGGAGAAGTCCAAGATGAAACCACCCGTCATCAAAACCCCTGCTCGCGTCCGTAACACGATGGGTTCGAGGGTTCGAAAAGGTCTAGCAGCAATCACGGCACTGGGGACCCGCAAGGGTTGATCGTTGTCACGTCCAACTTCAACTTCGTGAGCTACAAGTTGCCAAGCTGAAAGCAGCCGCCCCACCAGTTTAAGGCCCCGGTCACCCCGGGGCCTTTTGCTTTTCAGTGGGTCGGGAAGATCCACACGATAAGGGCTAAGCAAATCACCATCGCGATCACGATGCCGATGACAGTCCTTTCTGCAAACCGGTGGCTGCGGTCTTGCCGCTCTGTCCCGTGAAAGAGCTCGTTCATCTCATCGAAAGGCTCAGGCGTGATCCATCGGGCGGTGATTTGCGCGGCTCGGTCAACGTTCGGCGCCGGGTTCATTTCGGCTGTTCCGGGTTGACCGAGCCCGGTAGAACGCTGGTTACGGCAAGGCGGGGGATAAGTTATGCAATGTCAAGCCGGTGGCCGGATTACTTATCAACAGGCTAGGACACTCTGTCCTAAGCGGTTTCCGGTAAGGCTACCGGCCTATCCACAGGGCCGGCTCAAATCACCGCGGGATAAGTGGTGGGGAAAGTCGAATCGCCGCTGCCGAGTCCGCGACTCATAGGGTAGAAGGTGAATCGGGCGATGCTCTTGGAAAGCACCGCCCGACCCCTGGGGTGGAGATCCCGAAGGACTCTCCGCCTGAACAACGAAGGTTCTCGCTCCCCCCAGGCATTCTGTCAATCACTGCGCGATGTCGTCTCGCGCCACGATGGAGCTATGCCTATGAAGACCCTGTTGAAGATTCGTCGCTTTGTTATCCGCAACTGGAAGTTCTTGCTGCAGACCGGAGTGGCGGTCCTCGGTATCCTGCACCGATAACCGTGAGATACCACTGTGTACGTGACGTACTTCGACGAAGTTAAAGCCCAGCCGACGCAAGCCCAGAACTACTACTTCGTGGGCGGCATCTGCGTGCCGATGGACAAGATCATAGAGATCGAGGGCCATCTGAATAAGCTGGCGATCGAGCTATTCAAGACGGCGGACCTGACGCCGGACACCTGCTTCCATGCACGCCTCATCCATTTCAAGAAGGGACCGTTCGGGAACATGGATTTCCCGGCACGTCTGGCAGTGCTGAGGCGCCTGACCGAGATACTCGCCGAAGCGCCTGTGAAGCGTGTCTATGTCGCTATCGACTATGAGAAGCTGAAAGCCAAGCACAAGGTAGCGGAGATCGCGTTCGCCCATTTCTGCGAGCGCGTCGAGTTGGCGATGGAGAAGGACGAGCGGACCATCCTGATTGGCGACCTAGACAATCAGGAATTCAAGAACATGATTGCCGACTTCGCGAAGTACCGTACCAATGGCACACCGTGGGATTGGGGCATCAAGATCACCAGCATTGTGGACTCGGTCCACTTCGCCCGGTCGCATCACTCCCGCATGATCCAACTTGCGGACATCTACCTGTATACGGTGTCTCACAGGTACGGCAGCAGGAAGGGTGGCTTCGCTGACGCCTACTCAGGCGTGTTGAAAGATTTCAACCTATTTCCGACCCGCTATAAGGTCTGGCCGCGCGATTGAGTTGTCGTTTGCAGCTATGAGCATTACGTCGTCGTAAGAGAAGTCTCTCACGAGCGCCGCGCCTTGGTACGGGTTGATCGCATTACCGTATCCATGCCCTTCTTCGCATTCGAGAAGGCCGCGACTCCACCGAGCACGAGCCGTACTTAGGCGGCAAGTACGATCCAGAAATCCTTCAGCCCAATGCTGAACGGAAGAGGCAAGGGAAGAAGTGACTTGGTGGGTGGGCAGGCGGGTCGATTCCCGGATCGCAACACGACCTCGGCCACATCGCCGAGTTAAGTGAAATCGTTAATTTTGCCTGGGCGCGCCGGTATAAGTCTCTGAATTGCCTGTGTAAATAATGTTGGGATTGGTTAATAACCTTCTCTTATCCTGTCCACCATAAGCCAGGGTGCGTTGCGACTTGCAGCCCCGTCGCCGAACATAATTGTGAGGTGCGTCGCAACGGTTGACGGGCCCTCATAGGCCGCAAGGTGAGACAGGCGAAGACAGGAGGTCGAGGTGTCGAACCCAGACTTGGTGGAAATTTCGAAACGGAGCGGCGACTTCAGCAAGCATTACGGCAAGTTCTGGGGTGGTCTGATCCATCTCTCTCACGTCAACGCTGCTGCGGGCCGTAGACCTTTTCTGTGGAGCGGGCTGGCTGGTCTTGGGACTGCTGCTGCCGGGCTTCTGCTGAAATACGGGCACGTGCTTGGCAATGATGATCGAGGGGCACGGAAGCCCGCCATATGCGCGTTTCGCTGTCGACAATCGCAACAAGACCGACCGCAACGATGCACGCGGCATCGCGCAGATGATGCGGTTGGGCTGGTATCGCACCGTCCCATGTCAAGAATATCGAGATGCAGAAAATGCGCTCGCTGCGGGCCGACAGAAACCTCCTCAAGCGCAAGCTGATCGACCTTGAAAACCATATTCGTGGCACGCTGAGGGTCCGGTCCGAGCAGTCGGCCGCGGAGGACACGAAGCGTGGGTACGCGAGCTGATCGAGCACAGCGATCCGGCATTTTCCATGATGATCGAGGCCATGATGGACGTACGCCGAGCAATCTGTGAAGGCTACGAACAATTGCATAAAGTGCGCCTGCAGGTCGTCCGGCATGATGCGGTCTGTCGCCGGTTGATAACTGTTCCTGGCGTCGGTCTCGTTGCCGCCCTTTCGTTCAAGGTCGGTGTTAATGACCCGCTTCGTTTTGCATGATCGTCGCACGCAGGCTTGCGAGCATCCTGCACAGAGTGTGGGTTAGTGAGACCGGATTTCCATGTCGGCTTCGGCACCAAGGTCACACAACGACTTTGTTTGAGACCTGCGGCCCGAGTGCGTGGACAACCCTGTTTTGCGAACCTGATGAAGAGCATGCGAAGGCCCAAGTGCTGAACGCGATGGAACGCATCGACCCCGCCTGGTGAATGCTGATCGCAAGCGCGATGTGGTGACGTATGGCCGCCTGCGGCGGCTCGGCCACAAGGCCGGCTCGCTGTCGCCTTGGCTGCAGGGCGAGCTTGTGCGGCGCGGCCTGCCGGCGGTCTGCCTGAGACCCTGCATGTGCGCGCAGCGCTGGAGGCGCAGCGCAACAAGACCGACCGGGCCGATGCGCTCGGCATTGTCCACATCATGCGTACCGGCTGGTTCCGGCGCGCGCATATCAAGAGCGCGGCTTGCTACCGGCTGAGGCTGCTGCTGACGCACCGGCACAATCTGAAGCGCAAGTTTTTGGATCTCGAGAACGCGATCCGGCACTCCTTGAAGGTGTTTGCCATCCGGCTGAACCGGGTCGGGCGGGGCTGCTTTGCGCAAGCCGTGCGCGAGGCGGTGGCGGGTGATGCGCTGGTAGCCGAGCTGATCGACGCCATGCTGAACGCGCGCGCGGCACTGTGGAAGGAGTATTGCCGGCTGCACGATCTGGTGGTCCGCCCGGTCGCCGGCCAAGCGTTGTGCCGGCGCTTCATGCAGATTCCCGGCGTCGGCCCGGTGGCGGCGCTCAGCTTCATGACCGCGGTCAACGATCCCACGCGCTTCAAGCGCTCGCGCGACGTGGCGGCCTATTTTGGCCTGACCTCGCGGCCCTGGCAGTCCGGCACCTCGGTCGACGTCCAAGGGGCGGATCAGCAAGGCCGGCGACGGCGACGCGCGTCGGGCGCTCTATGAGGCGGCGAGCGCACTGATGACCCGCTACAAGAAGCAGGACAAGGTCAAGACGGGGGGCTGGCGCTGGCCAAGCGCGCCTCGCATCGCAAGGCGACGGTGGCGGTCGCGCGCAGGCTCGCCGTGATCATGCATGCGATGTGGACCGACGGCACGTTCTACTGCGGCGATCCGGATGTCCCGGCAGCGCAGATGCGCGCCGAGCGGACCGCAAAGCAACGCAGGTTGCTCGGGGCTTACGCATGAGCCACGCGATCAATCGACCGGTTGACGGCGCGGTGATCGCCGCGCCCTGAACATGGAGCTCCGCCGCGGGCGGATGAGGACTGGTGCAGCACACAAACGACGGAACGCACGTTATCTTGCCTGCGACGATGCATCTTCGGATGCCGACCGATCGCGCCGGATTGCCTGTGATGTGGCTCCGTCATGCCGATGGAAAGATGCGCCGCGACGGCGTCCACGCTGCCTTACTGCAGCGATTTTGTGCTGCCGCTGAGCGCGGAAAATTGCACGGCGCATCAGCACTCATGACGATCGCGGCGCATCGCGTCATGAAGTGGATCAATCAGGCTTGTCGCAGCAAAGAAAGGAAGCGAGAATGCCTGAGATCAGGCAGACGACACGACCGATTAAGACGGCTCTTCAAATCGGGCTTCGAGATACCGGTGCACGGGGATAATGCGGCCGTGGCCGAATTCAGAGCCTGGTGCCGCGACTCGGAACGTCGTTGCCACAAGGGATCGTGGTGGTGGAAGCGCGCCATATGCGCGTTTCGTTGTCGACGATGCGCAATAAAACGGAACGCAACGATGCGCGCGGCGTGATGCGGCTGGGCTGGTATCGCGCCGTCCATGTCAAGAACATCGAGATGCAAAAAATGCGCTCGCTGCTAGCCAACAGGAAACTGCTCAAGCGTAAGCTGATCGACCTTGAAAACCACATTCGTGGCACACTGAGGGCGTACGGGCTACTGGTTGGAGCGGTCGGCCGCGGGGGTACGAAGCGCGGGTTCGCGAGCTCATCGAGCACAGCGATCCGATATTTTCCATGATGATTGAGGCCATGTTGGACGTACGCCGAGCGATCTTCGACGGCTACGAACGATTGCATAAAGTGCTCCTGCAGGTCGTCCAGCACGATGCGATTTGTCGTCGCCTGATGACCGTACCCGGCGTCGGCCCCGTTGCGGCCCTTTCGTTCAAGGTGGGTGTCGATGACCCTTTTCGTTTTGCACGATCTCGGACAGTCGGCGCGCATTTTGGCCTGACCCCAAAGCGACACCAGTCTGGAACCTCCATCGACTATGAAGGTCGAATTACCAAACAGCGCGACGTCACGGTTCGCGAGGCGCTCTGCGAGGCGGCCGCAAGCCTTCTGCTTAGGGTCAGGAAATGGTCCGCGTTGCGGGCCTGGGGCCTGCGGATCGCCAAGCGGTCGAGCATGCTATGCGCGATCGTCGCGGTCGCGCGCAAGCTAGCGGGTGTCCTGCACAGAATGTGGGTCAACGAGACCGATTTCCATGTCGGCTTTGGCGCCAAGGTCACGCAACGACTTCGTTTGAGACCTGCGCAGTAGTTGCGGCGGGGCCGCAAAAGATTGACGCTGGTGTTACAGCCAGCATGTTGAGAAGGAGCAACCAATAGAGATCCGCGCGCGCGGTGAGCGTCCCCTGGCGGGGCCGCGAAACGGGGAATGTCCGCTATCTCTCGCCTGCTGCCATCTACGTGATGAGAGCGCCAGACTGCTTGGACAGCCCTGTTTACGAACCTGATGAAGAGCATGCGACGGCCAAAGTGCTGAACGCGAAGGAACGCATGGACCCCGCCTGGTGAATGCCGATCGCAAGCGCGATGTGGTGACGTGTGTGCGTTGTCGATGCAGTGAGTCTGTCATGACAGAAGTGCGAAGAGTCGAAGAAAAGCGTAGGAATGTGTTGACTTTGAACGCCCGATTAAGAGGGCGAGATAAAAGAGGCTCGCCTGTCGAACCGCAAGCCATTGGCATGGCTTGGGTTCTGGCGTGCCGTTTGGTCGGGAGCGTGCCTTGCAAGGAAGTTTCATCAATTAGATCAACGATTCTTTCGGCACTATTGGCCTGCGGAGGGACCGTGCTTGGAAACAGCGCGTGGCCGCGCTGGATCCCCTTTGCGTGCCATCGCACGGGCCACCGTCAATGCTGTCTCACCACCTCGCCGAGGCAGACAGCTCGAATGTTCGCGGCGCGCCAAGGTAAACCTGATCCGGGTAACCTGGATCGGACCATGCCGCGTAGAGGGTGTTGGTCACGTTGCGAACGCGGAAGCTGACGCGCATCTTCTCCAGCCCCTGCCACCACAGGTCCCGGCCCGGGACATCGACGAACGCGAACAGATCGCCGGTGGTGTAGGGCAGCATCATGGTCAGATTGTCCGGCGCCAGGAAGCGCTGGCCAACGTGACGAACCGAGCCACCGATTTCGACCGGCCAGCGCCATTCGTTGAAGCGGTAGGACGCGCCGGCATTGATGATGATGGGAGCGATGTTCGGCGGCGTATTGCCGGTCTGGACGTCGAAATCGTCGTAGCGCGATTGCGTGAGCGCGACGTTGCCCCAGACCTTGACGTTGTCGATCGGGCGGACCGCCGCGGCGAACTCCACGCCCTGGGTATGGACCTGACCGGCGAGCGTCGAGACCGCGTTGGTCAGCGCCACATAGACGTTGTTGCGCTTGATGTCGTAGACCGAGACGGTGGCTTCGGCCCGCTTGTCGTCCGAGATGATCTTGGCGCCGGCCTCATAGATGCGGGCGCTAGTCAGCTCCAGCGACGTGCCCGGCGTGACAGAGAAGATACCGGCCGCCGCAGGATCGTAGGCCGTCGCATACATGCCATAGAACAGCAGACCCTTCACGGGCTCGAGGGTCGCCGCGCCGCGATAGGACACCGGATTCCAGGTCTTGCTGAAGGGCTGGCCCGCCGGAACGGTACCGTCGAAATTGAGGCCGTCACGCGATAGCGTCAGATCCTCCACGCGAATGCCGCCTATGAGGGCCAGCATCGGTGTGATCTTGAGCCTGTCCTCAACCGACAGCGCGGCATTGTCGAGCCGGCTGTTGCGGATGTTGGGTTGCGGAATTCCATACAGTCCGGGGGTTGGGTTGATGACGTCCACCGAGTCCGCCGGATAGGTGTCGGGGTTGCCTTCCTGCCGGAACTGGATGTCGTTGCGGCTCACCGAGACCTGGGTGGCGAGACGGTTTTCCATGCCAAAGAACGACGTGTTCCAGATCACGTCCGTGTTGTCGCCGACCACGCGCTGCTTGTGCGTGACGAAGAAGCGGTCGCGGTCGATCATCGAGGTCCCGGTGTTGAAGGCGTAGGTCTCGCTGTCGTACCAATGGCGCTTGGCGCCGAACTCGTAGGCCTGGTTCCTGACGGTAAGGCTGTCATTGACGTTCCATTCGAAGCCGCCGCGTAGCCAGAGCTCGTGCGCGCCCGTGGAATCGTCGGCCACGTTGTAGTTTGTCTTCAACGTTCGGGAGTCGACGGTGACCGGACCGATGGTCGAGCCGTCAAAGGTGTTGGTCGCCGTTCCCGCCACGACGCCGTGAGTCGAGAACGGCCCGGAGAAGGTGGTCGTCGTCAGTGGCGTTCCCCAATAGGCGCGGCCATCGTCGCGCTTGTAGTCGACCGCACCGAACACCTTGAAGGAGTCGTTGACCCGATAGTTCAGCTGCCCGGACACGTTGTTGAGCTGTTGGTAATCGCCATCGATGAAGCTGTTGAGCCGGGACGAAGAGACGTCGAAGCGATAATCGAGCCCCGGCAGGGTTGTGCTGCCGCCCGAGCCGTAATGGGTACGATAGGTGCCGAGCGTGTCGATCGAGCCGTCCAGTTCGCTCTTGATCGGCCCCGTGGTCGGCTGCTTACTGACGTAGTTGACCGACCCGCCGATCGTGGCCAGCCCCGACATGATCGAGTTCGGCCCCTTGACGAATTCGACCTGCTGGAGGCCCGCGGTGTCCATCACGCGTGAGGTGATATCTTGCGGACCGATCCAGATGCCGTTGTAGAGCGTGGTCACTTCGCTGCCCGTGAAGCCGCGCATCGAGAACCCCGCGGGTGCGCCGGCGGCGTCGCCCGACAGCACGCCGGTCGCGCCCTGCGCGGTCTCGGTCGTGGTGCGGTATCCCTGCTCTTGCATCTGCTGCTGGCTGACGACTTCGACGGTTGCGGGCGTCTCGTGCACTGTCAGCCCAAGCAGGCTGGCGCTGCCGGCTATCACGCTACTGTTGAGCGGCGTCGCGGCCGTTGCTGCGAGAGGGGGCGGTCCCGGCACCGGCTTCGGCGCTGGCGCAGGCTGGCGTGCCGCACGCCGGACGCGCTTGGTAGGCCCGCGGCTTTCGCTGCCGCGCTGCACCGCACTCGGCCGCGGCGTGGGCGGAGTGACCGTGACGGGATTGAGCTGCTGCGGTGTTTGCGCGGACACCGGTCCGGCCGCTGCCATTGAAGCCATCAGGATGCAAAGCGCGACCGCCGAACCGGACAGCCAACGGTGCTTGCGTGAAATCAGTGAGGGCGCCGAAATACGCGCCGATGAGCGCAACACAACATCATTTGAAATGAACACGGTGGTGACCAACGGCGAAGCAAAACAGCCGTCACGTACATTCGCCGTGAGTGGCTGCCGTTCGCCCCAGGTGCGGCAGATCCCAATCGGCTTGCAACGCCCTGGAGCACCCCGCCCAATGCGTCAGTACATGACCACGACCGGTAGCAAGGTTTCCTGGCTCGCGGCTTGACGCCTCCGACCACCTTCCCAGATTCGAAACGAATCCAGTGGCTTCAAATGTCGTCGGCTCGCCGCTTACAGTTGCGGGGGCAGCTCCGGCCTTGTCCCTGAGGACGCACCGTATTCCCTTGATACGCCTTTCGGCACTACCGCCGATGAACGTGAACGGCCTCCGCAGACGAGTCAAGCAAGGGGCGCGCGTCAGATTCCGAGCGTCGCGACATGTGGCAGTTTGGTCACGCCAAACGGCCACGAGGATGCCAAACGTTCACGATCTGTTGGGATGGCGCCAATCAGCGATCTGCTGCGGGCGAGCGGCAAGCTCCCTGACGATATCGGGAGAATACAGGAAGAGGCTGACCTGCTTCCGACCGTTACTGAAGAAGGTGTGGCCGGCGGTAGGTACGCGACCTTGCTTTGACCACAGTCGCAACTCGGCTGAGGTGATCGAAAGTATCTGCTCGACCATTTTGCCCGTCAGTGGCTCCTTCCGGAGCTTTTGCAGCTTCTGCTCGACGACTTCACAAACTTGCAGAACGGAGTTCACGTCGTCCAGTTGGCAATGAATCAGAATGCCTCCTTGGCAATCTGTCACGCTGCATTCAAGCCTCTGGCGAAAGGTCGATCGCGCGATTCGAAGTGCTTGCACCGTCCTCTTGTGGGAGCCCGCCGTCAATTCTTCTGAAGGAAAGAACTCGATGGTCCGCGTCGTCAAAAGGCTGGCGGTGTTCAGATGCATATGTCCTCTCGGTCAGGGAGTGGAGGCTGCATAGGGAGAAAAGTAGGCCTGTCTTTCATCGATCATAAGCGGGCGTCCAAGCGGAGGGAAAGCCCTCTGTGGGCAATCGACGCGCTCACAGACTTTGCAGCCTATCCCAATCGGGGTCGCGGATGCGGGGTCGTGAACGTCAAGTCCACGTGAGTATACAATCTCTTCGGCGTGCCGGATGTCACACCCCAGGGCGACGGCAAACGTCTTGCTCAGCGAGCCATATCCCCCTTCGCGATGGGTGACGGTGCGCGCGATCCAGAGATACGTGCGATCGTCCGGCATTTGGGCGAGCTGGGTGAGGATGCGTTCAGGAGTCGCGAACGCCTCGTATACATTCCACAACGGGCAGGTGCCGCCGATTCTAGAGAAATGAAAATCGGTTGCGGATTGTCGTTTCGAGATGTTTCCAGCGCGATCGACGCGGATGAAGAAGAACGGCACGCCGCGTGCGGAAGGCCGTTGCAGCGTACTCAGCCGGTGGCACGTGGTTTCGAAGCCGACGCCAAACTTCTGGCCCAGCAGCTCGATGTCATAGCGAAGCTTTTGAGCGGCATCCAAGAATTCCCCATAAGGCATGATCAGTGCTCCGGCGAAATAGTTGGCGAGCCCGATGCGGGCGAGCCCGCGTGTATCCACATTGGTGAACCGTGCACCGTCGACCAGTGCTGACAATTCTCCATCGCAAGCCAGTAGGGCGATTTGAGTGGCCAACTGGAAAGCTTGTTGGCCCGGCTCCAGCTTTCGCGAGAGATGCAGGGTCGCGCATTCTTGGTCGAAGCGTCGATGTGCCGCAGCAGGCGCATCGTCGAACATCACCGTTATTCCAAATTTGTCGCGCAGATGGTCGCTAAGGCTCGCCGACGTTAGCTGGCGCGATGGCGCAAGCTGTTGTGCGAGCTGCTCGGCGGCGTCGTCCAGCTCGGCGAAGTAGTTGTGGCGTGCGTAGAAGAAGTCGCGGACTTCCTCATGGGGGGTCGAGGGCAGGATCGCGGTCGCCGCCTGGCGGTCCTCGCCGAGCCGCGCGGCAAGCACCGCGGTTTGCTCGATCGCGAGCCGGTGGTTGCGGCTGAGCGAGATGATCGCCCGCGCTACCGCGGGCATGTTGACGGCGAGCTCCCGGATTTCGGCGGCTGATACGTTCTCGCCGACGACTGTGGGCGACAGCGTCTCGCGGAGGTCGGCAACCAGCCGCGCCTCGTCATCCTCCGAGAACAGCTGCACGTCGACGCCGAAGACGGCGTTGAGTTTGAGCAGGACGGCAATCGTCAGCGGCCGCTGGTTGTTCTCCAACTGGTTGAGGTAGCTCAGCGAAATCCCGATCGCGGACGCCAGGGCCTGCTGGGTGAGGCGGCGCTCCTCACGCAGGCGCTTGAGCCGGACGCCCATGAAAGCCTTCTTCATTTGCTCCTCCGTCGACTTCGCAAACTTCGCAGTTTTGCTGCTTGTCCTTCGCAAGTATCCGCAATTTCAGCACTATTCACACTTTGGTCTATGCGGATATTGCGAATAGCGAGCAAAGTTGCAAGGGCGTCATTCGATGCAGGCTTCCTACGGGCAGGCGGTCAGCGCGGCCGAATCCACGCGTTTCGTCGAACTGGTCTTCCCCGACCAGGCCAACCACTACGGGACCCTGTTCGGCGGCAGCGCGCTCAGCATGATGGGCAAGGCCGCCTTCGTGGCCGCGACGCGGCGGGCACGCCGAGCCGTGGTCATGGCAACCTCCGACAAGGTGGAATTCCATGATCCCGTTCGTGTCGGCGAACTCGTCGAGCTCACGGCGCGGGTTGAACGTGTCGGCCGCTCGTCGATGACGGTCGCCGTCGAA
This sequence comes from Bradyrhizobium tropiciagri, assembly GCF_001189845.1. Classification (GTDB taxonomy): domain Bacteria; phylum Pseudomonadota; class Alphaproteobacteria; order Rhizobiales; family Xanthobacteraceae; genus Bradyrhizobium; species Bradyrhizobium tropiciagri. Next base: position 142,846 of record NZ_LFLZ01000008.1, read on the forward strand.
GTGATTGCCGAGGCCCTCATCTCGGGTGACCGGCGAACCGCGATGCGTGGCTCGTTCGAGATGGTCGCCGTCGACGAGCTGGGCAGGCCGACGCCTGTCGCACCGCTTCCGCAAAATAACCTCTGACAGGAAACTGAACCGTGAAACTGCACAACGTCCGAACCCATAAATCATCTGAGCATCTGCCGCGCGTGGAGCAGCTGGCCTGGAAGATTGCCGAGATCGCGTCCGATCCAGTCGCGGTCGAGCCGGCGGTGGTCGAGATGATCGGCAACCGCATCATCGACAATGCCGCTGTTGCCGCCGCCTCGCTGGCGCGGCGTCCAGTGGCCAGTGCGCGGACGCAGGCGCTCGCGCATCCCTTCAGGCCCGGCGCGACCGTGTTTGGCCTTGCACAGAGGCAGAGGATCTCACCGGAGTGGGCGGCATGGGCCAATGGCGTCGCCGTTCGCGAGCTGGACTTCCACGATACGTTCCTGGCCGCCGACTATTCCCACCCCGGTGACAACATTCCGCCGGTGCTCGCCGTGGCACAGCATTGCGGTCTCGAAGGCCGTGCGCTGCTGCGCGCCTTGCGGCCGGCTATGAAATCCAGGTCGACCTGGTGAAGGGCATCTGCCTGCACGAGCACAAGATCGACCACATCGCCCATCTCGGGCCGTCGGCCGCGGCCGGTATCGGCGCGCTTCTCAACCTGCCGACCGAGACGATCTATCAGGCGGTCCAACAAGCGCTGCACGTCACCACCACCACGCGGCAGTCGCGCAAGGGCGAGATATCGAGCTGGAAGGCCTATGCTCCCGCATTCGCCGGCAAGATGGCGATCGAGGCGGTCGATCGCGTGATGCGCGGCGAAGGTGCGCCGTCGCCGGCTTGGGAAGGCGAGGACGGCTTCGTCGCCTGGCTGCTGTCCGGACCGAAGGCCAATTACAGCGTGCCGCTGCCGGAGAAGGGCGAGCCCAAGCGCGCGATTCTCGATACCTACACCAAGGAGCATTCGGCCGAATATCAGAGCCAGGCGCTGATCGATCTCGCCCGGCGGATGGGGCCGAAGATCGGCGATCTCACCAAGATCCAGAGCATCGTGATCCACACCAGCCATCACACCCACTATGTGATCGGCACCGGCGCCAACGATCCGCAGAAGATGGACCCCAAGGCGAGCCGTGAAACGCTCGACCACTCGATCATGTACATCTTCGCCGTCGCACTCGAGGACGGCGGCTGGCACCACCAGAAATCCTACGCGCCGGAGCGTGCCGGCCGTCCGGAGACCGTGGCGCTGTGGCACAAGATCTCCACCGTCGAGGATCCGCAGTGGACGCGGCGCTATCACAGCCCCGACCCGAAGGAGAAGGCGTTCGGCGGCCGCGTCGTGGTGACGCTGAAGGGCGGATCGACCATCAGCGACGAGATCGCGGTCGCGGATGCGCATCCGCTCGGCGCGCGCCCGTTCGCCCGTGCGCAATACGTCGCCAAGTTCCGCAGTCTCGCCGACGGCGTCGTCGCGCAGCAGGAACAGGATCGCTTCCTGGCGCTGGTGGAGCGGCTGCCCGAGTTGAAGGCCGAAGAGCTCACGGGCCTCACCTTCACGGCCGCCGCCGGCCAGCTCGGCGCGACCAGCGCAACCGGCATCTTCGATTGGTCCGGCGCGTCCGCCGGACGATAGATCACAGCAGAACAACGGGAGGAACAGGATGGCTATCGAACCGACCAAGCCGGCGCCGAAGAAATCGGTTGCGCTGTCGGGTGTCGTTGCAGGCAATACCGCGCTCTGTACCGTCGGCCGCACCGGCAACGACCTGCATTACCGCGGCTACGATATCCTCGATGTCGCGGAGACCTGCGAATTCGAGGAGATCGCTCATCTCCTGGTCCACGGCACCTTGCCGAATGCCGCGGAGCTTGCCGCCTACAAGGTGAAGCTGCGCAGCCTGCGCGGCCTGCCGCTGGCGGTGCGCAATGCGCTTGAGGCGCTGCCGGCGGCGGCGCATCCGATGGACGTGATGCGAAGCGGCGTCTCGACGCTCGGCTGCGTGCTTCCGGAGGCGCACGATCATAATCATCCCGGCGCACGCGACGTCGCCGACCGGCTGATGGCCTCGCTCGGCTCGATGCTGCTGTACTGGCATCATTTTGCCCAGAATGGCCGCCGCATCGACGTCGAGACCGACGACGACACGATAGGCGGGAATTTCCTGCATCTGCTGCATGGACGCCGCCCGTCCGCATCCCACGTCCGCGCGATGCACACCTCGCTCAACCTCTATGCCGAGCATGAGTTCAACGCCTCGACCTTCACCGCCCGCTCGATCGCGGGAACCGGCGCGGACATCTATTCGGCGATCACGGGTGCGATCGGCGCGCTGCGCGGGCCCAAGCACGGCGGCGCCAACGAGGTCGCCTTCGAGGTGCAGAAGCGCTATGATGGCGTCGATGATGCCGACGCTGACATCCGCCGCCGGGTCGCCGCCAAGGAGGTGGTGATCGGTTTCGGGCATCCGGTCTACACGATCGCCGACCCGCGCAACAAGGTGATCAAGGAGGTCGCGCGGCGGCTGTCGGCGGAAGCGGGCTCGATGAAGATGTTCGAGATCGCCGACCGGATCGAGGCCGCGATGGCCGAGACCAAGAATATGTTTGCCAATCTGGACTGGTTCAGTGCGGTATCCTACCACATGATGGGCGTTCCGACCGCGATGTTCACGCCGCTGTTCGTGATCGCGCGCACCTCCGGCTGGGCCGCCCACATCATCGAGCAACGCACCGACAACAAGATCATCCGGCCCTCGGCAAACTATGTAGGTCCGGAGAACCTGACTTTCGTGCCGATCGAGCGCCGGGGCAACCCGCCGTCATCCGTGCGCGCCGCGTAAAGGACCCTGCATGCCCTATCTCGTTGCATCCGACTTGCCATCGGAATCCGCCGGCCGACGATTTCGCGAGCTGCTGAAATGCCCCGGCATCCTGAAGCTGCCGGGCGCGCACAACGGGATGGCGGCACTGCAAGCCAAGCGCGCCGGATTCGACGGCCTGTATCTGTCCGGCGCGGCCATGACCGCATCGATGGGCTTGCCGGATCTCGGCATCATCACGGTCGATGAAGTCAGCTTCTTCATACGGCAGATCGTCCGCGCCTCGGGCCTGCCGCTCTTGGTCGATGCTGACACCGGATATGGCGAGGCGCTCAATGTCATGCACGCCGTTCGGGTATTCGAGGAGGCAGGAGCGGGCGCACTGCACCTCGAGGATCAGATCCTGCCGAAGAAGTGCGGGCATCTGAATGACAAGCGGCTCGCTGACGCGCATGACATGGCGGCCAAGATCGCGGCGGCGGCGAAGGCGCGGCGCGATCTCGTCATCATCGCCCGCACTGATGCGGCGGCGAGCGAGGGGCTCGACGGCGCCGTGGCCCGCGCCAAGCTCTACATGGAGGCCGGCGCCGACGCCATCTTCCCGGAGGCGCTCAACACCGAAGACATGTTCCGCGCCTTTGCGCAGCGGATGCCTGATGTGCCGCTACTCGCCAACATGACGGAATTCGGCAAGACGCCGTTCTACACGGCCGCCGAGTTCGAGGCGATGGGCTACGCCATGGTGATCTGGCCGGTATCCGCGCTGCGCGTCGCCAACAAGGCGCAGGAAGCGCTCTATGCGGCGATCGCGCGCGACGGTGGCACGCACGGTGTCGTCGAGCGGATGCAGACCCGCGCCGAGCTTTATGCCACGATAGGCCTGCATGAGTACGAGGCGCTCGACGCCTCGATCGTCCAGACCATCATTCCCGAGGGCATGCCGCAGCGGCGCTAGTCGCCGGGCAGGAGCGGCGCTCGTTCAAGAGCGCCGCTCTCCCGCCTCACCGAGGTTAACCGCCAGAATTTCTTCCGGCGTTTCGTTCACCTCGATGATTTGTGCGTTGCTGCCGACGAATTCCAGGATCGTCTTCTTACCCTCGCGCGACATGCCGCCTACCAGCGAGATGTTGACGTAGTAGGGGTCAGCTTTGCCAAAGCGGGTGCATTTGATCCAGAACTGCATCGGCATTCTCCGTAGATGTCAGGAAGCGGCGCGCAACTCGCGCGCGGCTGCGACCATGTTGACGAGGGCGGGGCGGACCTCCTCCCACTTGCGCGTCTTCAGGCCGCAATCCGGGTTGATCCAGAGCTGGCCGTCGGACAGACGCTGGCGCGCCAGCTTGAGCAGCTCGGTCATCTCGTTGATCTCAGGTACCCGCGGCGAGTGGATGTCGTAGACGCCGGGACCGATCTCGTTCGGATAGCGGTAGCTCCGGAACGCATCCAACAGCTCCATCTTCGAGCGCGAGGTCTCGATCGAGATCACGTCGGCATCCATTGCGCCGATCGCGTCGATGATGTCATTGAACTCGGAGTAGCACATGTGGGTGTGGATCTGGGTCTCGTCGCGGACGCCGGACGAACAGATGCGGAAGCATTCCACCGCCCAGTCGAGATAGGTGGTCCACTCCGAACGGCGAAGCGGCAGACCTTCGCGCAGCGCCGCCTCGTCGATCTGAATCATGCCCGCGCCGGCACCTTCGAGGTCGGCGACCTCGTCGCGGATCGCCAGCGCGATCTGCCGGCAGGCTTCGCTGCGCGGGATGTCGTCGCGAACGAACGACCAATTCAGGATCGTGACCGGGCCGGTCAGCATCGCCTTCATCGGCTTTTTGGTCAGCGACTGCGCGTATTGCCACCATTCGACCGTCATCGGCTTCGGGCGCGACACGTCGCCGAACAGGATCGGCGGCCGGACGTAGCGCGAGCCGTAGGACTGCACCCAGGCATGCTCGGTGAAGACAAATCCGGAGAGCTGCTCGCCGAAATACTGCACCATGTCGTTGCGTTCGAACTCGCCGTGGACCAGCACATCAAGGCCGATGGCTTCCTGCCAGCGCACAGTCTCTGCCGTCTGCTCCTGCAGGAAGGTCTTGTAGCTGGCGTCGCTGAGGCTGCCCTTGGCATGCGCGGCGCGCGACTTGCGGACCTCGGGCGTCTGAGGGAACGAGCCGATGGTCGTGGTCGGGAAGGCCGGCAGGTTGAACCGCGCCCGCTGCACCTCGGTCCGTTCCTCGAACGAGCTGGCACGGCCGCGCATCGCGGCGTCGATGCCGGCCATGCGCCGAGTGACTTTTGCATCGTGAATCCGCGGCGAGGTCTTGCGCGCGGCGGCAGCCGCGTCGGAAGTCGTCAGCGCCGCAGCGATCGAATCGCGGCCGTTTGCGAGGGCAGTGCCGAGCGCGGCCAGGTCCTCCATCTTCTGCACCGAGAAGGCGAGCCAGCTCTTCACCTCGGCGTCGAGCTTGGCTTCGAGGGCGAGGTCGATCGGGACGTGCAGCAGCGAGCAGGACGGCGCGATCTGCACGCGATCCTTGCCGAGCTTCGCGATGACGGGCTCGAGCCGGTCGAGCAGTTTGCTGAGATCGGCGCGCCAGATGTTGCGGCCGTCAAGCACGCCGAGCGAGACGACGCGCTCGGCGGGCAGGTGGGCGAGGTCGTCGAGCTGTTCGGGCGCGCGCACCAGGTCGAGATGCAGGCCGGCGACGGGGAGCGCAAACGCGGTGTCGCGGTTCTCGCCAAGGCTGCCGAAATAGCTCGCCAGCATGATCCTGATCTGCGGCACCGCCTTGGCGATCTCGCCATATGCGCGACGCAGCGCATTCCGTGCGGTATCGTCGAGATCGAGCACCAGGCAGGGCTCGTCGAGCTGCACCCATTCGGCGCCGCGGGCGGCAAGCTCGCGCAGCACCTCGATGTAGACCGGAAGCAGGCGGTCCAGCAGCGACAACGGCTCGAAGCCGGCATCCTTGCTCTTGGCGAGTTTCAGGAAGGTGACTGGGCCGACCAGCACCGGCCGGGTCTGGTAGCCGAGCGCCTTGGCTTCCTCATACTCCTCGATCGGTTTGCGCGAGGCGAGGCGGAACTGCTGATCGCTGGACAGTTCGGGCACCATGTAGTGGTAGTTGGTGTCGAACCATTTGGTCATCTCCTGCGCCGGTACGCCATGACCGTGGCCATGATGGGCGTGACCGCACGACGCGTCATGCCCGCTGCCTTCAGCACCACGCGCCATCGCAAAGTAGGTCGCAAGCGGCACCGGGCCGCTGCTCCAGCCATACATGGCCGGGATCGCGCCGACCATCACCGAGGTGTCGAGCACCTGGTCGTAGAACGAGAAGTCGTTCGACGGGATCACCGAGACGCCGAGTTTCTTCTGCCGTGCCCAGTTCGCGGCGCGCAGACCGACGCCGGTATCGATCAGCGCCTTTTCGTTCGTCGCGCCGGACCAGAAGCTTTCCAGCGCGAGCTTGAGTTCACGGCGCGGACCGATCCGCGGCGTGCCGAGAGTCGCAACAGCAAGTGAGGAGATAGATGTGGAGGACATTGGCTTAACCCCAAAAGTTGGGGGCAAAGGCCGTAGTGACACGTCTGGACTCCGCAAGACGCGGAGGCGCATGCGGGGTCGCAACCGCACCACCGGGACACCCCGCCCGAGGACGTTCATGTTGTCGGGGCAGGTCTCCTGGCTCGCGGGTCTTCACCGTCGTCCTGCCTTCCCGAAGCTTTCGCCTCAGTGACTTTGAATGGACAACAGCTCACCGCTTACAGTTGCGGGGGCAGCGCCGGCATCGCACCGGCTTCCCTCTTAGCTCCAGGTCAAACGGGACTTGGAGAACCTCGACGTGTCTGATTAGCTGCTGTGAGCCGGTCACGTCAACCTTTGCAGGATCAGCGTAAGGCGCGTTGGAGCTAATCCATGGTTCGGATTGAACATTTGCGGATGAGCCGCAGCGCGCCAGTGGCCTGGCCTGCAAGGCGATCGCGTCGCGACGTTGACGCTGTCTGACATAATACCTTTATGGTTGGCGCGATGAGGCGACGATTCTGGAACTATCCTGGTGTGCAGATTGGAGTGGCCTGAATGAGCGCTCCACTCGCGCAAGCGTGATCGATCGAATGCCGACAGATCCGTCCGTCATGTCTCTGCTCGCGGAGCAGCTCGCCGACACGGAGGCCGGCTGGAGCGTTGGTACGTTCGGCGCCATCGCAGAGTTCACGCGCGAGTCCAATGAAGCCATCGACCTGACGCAGGCCGGTGATGCGATCCGGGCCGTGACCGACAAGGGCGGAATCGGCATCGCGCCTCACCAGGACTTGCGACCGATCGCATCGGAAACGCCGACGACCGACAGCTGGGCGCATCGTGTCGCTCTCTGCCTTCCGCTGGAACGATGCGCCATGAGCGGGCGAACGGAGCTGACCGAAATCGGTCCGGATCACGACGCGCTGCGCGACCGGGATCGTAACGGCGTCCTGTTCGACCTTGGGTTGGGAGCGCTGCATATTGATGCCTGCATACGGCTCGACGACGAGGACGTTGTCGCTGCACTGAGGAGCCGTGTCGGAGTATCTCTGTTTGCGCCGGGTAATGACGCCATGGCGATTATCTTCGCAGCCAATCCGCATCGCGTCTTCATCAGCCGTGTCGGGCGGGTCGAGGTGTTTCAGCCGATTCCGCCTCCGGGCGGAAGGAGCCCGGACGGTCCGCACACACATGTTCTGCCGAAACTGCTGGCGCACGGCCGTGCTCATGCTGCGACCGAGCCGCTGCCGGACCGTTGGATTCCCTGCGCGCATCTTTATCCGGCGCACCCCTTGCGCGATCAGCTCGGCCGCAAGCGTGCACTTCGACCGGGACGTCACGCTGCATTTCAAATGCTGCTCGAACGCTTTGGATTGCCTGAACTGCTGACCCTGAAGCGTCAGGTCATCGAGGCCGTCGCCGCCGGGCAGGCTCCAGAGACGATTGTCCTGCCCAGCGATCGTTTCAGCAGGGCGACCGTCCGGGTCGCGCTTCGACAATTGGGCGCAACGGAGCAACTGACGCCGGTGCTGGTCGAATGGCTTGCTGTGCACGACCGGCTCGATCTGATAGATTCCGAGAACCCGATGGAAGCGCCGCACTGAGTGTCGAGCAGCATGGGACGCGAGAAATTGCTGGAAGGAAGTATGTCATGGCTTTGAACGATCTGCGCTCCAGCGATCACTTCCGCCTGCAACCGGTCGAGCCGCGTTACGCGCCGATGTTCTGCTTTGTGCTCTTGACCGCCGCTTCCGCGCTGGCGAGCTTTGTGTTCGCTTGTGCGACGCCGTTTGCGGCATTCGCGGTGATCGCGGCGGCTGTGCTGCCGCTGCGCGGGGCCATACTGGTGGTGTTTGGCACATGGCTGGTCAATCAGACCATCGGGTTCAGCGCGCTGCATTATCCGATCGATGCCAAGACCATCGCCTGGGGTTTTGTGATCGGGGCCGCGGCCCTCGCTGGCACCGCAGCGGCATCCGTCGTATTCCGCCAACTGCCTCGGAACCGGGTGCTGGGCTCCTTCCTGCTCGCCTTCGTCTGCGCCTACGCCGCCTATGAAATCACGCTGTTGGCTGCCACGCCGGTCCTCGGCGGAGCCGGGGCGTTCACCCCTGCGATCGTCGCGCGCATCGGGTTGCGCTGTGCGCTCTGGCTTGCGGGTCTAGTTGCGGCCTGCGAAATCGTTCGCCTGCTCAATCCGTTTGGTCGTGGACGGGCGGTTCGGTTACCGTAACCCCACGGGGGTCCAAAGTGATTCATCCACAGACCGCTAACGTGGCTTTGGATAAGCGTTAAAATATTTTGGATAGGCCGTCTGACGGGCGTTGACACCCTGTCCCAAATCACACCAGATATAGGCGTCACGGTCTGCCATATCTCTAGATTTGGTGGCTAAGAGGGAAGCCGGTGAACTACGGGTTGATCCGTAAAACTCCGGCGCTGCCCCCGCAACTGTAAGCAGTGAGTTGTTCCCGTTTGCATAAGTCACTGATGCCGCAAGGCATTGGGAAGACGAGGGAGCAATGACGACCTGCGAGCCAGGAGACCTGCCGCGACACCGAATCTACGTCCACGGGCGGGGTGTCCCGGCGGTCGCATGCAGAGCCGTGCCGGTGGCGCCAGCCGCCGGGTGATGCAGCGCCCCCTGACATCCAGCCCCAACAAGCATCACGGGGTCTGCACGATGTCTCTCTCTCTCGATCGCGATACAAAGCCAGCGCCACTCATCCTGCTGCGTCCGGAAACGCTCGCCGCGCCGGACGCAGCTCCTCCGATGCAGGTAATCCGCCGCAATGGCACGGTGTCGAAATTCGACGCCAGCAAGATCTCGGTGGCGATGACCAAGGCGTTTTTGGCGGTCGAGGGCCACACCGCAGCGGCCTCTCGCCGCGTGCACGAGATCGTCGAGCAGCTCTCCGCCGAGGTCGTCACCGCGTTGTCGCGGAGGATGAGCGAAGGCCGCACGTTCCATATCGAGGATGTGCAGGACCAGGTTGAGCTCGCTCTAATGCGCAGCGAGCACCACAAGGTGGCGCGGGCCTATGTGCTGTATCGCGAGGAACGCACCCGGCAGCGCGCCGAGCAGGACGCGGCGAAGGCAGTGCCCGTAGCCGGGCCGACCATTCACGTCACGCTGCCCAGTGGCAGCAAGGTGCCGCTCGATCATGCGCGCCTTGCGCTGATCATAAATGAAGCCTGCGCGGGCCTCGATGGCGTCGATGCGGCCCCCGTCATCGCCGAGACCCAGCGCAACGTCTATGGCGGCATCAGCCAGAACGAGCTGGCGCTTGCGTCCGTGATGGCCGCCCGCACGTTGGTGGAGCAGGAGCCGAACTATACCTATGTCAGCGCGCGGCTGCTGCTCGACAAGCTGCGCACCGAGGTGCTGTCCTATGTGCTGGATGCGCCGACCAGCGCATCGCAGGCCGACATGGCCTCGCGCTACGCCGAGTACTTCCCGGCCTACATCAAGAACGGCATCAAGGCCGAACTGCTCGATGCCGATCTCGGCCGCTTCGATCTGACGCGGCTCGCCGCGGCGCTGAAGCCGGAGCGTGATCTGTCGTTCCAGTTCCTCGGCCTGCAGACGCTCTACGACCGCTATTTCCTCCATGTCCGCGGCAATCGCATCGAGCTGCCGCAGGCGTTCTTCATGCGCGTCGCGATGGGGCTCGCGATTCGTGAGATCGACCGCGAGGCGAGGGCGATCGAGTTCTACGACCTACTGTCGTCGTTCGACTTCATGGCCTCGACGCCGACCCTGTTCAATTCCGGCACGCTGCGGCCGCAGCTCTCGTCGTGCTTCCTCACGACCGTCGCGGACGATCTCGACGGCATCTTCAAGTCGGTAAAGGACAACGCGCTGCTGGCGAAATATTCCGGCGGGCTCGGCAACGATTGGACCCGCGTCCGCGGGCTCGGCGCGCACATCAAGGGCACCAATGGCGAGAGCCAGGGTGTGGTGCCGTTCCTCAAGGTCGCCAACGACACCGCGATCGCGGTCAACCAGGGCGGCAAGCGCAAGGGCGCAGTCTGCGCTTATCTCGAGACCTGGCACGTCGACATCGAGGAATTCCTCGATTTGCGCAAGAACACCGGCGATGACCGCCGCCGCACCCATGACATGAACACCGCCAACTGGGTGCCCGACCTGTTCATGCAGCGCGTCGAGGCCGACGGCGAGTGGACGCTGTTCTCGCCCGACGAGACGCCCGATCTGCACGACCTCTACGGCAATCCGTTCGCCGACCGCTACGCGTATTACGAGGCGAAGGCCGCGCGCGGCGAGATGCGGGTGTTCAAGCAAATCCGCGCCGTCGATCTCTGGCGCAAGATGCTGACCATGCTGTTCGAGACGGGCCATCCCTGGATCACCTTCAAGGACCCGTGCAATCTGCGCTCGCCGCAGCGCCACGCCGGCGTGATCCACTCTTCGAACCTGTGCACCGAGATCACGCTGAACACATCCGATGACGAGACCGCTGTGTGCAATCTCGGCTCGATCAATCTGGCCAATCACATCCAGGGTGGCAAGCTCGACGACACGAGGCTGAAGACGACCGTGACGACGGCGATGCGGATGCTCGACAACGTCATCGACATCAATTTCTACACCATTCCGGAAGCGCGCCGCTCCAATTTGCGGCACCGCCCGGTCGGTCTCGGCCTGATGGGGTTCCAGGACGCGCTGCATGCGCTGCGGATCGCGGTGGCGTCGGGTGACGCGGTCGCTTTCGCCGACACCAGCATGGAGGCGATTTCCTTCCATGCGATCTCGGCCTCGGTCGATCTCGCCGCCGAGCGGGGGCGCTATCCGTCGTTCGAGGGCTCGCTGTGGAGCCAGGGCATCCTGCCGATCGACTCGATCGACTTCGTTGCCGACGCGCGTGGTGGCGTCGCGATGGATCGCACCTCGACGCGTGACTGGGCGACGCTGCGCACCCGTGTCACGTCGGTCGGTATGCGCAACTCCAACGTGATGGCGATCGCGCCGACGGCGACGATCTCCAACATCTGTGGCGTCGCGCAGTCGATCGAGCCAGCGTACCAGAATCTCTACGTCAAATCCAACATGTCCGGCGACTTCACGGTCGTGAACGACTATCTGGTGCGCGATCTCAAGGCGCGCGGGCTGTGGGATGAGGTGATGGTCAACGACCTGAAATATTTCGACGGCAGCGTCGGCTCGATCGACCGCATCCCCGACGACCTCAAGGCGCTCTATGCGACCGCGTTCGAGATCGACTCCAGCTGGCTGATCGAGGCGGCGGCACGGCGGCAAAAGTGGATTGACCAGGCGCAGTCGCTCAACCTCTATATCGCCAATCCCTCGGGCAAAAAGCTCGACGCGCTCTATCGCCTGGCGTGGTCGCTCGGCCTGAAGACCACCTATTATTTGCGCTCGCGCAGCGCGACCCATGTTGAGAAGTCGACGCTGAAGGGCACCGACGGCAAGCTCAACGCGGTGTCGTCGGTGGCGCTGGCTTCGCCCGCGCCGGACCTTTCGGGCGCGATCGCCTGCTCGATCGACAATCCCGACTGCGAAGCCTGCCAGTAAAGGATCAAGAACATGCTCGACTGGTCAGAAACCGCAGCCATTGCCCGTAAGCTGCCGCCGGTCGCGGCGGCGCCCGCAGCCGCAAGCGAGGCCGCCGGCCTCGGCACCATCGACCGTCACGGCGGCCGCGTCTCGGTCGACGAGAAGCGGATGATCAACTGCCGCGCCGACGTCAACCAGCTGTTGCCACTGAAATACAAATGGGCGTGGGAGAAATACCTTGCCGGCTGCAACAATCACTGGATGCCGACCGAGGTCTCGATGCAGGCCGACATCGCGCTGTGGAAATCGCGCGACGGCCTCACCGAGGACGAGCGCCGCGCCATCAAGCGCAATCTCGGCTTCTTCGCGGCGTCCGAGAGCCTGGTCGCCAACAATATCGTGCTGGCGATCTACCGCCACCTGACCAATCCGGAGTGCCGACAATATCTACTTCGCCAGGCCTTCGAGGAGGCAGTGCACACCCACACCTTCCAGTACATTGTCGAAAGCCTCGGCCTCGACGAGGGCGAGCTGTTCAATATGTATCGCGAGGTGCCCTCGATCACCGACAAGGCCGCGTGGGCGATCAAGCACACGCAGCACCTCGACGATCCCGATTTCAAGACCGGCACGCCGGCTGCCGATCAGGCGTTCCTGCGTGACCTCGTCGCGTTCTACGTGATCTTCGAGGGCATGTGGTTCTACACCGGCTTCGCGCAGATCCTCTCGCTCGGCCGCCGCAACAAGATGGTGGGGATCGCCGAGCAGTATCAGTACATCCTGCGCGATGAATCGATCCATCTGAACTTCGGCATCGACGTCATCAATCAGATCAAGATCGAGAACCCGCAGCTGTGGACTTCCGCGTTCCAGGACGAGGTCCGTGGCATGATCCGCGAGGCCGCCGAGCTCGAGGCCGCCTACGGCCGCGATACCATGCCGCGCGGTTTCCTCGGGCTAAACGCAGCGTTGTGCGAGCAATACATGCACTTCATCGCCAACCGCCGTTGCGCCCAGATCGGGCTGACGCCCGTGTTCGCAGAGACGGATAATCCCTTCCCGTGGATGTCGGAAGCGATGGACCTAAAGAAGGAGAAGAATTTCTTCGAGACCCGCGTGATCGAGTATCAGAATGGCGGTGCACTCGCTTGGGATTAGGCCATCCGCCGTGTCGCCGACAAGTGGACATGGGGCCTTCGTGTGGATTGTTCAAGTTTCGGGCCGCAACCTGGCATTTCAGATTGCGGCTCGCGGCGAGGGGGCCTGGTCGGCTAAGCGGCGAATCGCGACGATCCGCCAGCGTGCTCCGTCGAACCATTTCTCTGCAACGCTGCGGGCCGAGTCCTCACTCGTCGCCTTGAGGTCGGTCTTGAGGCTCTTTTCGCCATCGGCGAGTTGGATTCTAAACATCGCCATATGCGACTCCTTGCCTAGTCAGCACGTTGGTGCGTGCATGGTTAATCCAAGGTTAATGACGGGCGCGGTGCATGTTTCTCCTGATCCCAGTGGCGGCGCTTGGAGCCTTTTTTCTTTAGGTCGCCGAAGGGCACCGATCGGCCGGAAATGCACCTCGGTTCGCCTTCCAGCTCCGTAACCCACTGAAATCACAGTAAATGAGTCTGCCCTCCGAGCGCACCAGGCGGCATAAGTCGTTGATACGAAAAATGATTCGCTAATCGCAAACGGGCCCTAGCGTAGTTCAGCGCAGAAATCGTTGGGTTTGCGATTCCGAGATTTAGAAGCCGCAGTCTCTATAGTCCTTTCTGGCGAGGCGGAAACGCGAGCCGACACCAACGAAGTCCACATCCAGGCATTGATTCCCTCGACGATATTTGCCCAAACCGTCGCATCGAAGGTATTCGAGATTTATCCGCCAGCGCTTCTCCCGCGGAGAGTAGGTTGCAAAATCATGCTGAGCGCTCGGAGGTCCCTTGCAGATCGCAGCAACATACTGCCGAATTTCGGCAGGCAGATCGTCGATGTGATGAGGATTCCAAGGATCATTCTTATTGACAGCACTGCCCATGGAATTAGCCGCCGCCATACTGCAAAGTAGAAGGAAAAGCACCAACGATAGGGTTCGGATTGCCATTTGACAGTCCCTACGTGAGTGGCTTTTACAATCCGGCCGAGGCAGACCTGCCTCCCCAGTTGTGCGCCATGGTATCAAAAGGAGACGCTGTGCTGGTCTAGTGCCCTGACTGTGCGGCCTATTGCTCCCGGCGATCGGATGTGCTCGGCGCTACATAGAATCCTACTTTCATCTGCAGATTTCGTCGAAGGCGTCAGCGCGCGAACGCGACCGGCGCCAAGTAGCTATCGTGCGTCCCGGACTTTTCGGCCGGGAACGGCGGAAAGGGACTGGCGCGATGCAGGAGCTCGAGCGCTTCCCGGTCGAGTGCTGCATTGCCGGACGATTTCGATACTTCGCTTGCGATCACGTCACCCGCACGATTCAACTCAAATCTCAGCACCGTCGTACCTGAGGCACCATGCGCCGCCGCCGGATAACGTTTGAAGCGCTGCAGATGACCGAACACCAGCGCATTGTAGGCGTTTGCACTTGCCTGTGAGAACCGGCCGACATGCTCGGTCTTCGGCGGTGCGCGCGTCTCGGGCGCGGGCGGCTGCAGCTGCGGCTTTGGCTCCTCAATTTGTTTGGGCGTCTCTTGTGGCAGGGTGACCTCGGCTTGCGCCTGAGGCGGAGGCGGCTGCTCGACCTTTTCGACTGGCTGCTCCTCCTTCGGCTGCTCCTTGGACGTCTCCTCCGCCTGCTGCATGGTCGGTCCGACCGCGATGTCCTGGTTCTGGATTTCCGGCGAACTCGCGTCGACCGGTGCGAGCGTCACGCTGATCGCCGGAATGATGTTGGGCTCGACGGGCTTGCGCGCATACCACAGCGCGACCGATGCGACGATTGCCACATGGGCGATCAGGATCGCGAGCGCTGCCAGCGTCCAGCGCGAGATGCCGGGACGCTCCGGCAGATGCAGTGTATACACTGTCATTGCTTTGCGGCCGGTGTTTCCAGCCCCACTAATGCGAGCTTCAGATATCCGCCGTCCCGCAACGTGTTCATCACCTGCATCAGTTCGCCATAGCTCAGCGATTTGTCGGCGCGAACGAAGATCGTCTCGTCTTTGTGGTTGTTAGTAGCGGCATCGAGCGCGACCGAAAGTGAATCGCGAGCCACGACGGTTTCGCCGATTGCAATGATCTGATCCGGCTTGATCGTGACGAAGATCGGCTTGTCTGGCCGGGGCTGCTCCGGCGCGGTCGACGCGGGAAGGTTGACACCGATGTCCACGGTGGCAAGCGGCGCGGCTACCATGAAGATGATGAGCAGCACCAGGATGACGTCGATGAACGGCGTGACGTTGATCTCATGCTGAACTTCGAGATCATCACCAGTCGAACGGGAACCGAGACGCACAGCCATGGCGGTTACTCCGCAGCACGTGGCAGTATCATGCCGTGATCGCGCTGCCCGCGGCTGATCAGGAGCAGGAGTTGCGCCGAGGCGTCAGTCAGGAGTGCACGATAGCCGGCGATCACGCGGGCGAGATGGTTGTAGATCACGACCGCGGGGATGGCTGCCACGAGCCCGAGCGCGGTGGCAAGGAGCGCCTCGGCGATGCCGGGCGCAACCACTGCGAGGTTGGTGGTGTGGGACTCCGAAATTCCGATGAAGGAGTTCATGATGCCCCACACGGTGCCAAACAGGCCAACAAAGGGGGCGGTCGCGCCGATGGTAGCAAGAATGCCGGCGCCGCGCGAAATCTGTCGCGTCATCGCCGCTTCCACACGTTCCAGCCGAAGCGCAACACGCTCCTTGAAGCCATCATCGACGATACCGCCGGACAGCTCCGCCTCGCGCGCCGTCGAGAGGATCAGTTGTGCGACAGCATCGCGATCGCCATCGCATTCGTGGACCGCATCCGCCAGGCTGCCGCCTTGCTCCAGCATCCTGACCCGTCGAAGCGCGCGGCTCCTCGATACGCGCAGCTCGATGGTCTTGGCGAGCCAGATCGTCCAGGTGACGAGCGAGGCGAAGGCCAGCCCGATCATGACAGCCTTCACGACGATGTCGGCATTAAGGAACATTCCCCACGGCGACAGATTGCGCGGCAGCAGGGAATCCGGCACTTGGGCCAATGCAGGCGGCACGTCGACGGCAAGGGCTACCAGAAGACTGAGGACACCCGGCGCAGGCCGGAGCCACAATCCGAACAGAGGCTTCTTTCCGCTATGTATCATCTCGTTCTTTCTTTTATCGATCGGCCCCCCGATCGTTTCCCCGCACCTCGTACGTTCTGCAAAGAGCTTCCTCGCGAAGTAGCTACTAAAGCAATCCTTCGAGGTGATAGTTCACGCCGGCTTTGACTTGGTTGACTGCCGACTGCACGGTCACGCTATTGCCGAACGGATTCACAAACGGCAAAGCTTTGCTGCCGAAAGCCAGGTGATCATATTCAAGCTTTGCGGACCAATGTGACCCCAGCATGTACTCAAAACCGCCGCCAGCGGTCCATCCTGATCTGGTTGTATTGGTCTGGGTGAGACCATCGAGTCCACTGTTCACTTCCATACGATAGTCGGCGTTCATCCACGCCGCGCCGCCTTTTGCATAGAGCATCAGCGGTCCCATGACATAACCGACCCTGCCGGTCACGGTGTCGTACCAATTGTGGTCGCCGGTGATCGAGAGCGACGCGGTGCCTGCAGGATCAACGAAGTCGGCCTTGCCCTGAGCCGATGTCCAGCCGAGTTCGGCCTCGACCCCGACCAGCCAATTCGGCGCGGCAAGATAATTGTAGCCGAACTGCAGGCCACCCAGGGCACCAGCCGGATTGGTTCTGTCGGCTCCAATCGGGGTGAGGACGTGCTCGCCCGCGCTGAACGCGCCGCCGAAATTGGCGCCGGCATAGGCGCCGGCCCAATGGTAGGCGATCGGCGCTGCGGCTTTGGTGTAGAAAGCGGGTAAGACACCTACAGTCTTCTCTGGCGCCCCGAGCTTCTGCGATATGCCAAAGTAATATCCTCGGCGCGGTCCGTATTGCGGGGCAAACACGCCGATGCCGCTGCCGTTGCGGATCTGGTAGATGTAGTCGGCCACGTTGACCACGTCGAAGCGCACAGTAACTGGAAGTCCATTCCAGCCGTTGGCAAACTCATGCGACAGGCCGGTATTGACCTGCCAATAGGATGGAAGGTGATCGCAGTTCGGGCAGGTCACCCCATCCGGGCTCGTCCGCAAGCCGCTGCCGTAGATGAAGGTTGCGCTCGCAGTGGTGCCGTCCAACCAGCTATAACCGCTGTCTGTCCACCGGTATGCGACCCTGCCGGAACCCGTATAGGTTTGATCATGATCGGTGTGGATCCAACGGTTCTGGATGTAGACCAAGTCGTCCGGAGAAAACAGAGTTTGGTTTGATACGACGGTGTGCGCGTGTTGGACTCCCCAGGCCCAACTGGTGTCAGCGGAGAAGCCGCCGTACCTGAATCTAAGCTTCAGTTCGGCGCCATAATTCTCGGCTCTGTCATAGTTGAACGCCGTGAGCACGTAGGCTTGGCCGAACTGGCCGTCGTCAAGCAGATCCCTGGCGGTCTTGTAATAGATGCTGCCGCCGAGTTCGAGGCTCGGACAATTTGCGGCGGCGACCGGCGCTTTGCTGGGCATTGCCCCTGGTGTCGTCGGACATTGCGGCAGCAGTTGCTGCGTAAAGCCTGCATCGTACACGTTGGCCCGTTCAGGTTGGATTGCGCCAACATTCTGGAGAGGCTGGCCGGCCACTTGGCCGGGCAACACGGCAGCCTGATCGGGGCTGACGGTTGGGGTGCCCGCGGTAGTGCCATTGAAGATCTGGGTTGGAATCGTTCGCCCCAGCACTTGCGGCGGCGGCTCGAAGGTCCGCATGTAGCCGATGTGCAGGACGGTCGACCACCATGGCTTATAGGTTAGGCTCGCGCGCGGACTGAGCTGGTTCGCGTCGACGTATTGGTAGATCTGATCGAACCGCAGGCCGTAATTGAGCGTCAGTTGCTGGGTCAGCCGCCACTCGTCCTGGGCATAGGCGCCAAGCTGCCAGCCAAATTTTTTGTTGGCGTCGAGAATGTTGAATGGTGAGTCGATAGCCGTCAGGCCACTTGGATCATTCGGGTCGAGCGGTTGAACCGTGCTTACGGTTGCGATCTGGGTCTGTTCGCCGTTGGTGTAGAAGCCTGCGCGAAGCGTGTGCGCATCGTTCACGCGGTAGGCGAAATCGCCCGACACGCCGTTCAGGAACGAGCTGCGGTAAACATCGGACGCGACGTTGTTGATGAAGAGATCGCCCACCGGATCGGGAACGAAATGTAGATCGCTGTAACGCGAATAATACGCGAGCTGCGCATCGAAATTGCCTTCCGACTTTTGCCAGGCAATGACGTTGTAGGCGTTTTTTCTCGTATTGGTTTTGATTGAGGGTGGCGGAATCGAATCCGCTCTTGCCGAATGCCGTATAGGCGAGAGCATTTGGGTTCGGGGTGCCATCCGGGTTGACACAGGGGTTCGCGGGATCGAATGGGCCGCCGCAAAAGCCGCCCACGTTGCCAGGCTGCCCGGGATTGTTGGGAATCTGATAACGAGTCGTGCCGAACCCCGAGATGGTGACCACCCGCGCGGTCGGATCGAGCACCGTGGACGTATAGGCGAAGAACCGGGCCTGCTCGGAATGATCGTGAATGGCATTGAGGGTCGGCAGGGGATTCTCAAGGCCGAGGCCGGTGCTGAGATAACGGCCGGCGACATAGTAGTCGGTCTTCCCCTCCACCCCGCCATATTCAAAGCTGGGCGTGATGGTCTGACGGCTGCCGCCGTAGACGCTTACGCTGCCGCCGGACAGCGCCGCTCCGCTCTTGGTCGTGATGTCGAGCACGCCCGCCGTACGCAGGCCATATTGTGCCGGCAGCGCACCCGTGATCAGGCCAATGCTGCCGATGAAGGAGGTCTCCAGAAGTTGCGAGAAGCCGGATACACCATCGGGCAGCAAAATCCCGTTGATCCGGTACTGAACGTTGGCGTGCTCGTTGCGCACGTGAAAATCACCCGAGCTCGTCGAGTCCTGGTAGACGCCTGGAAATTGCAGCACGATATCGCTGAGCTGGGCGGCGTTGCCCTGCGGGAGGCTTTCGAGATCCCTTTGGCTCAGCTGATAGTTCGTCGTGCCAGTCTTGGGCATGATGACGCTGTCGCGCCGCTGGTCGAAATTCTGAGTCTGCTGCACGACCTGACGATTGGTTGCAGCCTGGGCCTGTTCTGCACTTGGCACGGCCGGCGCTGTCGGTGTCGGATTGCGCTCGACCTGCCTTGGCGGCGGCGTTCGCGGCCGCCGACGCTCGACTGGGGCGGCGACGCGGGTTTCGGGCAAAACGTTGGTTCCGGGAGGCTGCGCCTGCACGGATGGCGTCGATTGCGGAGTTGGCGATTCTGCGGGCTGTTGGGCCGAGGCCGGCGGAGTTGAGCTTTCCGGCGCCGGCGAGGGAGACGCCGAGGGGGATGCGCTCGGTACGGGCGTCGTGGTGCTCGATGGTGATTGGGCCAACGCGGGCGCGCTGTAAGCGGCAACGAGTGTTAGCGACGAGGCCGACAGCAAAACGCGCCGAAAGGTACAAAGGATAGGTCTTTTCATCTGATGATTCCTGACTGAACGTTGCCCGCGCCAGGCAAGCGGCATGGGCTCCAAAGGGTGCTTCGGTTCCACAGCCCGCGGCGCGCCCATCCCGCGGCGCTAGCGATGGATCGAAGCAGCGATGTCAGGAGATCGGAGGTCCGCGCGATTCAAACGCGGCACGCGGCGGTTGTAGTAAGAAGCGGAAATGATCGATCGGATGATCGATCCTCGCATCAGCAAATTCCACGTGCAGCGCCGGCGGAGTTGGCGCCAAGCCGTCGCCCATGACCGCGGTGGCCATGCAGATCGGACAGAGATAGTCGGGATGGCTGTCTGACGGGTGGTGACGATTCTGACTGCCAGCGACGCCGGCGAAGGCTCCCATGACCACGCCGGAACTCTCGGGCGCCCTCCCGCCGACGGCGTGAACGTGACCGAAGGCGAGTGTCAGGTTAATGACGAGCGCGGCCAGCGCAAGCCATGAACCACGCCGAGTGTGTTTCCGAAACCAGCGCATCCGGAAAGCAATTGTCCTTCGTTCAGGAGGCAATGTTATCCAAGCTTGTCATAAGATCAAAGGGTGGAAAATTGGCCCTTTCGCCAAAAACTAATTGCTGCGAAAGCGATCCCTCGACCGGATTGCCTATCAACCGATGCCCTCTGTCCTGTTTCGGAAGTGGGCAGGACGCGACCGAACGTCCGTTGTGGGTTCCGCCTACGCGGGAGCTTTGGCGCAAGCCAGCTGCTTGAGCTGATGACCATGGCTCCGCCCTATGTCGGTGCCAGCGCACTACGGAAGGAGTCCCGCCCGACTTTGTGCCAGCCCGGCGTCCGCCCTGAAAGGTACTTTTGCGCTTGAAATGCACCTAAAATCGTCGCCCGCCGCCGTAAGTAATTCAAATCAAAGCAAAAGCGACCGCCCTCCGAGCGCGCCATCGACACAAAACCATAGCCACGTCGCCGTCACGAGGCCTTGACCGACGAGCGGGATGCGTGTTGGGAGATCGGCAAGGAGAAACGACGCCTGTGCAGGGTGATGGCAGCGCGATCGAGTGGACATTCGACAGCAACGCGGACTGGTTTGCGATATCGCGATGGTGTTGCCTGCCGGATGCGAGTGAGCCGGACCGGCGCCATCCCCTCAAGGCTGGCGCTTCGCGCCCCCGCTTCGCGGCTATCGGCCTTGACCGGATATCGCCGGTCCGGCGACGGCCGCCCAGGCAGGTAAGGCTTAGAGGGCGCTGAGCACCTCTGGCGACGAAGAGGAGGCGGTATTGGCGCGTCCACGCGTTTAGGTTGTCCGATGCCTAATTGGAAGTCCCGCCGCGGAGCAACCGCCGGTACCCGAACTCTGACATCCATTTGGCGCGAGCCAAATGACTTTCGAATGCCTTGCGCGCGCGGTCTGGCTCCTGATCGGGGTCAATGCGGAGTACGACTTGAGTGATCTGGCGCCAATCGGCGCCATCCGCATCTGCGTCGAGTAAGCGCAGATAGATGCGTAGATGTTGTTCATCATAGGTCGTAAGTGTCGCGCTGGCCGGAGCGATGTCCGCAACAGCCGGATCAAGCGGGGGAGCTATCATAAGAAATCTCTCAACGACGGATAAGGATCGGGCACCGCTCTCAGCCCGAAGTTTGGGTGGGCTTTATTCGGGTTATAAAGCACCTAATGAGGTGTATTTACACCCTTATAGTGGCATATTTTCTGGGCGTGTCGATGGTGGTGAAGATGATCACCCCTCGACAAATTCGGGCTGCAAGGGCGTTATTGGACTGGTCTCAACAGCAGCTGGCTGACAAAGCGATCGTATCGCTGAATGCCGTCGCTAGGCTGGAGAAGGGCATCGTCG
The DNA here is from genome assembly GCF_001189845.1 of Bradyrhizobium tropiciagri. GTDB lineage: Bacteria > Pseudomonadota > Alphaproteobacteria > Rhizobiales > Xanthobacteraceae > Bradyrhizobium > Bradyrhizobium tropiciagri. Next base: position 164,271 of record NZ_LFLZ01000008.1, read on the forward strand.
ATTCACGCGCCAGTACTCTGCTCGCGATTCAAAAAGCTCTGGTCAAAGCTGGCATCGAGTTCCTAGACGCGGACCAGAAGGGGGAGGGAGTAAGGCTCAAAAGTCCGAAGGCGTGATGCGCTAACGGGTGCCTTTAGGAGTTTGCGAACCTCGGCGATGGCTATCGGTCCTGGCAGCCCCCTCATGGGCGCCAAGTATTGCGCCGAGCAAGATCCGCCATAAGCAGCTGGTGGCACCTAGACGACTGCCATAGATGAGCCTGCCAATACACGTGATTGTACGCATGAATGGCCTTTTTATTTCAGCCAAAATCGACCTGTCGGCTAAAGCAGAAATTACACCTCGTCTGCGCGCCCGTCCGAATTCTACGCTGCCACATCCGAAGCTTCGCCGTTGATGTTGGGGCTTTGTCGAGCGGGCTCCTTACCTCTAGAATTGTTGTGCATCTCGTAAAGAGCTAACTCACAAAGGAAATCTCGCGCAATCGCTGCGGCTAACGCTCGGCGAGCGAGCGTTGATGTCAAAGAAAGGTCGATGACGATAACAAAGCGCAATGGGGCCGACCGCCTCCCTGCAGAAAGGCTCGCTCTCACGGTCGCGGAAGCTGCAGTGCTTTCCTCGCTCGGTCAGACGTCGGTCTATAAGGCGATCAGGGAAGGGCGCTTGCGAGTGCGCAAATTCGGCACGCGAACCATTATTACGCGGGCGGACCTGACTTCGTTCTTGGACAACCTACCTTGTGGCCAAAAGGGCTCCGACGCCTGACGTGCGGTTAGGCGCGCTTAGGTGACCCCGATCGATTTGACGTTGCTTTTCTGCGCTCGCGTCGCGAAGTCGGCAAATGCCTGCATTACGAGACGGCGTTTCTTCAGCGCCTCGCCGCGCTTATATGCCTTTTCAGCATCATCGCCGGTGATGTGATGTAGGCAATGCTCGACGATCTCTCTTCGAAGTTGGTCTCCTCCTGTGCCCAGGTCCGAAATGTGGTCCGGAAACCGTGCACAGTCAGTCTCTCGTCTCCGGTGATCTGTTTGAGATGTTTGAGCATAGTCATATTTGAGATCGACTGCCGCAGGCTGCGACCCGGAAAAACGAACTCGTCACTGACACGGCTCTCGTAGGCTTCGCGTAGATAGGCTAGGGCCTGTCTAGGCAGTGGCGTCCGTTTGGGCCGTCCGTTCTTGGTATCGGGCGTGCCCACATCCCAAAGCCCGCTTTGGAGATCGAGTTGAGGCCAGCGCATGTTCTGCACTTCGTTCGTGCGGGCCAGTGTGAAGATTGTGACCTCAAGCGCCCGCGCGCTTTGATCAGGATCAGCGTTGAGCTTCTCCATGAATGCCGGGAGATCATGGTAGGGCATGGCCTTATGACTGCCGCGGATCGTGCCACGCTTCCGCTGCTTCGGCATAATCGGCTTCAGCCGGCTGTCCCAATCGGCCGGGTTGTGTTTCGGCCGGAGATCCAACGCTATCGCCGCGTCCAATATCTTCTTGATCCGCTGGCGGGCGTCGCGCGAAATCTCACGCTGATGCCAGACCTTTCGCAGAACGGCAGTGACGTGCTCCGTCTCGATCTGGTCGAGCTGCAGCTTGTGCAGCGGTTGGCAGGTAACCTGTATGATACGCTTGAGCTTGTTGCGCGCAGCCTTGTGCTTTAGGCCGGTCTCATAGGTCTGCCGCCACTCCTCGGCGAATTCGCCGAACAGCCGAGATCCTTGCTCGTGGCGCCTGTCTTCTTCGCGCTGATCTCGCGGATCGGTGCCCTTGGCGAGAAGCCGCAGGGCGTCAATCGCCTTGTCCTTGGCTTCTGAGGGCTTGAGGCCTGCAGCTTTGGCTGAGCCGAACCCCATCTTTTTGACGATGCCATTGCGCTGGTACCGGAACGCCCAACGCCGGCCCCCGCTAGGGGTAACGATCAGATAGAGGTTGTTGCCGCACGGGTACTCGCCAGGACCAACGGAGAGGTAGTTCTTTACGGTGATCTCTGGTTTTTCAGTTGGAATCTGCATCGGAGATTCAAACTCCTGTCCCTCGCGCGATGAGGCATTTCTCGACGAAAGGAGATTCTAACTCAAATCGAGGGGCAGCAAAAGGGGCGCTCCGACGCGCGATCGCGGGCGACGGCAAACGAAGGCCGGCGATGATCGGTGACGTAAATACTAGATGTAAAACAGTGGCTTAGGTTGTCGATGGAGCCCGCGGGCGATGAAGGGCGAAGGGCGGCAAAAGTGGGCTTGGCGCGCTCGGAGAGATTCGAACTCCCGACCCTCGGAATCGAAATCCGATGCTCTATCCAGCTGAGCTACGAGCGCCGCGGGGGTCGATTATCAGACTTGGGCTGACAGGGCCAGCAGCGTTGCGCGGCACCGGGAGGTGTCGGCGCCGAGCGCTGGCCATTAGCCCGCCAGCCTTCAGAAGCAGGGATGCCGGCGGTGATCCTGGCCGATATAGGCCGCCGAGCTCTGGTAGCACTTGTTGTTCGACGGGCCGTCGTAATAGGCGAAGCTGCCAGCCGCCGGGCCCGGGCCATAATTGTGCAGATAGCTGATGTGGTAGGGCAGGCCCCAATAGGCGTGCCGGTGATGGTGGTGCCGGTGGTGCGGGGTGGCCGTCATATCGGCCGCAGCGGCCGGGACAGCCAACGAAATCGTCAGGGCGAGGGCGGCGAAAAGCTTGGTCTTGGTCATTGGCGGCCTCCGGGCATTCACGCTGGAATCGGCTTCACCGGCCGCTCCAAGGTCCTCTAGCGACTCATTTAACCCGGAATCCGGCCAAAAGCTGCGGGAAATCAGTCACAGCGCGCCAAATTTTGCCTTTTTGCGGATGCTTAACGGATTGCCAACACAGTCCGGCCAGAGTCTTGCGGTCAGGTCCGCCCGGGCCGCCTTTCCCTCGGTTTAGAACATTTCATGCGCATCACGCCCCTTGTCGCCTTGCTGCTCTCGGTCCTGGCGGTCACGCCAGCGCGGGCCGTGCTGCACATCACGCGCGACCATGGCGGCTATGTCGAGGAGTACAAGGCCAAGTACAAGTTGATCCGCGAGCGCCGCGAGCGCGTCGTGATCGACGGCATCTGCAACTCGGCCTGCACGCTGGTGTTCGGCATCGTGCCGCTGAACAAGATCTGCGTGACGCCGAAGGCCAGCATCGGCTTCCACCAGGCCTATTACGACAAGGCCTTCACCTTCGGCATCAAGGTCACCAGCCTCGAGGGCACCTCCGACCTGATGTCCTATTACCCCGATACGGTGAAGGACTGGATTCGCCGCAATGGCGGTCTCACCACCGAGATGAAGAAGATCAAGAACGGGGTCGATCTCTGGAAGATCGTCGATCCCTGTCCGGAAGAGTGGTAGGCGCGAGCCGTTCCCACCTGGGGTCCTGCCGTCAGGTTTTCGGCCTGACGTCGCCATCCGACACCAGCAAAACCGAGGCTTTCGATTTGCCGAGCACGGCGGCCGCGACGCTGCCGAAATTCAGGCTGTCGCCCTGGATGCGGTCGACGCCGACCACGACGAGATCGGCCCGGCTTGCCGTGATCTCCTGCAGGATCGCGACCTCAGGTGCGGTGCTGGCGCGCAGCCGCGTCGCGACATTGATGTCATAGCGCGCAGCGGTTGCCGCGATGTCCTTCAGGATAGCTTCCTCCGGCGCCAGCGACATGCTCGGGCTGGAGCGGCGGGCGCCCTTGTCGCGCGTGGTCGAGACGTAGACCACCTGCAGCGGCTCGGCACTGAGGCGGGCCAGGGCGATCGCGACCTCGGCGCCGCGCCGCGAGACGTTGCTGCCCGAGACCGGCACCAGAATCTTCCGCGCATTCGCCGTCGGCTCCTTCTCGTGCACACCCTTGGCGGCCGCGATCGCCAGCGGGCCGTCGAAGCCGGAGGTCAGCTCGTCGATCCGCCGGTCGAAGCCACCGTCGGGGCCTGCGACCGCGTCCATGCCGACCACGAGCAGGTCGAAGCCCTTTCTGGCTTCCTCTGCAATCGCCTCCGCCGCCGTCTCCTCACGGGCGCGGCTGATGACGTCGACATTGTCGTCGCCGCCACCGTCGGCCTCGGCGCTGGCCCTTGCACTCGCCTTGGCGGCGTTGATCACCGCGGCTTCGGGGCTCTCCTCGTCGGCGCGGTTCTTCTCCTGCAGCTTTGCATTGGCGCCGACATGCAGCACCGTGATGGGCAGGCCGCGCCCGCCGGCGAGCAGGCCAGCGACATGCGCGGCGAATTTCGCGTTGTTGCTCTCGTCGACCGCGAGCAGCAATCGCTCGAGATTGGCGACGAAGCCGCGCTGCTCGACTTCCTCGCGCTCCAGCCGTTCCTTCTCGTCCTTGCCGAGCGGCAGCCGCGCCAGCGCGCTGCGCAGCATCGGCGGCATCGCCATCGTGGTCAGGATCGCCATGGTCATGATCATCGAGAACATGGTCTGGCTCAGCACGCCCATCGACAGGCCGATGGTGGCGATGATCACCTCGGTCGAGCCGCGTGCGTTCATGCCGCTCGCCAGCGCATAGGATTCCGGCCGCGTCAGCCCGCCGAGCGCGCCGCCGACGAAGGCACCGCCGAACTTGCCGATGCTCGCGATCAGGATCAGCGCCGCGGTCAGCAGCAGGAGTTGCGGATCCCTGAGCACGGTGAGGTCGGCGCTGAGGCCGGCGAGGCCGAAGAACACCGGCATGAACAGGCTGGAGATCAGCCCGCGCAGCCGCTCGTCGATCTGCCGGGTCAGGATCGGGGATTCCCCGACCAGCACGCCGGCGATGAAGGCGCCGAGCACGGTATGCACGCCGATCAGATGCGTGATCATCGCCATCGCGCTCATCAGCAGCAGAATCACGGTGATCACAGCGGCTGACGAGACCAGATTGTCGTTGGCCCAGCGGATCAGCCGGAACACCAGCCGGCGGCCGATCGTGAAGCTGACCACGAGGAAAGCCAGCGTGCCGAACAGCGCCTGCGCGACCGAGACGACATCCAGGGTGCCGCGCGAGGCGAGGCTCAAGATCACTGCGATGATGACCCAGCCGATGGTGTCGTCAATGATCGCGGAGGCGACGATGATCTGGCCGGCATTGCGGCGCATGAAGTTCATTTCGCGCACCACGACCGCGACGATCTTCACCGATGAGATCGACAGCGCGGTGCCGAGGAACAGCGATGCGATCAGCCGCGCTTCGGGATGCGGCAACAGGCTGTCGGGCAAGAATTCGCCGAGGGTAAAGCCGCAGACGAACGGCACCGCGATGCCCGCGACCGAGATCGTCGCCGCGGCGCGGCCGACCTTACGCACCAGCTTGAGGTCGGTCTCCATGCCGGTCAGCAGCAACAGCAGCAGGATGCCGAACTGCGCGATGCCGTCGATCAGCGCCTTCTGCTCGCCGGACGGCGGAAAGACGACGCTGTGCGCCGACGGCCACAGCCAACCGAACAGCGACGGGCCGAGCAGCAGGCCTGCGAGCAGTTCGCCGATCACGGAGGGCTGACCGAGCCGCTGCATCACCTCGCCCAGGCCACGTCCGACCGCGATCAACAGCGCGATCTGGGCGAGCAGGATGAAGTCGGAAGGTTTTGCTGCGTCGTCGCCGGCGGCGTCGGCCGCGGTGACGGTCGCAAACAGCATGATGACCGCCCAGATCGTCGGTTGAAGCCGCCCCCGGCGGATCTGCATTGCGTCTCCAATTGCCAAATTCCAGCGCGGCTCGGCCCGTTTGCCGCATGCGGTCAACGCCCGGGTTCCGAAAGCGATCCACCCGGGTCAGATTTTGGAACCGGGGCACCGGCCGTTCGTTTCACTCATGATGCGTTCATCCTCGTGATGCGATTGTGGTCCCAAGAGTGAGCCCGAGCGCGAGGCGGTCAGGCCTCGGCTCGCACGCACAGGAGGTTGTGATGGCAACCAGATCCAATCTTTCGAAGGCTGAACTTGCGCGCAGCGTCGCCGGCGCTACGTCAGCGCTGGTGCTGAGCGCGCTGGCTTTGTTCGTCGCCGCCCATCATCTGAGCGGCGGGTAGGGCTGGCGGAGTGTCCGCCGGACCAACTATCAAAGCAGGAAGGTCCCGATCAGGAGGCCGGCCGCAAATGCCCAAAGACCGAGGGTACAGGCCGAGATGACCCGGACGAGATTGCGCAGATCCACGTCCTGCCAGCTGCTGTGGGATCGATGGGTCAATTGCAGGCACCCCCTGCGGCGGCCGCCTTTGCTTCTCGCCCAGCAAGCCTGTTCCCGATCGGTGCCCAAATGAAGGCAACCGGGGGTGGCGCCCGATCACGCGTTCGCGAGGCGCCGCCTCAGACGCCCGGTCATGCCTTCCGGCTGGCGTGACGATGCCCGGCACGGACCTCCCAGGCTATCTCGCCAGGCTATCTCGACCCCGACTTCCCGCGGGTCTCGGCAGCGTTCGGCCGCTCCACGACCTCGAATCTGGATCGGCTGAAGCGCCCCAGTCCACTGAGCTCGTAATAGCTGTCACGTTCGTTTTCCTGCGTCACGTCGTAGACACGGCCGAGCGAGAGCGTGTCCCGCTGCAAGGTGTTGTCGACGCAGCGAACACGAAAGATCTTGCCGGTTTCGACCATGCGCTCATCCTGAATTGTCGGTCTGGTTCGGTGACGTGCCAGCTCGCTGTGTGACGTCGCGATGACCCCGCATTGGGCTCGCATGCGGTGCGCCTCCGATGATTTGGAAACGCCCGTGCCGGGCAGGCGTTCCTATCATCAGAGGCTGCGCCGGTATGCCTCACGCCACGAAAGCCGAGCCGTGGCCTTGCACGAAAGTAGCTGAGATATGCCGCGGGAGGATCGGCGCCTTTGCCTTACCGGTCCCGCGGCTATCGCCGGCTATGAGAATCGTGCTTGGCGGATGCCCGTCGGTTGTATGCGACGAAGACGCACGCTACAGAGACGCCTCGCAAGCAAGAACTTGGGACAAGCGTCGTTGAGGATATCCGCCAATACCGGCATCGTGATCGGATCGACGCTTATTGCCTTGGCGTCGAGTGCGTTCCTTTATCTGCTTCCTCCAAGCCCGATCGACAGGAACCTGCTCCGCGGTACCTTTTATTTCTTGAAGGGGCACGCGTACCAAATTCCCGTCAAATTTCTGGACGGCGAGCTCGGTGCTGCCCGGCTATATGAAGATGACAAGCTGCTTGGCCCGGCAAACAGCGACCTGGAGGAGATCGCCGCCAAGGGCGGCGGCCGATTCCAGCTCTTCCGGGACAACAAGAGCTTTTTCGGCCCCGTCCTGCTGCTCTCGACAAGCGACAATAGCAACCCGAACACGAACGGCAGGAAGTATCACCTCAGATGACGATCGGCGCTATGCGGCGGTCGAACAGAGGCCCGCGCCGATCACATGAAGCCCGGGTTGCGCGGCAGATACTGGGCCCAATCGCCGAACTCCCGTGACGACATCAGCAGCATCGGACACTTGATCCGCATTCCCAGCGCCATCGCGGTATCGAGCGCCGCCTTGCCTGTGCCAGGCAGGAATGCCGATACCCGTGACGCGCCGCTCTCGGCCGCCAGATACAGCGCCGTTCGCAGGGCGGGAGCCATGGCGTGCGGCTCCATGACCGCGAGCGGTCCGATATGACCACCGGCGTCCACGTAGGCGTAGCCGATCCAATCGTTTCCATCGTGGAGACTGAACCCGGTCGCCGCGCCGCCATTGATCAGATAGCGATGATGCTTTTCGCGCGAGACGCCGAGGATCCGCTCGTCCGCTTGCGCGAGGCGGCCCAGCGTCGCGGCCTCCAGCGTGAGCGGCGTGACGGCATATCGCGGACCGCGCAAGTGAGGGAGCAACTGTTCGCGCGATGCACCGACACTGTAGATCGGAAATCGCGGAAGCAGTCCGTGACGGATGTAGAGCCCTTGCGAGACCGTGTTGAAGCTGAAGGTGATGAGCACGCGGTTGGACGCGCCCGATTTCTCGGCGTGCGCGATGGTTCGCTTGATCAGCTCGTTGCCGATGTTTCGCCCCTGCTGATCGGGCGACACGAACAGCTGCGCCAGAAACCACATGTCGCCGCACACCCAGCTCCACGCGAAGCCGAGGATGCGCTCGTTCTCCTCCGCGACCCAGAGACCGTCGGGATCGTCCTTCATGGAGAACAGCTGGAATTTGGGCGGAGACGAAGCCGCCATCGGGCCAAAGCCGTGCCGTTCGGTCAGATCGTTGATGCTGGAGACGACGAGGGTGTCGGCGAATTCCAGATCATCCGGACGTGCCGGCCGGCAAACCACTGACATGGGCAACTCCGTTGGTGGCCGGGTATTTTCAGAACCTCGCCGTGCCGGGATCGAGCCCGAGCGCCAGCCGGCCGGCGGTGATGTAATTGTTCGGACTCATCGCGATATGCTTCGCCGCCGCGCGCACATCGCCGACCGCGCGCTCGAGGGCGCAGGTCTCGAAGATAGCGACGCGCCCGCGCTGGCAGCCAGCATCTCGGTGACGGACGTCGCAGTCTCCGCCGCATGTGCGTTGGCGATCCGAATGTCCGCGCGCGCCTCCACCAGCCCTTGGCCGCCGATGTCGGTCGCGGCCATCAATTCGGTCATGGCATCGACCAGAAAGGCGCGGGCGGCGCGAAGCATCGCGCGCGTCCGCCCGACTGTCGCCTGAACGATTTCGCGATCGCGGAGCGCGGCTCGGCTTCCGGCGCGGCCTTTGGCGAGCTCAGCGAACGAGGTGATGGCGCCGGACGCGATGCCGAGCGGCATCCCGCAGATGCTCCAGGCGAACACCGATGACGGCGGCATGCGATAGAGCAGTCCGGGTTGCGTCGGTCGCAGTCCGAGAAAGGGATGGACATGGGCGGCCGGCACGAAAATATCCCGTACCTCGAAATCGCAGCTGCCGGTGCCGCGCAGTCCGGATACGTGCCAATTGTCGAGGATGGTCACATCCTCCCGCCCGGGATAGCAGCAGAGAAGCGGTGAAGCCGGATCGTCGGGCTTGACACTTGCCAGCACCATGAAGCGCGTCGCGTGATGCGCGCCGCTGCCGAACGGCCAGCGCCCGGACAGGCGATAGCCGCCTGCAACCGCGGTCGCCGTGCCCACAGCTCCGGTCGCGCTTGCGACAAATGCACGCGGGTCGGCATACCACTCGCGTACGACGGACTGATCGAGGTAACCTCCGATCCGGCTCATGCCGGCGCCGTTGCCGACCAGCCAACCGACCGAGCCATCGACCGCCGAGGCGGCTTCGACGACGCGCGCGAATGCGAAGGGAGACAGCTCGGGTCCGCCGAGCGCTTGCGGCAGCCACAGGCGGAACAGGCCGGCATCGGCCAGCGCCGCGAAAACTGCGTCGGGCAGCCGCCGTTCGCGGTCGAACGCGTTGCGGTGCGCAGCGATCAGCGGGGCCAGCGCCTGGACGGCTTCGAACTCACGGTGCCCCCGGTCCGGGGTACCGGCCATCACGTTCGAACCGGGACGAGACGTCACCTCGTCCGTCTCCACCGCATGGGATGAATCGCGCATCGTGCAGTCCTCGATGTTGCTCGGCCCGCAGCATGATCGTCCGCTTTCCGGAGGTCCTGAATCCGTTCCGAAAAAGTTGCAAAAAATGTAGTCTCCGGGGCCATGGCGACGATCCACCAGTTCGGTCCCTTTCGCCTCGACGCAGGGGCCGAGACGCTGTTCCGGGAGTCCGAACCGCTCGCGCTCGGACGGCGCGCGGTGGTGCTGCTTCGGCTGCTTGTCGAGCGGGCCGGATCGCCGGTTTCCAAGGACGCGTTGATGCAGGCGGCGTGGCCGGGGCTTGCCGTTGAGGAGAGCAATCTGACGGTGCAGATCGCCGCGCTGCGGCGGGCCTTTGCCGATCTCGACGGCGGCGCGAGCTGGATCGAGACGCTGCCGCGCCGCGGCTATCGCTATGTCGGGCCCCCGGTTGCGAGCGTGTCCGAACCGAGCTCGCCCGTATCGTCAGCGCCGACGCTGTCCGACAAGCCGTCGCTCGCGGTGCTGCCGCTGTCAAATCTGAGCGGCGATCCCGCGCAGGACTACTTTTCCGACGGGATCACGGGAGACATCATCGCCGAACTGTCGCGGTTCAGGTCACTGCTCGTCGTCGCCCGTCACTCCAGCTTCGCCTACAAGGGGCAGACTCCCGAGATCAAACGGGTCGGCCGCGAGCTCGGCGTCCGCTACGTCGCCGAAGGGAGCGTGCGCACGATCGGCAGCCGTATGCGGGTGATCATCCAGCTGCTCGACGCCGCGAGCGGCTACAGTCTCTGGACCGAACGCTACGACCGCGATCTCGAGGACATCTTCGCCCTGCAGGACGAGATCGTCCGGGCGATCGTCGCGGCCCTGCCGGGCCGGATGGAGGACGCCGGCCGCGAGATCGCAAGGCGCAAGCCGACCTCGAGCATTACCGCCTACGATCTGGTCCTGCTCGGCAACGAGCGCTGGCGTCAGCTGACCGTGACGGCGATGGCGCAGGCCAGGGACTATTTTCGAAGCGCCGTCGCGCTCGACCCGCAATATGCCCGCGCTCACGTCAACATCGCCTGGACCATCGTCTGTGACGTGTTTCTCGAATCGCCCACCACCGCGACACTGGAGGAGGCGCGGAGCGAGATCGAGACCGCGCTCGATATCGAGGATGGCGACGCCTGGTCGCATGGCGTGTTCGCTCAGCTGCTGTTCCTGAGCAGGGATGATGCCAAGGCCGAAATCCATTTTGGCCGCGCGCTTGCGCTCAATCCAAACGATGCCGACGTCGCCGCGGTCTTCGCCAACATCCTGGTCTATTGGGGACGCTGGCGCGAGGCGCTGACGTGGATCGGGACAGCCAAACGGCTCAATCCTTTTCCGCCCAATCTGTACCATTGGTATCACGCGCTCGCCCTGTATTCGGGGCGCGACTACGAGCAGGCGGTCAAGGCGGTGATGGAGGCGCGGTCGTTCGACCGGTGGTCGCACGGTCTGCTAGCAGCCTGTTATGCGCAGATCGGACGGATCGACGAAGCGCAGGTCGAGGCCGACGCGTTCGTCCGCCAGCGATGTCGCGAATTGAATGCGAATGGCCGCGCCGTGCCGGCGAGAACCCTCGACCTCGCACAGGCCAGGGCCGACCGATATCGCATTCCCTCCGATCGCGAACATTTCCTCGACGGATTGCGCAAGGCGGGTCTCACCGATTGACAGATCACGGCTATGCGGCGCTCGCGTGGCCCAACCCGTCGTGCGCGCTGCAAGCAGCCATGAAGGCGAAGCTGCGTCTCCACCCACCCGCCGAAATTCGCGATTGCCGGCTGCCTCATCTTCAGGCAATGACGGCCTGCAATGAACAAGAGCTTCGAGGAAACTGCCGCTCGGCTGGCGCCGGCGATCTTTGTCGTGCTGTGGAGCACGGGATTCATCGGCACCAAATACGTCATCAACAATGCGGAGCCGCTGACCTATCTGGCGATCCGGATGGCGTTCGTGGTGGTGGTGATGGCGGTGATCGCCGCGGTGGCGCGGCCGAAATGGCCGGACCGGACCGGTGTCTTCCATAGCGCGGTGGCCGGCATCCTGGTGCACGGTTTCTATCTCGGCGGCACCGCGATTGCGATCGCGCATTCGATTCCCGCAGGCCTGTCGGCGTTGATCCCGGGGCTGCAACCGATCCTGACCTCGACCATTGCCAACCGCTGGTTAGGGGAGCGCGTCACGCCGCTGCAATGGGGCGGGTTGGTGCTCGGTCTAGCCGGCGTCGTCCTGATCCTGCACGAGCGGCCGATGACCGGCGACGCCGGGTGGGGCTGGCTTGCCTCCGGCGTCTCGCTGATCAGCATCACCCTGGGCACGCTCTATCAGCGCCGCTACTGCAACCGGATCGACTGGCGCGCCGGCAACCTGGTGCAGTACGTCGCGGTGACGATCTTCTTCGGCATCGGCGCGTATCTATTCGAGACCAATGTCGTGCACTGGACCACCGAGTTTGTGCTGGCGATAGCCTGGCTGGTGTTTGCACTGTCGATCGGCTCGATCGGGCTGTTGTACTGGCTCATCCGTCACCATGCCGCGACCTCCGTCGCGAGCCTGTTCTACCTGGTGCCGGCAACGACCGCGCTGATGGCCTATGTCCTGTTCGGCGAGCGGCTGGATTATGTTGCGATTGCCGGCATGGCCGCCTGCGCCGCCGCGGTGCTGCTGGTCAATCGCCGCGCTTAGTCTTTGTCACGGATCTTGGCGTAAGCCGCAAGCGCGCGTTCGCGGCCCTGCTTGTGATCGACGATCGGCTTCGGGTAGCTCTTGCCGAGCTCGACGCGGGCACTGGCGAGCTCGATCGGCGTCGCGGTCCAGGGCTGATGGATCAAATCGTTGGGAAGCTGCGCCAGCTCGGGCACCCAGCGCCGGACGTAAACGCCGTCAGGATCGAATTTCTCGCCCTGCAGGATCGGATTGAACACGCGGAAGCACGGCGCGGAATCGGCGCCGGAGCCGGCGACCCATTGCCAGTTCGCCGGGTTGGAGCCGGCATCGGCATCGACCAGCGTGTCCCAGAACCATTGTTCGCCGGCGCGCCAGTCGATCAGCAGGTGCTTGACCAGGAACGAGGCGACCACCATGCGCACCCGGTTGTGCATCACGCCGGTGTGCCAGAGCTCGCGCATGCCGGCATCGACGATCGGATAGCCGGTCAGCCCGCGCTGCCAGGCCTTCAGCGCACGCGCGTCGCGCTGCCACGGAAAGCCGTCGAAGTGCTCCTGCAAATTCCGCCCTGCCAGATCGGGAACGTCGAACAGCAGATGGCGGCAGAACTCGCGCCATCCGAGCTCGCTCAGGAATTTTTCGATGTTGCCGGCGAGGCGCGGATGCTCGGCGGCGGCGAAGCGGGCCGCGTACCAGACCTGCCGCGGGCTGATCTCGCCGAAGCGCAGATGCGGCGAGAGGCGCGAGGTGCCGTCGCGGTCGGGCCGGTCGCGGTCGTCGGAATAGCCGCGAATAGTCTCGTCGAGGAACGCCCTCAGCCGCGCCTGCGCGCCGGCTTCGCCCGGCGTCCAGCTCTCGCGCAGGCCGCCGGCCCAATTCGGCCGCGTCGGCTCGAGCTTCCAATCGTCGAGGGTTTCGCTCGCGACGTCGCCGATGGATGCGATCTTCTTCGGTGCCGGCAAGGGTTTGGGCGGATTGCCGAGCCCTTGCACACGACGCCAGAACGGCGTGAAGACGCGCAGGCCGCGATTGTCCTTGTTGCGGATGGCCTTGGGGTCGACGAGGAGGTCGCCGGGGAATATCTGCGAAGCTATGCCGTCACTTGCGAGCGCGGATTCAACCTCTCCGGCAATCGCTTGATGCGGCGCTTGCGCGATGTCGTTCCAGAACACGGCGCCCGCATTGATCTCGCGCGCCAGGGTGGCGATCACGGCAACGGCGGGCCCGGTGCGCAGCACCAGCGTTCCGCCGATCGCTTCAAGGCTCTTGCCGAGCGCGCGCAGCGATTGCGCCAGCCACCAGCGCGTCGCGCCCCCGAGGGGGCGCGCGGCAGGAGGTTTCAGGACAGGGCTTTGTTCGTCGCGGACGTAGAGCCCAACCACGGGCACGCCGCGGCTGGCCGCTTCATGCAGGGCCGGGTGGTCCGACAGCCGCAAATCGTCGTGGAACCAGACGATAACCGGCTGCGTGCGGGTCACCCGGATGCTGCGTGCCGTCAGTTACTTCGGCTGCGGCACGATGCGGATATAGGGCTTCGGCGCCTTCCAGCCCTGCGGGTAGATCGTCTTGGCCTCGTCGTCGCTGACCGAGCCCGCGATGATCACGTCCTCGCCCTGCTTCCAGTCGGCAGGGGTGGCGACGCGATGCTTTGCGGTCATCTGCAGCGAGTCGATCGAGCGCAGGATCTCCTGGAAGTTCCGGCCGGTGGTCATCGGATAGACCATCACGAGCTTGATCTTCTTGTCCGGTCCGATCACGAACACGTTGCGGACGGTCTGGTTGTCGGCCGCGGTGCGGGTGAGGGGATCGCCCGAGGTCGAGGCCGGCAGCATGTCGTACAGCTTCGACACGTTGAAATCGGTGTCGCCGATCATCGGATAGTTCGGCGCGGCGCCCTGGGTCTCCTTGATGTCCTCCGACCATTTGGCGTGGCGGTCGACCGGATCGACCGACAGGCCCATCAGCTTGACGCCGCGCTTGTCGAATTCTGGCTTCAGGCGGGCGAGCGCGCCGAGCTCGGTGGTGCAGACCGGGGTGAAGTCCTTGGGATGGGAGAACAAAAGCGCCCAGCTGCTGCCGATCCAGTCGTGGAACTTGATCTTTCCTTCGGTGGTCTCGGCTTCGAAGTCGGGGGCGACAGCGCCAATCTGAAGTGCCATGATTTTACCTCATCTCTTTGAAGTTGCAGCAAAATTTGTGTTTGAGGCGGTCTGTTCCAGTATAGGACTGGAAAAGGCTTAAGTGAACGGGTTCTGAAAAAAGGTGAAACATTTCTCCTTGAGCGTGGAATTCCAAGCAACTTGTTTTGATCCAAACCTCTGCGACGAAATATCAGATGCGGCACAAAAGCTTGGAAATGCCCAGATAATGCCGCTTATCGCCGTCATCACGCCGGCTCTGGCTGCTATAGGACTGAACCGTGACAGCGTTTAAAGCGACCAATTAGCAACCATCTAAAAATCTCGGAACCCAAGTTCCGAATCATTAACCACTCGTTTACGCCCGCATGGAAAAGCTGGCCTGAGATAGGAATTGAAAGCTCCCACAATGTCTACCCCAAGTACCAAGACCGCTGAGGCTCTCAGCGGTGCGTTGCATCCATCCTGCCGCAAGACCGCCGCCCATGCGCTGACCATCGTGCGCGACGGCGTCATCACCGGCGAAGGCCCGACCACCAAGGGCCGTATCCATTTCTCCCGGTCACTCGATGCCGATGACGCTGCCTGGTGCGCGCGCATCCTGACGGCGGCCGCGGTCGAGCATCAGCCGGTCAGCCGGGCCGAGATCGAGGCGCTGTTTTCGATCAACGAGGCGGCTGCCGAGCGCAGCGATGGCGGCCGGTTCGACGATCTGCTCGCCAAGGCGATCGCCCATCACGCCGCGTCCGAGTCCGGCCTGCCGGTGCCGCCGCGCACGGTGGCGCTGTCGGCGGACACCGAGATCGATCGCTGGGCGCCGACCCAGGGAACGAAGATCGACACCAAGGTTCTGGAGTGGATCGCCGGCCGGATGCGGGGTCAGCGCCGCACCGGCCGTGCGCTGGCGGCAATGGTGGCGACGCTGGTCGGCGCGGCCGCGCTGCCGCTCGCGACCCAACTGCCCAACGTGTTCGACATCGGAATGATGTGATCGATCGGGATGATGCACGCATCATCCCGATCGAAAAGGCTTCAGGCGAGGGCGGCGGGGATCACTTCCCCGCCGTTTTCTGTTTGCCGTCGCTCTCCTCGAGCCCGAGCGTGCGGCCCGGGAACCCGGCGACGTCGAAATAGCGGGTCGAGAGCACGCGCTGGAATTTGAGCACGGTGCGCAGGCCGTTGGCGGACGGCTTCTTCGACATGATGGTGCCCTCGGCCATCTTCGGCACGATGCCGTTCGGCAGCGCTTCCGACATCACCCGGCCGATCAGCCCGCCATTGTTCGGGGTCCGCAGGCCGAGCAGCTGCGCCGCGGTCATCCCGACGTCGGCGTTGCTGACCGGCAGCGGATCGACATAGCCCGCCTTGAAGTCGGGGCCGATCGCGGCGGTGAAGTTGTAGGTGTCGCCGCGGCTGAAGCTGCCATGCATGCCCTGGCCCTGGCGCAGCACGGTGTCGGCGATCTGCACCGAACAGTTGGTCGGGATCTCGCAGCCGCTCGACCAGGAGCGGAAGTTGACCACGATCGACGGGTTCGGCGTCACCGCCTTGCCCTTCAGATTGAGGTTCGACATCGGCAGCGTGCCGGGGAAGGTGCCGAGCTTGTCGTCGACGAAAAGGCCGCTGACATAGTCCTGCTCGAGCAATGCCTTGATGACGCGGTCGGTAAGCTTCTTGTCGCGGTTCGGCAGATAGATCAGATCCGAGCCGCCATTGGTCGCGACCACGACGTCAGGCTTGGCCGGGTCCTGGCCGAGCACACCGTTGCCGGCCTTCGGGTGGGCGTTGTCGGCGACCTTGGCGTTCTTGTCGTTGGGGTCGAACAGCGGCAGGTTCAGCGCCTTGGCGAGATCAATCGCCAGAAAGCCCATCGGCAGGAAATCCTTCGGCGTGTCGTCGTAGGCGATCTTGGCCGAGGGGCTGGTCTTGCTCTCCTTCGAGATCGTCGAGAAGCCGTGATCGGAGGAGACCATGATGTTGGTGGTGGCGGACAGCCCGAGCTCGTCGAGCGCCTTGCGCAGCTGGGCGAGGTTGTTGTCGGCGTTCTTGATGCCGGCCATCGAGGTCGGGCCGTTGATGCCGGGGGTGATGGTGTTGAGGCTGTCGCCGGTGTTGTGCTGGCTGCCATCCGGATCGCGCGACCAGAACACCAGCACGAACGGCTTGTTGCGCGCCTTGAACATCGGCAGCACGACCTTGGTCGCGACATCGGCCATGTAGGCCTGTTGCGCAACGTTGGCGACCGTTGTGCCCGGCGTCTTGGCGTCGCCCGCCTTGGCGTTGTCGCCGCGGCTTGGCGTCGCCAGCGGCAGGCCGGCCTTGGACAGTGCGTCCTTCATCTCGTCGGAGAGCGGCACGCCGGTCTTGCCGCCGGTGGAA
Source organism: Bradyrhizobium tropiciagri (assembly GCF_001189845.1). Classification (GTDB taxonomy): domain Bacteria; phylum Pseudomonadota; class Alphaproteobacteria; order Rhizobiales; family Xanthobacteraceae; genus Bradyrhizobium; species Bradyrhizobium tropiciagri. Next base: position 180,937 of record NZ_LFLZ01000008.1, read on the forward strand.
TCGTCGACCACGATCGTGTTCTTGCCGCGATCGGTGTGGTCGAACAGCAGGGTCGGTCCGACCTTGCCGATGGCGGCGGTGCTGAAACCCTGGCCGCGGGCCATCTTCAGCAGCGTCTCCTCGTTGAGGTAGTCGCCATTGAAGTGATCGTCGATGTCGGCGAGCACGGCGTCGTTCTCGATGAACGGCACCACGGTGTCGCCGGCCGGCACCGAGGTGTAGCCGGTAAAGATCGTGTTGGAGAAGGTGCCGGTGTCGCCGAGATAGTGGCCGGTCGAGAGCGCCGAGCTGTTCGCCATCGTGAAGGTCGGGAACAGCGAATGCGAGTTCTTGAAGTGGACGCCCTTGTCGCGGATTTCGGCCATCGCAGGCGCCGTCTGCGGCGTCACGATGCCGCCGCGCAGGCCGTCGGGGACGAACAGGATCAGGTTGCGGGGTTTTGCGTTCTGCGCGGAAGCGGCGCTCGCCGAAAGCGCGATCATGCTCGCGGACAACAGTGTGATGGCTCGACGCATTCTTATTCCCCCTGATGAAGCCCGCGGCAGCCCGCCGCATGACTTCGTTTAGTTTTGCCATATGACAGAATTGTTACAGCGATTTCTCCCGATCAAAACAACCAGGTTTCTGCCATGGAAAGCCGGTCAACATGCCGTCATTCCGCAGCCTGGATCGCGGTCGTCTCATTGCGCGCAGCGCTGCCGGCATGCCCGTACCGTGCATAGAGCGCCGGCAGCACGGCAAGCGTCAGCAGGGTCGCGCTGATCAGGCCGCCGATCACGACGGTGGCGAGCGGCTTCTGCACCTCGGCGCCGGTACTGGTGGCGAATGCCATCGGCACGAAACCAAGCGAGGCCACCAGCGCGGTCATCACCACGGGCCGGAAGCGGGTGAGGGCGCCTTGCTCGATGGCCTCCCGCATCGGTACGCCTTGCTCGCGCAACTGCCTGACGAAGCTCAGCATCACGAGCCCGTTCAGCACCGCAACGCCCGATAGCGCGATGAAGCCGACAGCCGCCGAGATCGAGAACGGCATGCCGCGCAGCCACAGCGCTGCGATGCCGCCGGTGAGAGCCAGCGGCACCGCGCTGAACACCAGCAGCGCATCGCGCACTGAACCCATCGCCGCCAGCAGCAACAGGAAGATCATGGCAAAACAGGCCGGCACCACGACGGCAAGGCGCTGGCGCGCCGCGGCGAGATTCTCGGACTGGCCGCCCCAGGTCATCCAGTAGCCGGGCGGCAGCTGAACCGATTGCGCGACCTTGGCCTGTGCTTCCTCGACTACCGAGCCGAGATCGCGGCCGCGGACATTGGCGGTCACCACGATGCGGCGCTTGCCGTTCTCGCGGCTGATCTGGTTCGGCCCTTCGGTGAAGGAGAATTGCGCGACACGGTTGAGCGGCAGGCTCTGCACCGGCGAACTCGGCGTTGCCTTGGGCAAGGCGACCGGCAGATTGCTCAACGCCTCGAGATCGGAGCGCACGCTCTCCGGCAACCGCACCACGATGTCGAAGCTGCGATCGCCCTCGTAGACGACGCCGGCGTCCTGACCGCCGACCGCGGCACCGATCACGTCCTGGACTTCGGCGACGCTGAGGCCGCGCCGGGCGATCGCCGCCTTGTCGACCTTGATCTCGAGCACAGGCAGGCCGCCGGCCTGCTCGACCTTGACGTCGGTCGCACCGCGCACGCCGCGCAGCGCGGCGGCGATCTGGTTGGCGGCCTTCTGCATCGGCTCGAACTCGTCGCCGAACACCTTGACCGCGATGTCGCCGCGAACGCCGGCGAGCAGTTCGTTGAAGCGCATCTGGATCGGCTGGGTGAATTCGTAGACGTTGCCGGGCAGCCGGCCGACCGCCTTCGAGATGTCCTCGATCAGTTGCTCCTTGGTCAGCGATGGATCCGGCCACTGCGCGCGGGGCTTGAGGATGATGAAGGTGTCGGACGCGTTCGGCGGCATCGGATCGCTCGCGACCTCCGCGGTGCCGGTCTTGGAGAAGACGAACGACACTTGCGGAAAGCGGCTGACCGCCTTCTCGACCGACAGCTGCATCGACTGCGACTGCGACAGCGCCGTGCTCGGAATCCTGAGTGCGTGCATGGCGATGTTCTTCTCGTCGAGCGAGGGGATGAACTCCTGGCCGAGCCGGAAGAAGCCGAACAGGGCGGTTGTGAACAGCACGACCGCCGCCGCGATGATGGGGACGGGCGTTGCAACTGCGCGCCGAAGCAGCGGGCTGTACCAGCCCTTCAACGCGGCGACGAGCCAGTTCTCCTTTTCCTGGACCCGACCGGTGATGCCGATCGCGATCAGCGCGGGCACCAGCGTCAGTGACAGCACGAAGGCGGCGGCGAGCGCGAGGATCACGGTGAGCGCCATCGGCTCGAACATCTTGCCTTCGACGCCGGTGAAGGTGAGCAGCGGCACATAGACCAGCAGGATGATGGCCTGGCCGTAAAGGCTCGGCTGCACCATCTCGACGGCGGAGGCCCGCACCGTCGCCAGCCGTTCGTCGCGCGTCAGCACGCGGCCGAGCGCGTGCTGCTTCTCGGCGAGATGACGCAGGCTGTTCTCGGTGATGATGACGGCGCCGTCGACGATCAGGCCGAAATCCAGCGCGCCGAGGCTCATCAGATTGGCGCTGATGCGCCCCTGCCACATGCCGATGGCGGTCATCAGCATCGCGATCGGGATCACCAGCGCTGTGATCAGCGCCGCGCGGAAATTGCCGAGCAGCACGAACAGCACCGCGATCACGAGCAGCGCGCCTTCGCTGAGATTGCGCGCCACCGTACCGATGGTCGCATCGACCAGCTGGGTGCGATCCAGCACCGTCTCGACCTTGACGCCCGCCGGTAAGGACGGCGTGATCGCGCGCAGCTTGGCGTCGACCGCGGCGGACACCGTGCGGCTGTTGGCGCCGATCAGCATCAGCGCCGTGCCGACCACGACCTCGCGGCCGTTCTCGCTGGCGCTGCCGGTGCGCGTCTCGCCCCCGATCGAAAGCGTCGCGAGATCGCGGATCCGGACCGGGACGCCGCCACGGGTGGTGACGACGACGGCACCCAATTCCTCGATGTTCTCCAAGCGTCCGCCGGATCGCACCACGAAGCCTTCGCCGTTGCGCTCGATATAGCGCGCACCGCGGCTGACATTATTGGTTTCGATCGCCTTGGCGACGTCGGCAAAGGTGAGGCCGAGCGCGATCAGCTTCGCCGCATCGGGATGCACCTGGTACTGCTTGAGGTAGCCGCCGATCGAATCGACACCGGCGACACCCGGCACCATCTTGATCTGCGGCTTGATGATCCAGTCCTGCACCGTGCGCAGATAGGCGTCCTTCTCGACCTCGCTTTGCAGCGTCTGGCCGTCCGCCGTGAGGAAGCGGCCGTCGCTTTGCAGGCCCGGCGATCCGTCAGTCTGCACCTTCTCGCCGGAGTAGTGGACGGTCCACATGTAGATTTCGCCAAGACCGGTCGAGGTCGGGCCGATCCGCGGCTCGATGCCTTGCGGCAGGCGGGCGCGCACCTCGGTCAGGCGCTGGCCGACCTGCTGGCGGGCGAAATAGATGTCGGTCGCTTCGCTGAACACCGCCGTGATCTGCGAGAAGCCGTTGCGCGACAGCGACCGCGTGCTCTCCAGCCCGGGCGCGCCGGCGAGCGCCGTCTCGATCGGGAAGGTGATCTGCTTCTCGATTTCCGCCGGCGACAGTGCAGGGGCCACGGTGTTGATCTGCACCTGCTTGTTGGTGATGTCGGGCACCGCGTCGATCGGCAGCTTGGTCAATGCGAGGCCGCCGAGGAACATCAGGATCGCGGCCAGGGTGACGACGACCCAGGGTCGCTGGATCGCAAGACCGATGATGCGCTCAATCATGGCCGTGCTCCGCCTCGTCCTTTTCGACCTCTGCCTTCAGTGTGAAGGTGTTCTGCACCGCGATGGTCTCGCCGGCGGCGAGCCCCGAAATAATCTCGATATCGTCGTCGTCCTCGCGGCCGGTCCGCACCGACCGTGCCTCGAAGCCGTCGGCATCGCGCACGAACACGGTCGGCGTTCCCTTGATGGTTTGAAGCGCCTTCTTCGACACGATGACGGTCGACGGCGCGCCGGACAGCGGCACCTCCGCGGTCACGAAGGTGCCCGGCTTCCAGCGGTGATCCTTGTTGGGCATGGTGGCGATCACCCGGGCGTTGCGGGTCTCGCGGTCGAGCAGGGGGCTGACGAAGATCACGCCGGCGCTGGCTTCATCTTCGCTGCCGATGGCGCGGATCTTCACCGAAACGCCTTCGCGGACTGCGTTGATGTCCTCCGGTGACACCGCGAGATCAACCCAGATGTCGTCGAGATTGACGATGACGTAGAGCTCGCTTTCCTGGCCCTCGCGCCCGATCAATCCGCCGAGATCGACACGGCGTTCGGAGACCCGGCCGCTGATCGGTGCGCGCAGGAACTGGGTCCGCAGGCTTTCGGGTGGCTGGTTGGGCAGATCGGCGATCTCGCTTTCCGACAGGCCCAGCGCGAACAGTTTCTGCCGCGCGCCGTCGAGCTTGATCTGCGCGTCGTTCGCGGTCAGCCGCGTGCGCAGGAACTCGTTTTCCGACACGATGCGGGTCTCGACCAGCGTCTTTTGCCGCGCGTAGAGCGTCTGCTGCAGATCGTTGGTGAGCCGGGCGGCGAGATATTCGCTCTTGGCGTCGGCGACCTCGCGGCTTTCGATCGCCGCGACGATCTCGCCCTTCTCGACGACGTCGCCGAGGCGCTTGCGCAGTTCCGTGACGGTCGCGAGCACGCGCACCGAGACGCGACCGATATGGTCGGCGTCGGGGATCAGCGATCCCGGCGCGAGGAAGTGCCGCTTCAGCATGCCACCGCCGGCCTGCGTCAGCGTGATGCCGGCCTCGCGAATCTGATCTTCGCTCAGCTCGACATGTCCGGGGGCCTCATGCTTGGCCTCGGCTCTCTCTGGACTCGCGGTCGCAGTTTCCTGCGTCGTGGTCGGGAACTTGACCGGCCAGCCGATCCACCCGGCCGCCAGAAAGACCAGCGTAATGCCGGCGGCCACGCCGGCGAAAAATAGAACAACCCGTTTCATATGCGCCTCTCCGCAGCGCATGCCGATGGCCCTGCGCTGTCGCGACATCGATCTGTGCGGAAGCGTGCGCGCGGCCTGATGGCAGCGGCGCACGGTCGGTCATGCCGACCGGATCAGGCGCGGGGTGGTTTGAATGGAGAGAGACGCTCGGCCGACGCCGGCAGCTCGATGCGGCTGTCGCCATAGCTATGCGGCGCATAGGCGATCGGGAACGCGGTTTCCTGTGGAGCCACCGAGGCGACGTGTGTCAGGCAGTGATCGCCATGCAGTGAGGCCGGATGTGCGGGAGCCTTGCCGCCGGTGTCGCCAATCGACTGCGCGATCGAGAAGGCGGGGGCCGCGTCGTCATCGCGGTCGGAGGTCCAGCCGTGGAAGAACGACAGCACCAGCGCAAGCGAGATCAGTCCCGCAAGCAGGCTGCGCCAGCGGCGCGGCCTCGTTGCGTGAGCGGAAGACTGATTCATGGTGCGCGAGGCGGCCATGCGGCCTACTTAGCGCCGCAAGCGCGCGCATTCAAGTTCGGCGCCGCGACAGATTGGCCGTGGATACTATAACGTTACACGCTCTCTGTGGCTCGGCGCATCAGCCAGCGGCGCGCTGCGACGACGGCCCAGATCGCCTCAACCAGTCCGAACGGCCAGGCGCCCTGCAGGAAGCCGTAGGCTGAGCCGAGCGCGCAGGAGACGGCGAAGGCCAGGATGAACCAGGGGCTGCGATCCTCGGCCGCGTAGCAGACGAGCATCATGGTCACGGCGAACAATCCGAACAGCGTCAGCGCATCCATTCCGCAGGAGAACTCCTGTTGCAACAATGTTGATATCTGAGCGCGCTTGGGATGGAATGTCCATCCAGCGTCGCCGCCCGGAAGGACTGCCCCATGAAGCGCATGCATGTTCACGTCGCCGTCAAGGACATCCCGCAATCGGTCGACTTCTACTCGGCGCTGTTCGGGGCTGAGCCTTCGGTCGTGAAATCCGATTATGCCAAATGGATGCTCGACGATCCCCGCGTCAACTTCGCGATCTCGACCCGCGGCCGCGAGCCGGGGCTCGATCATCTCGGCATTCAGGTCGAGAGCGCCGAAGAGCTCGGCGAGGTCTATGGACGGCTGCGCAAGGCAGGCGGCGAGGTCATCGAGCAGGGCCAGACGGTGTGCTGCTATGCCAAGTCGGAGAAGTCGTGGATCGACGATCCCGCAGGGATCGCCTGGGAGACCTTCCACACGACGGGCGAGAGCATCGTCTATGGCGACGGCACCGGCGAGCGGACCGCGCGCGTCGCGCACGAGAAGCAGGAGGACAAGCAGAGCGCGTGTTGCGCTCCACAGGCTCAGGCGGCAGCGCCCGAGGCTTCGGCCTGCTGCGGACCGTGAGCTCGGGGCGGTCGGGCGCACCAGGGGCCGAAGTTCTTGTAGCCCGGATGAAGCGCAGTGAAATCCGGGAGCGCGCCAACCGCTGATATAGCTCCCCGGATTATGCTTCGCTTCATCCGGGCTACGCAGCGCTTAGGGGCGGCCAGGCAGCCGCGACGTCGGCGCAACCGGCTACCGCTGTAAGCAAAGGCTTAATGCCTGCGACATATTATCCCACGACGACTCCCCTCCGTGCTAACAGCCCCTTAACCATGCGGCTTTTGCCACTCAAGGATCCTGAGCGGTCCTGGCGTCACATCAAGGCACAATGGAAGAAGGACGCTGAAGGCGTCGGAGAGGACTTTGCCGCTTTCGGCGGCATCAGCGCCTTTGAGGCGCTGACGGCGAAGGAGGGCGACGGTCAAGGGCTGTATCACCTGACCGACGGCGATCGGGTCCATGCGGTCTGCCAGATCAGGCGTCTCCTGATGAGCCGATATTCGGCGCCGGCGCTCAGCGCGCGTTTCGTCAATGTGTCTCCGATCTACGATCTCGGCATCGCCGGTGCCGTCGATTATGCGCAAATGCTGGTGGCGCTGTTCTCCGGCGTCGTCTGGCTGTCGCGCGATGCGCTGTCGGCCAATCACATCCGGTTTCTGCTCAAGAGCCCGGGCGACTCGCAATTCTTTGCTGCGCTCAAGGTCGTGACGCCGTCCTCGCCATTCTCGAAATTCACCATCGAAGGCGCGTTGATCGAGTGCAGCCTGAAGGAGGCGACGGTGTCGTCGCCCGGAGCGGCCGCCTCCTGACGATCTTCGCGTTGATCGCGTTCTCTGCGTGCACCTTAACCGTCCGATAACTGATTTTCCTAACGACCCCTTGGGTTGTGTTCCCGTAGAAGGGCACGCGCAGGGGCTGGAAAATGTCGGTTGTCTCAACGAACAGCGTCAAGCCGGAGGACCGGCAGCTGTCGATCAAGGAAGTGTTGCACGCGATCAGGATGGGGGCCATTCAGTGGCTCGTCCTGAGTGCCGCGCTGCTGGTGCTCGCGATCACGCTTGGCACCGGCTATCTCGCGCTGCAGTTTCGCGAACGCACGCTGGAGACGTCCGAACGCGAGCTCAACAACACCGCGCTGCTGCTGTCGCGGCATTTCGACCAGCAGCTCAGCGATCTCCAGCACGTCCACGACGACATCGTGAATTATCTGCGCTCGGAGCAGGTCGACACCGCCGACCAGTTCGAAAAGAACATGTCGCTCTTGAGCGCGCACGAGATGCTTCGCACCCGGCTCGCGGCGCTGCCGCATGTCGGTGGGCTCAATCTGTTCAGCGCCAAGGGATGGCTGATCAACTCGTCCGAGATGTGGCCGGTGCCCGATATCAGCATTGCGGACCGGCGCTACTTCCAGGAGTTCACCTCGGGACGGCCGACCTCGCCGGTGATCGTCGAGCCCGCGATGAGCAAGGTGACCGGCAACTGGACCACGATCTTTGCGCGCAAGATCACCGGGCGCAACGGCGAGATCATCGGCTTTGCGAGCCGCGGCGTCGAGCCCAGCCATTTCGAGGATTTCGTGGCCTCGCTGGCGCTGAACGGCGACACCGTGATCTCGATGATCCATCGCGACGGCACCATCATCGCGCGCTATCCGCAGGATGCCGGTGTGGTCGGCCGCAACATTAGCGACCAGTCGCTGTTCCGGAAGGTCATCGGCCTGGGCGGCAATACATCGGGCCGGTTCGTCGGTGCCGCCGGCGAGGAGAATGTCGGCGCGGTCAGATCGCTGTCGCACTTTCCGATCATGATTCTTGCCACCACCAGGACCTCCAGCGCGCTGGAGGACTGGCGGGCCCAGACCAAGCTGCAGTTCTGCGCCGCGGTGCTGATTGTCGTCATGACGATCTTCCTGATCGTCCGTCAGTTGCAGCGGCAGCACGACGCGGCGCAGCGGCGGCTGTCCGAGCAGAGTCAGCACCTCGACACCGCGATCAACACCATGACGCAGGGGCTGCTGCTGTTCGATGCCTCGGCGCGGCTCGTGATCTGCAACCAGCAATACATCGACATGTTCGACTTATCGCCCGATATCGTGAGGCCCGGGTGCCATCTGCGCGACCTGATCGTGCATCGCCAGGCGATCGGATCATTCGTCGGCGACGTCGATGAATATTGCGCCCGCTTCACCAATCCCAGGGGTGACGAGATCCGGGACTCCGTGATCATGACGCCTGACGGCCGCAGCATCCGTCTGATCTACAAGCGGGCGCCGGACGGCGGCTGGGCCACCACGCTCGAGGATGTCACCGACGGGCGGCGCGCGCAGGCGCGGATCGAGTATCTCGCGCATTACGATGCCCTGACCAATCTGCCGAACCGGACGCTGTTCCAGCGCCATGCCGAAGAGTTGTTGCGCGAGACCACGGTGCGTGAATTCGCGATCCACTACATCGACATCGATGAGTTCAAGCGGATCAACGACACGCTGGGCCATCTGATCGGCGACGAATTCTTGCGGCGCGTGGCCGAGAAGCTGCGCCAGTCGGTCGGATTGAACGACTTCATCGCACGCCTCGGCGGCGATGAGTTCGCGATCGTCCAGCATGACATCGCCTCGGACGACGACGTCAGCGATCTGGTGGCGCGCGTCTATCAGTCGCTGCGCACGCCGTTCGACTGCCTCGGCCATTGGCTGTCGAGCGATGCCAGCATCGGGATTGCGATCGCGCCACGTCACGGCTCCGACCTGTTCGGCCTGCTGAAATGCGCCGACCTCGCCATGTACGCGGCGAAGGCCGCCGGCCGCAGGACTTATCGCTTCTTCGATCCGGCGATGGAGAAGCAGGCCAATTTGCGCCGCGCGCTGGAATCCGATCTGCGCACTGCGCTGGCCGAGGGCGGCTTCGAACTGCACTACCAGCCGCTGGTCGACCTGCGCAGCGACGAGGTGACCGGCTGCGAGGCGCTGCTGCGCTGGCGCCATCCCGTGCGCGGCATGATCTCGCCGGCGGAGTTCATACCGCTTGCCGAGGAGACCGGGCTGATCGAGGAGATCGGGCAGTGGGTGTTGCGCACCGCCTGCATCGAGGCGGCAGCCTGGCCGGCGCATGTGCGCCTCGCGGTCAACGTGTCGCCGATCCAGTTCAAGTCGGAGACGCTGGCGCTCAAGGTTGCGAGCGCGCTGGCCGAGAGCGGGCTCGACCCGCGCCGGCTCGAGCTCGAGATCACCGAGGCGGTGCTGATCGCCGATGACGATGCGGCGCTGGTCACGCTCGGCCAGCTCCGCGCGCTCGGCGTCCACATCGCGCTCGACGATTTCGGCACCGGCTACTCGTCGCTGCAATATCTGCAGCGCTTCCCGTTCGACAAGATCAAGATCGACCGCAGCTTCGTCAAGGAAGTCACCCGCAACTCAGGCTCGGCTTCGATCATCCGCGCGGTGGTCTCGATCGCCGCCGACCGCAACATGATCACCACCGCCGAGGGCGTCGAGACCGATCAGCAGCGCGACACCGTGCAGATGCTCGGCTGCACGCAGATGCAGGGTTATCTGTTCAGCAAGCCGGTTCCCGCGCAGGACGTCCGGACGCTGCTCGCGGCCGAAGGGGTCGAGGACGCCGCCTGAGCGCGCTGCCCGTCGCAGGTCTTCCGCAGAAAAGTTCCTAAAAATCGACCTGCCGACGCGCCGGACGCGGAACCGAACCCGTGGAACCGCGTTCCATTGCGGGGCTCGACCGGCAGGCAATCAATGAAAAGCGCAATAGCGTCCACGGCCATGCTGCTGTTTACCTCGTGCATGGCGAACGCGGAAAGTGGCCTTGCGTCCTATTATCATGGCATCGGCAGAAGCGGCGAGATGACCTGCGCGCATCGCAGGCGGCCGTTCGGCACTATGATCACCGTGTCCTATCACGGGAAATCGATCCGCTGCCGGGTCAACGACCGCGGCCCGTTCATTCACGGACGGATCATCGACGTCTCGACCACCGCGGCCCGCGCGCTCGGCATCCTGCAGCTCGGAGTCGCGCATGTCGTGATCGAGTAGCGCACGCTGGACGTTAGGTCAGGGCTTGGAGGCGGTCGCCCGCTGCTCGGCGATCGCCTTGCGGAGCGTGCGCGACAGCGCCTCCACCGAATAGGGCTTCTGGATCAGTTCGAAGCCGCTATGCGCGTTTTCAGCGAGCACGTTGCTGTAGCCGCTGGTCAGCACCACCGGCAGGCCGGGAAAGCGATCGCGGATGACGCCGGCGAGCTCGACGCCGTTCATGCCGGGCATGATCACGTCGGAGAACACGAGGTCGGCGGCGAACTCGTTCTCGGTGAGGATCGACAGCGCGGCGTTGGCATTCGCCGCGCGCTTGACCGAATAGCCGAGGTCCTCGAGCAGCTCGGTGGAAAACTGGCCGACATCGTCGTTGTCCTCGACCACGAGGACGCGATAGCCGCGGCCGATCGAGGCCTGCTCGGTGCCCGCGCTGGTCGCGACCTTGGCGTCGACCGGGCGCATCGCCTGCGGCAGATAGATCGTGAAGGTCGCGCCTTGCCCGGGCGTAGAGGTGACTTCGATGTCGCCGTCGGATTGCTTGACGAAGCCGAAGGCCTGGCTCAGTCCGAGGCCCGTTCCCTTGCCGACCTCCTTGGTCGTGAAGAACGGTTCGAAGATCGCGTCGAGGTTTTCCGGTGAGATGCCAGTACCGGTATCCTGGATCGAGACCGTGACGAAATCGCCGCTGCGCGAGGCCTGCGCGCGCAGGGCAGGGATGTGCTTGACCTTCCTGACGCCGATCGTCAGCTGGCCTTCGCCGTTCATGGCATCGCGGCCGTTGACCGCAAGATTGATCATCGCGGTCTCGAACTGGCCGATATCGGCGATCGCAAAACAGTCGGGATCCTCGATCCTGACCTCGATGTGGATCCGGGCGCCGACCAGCGGGCGGATCAGCTGCGTCACGCTATCGACCTGGGTCCCGACATTGAACACTTCGGGATTGAGCGGTTGCCGGCGCGCGAACGCCAACAGCTGCGCGGTCAGCTTGGAGGCGCGCTCGACGGTCTCGGCGATCGCGTCGATGTAGCGGCGGCGGCGCTCGTCCGGCAGCTCGCGGCGGCGCAGGAAGTCGGTCGCGGAGCGGATGATGGTGAGCAGATTGTTGAAGTCGTGCGCGACGCCGCCGGTGAGCTGGCCGACCGCTTCCATCTTCTGCGATTGCCGCAGGGCTTCCTCGCCGCGGCGCCGCTCGGTGATGTCGACAGCCTCGGGCACGGCGCCGACGATCGTGCCGTGCTGGTCCTGCAGCGGCCGCATCGCGAAATCGAAATAGCGCTCGCCGATCGGGAGCTGCAGCTGCAACTCGATCTTGACCTCTTCGCCGCGCATCGCGGTCGCGAAGGCATTCTGGATCACGCGCGGCACGCCAACGGTCGCAGTGAACCACGGCGTGTCCCAGAACGGCTTGCCGACGACGTCAGTGGCCTCGGCGCGGATACCGGCGAGCGCAGTCTGGTTGGTGTAGAGCAGGCCGCCATCGCGGTTGAGCAGCATCTGATATTGATGGCTGGTTTCCAGGATCGCGCGCGTCTGCGCCTCGCGGGACTCGAGCTGGGCGGTGCGCTCCAGGATGCGCCGCTCCAGCGATTCATTGAGCTTGCGCAGCTCGATCTCGGCTTCCTTGGCGGCGGTGATGTCGTGGGCGACGCCGATGAAGCCGATATGCTTGCCGTTCGGGTCCCAGCGCGGCTGCGACTCCGAGCGCAGCCAGCGCCAGTCGCCCTTGGCGTTCCGGTAGCGCGCCTCGAGCACGAACGGCTTGAGCGATAATTCGCCGGTGATCTGCTCCTGCAGGATCTGCGGCAGGTCGTCCGGATGCAGCGCCTTGCGCCAGTCGAACACGATCGCTTCCTCGAACGGCAGTCCGAGGAAGTCGAGATAGGCCTGGTTGGCGAAGGAGCGGGTGCGGTCGAGCTTGGTCACCCAGATCGGCACCGGCGCGCTGTCGGCGATCAGGCGGAAGCGTTCCTCGCTCTCGCGCAGGGTTTCCTGCGCCAGCATCTGATCGGTGACGTCGAGATCGGCGCCGACCAACCGCAGCGCTCGGCCGCTACGGTCGCGCTCGATCTTGGCGACGACGCGGATCCAGCGGCTCTCGCCGTCGTTCGGGCGGATGATACGGTACTCGGCCGTGTAATCCTCGCCGCCGGCCTTGAGCACTTCGAACAGGTGCTTGATCGTGCGTTCGCGATCGTCGGGGTGGATGCGCGCGACCCAATTCTCATAGGTCTCGTTGACCTCTTCGGGCGGCAGGCCGTGCACCAGCAGATATTCGGGGGAGCGGCGGTTGCGCACGCCGTCGCGGAAATCGATCTCGAGCCCGCCGACCCTTGCAATGCGCTGGATCCGCGCCAGCTCGGCCTCGCGCTCCTGAAGCTCGCGATGCGCGCGATCGCGTTCGCGCGCGATTTCCTCGAGGTGCTGCCGCAGCCGTTCGGCTGCCGCAGCTTCGGGAAGCACATCAGAGGGATCGGGTGGGGTCATTCGCGCCGGCAACCTCTAGGCGCAGTCTCACACAGGACGAGGCAGCTTTGCCAGCGTGATTTACGGCGGTCACTTGCTTCCGTCATTCCGGGACGATGCAATCCACTCGCTCTTCACCTGCGCATCACTTGTTCTTGGGCGGACGGCAATTATAGGCCCTGCGGAACCCGGCGGCCTGCGCATCCTCTTCGGAGCAGAACCAGCGATCCGGATTGCCGAGGCCCGGGTAACTGCGGCACGCCTGCAGATGATAGATGCCGATATTGCCGGTGACGCGGGCGCGCACCGCGTACTTGCCCTTGATGTTGCAGCTCGCCGGCATCGGCAGGTCGGCGGGGAAGAGTGCGTCGCGGATCTGGGTGTCGCGGTTGGCCGGGCAGGCATTGCCGAGCAGGGCACCGTCCTTTCTGTCGGTACGAAAATCGCGCGGCGCCACGAAGCAGCCTTTCCACAGCCCCGCGCGGTTGTCCTTGGCCGTGGCTTCATCCGGCTTGAATCGGCCAGTGGCCGACCCTTCAAGATTGAGAGCGTAGCCCTTCTGTACCAGCACCTGGCTCAGGCTGGTCGGATCGCCCTCGATCTTGCAGACGCCGAGGCGGCGCTTCTTGAAGCTCGGATCGAGGCCGATATCGTCGCAATGAACAGGCTTGCCGTCGATCAGCTTGGTCAGCTGGTCGCGCGCTTCCATTCCGCAGGACCAGACGTCGGCATGCTCGTCGATGCAGAGCTGGTCGACCGCCGGCGCGTCGATGCCGTCGAGCCGGTAGGTCGTGTTGCCGAGCTGAACGGTGCCGGCGTCCTTGATGACCGCAGTGACCGCGGGGCCGGCCGTCGCAGACGGGACGGGGCTTGCGGACAGGCATGTCAGGAGAAGCGTCGTGATGACCGGATTTCGAAACCGCATTTTCTCACTTCAGATATTTGGCGGGCAACCGGACTTCTAGCACAGGCCGGTACGATCCAACCAAGGACTGTTCGCGAACGGTGCGTGCGCGCCGTCACATCCTGGCCGGCTTTCCGCGACGTAGAACGGAGGTCCATTGTCATTGAAGGGATGCTGACATGGCCGAGTTCATCATCAGCGTCATCGTCGACGTCGTAACCGACATCTGGACCCTGCAATGTCTCGCGCGCTGGCGGCGCAAGAAGCAGGCCGCCGAAGTGGCGGCACCCGGTCAAAGATCCGATTGACTTGAAGAGAACAAAAGAGGAACATGACGCATCACCTCAATCCCGGATACGTCATGATGTCTGCGCGGCCCGAATCTGACGACGATGACGGGCTGGAAGCGGCTGTCGATCAGGCCATTTCCGCCTGCGGCGGGAATCTGCGCGCGACGATCCGGGCGCTGATCGTGGCCAATGAATTCCTGGAGAATGAGGTCAGCGAGCTGATGAAAGCCGTCGCCAAGGCCCATTCGCGCGGCCGCTTCAAGACCTATTCGGGCTGAAGTTCGCCTCGGGCTACCGCCAAGGACCGGCCAAGCGCCGGCAGGGATCGCATTAGACCGTTGCCTCCGGGGTAATTTGCTGTACCAACGGAGTGGTTACGCCCGTGCCGGATTGCGCGGGGAGGAAATCCTGCCGAAGCCCAATTCCTAAGAAGCCCAAGCAAGAAGAGCATGTTCAAACGAATCCTGATCGCCAACCGCGGCGAGATCGCCTGCCGGGTCATCAAGACTGCGCGCCGTATGGGGATTGAGACGGTTGCCGTCTACTCCGAGGCCGACCGCGACGCGCTGCATGTCGAGATGGCGGATGATGCGGTGCTGATCGGCCCGCCCGCCGCGGCCGAGAGCTATCTGTTGATCGACAAGATCGTCGAGGCCTGCCGCAAGACCGGCGCGCAGGCCGTGCATCCCGGCTACGGCTTCCTGTCCGAGCGCGAAGCGTTTCCGCGCGCGCTGGAAGCCGCCGGCATCGTCTTCATCGGCCCGAACCCCGGCGCCATCGCCGCGATGGGCGACAAGATCGAATCCAAGAAGGCAGCTGCGAAGGCCAAGGTCTCGACCGTGCCCGGCCATCTCGGCGTCATCGAGGACGACAAGCACGCGGTCCAGATCGCCGATGAGATCGGCTATCCCGTGATGATCAAGGCCTCCGCCGGCGGCGGCGGCAAGGGCATGCGCATCGCGCATTCGAAGGCGGAGGTCGCCGAAGGCTTCAACCTCGCCAAGGCCGAGGCGAAATCGTCGTTCGGTGACGACCGCGTCTTCATCGAGAAATTCATCGTCGATCCCCGGCACATCGAGATCCAGGTGCTCGGCGACAAGCATGGCAACGTGATCTATCTCGGCGAGCGCGAGTGCTCGATCCAGCGCCGCAACCAGAAGGTCATCGAGGAGGCGCCGTCGCCGCTGCTCGACGAGCAGACCCGCCGCAAGATGGGCGAGCAGGCCGTCGCGCTGGCCAAGGCAGTGAACTACGATTCGGCGGG
>NZ_LFLZ01000009.1 GCF_001189845.1 Bradyrhizobium tropiciagri
AAAGCGGTCGCCGCCGGCTTCCACGATCAACGCCGAGACGATCGCCAGAGTCAGCGGGATCTTGATGGTGACCGAAGCGCCCTCGCCGGCCACGCTCTTGATGTCGATGGTGCCGCCGATCTGGTCGATATTGGTGCGCACCACGTCCATGCCGACGCCGCGGCCGGACACCGAGGTCACTTGCGCTGCGGTCGAGAAGCCCGGCGCGAAGATGAACTTGTGGATCTGGGCCTCGGTCATCTTCTCCAGCTCAGCCTCGGTGACGAGAGCGTTCTGGAGCGCCTTGGCCTTGATCCGCTCGGTGTTGAGCCCTCTCCCATTGTCGGCGATGCAGATGATGATGTGGCCGCCTTCGTGATAGGCGGAGAGGCGAATGGTGCCTTGCTCTCCCTTGCCGGCGGCGAGGCGCTCGGCGGTGGTCTCCAGCCCATGATCGGCGGAGTTGCGCACCATGTGCGTCAACGGATCCTTGATCAGGTCGAGCACCTGGCGGTCGAGCTCGGTGTCGGCGCCGTGCATCTCCAGCTCGATCTGCTTGCCGAGTTCGCCGGAGAGGTCGCGGACGATGCGCGGCAGCTTCTGCCAGGCATTGCCGATCGGCTGCATCCGCGTCTTCATGACGCCTTCCTGCAGCTCGGCGGTGACGTTGGAGAGCCGCTGCAGCGGCACCTTGAACTCGGTGTCCTCGTTGCGGCGGGAGATCTCCAAAAGCTGGTTGCGGGTCAAGACCAGCTCGGAGACCATGGTCATGAGGTGTTCGAGGGTGTCGACGTTGACGCGGATCGACTGGTTGGCGATCTTGTCGCCTTCCTGGACATCCTCGGCGGCGGCCTTGCGGGCCGGCTTCTTCGCAACCTCGGCCGGCTCGGTGGCGGGCGCAGCGGCTGCAACGGCCTTCGCGGCGGGCGGAGGCGCTGCCACTTCAGTCTCGGTCTCGCGGAAGGCGCGCTCGAGCTCGTCGAGCGAGACCTCGCCTGGACGCAAGGGACGCTCCAGCGTCTGCACCACCAGCGTGCCTTCGGTCATATCAGCCTGCACGGACGGAGATTCGACGACCGGCACATCTTCTTCAGCAGCCTCGCCGGCAGTCATCGCGGCCATGCCGTGCTCGACCATCGCTTCCAGCTGATCGATCAGATCGCGGTCGTTGCCTTCGGGCTCGGCCTCGGTCGCCTCGAGCCCGCCCAGGATCTCCTTGATGCGGTCGATCGAGGACAGGATCAGCGTCACGGCTTCCGCCTTCACCGGCATGCGTCGCGGAATTTGCCCATCAAGGTCTCGCCGGCATGCGCCAGCGCTTCCAGCCGCGGCAATCCTAAGAAGCCGCAGGTCCCCTTGATGGTGTGTACAAGGCGGAAAATGTTGTCCAGGATCTTCGCGTTGTTCGGATCCTGCTCGAACTGCACCAGCTGGTTGTCGACCGTATCCAGGCTCTCGCTGCTCTCCGTCAGGAACTCGCGCAACAGATCGTCCATGAAACCAACCTTCGAAAAACGCCGAAAACGCTGCGGCGCGCGACATCCACGCGCCTGACGGAACTTGGGTCAGCTTCTCCGCAAAGCGTTTAAGTTTGGTTGAGTAAATGGAAAAGAACGGGATCAACAAAGAGATAAGGCCGCGCGATCGAATCGCGCGGCCCGTCGTAACCTTTGATTAATGATGTTCCCGCGGCCGCGTTCAGGACGCTGCGATAATGACCTTGTCGCCATCGAGCGCGAGCGTCACCTTCAGCCCGCAGGCTTCCGCCAGCAGGCGCGTGTAGTATGGCTGAACCGCATGCGCATCGACCGTGTTCGCCGACGTCCCGTTGAGGATATCGACGATGTTCTGCGGCACGCGTGCATTGAGACCCGCGGCCGTGATGCGGAAACTCATGGTCTCGCCCTCACCGACCGGATCGATGGTGAGCGTGCCGCCGCGCGGGATGGTCTGCTGCGCAATGACCAGCATGTTGAGCAGCAGCTTGACGCGATTCTTGGGCAGCAGCAGCCGCGGCAAATTCCAGGTCAGCGTCACCTTGCCGTCCTCGATGTGCCCCTTCGCCATGTTCTGGGCATCGCCGAGGTCGATCTGCGCGCCGGAGGAACCGGCGGCGCCGAATGCCAGCCGGCAGAACTGCAGCCGCGCCGAAGCAGTCTTGGCACTCTTGCGGATCAGATCGAGCGCGAAGTCGCGATCTTCGGGCTTCGGATTGTCGTCAAGGACCTCAAGCCCATTGACGATCGCGCCGACCGGACTGATGAGATCGTGACAGACCCGCGAGCACAACAGCGCCGCGAGCTCGAGCGCATCGGGAGCGGGACCGGGAGACGAAGTGCCAGACATCAATTGTTTCCTGGAAAGCCGCACGCCGACCGAGGAGTGCGAATCACGCATGCCTGTCGGCTTGATACACCGGGCAGACGGATGCTGCCAGCTTGCGGCGGGGCTGGCATCATGATCTCAGGGGAAGACGAACAGGATATGAGAGCCGCCCATGAATAAGGCACAATCGCCCGCCCTCGACTGCGACAAGGCCGCCACGCTGCTCGACCAGCTGACCGAGCTCGTGATCCGCGCCGGCGAGGCGATTCTTGCGGTCAACCGTTCCGCCATGAATGTGACCGGCAAGAGCGACGGCTCGCCGGTCACCGAAGCCGATCTCGCCGCCGACCATATCATCGTCGAAGGGCTGACGCGGCTGGCGCCGCATGTGTCGCTGCTGTCGGAGGAGCGCGTCCATCTGGCGACGCCGCCCTACAAGGACAGTTTCTTCCTGATCGATCCGCTCGACGGCACCAAGGAGTTCGTCGCCGGCCGGAATGAGTTCACCGTCAATGTGGCGCTGGTCACGCACGGCGTGCCGCTGCTCGGCATCGTCGGTGCACCCGCGCTCGGATTGATCTGGCGCGGCATCGTCGGCAAGGGCGCGGAGCGATTGACGTTGCAGGGCGGCGCGGCTTCGCAGGCGGTGGCGATCAAGTCCCGTCCTTGCCCGCCACGCGGCGCGCCCTGGACCGTCGCGGTGAGCCGTTCACACGGTGATGCGCGCACCGAGGCCTTCATCGACGAACGCGGCGGCGCGGTCCGCGCCGTGCTGGGATCGGCGGTCAAGTTCGGCCGTGTCGCCGAGGGTGCGGTCGATATCTATCCCCGCCTCTCCCCCACATCCGAATGGGATGTGGCGGCCGGTCACGCGGTGGTCGTTGCGGCCGGCGGCAAGGTGACCGATTCGCACGGGCACCCCCTGCATTTCGGGCTCGGCCGCGAGGACTTCCTGGTGCCGGAATTCATTGCATGGGGCGACCCCGCCGCAGCCTAAAGCATGATCCGGAAAAGTGCGAAGCGGTTTTCCCTCGCGACAAACGCGGAACGCGTTTGCGCGGAGATCATGCTCAAAACAAAGAGCTGACTACTGCGCGAGATCCTCTTCCAGCCCCGGCCAGCGTGCCGCGCTTCCTTCAGGAAGCGCGCGGGATCGGCGGCGAAGGCATCGCGGCTGCGTTCCCGGTTGAACAGATAAAGCCTGTTCCCGACGACCGCCCAGAATCGCGGATTGCCGGCGCAGGTCACGCCCCGCACCAGATCGGTCGGATCGTAGCCGCCGAACTGCGGACCGTAGATTTCAGGATGCGCCACGAACGAGGCGCGGTTGCCTTCGTTGCGGAAGCGCCAGACCGCGCCGCTTTCGGCGGCCTCGAATTCCGGCCGCCCCTGGGTGGCGGCGGCGTCGGTGAAATAGGCGACCGGATCGAATCCTTCGATCGCAAGGCCAGAGTAGCGGTTCGTCACCACGCGCTCGGTCGTGGTGGCCTGAACAGGCAAAGCAGGGCAGATAGCCGCCAAAATGCCCGCCAACAGGCCGAAAAACGCCATGCCCCGGCACGATCCATATCTTTCCTGCCGTTGTGCCGTCATAGTTGATACCGATAACATCCGAGTCGAGGGGACACTGGGCGCAACCTAGAGCCGTGCCTGTTGGCATCAGGTTAAAGGGCAACGCTCGGATTTCGATAGCAGGGGTTCTTAATGACTTTCGCATCACGCCTTGCCGCGGTCGCGTTTGCCGCGCTGATGTGCTGGAGCGCAGGGGCGTCCGCGCAGCAGCCCCCACCACCGCAATATCCGCCGCCGCAGCGTGAACCGACCCCGTATACTTACGGGCCCGACGAGCTGGTCGGCGCCGGCCACAAGTTCTTCGGCAACGTTTCGCGCGGGCTCGCCTCCGTGATCGAGCGCGCGGTCAGCCAATGGGGTCTGCCCAACGGTTATGTGCTCGGCGAGGAAGGCTCCGGCGCGTTCGTGGCCGGACTGCGCTACGGCGAAGGCACGCTCTACACCAAGAACGCCGGCGACCTCAGGGTCTATTGGCAGGGTCCTTCGGTCGGCTTCGACTGGGGCGGCGACGGCGCCCGCACCATGACGCTGGTCTACAACCTGCCTTCGACGCAGGCGATCTACCAGCGCTTCGTCGGCATCGACGGCTCCGCCTATATCGTCGGCGGCTTCGGCATGACGGCGCTGACCGCCAACAACATCGTGCTGGTCCCGATTCGCTCGGGCATCGGCCTGCGGCTCGGCGCCAGCGTCGGCTATCTCAAATACACCCCGCGCGCGACCTGGAACCCGTTCTAGGTCGCAGCCTCGAACGGGTCACTGCGCCAAGCGCTCCGGCACTGTTGGCGATTCACCTTAACGCGGCAAACGGGCTGGCCTTTGGCCGGCCCGCCGTGGCA
The DNA here is from genome assembly GCF_001189845.1 of Bradyrhizobium tropiciagri. Taxonomy (GTDB): domain Bacteria; phylum Pseudomonadota; class Alphaproteobacteria; order Rhizobiales; family Xanthobacteraceae; genus Bradyrhizobium; species Bradyrhizobium tropiciagri. Next base: position 4,716 of record NZ_LFLZ01000009.1, read on the forward strand.
TTGTGATTAACAAATTCCTTCTTTCTTTGGAGTGACCCTTCATGATCGAGCCGATCATGTACGCGGCGATCGGTTTCCTGATCTCGATGCTGTGCGGCCTGATGATCGTGCCCCTGGTGCATAACCGGGCGGTACGGCTGACCACGCGCCGGATGGAGGCGGCCACCCCGCTGTCGATGGCCGAGATCCAGGCCGACAAGGACCAGCTCCGCGCCGAATTCGCCATGTCGGCCCGTCGGCTCGAGATGAGCGTCGACCAGCTCAAGAGCAAGACCACGAGCCAGCTCGCCGAGCTCGGCAAGAAGACCGACGCGATCAACCGCATGAAGATTGAGCTCGGCGAAAAGAACGCCGCGATCTTCGCGATGGAGGCGCGCGAGAAGGCGATGAAGGAGCAGCTTCGCGCCACCGAGGAGGAGTTCGGCGCCAAGACCGAGCTGCTGCGCACCGCCGAGCAGGCGCTGACCGACAAGCAGGGCGAGCTTGGCAGGATCAACGCCGAGCTCAGCGACCGCTCGATGACAGCCGACAGCCGCCAGGTCGAACTGGTCGCGGTGCGGACCCAGGTCGAGGAGTTGAAGAACCGGGTCGCGATGCCGCCAGGGAGTTCGCGGCCACCGAGGCCCGCCTCGCCCAGGAGCGTAGTCAGTCGGAAACCGTGACGCGCGATCTCACCGATGCGCGCGGCCGGGTCGAGAACCTGAGCCAGCGCGTCACCGATCTCGACCGCCAGCTGATCGTCCAGGTCAAGGAAGCCGAGATGCTCGGCAACCGCGTCAGCGACCTCGAGACACGGCTTGCGACCCAGGGCAAGCTGCTCGCCGAGCGTGAATTCGAGAACGGCCAGCTCAAGCAGGCCAACGCCGCCGCCGAGCGGACGGTGCAGGAGCTGCGCGAGGAGATCGCCGCGGCGGGCGGCGGCAAATCGTCCGTGCTCGAGAAGCTGCGCCAGGAGAAGGCCGCGGTCGAGGAGCAGCTGCGCACAGCCCGCGACGAACGCGGCAAGCTGCAGCGCGACATCAACGCGATCCAGCAGCAGGCCGAGAGCTCCTGGGCGACCGAGCGGATGGAGAACGCGCTGCTGCGCGAGCGCATCAACGACATCGCGGCCGAAGTGGCCAAGCTCGCGATCCAGCTCGAGGGCCCCAATTCGGCGATCGAGGCCATGCTGGCGGCGGAGCCGAACGTGCCGGCCAAGATCGCCTCGCAGCCCGCTGCCAAGCCCGCCAACGGTGCCGCAAACGGCGTCTCGCCGGGCAGCGGGATGCCCGAAGGCGGCGGCACGCTCGCCGAACGCATCCGGGCGCTGCAGTCACACGCCTCTCGCGCCCGCCAGCAGGGCGCCTGATTTACGCAGGGTTTGGCTTGACACCCCTACCCGGCACTTCGTAAATCGCACGCTCTGACGAAGCGCCTTTATCGACCGGCCGGCATCGGCCGTTTGGCACGTCATATCCCGGACGCATAGCTCAGCGGGAGAGCGTTCCCTTCACACGGGAGAGGTCCAAGGTTCGATCCCTTGTGCGTCCACCATTACTCCTAACAAGTCAATAGGTTACGAACCTTTTTCCCTTAACGCGTGCCCAGAAGCCGCTGGGGCACAATGGGGACACACATCATCTGGTCGCGATGATTGCCGAATATGCGCAGCCAAATAACCTTCAACAGCGCATGCGAGTCTCGGCGCCCTCGGAGGGCGGATATTCTATGCAGTTTCAATGCTTTACCGATCTGGATGAGGAATTAGGTGTGCATCCCGCCGAAAACCACCTTTCAGGGCTTTCGCTGCAAGTTTAGGGCTGCTTCGGAACGGCACCTGCATGAAGTGCGACGCGTGCTGTTCAACGCCAACTGCCCTCACTAAACGACTCCGTGAGAATGTGAAATGCAGCCTAAGTCGGCCATTCCACGCGTCCTCGTGTCCATTCTGACCTAGCTAAGTTGCCCGTAGAACAGTTTTCTTCGCCGGCGGTCTTCGGATCGCCGGCGAGCTGATTCAAGGCAGCTGACGTTAGCGGTCCAGGACCCGGAGCATGCTGCACGACTGGTCCCACCACGTCCGTACGGTGTTGCCGAGCCTCTCCCGCCTGGCAGCCGAGGCCGGCGCGCGGCCGCTCACCGGGCTCGAGGTCTACGTCACCGAGCGCCTGACCCACGGGCCCGTCCGAGGCGGGCTGCTGGATGCCTTGCCGCTGTACATTGCCATCGCCGCCTGCGATCTGTTCGGGGCGGTCGCCACGCTCGGACGCATGCCGAACCTGAAGCGGCTCACCGACGAGGAATGGCGGGTCGCCGGCGGCGCCGGCTTCGACATCCTGGCCGACGGTCAGGCCGGTATCGAAAATCTCCTCGAGAATCTGCGCCGCACGTACCCGTATTCCGGGGCCGGTACTGAAGGGCCGCAGGCCGTGTTCGGCCGCATCTACCAGGTGCTCGAGTTCGGCCGGGAGGACAAAGCATTCGATCCGCTGCGCGACCTGGTCGGCAACTTCATCCGGACCCGCTTTCCCGTCGGGCCCGGCCACGTCGTGTTCGGCAAAACGCATCGATAGACGAAGAAGAGACCGACGAAGAGAAGAAGCGCCTCTGCCGCGCCGTAGCCATTGGCAAGCTGATCATCGACGTGCTCGCCGAAACCGGGGACGATGACGAGGACATCCCGAACGCTAAAACCAGAATCGGCATCGATAGCGGGCTGACGCTGGCGGTCAACAACGGTCGAAACGGCAACCGCGAGCCCCTCTTCCTCGGCTCAGCCGCGAATCTGGCCGCCAAGCTGGCCTCCAATTGGCGCGCCGAAGGCATCTTCCTCACCAACAACGCCCGCAAGGCCGCCGGCCTCGAAGAAGCGGAGGCCGGAAAGGAAGGGACGACGCCCCTCAGCTCGGATCAAATCACCCATTGTCAAGACATCGCCAAGCTCGATGTGAGCAAGGACGAGATCGTCAAGGAATGGCGGCAAGACAACAAGGACAATCCGATCGGAGCCTTCGAGTTCACCCGCCCTACCCCGCCGCTGCGCAACCTAGACATCTCGGTCCTTACGCCCGGTAATTCCCGGCGGATGGAGGCGGTGTCACTCTACGCCGACCTGGACGGGTTTACGAAATACGTGGCTACGCACATCGACAAGAACGCCGCTGACGTCGTTCGCTGCTTCCACGTTATACGGTCGGAGCTTGACCGGGTCGTTTCCTCCGATTTCGGGGGCCGCAGAATCCGCTTTATCGGGGACTGCATCCACGGCCTTCTCATGGAAGGAACGGCCTATACCACATACGAACAGGATACGGTTTCGACCGGCACTCTCTGCGCCGGCGGCCTGCGCAGCAGCTTCGGCCTTGCCCTGGAGCGCCTGAAGCACAACAAGGTTGACATTACCGGCCTCGGGCTCGCGATTGGCTTCGAGTACGGTCCCATGACCGCGACCAGGCTCGGTATGCAGGGCGATCGCGTTCGATGTTCGGTAAGCCGGGGTGTCCTCGCTTCGGAAGGCGACAAGACGACGGTCGTTCACGTCGAAGATACGGGAACATGGTTTTCTACACCAACATCACAGACGGCGGCGACAAGCATGAGTTCCTCAAGTTCAAGGGTACGGTGACTCAGGTGAACTGAAATGAGTCCGGCTGAGCGCCGATCCGAAAAGGTCGATAATTTTGTAACTCGGAAGCCGTCAGACGGAACGTCAATCGGCATGTGATCTCTCTCGACGAGGTTATCCGGCCTTTCGCTTGACGATCTTCACAAGCGCTTCGTCAATTCTGCGCTGCCAATTAGGACCGCCGGCCTTGAAATGATCCAGGACAACGGGACTGAGCCGCAGCGAAACCAGCTTCTTCGTCGGCGCCTTATTGGGGCCGCGGCCCTTGCGCATCGTTGGGAAGACCTCGTCGAAGGCCTTTGCTTTTGCAAAGTCGTCCTTAGTCCATTCCGGGTTATCGCTTACAGCACGCATATCGCTGGCCGTATAGCGCTTCTTAGCGACGGTTCGCTTCATAGAGCTCCCTTTCTGTCTTACTGGCGGGGCGCATGCTGATGATGCTGACGGCTTCCTTGCCGTATACCGCGAAGATCACCGAAATGACGCCGCGAATGTTCACGCCGATTGCGCGATAACGGTCTCGCTTGGCTTGCAGGACGATGGCAGTATCGAAGAACTTCTCGTTGAGATCAGCGAAATCCATCCCGTGTTTGTCGAGATTGGCGAGCCGTTTTGGTTCGTCCCAGATGATCTTCACGGATTATTTTGTAGCTACAAAATGGTTCAACGTCAAGGGTGAGAAATGGCCGTGTCTGTGGTGGGACAGCGGCGTTCAATTTGAGTGACGCACTTTGCCCAGCAGGTACCGTTTCGCTGTCAACGCGCCAGGGCGTGCGTGCGAGATCTAAACAGCTTAGAGGGTGCCTAAACGTACTTTGGCCTAGCCTGCCGCGCCAAACTCTCACGTGACGGGCTGGGTCGTTCGTTGGCAATGGACGCCAATATCCGTCCATCGCATGCTGATGGCTCGACCGTCTCGATCGGCCTGTCATCACGTTGACAGATTGGCCGAGCTGAATGCAACCTCTGGTAAATCGACAGCGGAGGCTTGCAGGTGCGGCGCGCGGTTTCGATCGGTATTCTGGCCTCGGCTCTCGGCGTCGTCGTGGCCCCTGCCCGCGCATGGTGGGACGAGGGGCACATGCAGATCGCCTACCTGGCGTACAAGCGCTTGTCCGACCCCGTCCGTGACAAGGCGGACGCCCTGCTGCGGCTCAACAAGGACTACGCGAAGTGGTCGGCGGGTGCGTCCGACGACAGGACGGCGAAGATGTACGCCTTCATTCACGCCGCAACCTGGACCGACGACATCAAGACCAAGGAATACGGCTATACGCGCGATGCGGTCACTAGCCCTACGGCAGGCCAGAACATCGGCTACTCGGACCACAACCAGCATGCCTACTGGCATTTCAAGGACACGAACTTCTCGCCGGATGGCACGTCCCTGCCTGCCACGGACCCGGTCGATTTCGTCACTCAGCTGAAGGTCATGATCGCCGCTTTGCCCGCAAACTCGGGGGCGTCCGACGACATCCGGTCTTACGATCTCGTCTGGATACTGCACCTCGTCGGCGACGCCCATCAGCCACTTCACGCAGCAGCCCGGTACACGATGCAGATCCCCGACGGCGACGCCGGCGGCAACGCGGAGTCCGTGATCCCGGCGAGCGGCTGGAGCATGGCGTTGCACGCTTACTGGGACGCGATTTTCGGCGGCTATTCGTCGCCGTATGGAGCCGTCTTCGATGCCGACGACAAGGATGGGCTGTCCAGCGTCGGCGTCAGCCAGGCGGAGGTCCAGATCGCCGATCCGGCCGTCTGGGCTCAGGAGAGCGTGGATCTAGCCAAGCAATACGCTTACATGCCGCCCGTCAGCACGGGAAAGAATCCGGTGCTTCTGACGCGGGACTACGAAACGAACGCGAAAAACGTGGCTCGGGCGCGGGCCGCGTTGGCTGCCGCCAGATTGGCCAACCTTGTCGAGACCGCGCTCAAATGACATTTCGCCGGCCGCCAGCAAGGAGAACTTTTGAAGGAACATCGATGAAACGGTCTATTGCGGCTATTTGCGTATGCTTCGCGGTACTTGTCTCAGGACCTGCATGCGCCGGATCGCCTCTCGCGCAGCTGACGCCGATTGCGGGCGCTCCCGTCTTCTTCGACGCCAAGCGGATCACCGCAGTGGTAGCCCTGCCGACGAACGAATTTACTGTCAGCGCAGAAGCGATCCGCCTCTCGCCGCAGATATTCTTCCCGTTGCCGGCGGAGGTGGCGTCGAACGGCCCCAAGAAGCCAGTCACGCAGGTACTCGGGATCTTCGCCAATCTGATGCCGGTAACGGAGTCCGTGGACGACGTCCTCAAGCTCGCCGGACGAGATCAGTTCGCCCAGTTCACGCTGATGTCAGGCGCAACAGTGTGGATGCGAGCATCCGCGATCGGGTGGGTCTCCCATGAATTTCCTGCGGCCGGAATCCCGAATGCCGGCAGTTTTGTGGGACTCGGACTTGCCCCAGGTCGGCCGACCGCGCTGAAAGAGGACGTTGACCAGGTCCGAAAAGCAATCGAGCAGATCGCGCCGTAATTGGGCTGCGGCGCTTTCCAAAACCTTCCCCGGCGATCTTTGCAAGCTGAACCGTCGAGATCGCTATCGCGGTCAGTTACCGTGCGATACAATCATCGAGGCCGGGACCGCGTACGCAGAAGGACGACGGCTGCCGCCCCCGGCCAGTCGGGTCGGCCATGCCGTTCGCGGCCGACAGGAAGGGCTGACGCGTGAGCGATCCGTTCGAACTTCAGCGGTTCGTGGACGCCCAGGAGCCGGTCTACCGGCGGGTGGTCCAGGAGCTATCGCGCGGTCGGAAGACCTCGCACTGGATGTGGTTCATTTTCCCGCAGATGGCTGGTCTCGGCTTCAGCACCATGGCGCAGCGCTTCGCGATCGGCTCGCAAGCCGAAGCTGCCGCCTATCTGCGACATCAGGTGCTGGGACCGCGCCTGACCGAATGCACCCGGCTGGTGCTGGCGGCAAGCGACAGGTCGATTACAGAAATACTCGGATCTCCGGACGACCTTAAATTCCGCTCGAGCATGACACTCTTCGACGCCGTCTCCACCCAGACGATCTTCAGCGAGGCCATCGCCGCCTTCTATAAGGACGGCAGGGATCCCGCGACGTTGTCGATCCTTGAGCGAGGCTAGACTCGTTGCCGGACTAAACCGTTGGTGTTCCAGGCTTGCGGGCTCCTGAGTTGGATGCCGACAGAGGACCCACCCGTCAGATCGTCCACGAACGCTGCGTGACCCGATCTATCGGAGCGTAGAGGAGACCGTCCGCTCCGATCTGAACTGGTCCCTCGCTGCGGCGCGCCCTCGCGTCGAGGCGCTGGCCGGCGAGCGCCCTTCGGATGACATCCGCATCGACACCCACGAACCGGATCGAATCCGGCATCGTTTGAGCGAGCGTCCGAGCCCGATCAAGCGGGAACGGCAACACGCCGAGTGGCCCAACTGGTACGCCCAGAAAGGTGGCGGAGGCCTCGCCGTCCGACCCGAGGAAGGCTCCCTCGGGAGCCCTATTGCCGCCGGCGACGTGCTCCGCCAAAAGCTGCGATGCCATCTCGCTGAACCCCATGCCGGCCAGAAGGTAGGCGACGTGCGCACGCGCAATATCCTGGACCATATCGTCCCGTTCGTGCGCCGACGGGGGGTCGCCCGGGGTATCCGGATCCAGCACGTAGATGAAAGCGTCGCGTGGTGGGATTTCGACCCCCCAGCGCGACATGACCGCCCACCCTTTTGTGCGAACGGCGGTCCAGCGCTCCTCGCCAGCCACTTTCCGCAAGCTCTCGACCACCACGCCCTTCAGTTGGCCGTCGGCAGTCCTTATGGGACCGGGCAACCCAGCGCCGGTGCCGTTTGACGCCTGGCTGGTGCCCTTGGCCTCGGCGACCGCAACTCGACCGGATCCGGAGCCGCATATCCAATCCGGAAGCTCTGTCCCTTGTCCCGAAAGTCGGGATACGCGCAAACGCTTCGAGACGTTCGTCGGATCTCCGTCGATCGGCATGAACCACGCGAAGTCATGATACCGGCTCAGGTAGGCCCGGGCAAAAAATCGCCCGAACAGCCCTGAAAACGCGCGCCGCATCTCCTTGCCGCGCCCCGGCCCCTTGCCCTTCCAGATCAGTTCTTTTCCGCCGGAAACGAGAAGTTCTTCGAACAGCAGAGCCAATGGCCTGCTCGATCCGCCGCCGGTCTGAAAGAGCTCTCCCATGGCGCAAGCCGCCACGAAATCGGTATCCACCTCGCACGCGCCGCCCGGACCTTTTCCAGAGAGCAACTCCTTCGGGCAGGCGCCAGGCGGCCGAACTACATAGCGAATCTTGTGCACGCCCATGCGTCTACGTTCCCCACGCCCTTCACAAGTCTCCATGAAAGCTCAGGTCACGTCCGAACTTCGTGGCATGGCTTCCAGCGCGCCCATAAATTCACTTAGATTGCACACAACTTGTACTGCAAGCGAAAATTGAGCAACATTCTTCCTTTATGGAGACGGTTACAGTGGATGTATTCGCCTGACTGTGCATTGCGGCGCCGCAGCTCCAACAACAAATGCTGACGGACCATTACCGGTGCCCACGTGCACCGCATTTCTGTGGAGATAGATCATGACGGAAGTGAATCGCGAAAACCTCAAGAAATGGGCTCTTGCCATCGTCACCGAAGTCGAACCGGACGACGCGTTCGTCGTTGAGGATGGCTTCGATGCGCTGGTGGAGGAATGGCATCGAGCAGACGCACAGGACGAAGGTCGCTTCATCGGCGGGGCTGAAGTCGCAACTTTCGCCGCAATGGTCGCTCCGTTTCTTCTGGCGTTTCTCGGGGACGTGGCCAAGGACGTCGTTAAGGGCAAGGTGAAGACAGCCGTAGGCACCCTCCTCGATCGGGTACTGGATCGCCGTGCCACCAAAGACGACGTGGAGAAGCTTCGCAAAGAGGTGACTGCGGCGATTAACAAGAGCCGCTTCTCCTCGGCCGAGAAGGCAAAACTGGAGGCCGGTTTCGCCAAGCTGTACGCCAAGGTCGGCCCGAAAAAATGAAGTCCATCCATCCGATGAGGTTGCTGCGCCGCCTGGGCATTTCCGACGGCCCGGCCGCAGTGGCGACTATTATAACCATTTGTCTGCAGTACCTCTTTCTCGCGAAATTGTGGGAAGGATACCCGATAGTACATGGGCGACGTCATTCACCCGAACGTCGTAGTGTCGATGATCGGCCTTACCGTTCTGGGCACAGTTGTCATAGTGGCTGCGTCGCTGAACCGGTGGCGTCGCGGAGCGAACGCCGAGTCGAAACTCGAGCGGCCTGCCACGAACCCGTCCTTCGATGCCATCCGCTCGGGCCTGGCGCGCGTCGCTGCACGTTCGACTCTGCTCTCGCCGCCAGGCCTCCTGTACACACCCAAGAATGGTGACGCGTTGGAAGCGAGGGAACGCGTGAAGCCATCGGGCGACGCGGTAGTCGTCGGCCTCGAGCAGCGCACCCGGCAGCGCGATCGACCGAGCGCCTTCGAGGCCATGCTGGGGCACGAAGTCTCGCACCTCGAACTTGCCGAGACCCGGCTTGAAATCTGGGCACGACGCGCCGTGCTCCTGCACTTTCGAACGCTGGGATGGTCGACGGCGATATTCTGCCTGGTGCTCGGCTTCATCGATCGTCGGGGCATCGGCAGCCATCCTTCCTTCGGAGGCTTCGTTCCGGTCTTCGACGGGACCATCTACGCAGGCCTGTCCTCTCAGTTCACCGTCCTGCTTCTCTCAAGCGCGATCGTATTCGTCTATTCATACTACTTCGTCGTTCGTCGCGAGCACGTCCACGACTTCCGCGGCTCCCAACTTGCCGGAACGGATGCTTTGGCCGATGTCTTCGCCGCTCAGCGGTCGCCGGCGTACCGCCCGTTCGATGCCTCCATCGATTTCTTCAGGCTACATCCGAATCCGACCGCCCGAGCCCGCGTAATCAAGAGCCGGGACCTCATCCTTCTTTCGGCGATCCTTTATCCGCTAGTCATGTCAGGCTTGCAGCCGCTCACGTTGTTGCTGACGAGCGGCTGGCGCGAATTTTTCGGCATATCGAGAGAGACCTGGAATTTCGGCCTAACCGTCGCTTCCGGCCTCTTCCTGTACGCCGTGCTCCGAGCCGATCTCGCAAGATTGGGACTGGGCTTGCTTTTGGATGCTAGGCGGTACGCCCTGCTCGTTCCCATCTACGCTCTGGTCGCGGGTCTGGCCACGCAAGTTCCCCGTATCATCTTGGAGATACTCTACGGCTTGCGCCACGAGTTCTCGGTCGACCAGATCGCCGCGCGGATTTGGAACGGCACGCTGGTCGGCGGCGGACGCATCGCGCTAATGACGGCTGCCATTCTCGGCCTGCTCGCTTTCCTGAACGCCGTCCGGATTGCAGCGGTCGGTGAAACCAACGCCGGCAAATGGAGCACTATCGGTGACTTACTCGCCGCGATCCTGGTGGTCGGGGCGTTCACGATCGCAAGCCTGTCGAGCCCTTCGTTCATGATCGACGTACTACAGTTCTGCGTGCCCTTGGTTTTCGCGTACGCGGCGTGGTTCGTGGCAGCTTGCCGATGTCAGGGCTGCGGTCGTCGGCGCCTTTCCGCCATATGGACATCAACGCGTTGCGGTTGTGGGCGCGACCATCTGACCCTGCCAAAAACTTGGACGCGACAATCGTTTGAAGTCCAGCTTTCGGATCCGAACTGGATTGCCGTCACGCCTCAAGCGAAGCCGGTCGGAACTGATCGGCTTCGGTGAAGCTGAAGGCACTGAAGCCTCGGAAGCCGGACCGCTAGCGCTCGCTCCTAACGAGCACTATCTTGGGTACTCGCCACGCAGGGAGAGCCATATGCCACAGACGGACTATTCCGATCCAGAAATCAAATTCCCGAGACTTCAGGTCCACATTTTTACGATCGATGGTCACACCCAGCTAATCGATGTGTGGCTTTGGAAACAAGCTGGCGGCCAGAGGTTACAAATCACCAAATCCCAGCGCGCCGGGTCAATGGCCGATGCCCATCGGTTGATAGGCGAACTTAAGGTCAAATATGGCGCCGAATGCGACGCTGACGATATCGACGTAGACACCTGAAAAACGCCGGAGAGACCGGCAAGCGAAAAAGCGAACCAGCGTCACCATACAAATAAGAGGAAAAACGATATGGCAGGCTCACAGCCGGCGCGACCTCGCAATGCGGGGTAGCGCCGGATCCGCGCCCAGAGCGAGAGATCCTGATGCTTGACGTGCGTCTTGAAGGCTTCTGTGGGGCATCAACTGCCAGGCATGAGAACGAAGGCGGCGACCTCTGCTGGGGGAGGTTACGCTGCAGAAGGCGATTCCTGATAACAGGCCCATCGCCTCGATTTGCTGGCCCGGAGTTGTGCCACAGGATCGATGCTCGTTGACATCGTAAAAAACGCACTTACCTCATTGCGATTGGGGAAGGACCACTGGAGGACAAATGTCAGGACACGGGAAGGAAGACGGTGGGCGCGAGCATCACCGTCCCGATGAACATCACGAGCCCGAGAAGCGCCACGAGCACGAGCCGCATCACCCGCATCATCACGAGCCTCCGCCCCCGCCGCCGAAGCCCCCAGGACCGCCGCAGCCTCCAAGTCCGCCGCCGCGTCGCGTCGGCTGATGCGAGAGGATTCTGCTGAACAGCAGGACAGAACACGACCCCACTGGGACCGCCGCTATCCAGGACGGTACCAGTGGGAGTTGGAGGCTTTTGCCAAGGCTGGCGTTTCGCCGAAGGTCGACGAGATGGTCCTCGCGGACGGCCGTCTGGAATTGACGTTCGATTGGCCGCTGGGCGATCGTATGATTCCCCTTCATGCGATCTATCCGGACGGCTACCCGGAGGCGCGACCGCACATCAACCTGACCGATCCCGCGCTCTTCCCTGGGCGGCACTGCTCGCCCCTCGACGGAAATCTTTGCCTCTTGGGACGCGATACCCGCCAGTGGCAGCCGGACTGGACCGTGCCCGAATTGCTAAAAAAACAGTTGCAGAAGGCGATGGAGGCCGGAGGCGAGGAAGATCCGCAAGGCGAGCCGGCAGAGGTCTGGTGGAACACCCTGGCCCCGCCGGAATCGTACTGCCTCATCGATTCCGACTGGTCTCTCCTGGACGCAAAAGGTCCCGGCATCTTGAGGATCGTCTATGTCTCTCACGCCGACAACGATTCCGGACTACCGGTTCTTCGTGCGTTGGTGGAGCGTGTTTTCGACGCCGAAGGGAAGGAAATCGCGACCTGGAAAGGGCCGATGCCCAGCGCGCTACGAGGCACGGTCCGCAAGATGGATATTGCCTGGGTCCGATCGCCCAAACAGTTGATGCCACCGCGGATTGTGGATCAAGGCTCGGGACTGGGCGAATTCATGAACGGACGCTTCGACCTGACTCAAGCGTTTGATGTCGCTCCCGGGGTCCGAGGGCAACTCGTTGCTACGTTATATCCCACGGAAACTGAGTTCCGGAAGCACGACGGCGAGACATGGCTCTTCGTGCTTGTGCACGGAAAACTCGCCGCATTTTATCCACGAAAGAAGGCTCTTCCGCGCGGCAAAAAAGCTCCCGAAACGTTTTCGCTCGTCATCAGAACGTTGCGTGCCGGTACTAGCGACATTATTTCGCGCGCTCCTGCGGCGGCAGCGCTCGCGACGAAGTCGGTAGCGCTGCTGGGCACGGGTGCGATCGGCGCTCCGCTCGCAATCGAATTGGCGCGCAACGGGATCCGCAAACTAACATTGATGGACTACGATATCGTTGAACCCGGCAACACGGTCAGGTGGCCGTTGGGATCTTCAGCGTGGGGGCTGCCGAAGGGGCAGGCCCTAGCGGATTTCATCGAGCGTGAATACCCTGCGACCGAAGTGAGCTACATACCTCACTGCATCGGGACCTACTCGCCCCAAACCTGTATGGGCGACGATACTGCGCTAGACAAGGCGCTCGAGGGGGTGGATTTGGCGATCGATGCGACCGCCGCGTATGGACCGACAACCCTGATCCAGGGTTTTGCCCGATCGCGGTCCTTGCCTCTCCTGACGCTGTTCGGCAGTCCGACTCTCGGCGGCGGAGCGGTTGTGCTTTCGGTGCCCGACAGTGGGTGCTACGTTTGCCTGGAATGCGCGTGGAAGGACGAGCCCAACGTTATTCCGGCTCCCCTAGGGATGTTCGATGAGGGCGAATTAATCCAACCTCCAGGATGCGCCGAGCGGACTTTTTCTGGTACGTTTTGCGACCTCCAGGAACTGTCGCTCCAAGCGATGCGCGTCGTGATCGGGCTCTTTGGACGCAACAACATCCCCTCGTCATCGGTCGTCTACACGTTGAGTTTTCGGGACGAGGACGGCGTCCGCGTCCCGGCTTGGCGCACCGACGCATTGCCACGCAATCCCAAGTGCTCATGCACGTGGTAACCGTATGGGTGTCGCACAAAACGTTGGCCGCAGCCAAGGAAGAAGCCTGCTACCACTATCCATTGGAAACGGGTGGAACGCTCGTCGGATATTGGAGCGATGCGGATACCGTCGTCGTGACCCGGCTCATCGGCCCAGGACCGGCATCGATACACGGCCGGTACTCGTTTGAGCACGATCATGAATGGGAAGCCGCCCAGATCGCCGACCACTACTATCAATCGGCACGGTCCCAGGTCTACATTGGCGATTGGCACACGCATCCCGACGCGTCCTCTGGTGAGCTCAGCGGAACCGATCGACGCGCTATTCGGCGGGTCATCAATTATCCGGAGGCGCGCGTCGCCTACCCTCTGATGATGGTTTTGTTTGGCGGCCCTGAAGAGTGGAAGTCAACGATTTGGGCGGCCGAATTGAAGCCGCGATGGCCTTGGGGTAGCAGACTTTCGATCGACGCCGCGAAACTTCATATGTTCGAGTGACCCATCTTTTATACTGCGGCATCACCATGAATGTCGCTGGCTTCACCAGAAGCCCAGATTCCAGCGACGGCGCGACGTCGAACCTCCTCACATCGTTGCGGAAGTGGAAGACCCGCCGCCCCCGGTAGATGCCACCCTGCTCTGCTGCGACGTCGCATTCCCGTTTGGTCGTCCAGAACGGCGTGCGCTCGTTACCGCGATAACCTTCGGCGCGCACCTGTTACTCAATAGATAATTCTTCAAAAGTAGCTGGCGTCTTATGATCCGCGATCGGCGCCTTTGGCTGCCGCATTTCATCGCGTACACAGCTTTTTCAGCGCTTTGCGGACGTACTACAGGACCTTTTATGGTAGTCGCCGTATCCGATCTAGATCGGAAAGTTCCAGCTGGCGTGCTGTGTCGCTCTGCCGCCGAGCCGGCTGCTCGATCCGTCCTGGCTCTACACCGCGGCCACGCGGGCCCGCCAGCAGGTCATCATCGTCGGGCAGCCGGAGACAATGCAGGACGCCTTGCAGCGGCCGTACGCCGATCAGCGCTGAACGATCAGTTTGCGGTGAGTGGCATTCGACCTAGCGGCACCCAACGGATAGTCTGGATGAACCTCGTCATCGGATACTTGTCATGGATGTTCCTGAGCACGAAAAACTCACAATTAAAGATTTTTTCGATGCCATCGCTGGTGTCGAGGGCCGCTACGAACTCGTAGGCGGCGTAGCCTACGCCATGACCGGTGCGAAAGAAGCACACAACATCATCTGCAGCAACGTTCAAACGGTACTCGTCCCCGCCGGAAAGCAGAAGGGATGGCGCACCACATCGAGCAACACGGCCGTGCAAACCGGGCCGACTACGATTCGATATCCGGACGTCGTGGTGGATTGTGGTCCGCCCAATGCGGCAGCAATGACGGCTTCCAAACCAACGATTATTGTGGAGGTTTCCTCGCCGGACACTGCTGTCTTCGAGCATTGCTCCAAATTGCGAGAATACCAGGACGTAGAAAGCGTCGACACGGTAATGCAAATCGAGTCGGGAATTGCCCTCGTCAAAATTCACAGACGGCAGGAGGATGTGACATGGACCGAGGAGACGTTCGAAGAGTTTGAAGTCGCAATCCCCCTCCCGTCATTGGGAACGTCCATCACGCTGAACGAGATCTACGATACGCTTGAGGTGAGACCTCGTGCGCGTCTCAAAGTCTTTAGAATAGACCACAGCCACCGGTTTTGAACGCGATGGTTGCACTGGACGCCAAACAGATATCTGCACTGCAGCCCAGGCGCGCCGCCCCCTGGCTCGGCACGATGAATCTGGCGCGGCGTCCGTTCCTGACTTCCTGAAGTCGAAGCCCGGCATCATCAGTCTGATCCCCGGAGTCGCAACCGTGCACCGCCAGGCGGCGACCACGTCGATCCCCGAAGTTGCCGCCCAGATACGCCGGCGCGAGATGCCAGCGCTTCCGGACCATATCGGCCGAGCCGCCGGCGTCGTACTCGCCGGCTGCGCCGGACGGGAGGTGATCGCCGACAAGATCGTCAGTCTCTGGCGCGAATTTTCGGGGGACGACGACGTCATGATCGTCACCCCGGTCAACGACGGCCCATGCGGCGTCGCAGGCCTCAACCGGCGTCTTCACGACGAATATCTGCGCAGGAAAGATCTACAGGAGCTGAGGGGGCGCTCGGCGACCTGTTTTCGCCAGGTGAGCCGATCGTGCACCGGCGCAACTGCTACAAGCGCGGCCTGTTCAATGGCTCGATGGGCACCGTGCGTCGGATCGACAGGACCGAACGCCAGCTTGTCACCGTCTTCGATGACGAGGAGCATGTGTTCGCCGCGGAGGACCTGGTCGATCTCTCGCTCGGCTACGCCCTCACCTGCCACCGCGCTCAGGGCTCGGAAGCTGACTACGTCGTCGTCGCGCTACCGCCGAGCCGGCTGCTCGATCCGTCCCGGCTCTACACGGCGGTTACGCGCGCGCGACAGCGGGTCATCATCGTCTGTCAACCCGAGACCATCAGGGTGGCCTTGCTGCAGCCTTACGCCGATGAGCGGACGTTGACCGGATTGAAACGGTGACAGCCGTTTCCCAGCATCAACTGGTTCAATGCGTCGACGCACGCGACTGCTGCGCTGCTCTTGTCAGCCATGGAGCACGCCGGCCACATCATCTTCCGCCGCGGCGGCGACGCGATCGGGCTGGTCGATCAGCAAGTCCTGCGGTCGCTTCCCGCCAAGGGAGCCGTTGACCGAGGCGAACCAGAAAGCGAGGCCCCAGTCGTCTTTCCGTCCTCGAAAGACCGCCAACACTCTCGCCAGGCCCTTGACTGGCCGATAGTCGGTCGAAGGATCCAAGGCGTAGCCCGGAAAGTAGTCCACGCCGCGGTGGCGCAACGCGAAGGTCTGCCCGTCCTTCTTCCACATGTTCGGCTGGGCGTTGTGGTTGCTGGCGCTAAATCCCGCCATCTCGGCGATCTGTGCCGCGGTTAGCCAATCCCCGCTCTCAAGCACGGCTTTACGCGCGTCGGCCATCATACGCACCTCTGTCCCCGAGAGCGCCTTGACGCCTGACGGCTCGACCGATTTGTCCGCGGAGGTCATGAATCCATTCCCAACCAATGTGGTCGACCTATACAGCACAAGCAGCGGGAACCGAAGTTGGACCATGGGGCCACATTCTGAACCCCGTCCACGTCAAAAAGTTGAAGCGCACGAGCAACCGGCATCTGCGCGCCCACGATTGTCGAACCCACACATAGAAAGGGGGCTTCGGAGCAGCGCGTGCGTCGCAGGGTTAGCGACAGCCACGTTCGGGAGAGAGCGGACGAAGTTTAAGGTGGCGCCGCGCAGTACGAGGTCACAAAGTAGGCCGTCTCACTGAGCGCGAGGGAACCAATCCGAAGTTGACAGCTTGACTTGGTACTGTCGAAAGTTGAAGCCGAAGGAGATCGTCATGCGTTTTGCCGCATCATCGCTTCTGCTTATTCTCACCATCGCGGGCTTTGCAGCAAGTGCCAGTCCTGCTTCCGCTCGAGAGTTCAAGTACTGCCTGCAAGGCCGGCATTGGGGCTATCCCGGTAACTGTTCCTTTGCGACCTATGCCCAGTGCAGAGCGACGGCATCGGGCACGAATGCAGGGTGCGGTGTCAACCCACGGTATGCCTTTGCGCGCCAGCGCAGAGGACATGCGGATGTCCGCTCCCGTTACTGATCGGTTGGCCGAACCAACTAAAGCAAAACCAGCTATCTCTTGAGATTGCTGGGGTTTTCCGATCGATTTGGTGGCGGGACGAACTGCGCAGTGATGTCATCGGTTGGCTATCACCCAGCCGCACCGATTGCGCGCGCCGCTCGTCGTTGGCGGCCAACTACACGACCGTTGTGGCGCCGTTATCACATGCGCGTGCCCGGATATGTCCGTATCGTACGAAGCTTCGCGTTCTCCTAGTCCACACTTCGTGTTGATTGGGCGTGCTTTGCAAGGCATTTGCGCTACGCTTTGATCGTGGTGATTTCGTCCAGGTCGCAGCCATTTCGCAGCGTCCTCAAGATGATGTAACTTGGCCCGTCGCCGGCATTTCGGTTTGCGTTTTTGACCAGATTGTCAGGAGAAAAATATGTCCGCCCGCCCCCAAAGCGCAGGTACCTCGCACGCTCAGTTCATGCGAGCCGCGAATGACGAGCTTGCCAAGTTCGAGCGCCGCGAGCGGGAGTTTCGAAGAAAAGACCGCGACGAACGGGCCAAGAGATTGCAGTTGCCGTTGGAAAAGTACGACACCGAAGATTGGCGCGTAAGGAAATCAGCAAGCCCATTTCATCAAACCTGATGATCGCTCGCTCTCGGCGCGGCACGAAGACGTCTCAAGGTACCCCAACCGAGAGGTTCTTGGGTTCGATTGCTTCTATTTGCGGTCTCGATTTCTCAATTGGACCACCGATGCCGTGCGCAAGGGCGGGATGAAACTCCATCTCGAGCCCTGATCGCACCGACGCGCCGCCGTCGGAGTCGCTTCAACTCGGCTGGGACAATGGCCGGTCGTTCCAGCCTCAGTGAGCTTCCCCAGGCCGTGACGCGGCAGCCCTATTCACGGACGGCGCGTCTCAGGCGGCCTTGGTGCCGGTTACGACCGCAAGTGCATCGACTAGCCGGTCGAGATCCGCCTCCTTGGTACAGAGCGCCGGCGTCACACGGATGCATTCTCCCTTGGCCACACCCGCCCGGCGCACCGTGAGCACCTTGTGTCTGTCCCTGAGCTCCGCCACGATGGCGTCATTATCGGCCTTGCTCGTCTTGCCGGCAAGACGGAACGACGTAATGGCACCGTAGAGGCCAACCTCGTCCGGCGTTAGGATCTCGATGTTCTTGAACGCCCGGACGCGGTGCACCCAATAGTCTCTTAAATATCGCAGACGGCCCTGCTTCGCAGACGCACCGATCTCCTCGTGCAGCGCGATTGCCGTAGGCACTGTAAGCACGGCGGCAAAATTGACCGTGCCGGTGTGCACCCGCGAGCGGATGTCGGTCTCCGGGAAGGCCTCGTCGCCCATGTGGCGGTCGATATCGGCTAGGCGGCCCTTCCTGATATAGAGGAAGCCGACCCCAAGCGGCGCGCCGATCCACTTATGCAAGTTGAAGCCGACGAAGTCGGCCCCAAGCTCGCTTACCTTGAAATCAAGCTGTCCCCAAGAATGGGCCGCGTCGACGATGGTGTCGATGCTCTTGGCCTTTGCCATGCGGATTATCTCGGCGATCGGCATAGCGAGGCCCGTCCGGTTGCTGACATGGGTGAGTAGCAAAAGTCGGGTTTTCGGGTTTGCCTCGAGTGCGCAGGCGTAGGCGTCCAGGACGGATTGCCGGGTCGCCGGTTCCGGCACGTCGAACTTGACGACCTCGACCCCGCGCCGGACCTCGAGCGCGTTCATCGCATACTGCATCGAATCGTAGTCGAGATCGGCGTAGAGCACCGTGTCGCCGGGCTCCAGCCCGTTGTATCTTCTCATCACTCACCTGCAAATGGTGGTCTTCGGGGCGCGGCGATCCCCTCAGGTGAAAGTACCTGCACTTCATTGCGAGATTGTGTGGCGACGCCGCCGCGTCAAGCGTTGTCCTCGCAAGTGCTCCGGGAACGCTTGACTCGGACGTCAGCGTGCCATGCTGACGACTTCGAAGAAGCTAAAACAATGCTCGACTTGAGACAGTTCGAAGAGTCAAGATAACGACCAGGAACACGCGGTCACCTATATGCGCCTTCTGGACGCAGATGCAGAGGACGCCGACTGGCGAGAAGTTGCAAAGATCGTGTTGCATATCGATTCCGAACATGAACCACAGCGTGCCCGCCGCGCATATGAAACCCACCTCGCTCGTGCCAAGTGGGCGACGAGACATGGTTATCCGCAGCTGTTGCGGAGCGGTCGGCCAGAGCTAGATTAAGCGCGTATCAACAGGTGCTATAGATAGTTGCATTCTTTGGAGAACGCGCGACCCCTCGGCAAGCGTATCGACATTGCGACAATGCGCGAAGCCAATTTGCGCGCCAGTGGCAGCAATGCGAACTTCGCTTTTTCTTGTCCCGGATGTCCCGACAGCCTCACCCGATGTCACCATCAGGTGAGGCCCAAGCAAAGGGGCGAAGTTTGCTTGTGCGTGTGGGAACGCGCATCAATCGTATTTGTGTCGGCTGACGAAAAGCTGACGGGCTAGGCACCACGCGTCCGCCGGCGTCGGAATATGTTCCTCGGCCTCCGCTCGCTCCGTTGCAATTTCGATAACACCGAACCATGGCGTGGTCGATTCGACCAGCACGACGCCCACGACCGCGCCGACCCATACGGAAAACGTCACTGTACAGGAGCAACCCTCGCAATCTTTGCACGAAAGGGCGGACCGCCGATCTCAGCGGACGGACATAACGTCTAATAAACCCGGTCCACGCCGAAATCTCCGCAGCAGTCTGGCGGAACTGACGCGCCCTCAATCCGAGCGCAAGAAATCGCCTCTTTGTACCCGGAGTCATACGGTGCCCGATGACACAATTCCTTGGCCCGCTCCATGCACTCTCATGGGAGCCAGGATTTTGCCACGTCCCTCCTGGGGCCGGACCAACGCCGCATCGCATGTATTTCAAGCGAGCGGCGTTGTTGTTTTGAAGACCAAAGAAAATGACCAATCCCGACTGTCCTAATTTGGCAGAGCGAATGTCCCAACCAGGACAGCACCCGAGAGAGGTCCGATCTCAACGTAATGCGTCCACCCGTCGACGCCCTCGAGCACGACAAAACGGCGCTC
The DNA here is from genome assembly GCF_001189845.1 of Bradyrhizobium tropiciagri. Taxonomy (GTDB): domain Bacteria; phylum Pseudomonadota; class Alphaproteobacteria; order Rhizobiales; family Xanthobacteraceae; genus Bradyrhizobium; species Bradyrhizobium tropiciagri. The sequence continues at coordinate 24,543 of NZ_LFLZ01000009.1, forward strand.
TCTCAGTTCATCCGAAAGCCCTTCACCGACGACGCGCCCCACCAGGCGCTGGCGGCGGACCATAAGCCTTTGCCGGCAAGCAGCGAGAGCTCCGTTTTGTTCAGGAGGTAGAAGCTGTGGCTCATTTGCACTAGGCGCCGATCTGAAAGGTCGCTAGGGATCCTCATCAGCGAGGGGCGATGAGCGTCGTAGGATATCAAGTGTATTCGAAGAACGGCGACGGTGCTGTCAGAGTTGTCGTTTCCTCCGCAAAGCAGGCTCTCGCCAAGGCCGATGAACTGGCCGAATCCGGGAACGAGATCCAGATCAAGGACCTTGCCGGCAGGATCATCGACACAGCGACGATCATCGAACTCGCCGCGCACGAGTAGATTGTTTGTCCCCTGCGTCGTTGCCTCGAGGCGCTGAAGCAGACTTGTACGATCAGCAGACATCGAAAAGAGCAACAAACCTTCCATGCTGTTGGCGCCAGGCCGCTTTCTCCCAATCTAATCAAACGGCCTGCCAGCGTTTCTGAAGTTGTACGAAAATATTTCATAAGATCACGCGAGTCCAATTGCCGCATCTCGCGCCATCATCTTCTCCCTAGTTACTCCCGGCCGAGCCGCGCTGTGCGAGCTACAGGCTCGGGTTCATATCGTTCCTCACCATTTTTAGCTAAGCCAAAGCAACATGAGTAGGATCGCCACCCTCCGGCCACAAACGAGACCACGAGCGCAGGGACATGGAGAAGAATGGGCGGTTTGCGGGTCGAACCCCGTCGCACCTGGCCCACGCGATCGCGAGATATTGCTGGCCGACTTGCGCCGCGCAGACTTCCTGCCTCCGCGATAGTGCGCGGGATCACCGTCGATGCATTCGGCACCGCCGCAGATTTCATCGAGCGGACCGATCCTCCGGTCTCCGCTGCACTTCCGCCGGTACTTTCCAGTTCAGCGAAGCATCGTAGCAGCCGTGCAGACGATGGCGACGTCACCTTGGACGCCGACGCGAACCCATCTCAGAGATTTGCCTCGAACCGGAAAAAATTGCAGGAAGCGGCGGCGGGGAGCCCGAGAAGTGGCACAAGCGTGAGCGTGGCGGCTATCGCTGCAAGCAACTTCTCCTCGCCTTCGAGGATGCGCCGCACCAGCGTACTATCCGTCCGGTTCGTACAAAGATTTGAGCGCGGGTAACGATACCATCTGCCGACTGAACCATGCGAACGGGAGCATGGTATGCACAGCGCATTCACCGTGAATTGCGCTCTCGCCTGAAGGAGCTGAAAATCGATCTGAACCGCTCTCCCGGATGTTGATTGACATTAACGCAATCTATGCGAGAGTTCCAGGACGACACCGTCTTCGTGACGAGGCCCTTCTGACCGCTTCAAACGCTGAAAGAGAGCCTAACAGCGCTATCTGATCTCCAATTGCGCATTTTGAACTTCAATATTTCGCTAATGATTTGATGGAGGGGATTATGATCCGGCTTGCGACGAACCTTGTCACCCTTGCCTGCGGCGCGGTTCTCAGCTGTTTTCACATAAGTGGTGCACTTGCCTGGGGCGACGAAGGTCATGAAGTGGTCGCGTTCGTAGCGCAGTCGTTCCTTGATGTAGATGTGCGCAAGCGCGTCAATGCACTGCTTGCCGCCGATACCGACTCGCTCACAGCGCACGACATTGCGTCGGCAGCCACCAGGGCGGACAAGTTCCGGGACACGAACGTCAACAATGCTCGCGAGCGGACGCGGCAGTGGCATTTCGTTGACATCGAGATCATGGCTCCGAACCTTGACGATGCCTGCTTCAATCATCCCCCTGTGCCCAATGGAAAGCCTGCCTCCGATGGGCCGGCATCCGATTGTGTTGTCGACAAGATCGATCAATTCGCGGCCGAACTCGTCAACCCCGCCACCGATATCGAGGAACAAGTCGCCGCCCTCAAATTCTTGCTTCACTTCGTTGGCGACGTGCACCAGCCATTGCACAGTTCGGACGATCACGATCGCGGCGGCAATGCCAAGAGGGTCTCGGCGGCCGGGCTCAGCGCAGGCAACCTCCATCATTTTTGGGACACCGAATTCGTAGACCAGCTGGGGCCTGATCCGCAAACGATTGCCTCCGATCTCATCGGGCACATCACGAAGGATCAACAGACGCAGTGGCAATCGGGGAGCCCCGCCGACTGGGCCAAGGAGACGTTCGCGCTGTCGAAGGACGATGCGTATGAGCAGCTTCCAGCTCCCAACGCGCGTGGAAGCTTTCGGTTGACGGACGACTACGTCACGACCGCAACAAATGACGTCGGAATCCAACTGAGCAAGGCGGGCGTGCGGCTGGCGATGATCCTGAACCAGGCACTGCACAAACAATAGGTTTTTGGCGACGGCGAGGTCTGCGAAATTCACAGCCGGAAGAGACAAAGAGGCCCCCCGCTCAGACGCATCGTTTCAGACCAAGGATGTAAGCTCGCTTGTCAGGAAGTTATTGGCTGCCTGGAAGCGCAGGCGGTCGAGGAGAGAAATGCTATGACCCAACGCGACGTCCATGCTGTTGCGCTCGTGATGCGGGACGGGCGCGACTTCGGCTTCGTATCATGGCCATGGCAATCGAAGCGATGCGGGTCGCTGACGCGAGCAGGAGACGGCCGTGGCTAAGAGTGTGTTTGGCCGCTTTGGTGTTGGCATCCTGGGCGACGCGACGCTCACGCTAGGCGCGGTCGAAACCCTGATGACATGCTTGCCGGAAATTTCGACGAGCAGTCGGCAAAAGCTTCTCGATGGCATTATCGCTGCCGCCGCCGAACACGGGCCATTCGACTTAGAGTACGGCCAGCCTAGTAACCGACACCAGCTGACGCTCGATGCCGAACAAGTCATTTCGGTGTGCCGGGGCATTATCGATCACGCTGATGCGACGGTACGTCGAACCTTTGCCAATCGTCTTGCCCGTGCCGACTGGGTCGAGGCTATGCCGTTTCTAGGGTATCTAGCCGGCGACACCGACACGGGGGTTCGCCGGAGAGCCTACGCCGGCGTGAAGCGACACGATCCGCCGCTCTTCCAGGCACTAAAGACGATCGAGGAGTTGCCCACCGCCGCCGGGCGATTTGCGCCATCCCCGACTTCTTTCGAGGTGCTGTCTCTGTCGCCTGACATCGAATTGGATACGTTGCCGGAGGAATCACCGACTAGCCAGAAGGAAGTGTCGGAGACAACGCGGCCGTTCACCGCCATCAAACGGCGTACCAGTCTCGGCTACGCTCCCGACCGCAAGACTCCCAGCCGCGGGGAGATCACACTGCTGCTGCGGGTGGAGGGTGCCGAGGACGACGCCGCACGCAGTCTGGACATCCGCGTGCCCGCTGGAAAGGAACACGCAACGCTCCTTTTGCATGTGAGCTCACAGTCCGCTTCCCTGAGTGTTGAGCCCGAGGTCCAGACGATCCACGTTCCGCGCAATGGCGACAGCGATGAAGCCCGCGTGCGGGTCATGGCGCTGCACCCGATCGACGGCGAAGGCGAAGTGGCCATCACGATCTTCGACGAGTTTCGCCTTGTCGGCAGCATCGCCGTCATGTTCCGAGCGGAGGTCGGTGATAGCACACTCATTCTCGAGAAGAGCCGCGATATGTTGTTCCGCGAAGCTGGGGACAGCGGAGCCGCGCCGTATATCGGTCCAACGATCCAGCTGTCGCTTACCAATGAAGCTCCTGCGCGCATCCAATTTCACATGCCGGCGCTGAACGAGTCGGGCCAACTAGAGATGGTGCCCCTCGGCAACTCTCGCGACGACTACGACGCTTTCGCGGTGCTCAATGCCCTCGCCGCGGCGAGCACGCGGATCGAAAGCATCGAGAAGAATCTCGGCAACCCGCGTAAGGTCGGGGTCGAGAGCGGCGATCAGGTGCTGGAGCTGCTGGCTATGGATTTCCATGGCATTGCGCGCGAGATCGTAGACAATCTGATCTCGCTGCAGACGCGGACCGTGCTGGCCCGCCTCGACGCGAATGCGGTGGTACAATGGGTGCTCAAGAACCCGAAGCTTGATGCCGTTCCTTGGGAGCTGGCGTTTCAGACCGCCGTCCAGTCCACTCTCAAGGAGCCGATATTGCTGGTCCGGGTTCCGGTGCGTGACGACACCGGCGCAGCTGGCTCTCCGAGGACGGCCGCCAACGTGGTCGCATCACCGCAGACCAAACGGAGGCTTGTGTATGTGGTCGGCGATGGCGTGGCCTCCGACGCAACCACGCTGAACGGGGTGCTCGAGGTCGTCAACGTCGCCAGGAACAAGGGCCTTGACGTTGTCCCCAACGTTACCGGCAGCGCCCGCGAGCCGATGAACCTGCTGAAGCTCAAGAACAGCGTTCCCCAGGCCGACATCATTCATTTTCTCTGTCACGGCATCGTCGAGTCCTCAGGCAATCTGTATCTCAGGATCGAGAACACCCTCGGCGGCCAATTGTTGCCGCACCACATCCGCACTTTCGCGCTTCCGAAACAGCCATTGGTGTTCGTCAATGCCTGTTCGTCGGCGGCGGCGACATTTGGCGCGGTCGGATTCACCAGTTTCGCTCGCAGTTTTTTGGCCGCTGGTGCGTCAGCCTACATCGGAACGTTGGCCCCGGTCGTCACCGCGACGGCGCTGCGCTTCGCGACCGCGTTCTTCGACGGCCTGCTGGGCAAGGGCCTTAGCATCGCCGGAGCGATGAACGCGGCACACGCGGATATGGCTGGCGATCCCGATCCGACGTGGCGTCTCTATGCGGTTTACGGCGACCTCGGAGTCGCTCGCGTGTCTGCGTCATGAAGATCGGGAGGGTCAGATGAATATGAAGGACTGGGTAATCGTCGTGCTGACGGCGGTGTTCGTAGCCCTGTATGTGCTTGCGCTCGCTGACGTACTGCAGCCCCTGGGCAATGACAAGTTGGTGGTCCAGATCTCGCCAATCATCTCCGTGATCATCGGCTATTATTTCGGCCGGATACCGGGCGAGAAGAACGAGCAGACACTCCGGCAACAGGTTGATGACACTCGGACTGAGCGGCAGCAGGCGGTGGACCAGATGAACCAGGCGCAGAACGCGCGGAACGATGCTGTCCAGCAGCGTGAGAGGTTGGCGACGAAGATTGCCGATGCAAAGGCTGCGCTGAGCGCCGCTGCACCGGCGGCTCCGCCCGAGCAACTCGCCGCAACCCTCAGCGGCGGTGGCGCCGCGGCGCCTGACCCACAGGCGGTGCAAAAGGCGGCCACGGCCGCCCTCAAGGTGCTCGAAACCCCGTAAGCCGCCGCCTCTACTCGACTAAGTGGACGTCGCGATCTTGCTTGGCCGGCAATTCAGCGCGTCTCAAATTGCACGATCGACGTCTTGCGCCAGCGCTTCATGCAGACGGGTGGTACGACAAACTCAACCTGCGAGGAGGATTTTACGATGCCGTTCGGAGACAACCAAGCGCCCCGATCTGAACGCTCCTACCTCAACCTTTTTGAGCCACCGCCACAGTTGGTTGAGCCCGCCGTCCGGGCCTGCCGAATATGCAACACACTGCTGGACCTCATCTTCTACAACGTACCGGCATTGGCTATTCAGCTTGCCGAAAGAGACGCGCCGATGCGAGCCCGTGAGGAGAAACCTCCTTCCCGCATCATCCAGTTCGATGCGCTCAGCGATCCGGAAGGCTCACTTCTCTTGATCGACGCTAATACCGCGCCCTACGTGCACAGATATACAGATGTGGAGCAGTTCCTGGCTTCGCCTCACGCGGAGGCGCGCGCTGTCGAGATCGCCACGATTACGGGAGTTGGAAGCTCGGCGCTCGGCAGCGCCGCGATGGCATGGGACATCTCTCGCGCGCTCGGAAAGCCCGTGCTTGCGATTGTTCCAGGATACGGCATGGCGGACGTCATGCTACAGGCCCTTGGAGGCTGGTTCGGCTTCGGCCTCTACGACTATGTGCATGCAAAGAGCCTGATCCAGAACACCCTCGCCAATGCCACGCCCCGGACGGCGAGCATCGGCCGCCAACTGTCTGCGTCCGCACCGGACGCGAAGACGCTTCATGGCGCACCCGTTTTTCGCCACGGGTCTGGCTCCTCGGACGTGCTGCACGCCCTCCTCCTTCATCGCGAGACTCCATTCAAGCTGCTGGTTGGACACAGCAAGGGCGCCCTGCAGATTGGAAATGCGATCCGTTCCCTTCCGCCGGAGCGAACGGAAAACCTCCACGTCGTGACGCTTGGCTGTCCGATCTCGAGTGATGTCAAGGGCGTGCGCTACTATCAATACCTTGGGCTGTTCGACGCCTTGGGACAGCTCAATATGTGGGGACACCTGCCAGACCAATGGCCGCCGACCTGGCACAGCACGAACCCCGTGTTCCCACCGGCAATGGCGGCGGGAACATACACGGTGGATGCGTTCCTGCCTGCTCCAGACCATCATCCAGCGCTCACTTAACTGTCCGACATGCACCGGAAACGAAAGTCTAGCTGATAGAGAGCTACGCTCTCAACGCTATTCGGGGTAGTGATATGGCCAAATTGATTTCGAATACCAGACCTAGTCATGAATACATACCAAAGCCACTCTCTTGATGGCTTCGCCGCAGAGCTTGCATGGTTTTGTTTCGTCGGCAGTTGAAGCCGGTACGGTTTCAGGCATTGCCTATCCTTCGCCCCCTCCAGCGATTGCCGCTCCGTGCCACACTACACACCTAGCATCGAACCCGTTCGAGTGTGCAGGTCGCACGTGTGGTATCAAGACCAACTTTGCCTCTTCGCAAATTGACGTCCGCGGCGAGGCAGTTTTTTCTATGCCCAAAGATCGATTTGAGCGGCGACTGGAGCAAACTCGATCGCGGCGACTTGGTACTGATTAAGCAGGCCGCTGCTACTCGGCGCGCGCCATTAAGCCGTTCGTCTAGTGGGCTTGAAGGGTATTTAAAATGACCTTTGCCGCATTTGGATCGGTCACGAGCTTGAGCGGAAGAAATACCGCGAACCTATCCCCCCCGTTAGAGCTTATCTTCGAAATGCCAGCAACGTCCTTCGGCGATGCCTTCGCTAACAGATTTGCTGCCACTTCAACGACCTTTGGAACGATGGGTTGGGGGTCGATAGCAAACGCTTGCTTGTTCTCAGCGACTTCCGCGAGGGAATCCACCGTTGGTATCGGCGCAACCCAACGCACGCCCTTGTCGGCCAAGCCTTGATCATGAACGAGTGTCAAAAATCTCGGCTCTAGAACTGCGACACCATCGATCTTTTGTGACGTGATAAGATCAGTGATATCTGACTTTGGGCAATCGCCAGTCTTGGGACAGGGGCACGCTTTCGCCGAATTGCCCTTAGGACAATCTCCGGTCTTCGGGCAACCTCCGCAATCAGCGGCAGCTTTCATATTTGAAAGTGCGCTTAAAGCTTGCCATTGCCCAGCGGATATCAGCTCTTTGACGAACGAGATGTTGCTTCCATCGAGAAGAAGGAGTTGCTTCGAGCCCTGCGCTCCTAGAAAACCAATCTGAGCCTTCCCAACTTCCACTGGATTATAGCCCACGTATACCGCCTGCGGTATCTCAAGCGGTACATTGAACACGACCACCGGCAGGTTGATTGGGATGTTCAAAAAAACGCCCGGCCACAAGAAAAAAGAAGCTCGTATTATCAGAATATCGACTCGATCCGCTTCGACGAGCGCTCTCGTTTCAGTCAGCGCTTCGGCCGGACTATGGGCTTCTCGAGTTATCGAGACCAAGCCTGCCTTCTTAAGCTCGACAACTAAGCTTTGCGACTGTGCCGCCGCGGCAGTGTCCCCCGGTGGAAACGCTGCTAAGACCCCGATCTTCTTGGCTTCCGCCGCCACAGCAGTTCCGGAAAGGATGAGCACGAGCAACAGGCTTAGAGCGCGAGACAACATTTTACCGTCTCCTCTCGTTCACTGATATCGACATGTTAGACTGGACAGCCGCGTAAGCTCACCCAGCTCAGTACCCCATTTCTTCCGATCATCGTCCCTAATAAAGACGCTGCACGCTCTACTCTGACTCTCTGGTTCACCACCTCCTCGCCACTTGGCGCTAAAGGTCACAGTAACTTCCTCTTTTTTTGTAACGACGTGATCCAGAAAATCAGTCCACCTCATAAAATTCTGGGCGGGATTGCAGGGCGATTTGCAAGGCTCGTCTCTAGGGAAGAAGCGGGTCTCATGAGCAATGGACGATGCCCCAGGTAGTTGGATTGCCGCCGCTTGACTAGAAGACGCGCTTAAGCTGGTGAGGTTCGCGAATTCCTGCCAGTGAAGCGTGACTGGCTGCTGTGGACCAAACGCCAGCGCAGCACGTTCTTCCAGAAGAACAGCACCGTATTCCGGTCGTCCAGAATTTAAATAAGTCATGGACGAGCCCGCGACGAAGACATTTGAACCGGCCTTACACTTAGGCTTTTCGTCCGCCCCCTCGACCGCCGTGCAATGGAAGGAGACCAACTCCGGGGGATAGAATGATACCCTGGGACCTTGGACCCATCCCCAAACGTTGTAGACCGCTGTAGATAGCGAAATAAGCAGAGCGGTCAGCGAAATGTAATCGCTCGGCTTGAGAGAAAGGCCCGACGGCTTTGCGGCCTCAGTTGACGGGCTCGTTCCGGGAGCTTCTGAAGGCTTCGTCTCATGATCGGCCGAAGGCTCAGGTGAGGCCGAAGGCTCAGGTGATGCAGATACGTTCGTTGACGGAAGAACAGGTTGTCCGCCCATGTTCGTCCTCTAGGCTGAGACTCAGAAACGTCGCTTTGGCTCGCCAGGTCGTCCGATGACGGAGAATAAAATCTTCGGTATGGTTGCGGTGACTGTATTACACTTCTTTTACTAGAGATTGTGCAGTTGGGGAAGAGCTAAATGAATCTCAGAATGATGGCTGGTATGGACGCAGCCTGGAAGACCAGCCCCGCCATACACAGATCAGGTCTCGCTCCTGGTTATTCTTAGGATTCAATCTGCTCCGCTTTTGCCGTTGTCAAAATGTTTCGATATTCTGGCTTGCATTAGAAATGAGGAATGCATGAGCCACAATTCATTTGTCGCCCAGCAACGTGACGCGCAATCCAACTTCTTTACTCGTACCGTACCAACTGAAGCCATGCTTGGAGACACTGGATATCGGCTCAAAGCGGCCTCACCCGCCGGAAGCAGCCGAGCAATTTCTCGCCAACTACATTGCGGCAAAGTACGCTCCTGAACGTAAGATGAAGGACGTGGATCGCATTCTTCTGGCCGATGTTTTGTTCATCTACCACACCGACCGCCGCGATCAATTTGAGGACAAGCTCCAGCAACGTCGTTTCGATGCTTCTATCGACCGCCTCAACGAATACTTCGGCAACCACAAGCTTTCCGTGCTCGCGTCGAGACTGTTTACCTGTTGGTCGTAAGCCTTGCTTTCTTCGGCAGCGCGCACTTCAAAGCTATCGATAAAGGACCGGTCTCTGGCATTGCCATCTGCCCCCAACTTGGAGGCCCGATGCAAGGATTTCATTCAAAAAACGGATCATGCGCTTCAAGCTCTCTTTGGCATCGCCTCCTTGTTTTATGGCAATAAGTTCAAAGGGTGGTTCGAGGGATTAGCGGAAGAGGTATCGCGGAGGCACAAAGGAGACGCAGAGTATGTTGGCTTCATGACCGATGCTGCCGACTTCTGCAAATCAATGCGTTTAACGCGAAATTGCGTCGAGCACAGGAAACCAAGCGAATGGGTTGAGGTGCTGGACTATTCATTGACTCCGACGAACGTCATCTAGGCAAGCATCGCGGTGAAATCCTTTCTTGTATGATGAAAGTTGTTCGGCTCGCATTCCAGCGAGCGGAGAAAAAGCAGACCGCCCCGAAGGAACGGTCTGCCGAAAATAGGAGCGAGCGCCGCGCCAAGGCCGTAGCGCAGTCGCTCGCTGGGGGTCGCGGAAGTGGAGAAAACTCGCGACCCTGTGCATGCGGACGCGCGGCGCGGTAAGCGCGCGGGCATGCCAGATAGTCTGTGTCGAGAAAGAGCCGGGTTCGCGTCACCGGCTAGAGAATCAAAAAGGCCGCTGGGGTTTTCGAGCCCACTTACGACCTATACTCAATTTGTACCTGATTTCGGTACAAAAGTCACCCGTTATATTAGAAGCAATCCCCCAGCCTGTACGACGAGCGGCGTTTGCCGCTCGACAAACTGGCGTATTTGCGTCCGGGCTAGCCAATCGATAACCAATACTACGGCGCAACCAAACGAGAACGAACCCCGTCAATCGTCGCCAATTTCATCATTACTTTCAGCATCGCTCTGCACCCCCTCCCCGCTCATAACGGTCTGGTTGCAGGTTCGAGTCCTGCCGGGCCCACCAGCAAATTAATCGTCGCCGAATGGTCGCTTTGCGACTGAGAACTGCGGATGGGTCGGGTCGCAGTTGACCCAAGGCGGGACGTCGGGATTGCTGGCGAAGTCCAGGCTAGGAGCTGGTCTTACCACTTGCCTCCTGCACTATCATGTCTGCTACCGCACTACCAACACCGGCACGCTTCCGTCCGCTAGGACCTCCGATGTTTGACTCCCCAACAAAAGCTTCCTGAGGCCGCGACGCCCGTGAGAGGCCATGACGATTAAGTCGCAGCCTCTGGACTTTGCCGTTTCGATAATCGCAGTGGCTGGGTGCGCGTTCGGAACATGCAAGAGTTCTGCAGAAATCCCGATCTGCTCCGCCATAGCTCGAGCTTCATCGAGCAGTCTGCCAGCACGTTCCTTGCAGGCTGCGTCAAAGCGATCAACCTCTTCCTGCGTGGGAAGCCACCCCGAAGCGTGTCCGCTCCCATAGTCGATCGGTAGCGGTTCCGTTACGGTGATGACTGTCACTTTGGCGTTCAGGGCCTTTGCTAAAGCAATCCCATGCTTAACGCCTTTTCTCGCAACGCCCGATCCATCCGAGCTCAAGAGAATATTGGCGTACATTCGGGGCCTCCCTTGCTAGTAGACCACATTCACTGACAAACCAGTACGGGGATTTTCGCGAGCGTCAGCACCTTGTTTGTCACGCTGCCGATTAGAAACTTGGAAAGTCCGCTGCGCCCGAGCGATGACATGACAACGAGATCGCAGCCTTTGTCCTCGGCTGCTGCGATGATGGCTTGGTGGCCCGTGCGCCACCCCATACTCCGCTTGCTGCGCCCCATCTGTCGGAATGAAAACAGCGGCGGCAGGTCGCGTTAGTGGGCTCCGGTGCGGACAATCCAAAGCACGCCTTCCACGAATAGACGATTGTCGCGTCCCGTCGAACCCCGTTGGTCGGGACGGCCGATGATCAGGCCCGATATCCGGATCCACGGCTCATCGCTCAAAACGGTCGATCCATGACGCCCAAGACTGCCTCCCAAAAAAGCCGTCTTGAATCATGCTTTCACTGATTTGAGAATCCCAACCGTCCACGCGACCTAGAGCTGATTACTTTGGTTGCGCGCGACAATCTTGAGCACAAGAAGGAAAACGCCGCCAAGCAAAGAAAGAGCTCCGAGCGAGGCAACCGTCCAAAAGTCCTCGTGCAGGCCGATCACGATCAACACGATGCCGAGTAGAAGAAGAAGGACGGCCGCAGATTTCTTGACTAAGAGATTTTCCCCTACATAGCTTGCCATGTTGAATCCTCTCGTTTGATCTCAAACCATTTCAACCTTACCGAGATGGCGCACCAGTCTAGCCAAGACCGTTTTCATAAATCTTGGGATCGAACACCCATTTGGCTTCGCCCGTGGCCTCGTCGATCGCCGCAACCCGCGGCAGCGAGGTGTAGAGCACCCCAGCGGCGTCGTCGACTCATTGACGGAAAACTGGAGCCGTCTGCCGGATTGGCTTCATGTATGGCCCGATCGGGAGACCTCCAACGCCACGCGATGTAAGTCCTTGGCATGGTGCCGTCGATCTGGGTGAGCAGCGAATAGCGCGCCGCGGCATCGGGTACCACCATAAGCCGGCCATGAGTCTTTCGCCAGCGCCGCCCCGCCTTGGCCCCGTGGCGCCATTCTGCGGCGAGGCAAGTTTGCGGAGCTCCTTTCATTCGAAGGTTAGTTATTCGAATGCACATACGACAGCTACGCTTACTCAATTGCATCCGGACCTCAGCACATCTCGTAATTGTGAAAGCACCGGGCTGATTGGCCGATAAGAGAGTCTAACGTCTGTGTTAAATTTTGCGGATGCGTGGATCTCGCGCTTGATCAGGGGCAGCATGCCGGCTCGTTACAGGAGAATTCAATGTCAGATCTTGTTGCGATCGTGTACCCATCCGAAGCTAAGGCAGAGGAAGTTCGGCAGAAAATACTCAATCTGCAGAGGGAATATCTTATCACGATCAATGATGCCGTGATCGCAGTCAAAACAGGGGACTCTGTAAAACTCAATCAACTTGTGAACACTACGATGACGGGCGCCGCAAGCGGAAGCTTTTGGGGACTGCTGTTTGGGTTGGTGTTCTTGAATCCCCTTATTGGCCTGGCTCTTGGTGCCGGAGCAGGCGCATTGAGCGGCGCGCTGACCGATTTCGGTATCAGAGATCAGTTCATGAAGGATCTCGCATCTAACGTGAAATCGGGAGATGCCGTTCTGTTCCTGCTGATCCAGAGTATGACTGCAGACAAGGTTCTCAGTCAGATCAAGGATGCGGGAGGTACCGTTCTGAAGACCTCGCTCGATGAACAGAAAGAGCAGCATCTGCGCGACACGCTCGCAAGCGCAGCTCAGCCAAAGGCTGCCTGAGGGTTAGAGCTAAACCATCAGAGCTAAACCATCGTGAGAACCGCCGCAGGCTGCGCTGTCGCGGCAGCCGCCTGATTGTTCTCGCAACTGATTCACGCTCGGGGTTTCCAGACCGCGTTGGTGTGGGTCCTTAAGCGGGATCGCGTGCAAGAAGGTCGGCTGCAGCACTCGGGTCTGCGGCCATCTGCCGGTTCTCTCCTGGGCGGTGAATACCGAGGAGGAAATCATGCGAAAATCGATTCTATGGGCGCTCGCTCTTGCGGCTGCTGCGGCGGTAGTGACTACGACTGGCGGTCGCTCGCAGGCCGGTTTTATCGGAGGACCGCTGGGCCTGCATGACGCGGGCGACGAGCATCGGCTTACGGAAGCTGTCCAATTCCGGTGGAGAGGCCACCGTTACTGTTGGTACAATCGCGGATGGCGCGGCCCCGGCTGGTATCGATGCGGCTTCAATTGGCGGCGCGGCTCCGGCTGGGGCGGTCCCGCCGGATGGCACGGATGGCGGCATTCAGGCCGCCCGATGGCTCGTCCGCCGGCGCCGGGCCGGCCGGGAATCCAGCGTCCGCGACCGCTTCCTGAGAGGGTGCCAGGTCAGCCGGGAGCCCGGCCACTCCCCGGCAGGACATGACGTGATGGACACGCCCTCTAGGGCGCCGATGCCATGCATGATTGGATATCACGATTGCTTCGAGCCCTTTCGTCAGGACAGGCGAGCAACAGGGGCTGATTTCGTGGAGCAAAAGCATGGGTGCAGCAGCGAACACGGCCAACGAAGAGTGGCCTTGGCACGCGATACCTCAACATGAGGTTGTGAAGCGACTTGCTACCAGTTGCGAGAAGGGCCTCGATCCGGATGAGGCCTCGATCCGGCTTCAGAAATACGGGCCAAACCGTTTGCCGGAAGGCAGGAAACGGGGCCCGCTTACGAGGTTTCTCACGCAGTTCAACAACATCCTCGTCTACGTACTGCTTGCCGCAGGGTTCACCAAGTTAATGCTGAACCTGTGGGTTGACGCGGCAATCATCTTTGGCGTGGTCGTTCTTAACGCGCTGCTCGGGTTCATTCAGGAAGGCAAGGCCGAGAGGGCACTGGATTCCATCCGCAACATGCTGTCCGCCGAAGCTCGGACGATGCGCGGCGGGGAGACCCGCATGATTCCAGCCGAGCAACTTGTTCCGGGGGACGTTGTGCTCCTGGAATCGGGCGACAAGATTCCTGCAGATCTGCGGCTCATCGAGGCGAAGAACTTGCGCACCGAAGAGGCGGCCCTCACTGGCGAGTCCGTGCCCGCGGAAAAGAGCGTCGATGTGGCGCCTGCGAACGCGACGGTCGGCGATCGCGAAAACATGGTATTTTCCGGCACCATGGTCGTGTCCGGTCGCGCGACCGGGTTGGTCGTCACGACCGGCAGTGAGACAGAACTCGGCCGTATCAACCAGTTGCTCGCCGACGTCAGCCCGCTCGAAACCCCGCTGCTACGACAGATCAAGAAATTTGCCTACGCCATCACCGCGGCCATCGGGGTGATCAGCGTCCTGATCTTCGCCTACGGCAGATGGGTAAAGGCCATGGACTTTGTGGAGCTCTTCCAGGCCGTCGTGGGCATCGCCGTATCGCTCATCCCGGAAGGACTGCCTGCGCTTATCACGATCACTTTGGCCATCGGCGTACAACGCATGGCCAAGCGTAACGCTATTATCCGGCGGTTACCCGCGGTCGAAACGCTCGGCTCGGTGTCGCGGATTTGTTCGGACAAGACGGGTACGTTGACGCTCATGGAGATGATGGTGGTGTCCGCCGTCACGGCCGAGTCGGCGTATCAGGTCACCGGCGACGGCTATTCGCCCGAGGGCGAAATCAAAAAGGACGGACAGCCCGCGGGCAAGGACGCCGTGCTTACGCTCATGGGGCGGGTGTCCCTGCTCTGTAACGATGCGGAGCTATTCCAGAAGGAAGGCATCTGGAAGGTGGAGGGCGATCCAACTGAAGGCGCGCTCTATCCGTTCGCGGCCAAGCTCGGTATGGATCGGCAAGTCGAACAGGCTGCATCTCCGCGTATCGACGCCATTCCTTTCGAATCCGAGCACAAGTTCATGGCGACACTCCACGGAGCTGCGAGCGGCGAGCAAGTCCTGCTCGTCAAAGGCGCCCCGGAAGTCATCCTTGAGCACTGCGACCGTCAGCGGACCGCCGACGGCCAGCCGGAGCCACTCGACCGCGAGCACTTCCTGAAACAATCAGACAGGCTTGCGGCCCAAGGCGAACGTGTTCTGGCGCTCGCGTGGCTCGAGAACCCGAATGTGAAAGCTGGCGGCTTCACCGCGGCCGACCTGCCGAGGACCCTCGTCTTGCTCGGCCTGATTGGCCTGCTGGATCCGCCCCGCAAAGAGGCTATCGAAGCCGTGAAGGAATGCCACGGCGGCGGCATCCGGGTCACCATGATCACCGGAGATCACAAGGTCACGGCCGCGGCCATCGCCAAGATGCTTGGGCTTGGCGATGGGACGACGGCGATCACGGGCGCCGAGATCGAGGATATGGACACCGCCACGCTGCAGGAACGTGTCCGCGCCGTCGACGTCTTCGCGCGGGCAAGCCCCGAACACAAGCTGCGCCTGGTGAGAGCGATCCAGGCGAATAATCAAATCGTGGCCATGACAGGCGATGGGGTGAACGACGCACCGTCCCTCAAGAAGGCTGACATCGGCGTTGCGATGGGTATCAAGGGCACCGAGGTCACGAAGGAAGCCGCCGCGATGATCCTGGCCGACGACAACTTCGCCTCGATCTCGGCGGCGGTGAAGGAAGGGCGCACGGTCTACAACAATGTCGAGAAGGCCATGCTATTCCTGTTGCCGACCAACGTCGCGCAGGCGCTGGTCATTGCTGTCGCAATCCTTGTCGGGTTCACCATGCCGATCACGGCCCCGCAAGTGCTGTGGGTCAACATGGTGACCTCGGTTGCGCTGGGCCTGGTCATCTCCTTCGAACCGCACGAGATCGATGTGATGCGCCGGCCGCCACGCGCGGTGGACCGCCCGATCGTGACTGGCTTCGGGATTTGGCGGATCATCTTTGTCGGCTTGGCGCTCCTTGCCTACACCTTGCTGGCGTTCTTCTGGATGAAGGCGCAAGGCGCATCGGACGGGCTTGCCCGGACGGTGGCCGTCAATGCCATCACGATCGGCCAGGTCTTCTATCTGCTGAATAGCCGTTACCTGATCGACTCGTCGCTGTCCTTCAAGGCGCATTTCGGCAATGCTTACCTGCCGCTTGGCATCATTGCCGTCGTGATCCTACAACTCATCTTCACGTACGTACCGCCGGTCAAGGCGATGTTCGGCAATGAAGCCGTCCCGCTTTGGGTGTGGCCATGGCTTCTTGCGGGCGGCCTGCTGTTCTTCCTGGTCGTGGAGGCAGAGAAGTTTATCATTCGCTCGTCACGCTCGCTGCGGAAGGTCGTAGTCGTAGCGGAATCCGGCATGTGAACGGCGCGTATTCGCAAGATTGCGCGTGCTTCGAGCTCTTGCGCGCTATGCACCGCGACCGACAAGATGCGCCGCGGAGCGCCAGGCGTGGTACGCAAGTGCCTCAAGGCGCCGGACAGCATCGACGCGAGCGATTGCGTCGTCCGTGGTCAACGCTCCGCTCGCCACCGAGCCAAGCGTCGCACTGCGATGGTCCTTCCGCAGTTCGCCGAGTGCTTTCGCGCAGCGTTCCAGTTGGGCGAGGGTTTGCTCGGTCGACGCTCCGGTTGCCAGGCGTTCTTTCTCCGACTCGATCGGCTCCTTCGACCCGCTTCCGGACGCGATTGGGAAAGTGTGACCAGTAGAGGCCGGCAGGGCGGCGACTTCAGCGGCGAGCGTGGCTGCGCCAACCATTGCCTCCGCGCACATTTCCGCGACACGAATATCTTCAGGCCCGCCGGTCGGGGTATCGAATTCGCTCCCCTCGCCTACGGTTTCGGTCAGGCGAGACGCGTGGTCGAGCGCGTGCAGTGTGCTGGTGAGCCGTCCCTGCTCGTCCTCCGATTCGGGCGGGCCACTTGCCTCCGACATGAATCGTTGAGCCTGGCGCAGCGCCGCGGCGGCCTCGGCCGCTGGCACGACGTCCTTCTTGGGACGGAGGGATGCACCCGGATTCGCCGTCGCCATGGCCGTCGCGAGTGATCCGCACATCGTTCCAAGTGCGCGTGCAACCGTCCGCCGTACGGCTTCCTCGGCCGCAATCGGGGTCGCCAGCGCCGCCGGATCCAGGCACCGCGTCAGCGGCGAGCCGCGTTCGGGCAGAATACGCTCGACGAATCGCGTGAACCTGTTGATCACCGGCAGCAGCACGAAGACGCCAACGACGTTGTAGGCCGTATGATAACCTGCGAGTAGCGTCACGCCATCTATCGTGTTCGAAGCGCGGACCAGCAAAGGAATCGTAACAGGGAAGAGTGCCAACGCGATAAAGGCCGCGATCAGCTTGAACAAGATGTACGCGAGGGCCAATCGTTTGGCGGTGCTGCTCGCACCGATTGCTGCCATCGCGGAACTGGTCGCCGTGCCGATATTCTGCCCAATGATCAGCGCGCAAGCCTGGTCCAGTCCGACGGCGCCCGCATAGTATGCGGACAGCGTGACCGCGATAGCTGCCGTCGATGATTGCATCACAGCAGTCATCACCAGTCCGACAGTGACCAGCGCCAGCAGGCCGTAAAAGCCCGACCACCATGTGGTGCCGAGAACAGCCGGCAAATCGGCCGGGTGCAACTGTTCGGCCAGCCCCCCCATGCCCTGCTGCAGAGTTGTCAGTCCAAAAAGCAAAAGCGCAAACCCGGCAAGCGCTGCCCCCGCTGCGGAAACACGTCCACGGCCCAGCAATTTGATCAGCGCACCGACGAAGATCATCGGCAACGCAGCGGCCGTGAGCGAGACGCGCACCCCGATGAGAGCAACCAGCCAGCCGGTTCCTGTTGTGCCGACATTGGCGCCGAATACGAGGGCCAACCCTTGCGGAAATGTCAGCACACCCGCACTCACGAGACCGATGGTGGTCATCGTGGTTGCGCTTGAGGATTGCACGATCAGCGTGACGACGGCGCCCCAGAAAGCACCAGACAGCGAGGTCGCCGCGGCCCTGCTCAGTACCGTCCGCAATCCCGATCCGGCGAGTCCCTTGAGGCCGGCGGTCATGACGCTCATGCCAAGCAGGAACAGGCCCACACCACCAAGGACCGAATCGTCGTCGACATGCGGTCCCTCCAGGGGACATCGACAATTGGGCCGTCTAATATAGCGCAGCCGCAACGTATGGCCAGCCAAAGCTAGATCGTCGCGGATCGGCGGATGCAGTCGATTTCTTCGGTCGCGGCTGCCCTGGCGTAGCGCCGATGGCGCTGGCTATCGAGCGTTCGAGCCACGGAAGCTAAGCTTCACGCGCAAGCTCCGCGCGAGCGGCCGCCAGCTCCTTCTTCTGCTCCGGGCTCACCTTCGGATATGCAAGGTCGAGCTTCTCCACTGCCTCCACGACTGCCGCGGCGACTACAAGGCGGGTGAACCACTTGTTGTCGGCCGGCACCACATACCACGGCGCGTGCTCCGATGCAGTGGCCGCGATCGCTGCCTCGAACGAGCTCATATAGTCGCGCCAGTACCTGCGCTCGTGCACGTCCGATGCAGAGAACTTCCAGTTCTTCTCCGGGTTGTCGAGGCGCTTCATGAAGCGCTTCTTCTGCTCTTCGCGCGACACATGCAGGAAGAACTTGAGGATGACTATCCCCTGCCGGCTAAGGTAATTCTCGAAGTGTGCGATGTACGCCAGCCGTTCGTCCCATATCTGTTTGCCCATGAACGGCAGCGGCAGCCTCTGCCGCTTCAAGATGTCCTCGTGAACGCGCACGACGAGGACTTCCTCGTAATAGGAGCGATTGAAGATTCCGATCCGCCCACGCTCTGGCAGACGCGTGACGTAGCGCCACATGAAGTCATGTGCGAGATCCTCTCGCGAGGGCTGCTTGAACGAAAAGACCTGGCAGCCCTGCGGATTTACTCCCGATATGACGTGTTTGATCGTGCTGTCCTTGCCAGCCGCGTCCATGGCCTGGAACACGAGCAGCAGCGACCAACAGTCTTGGGCAAAAAGCATGTCCTGTTCTTCTGCGAGCCACTGAGTGCCACGTTGAAGAAGGTCGGCAGCTTCGCCCTTTTCCATCTTCAGACCGCGCGTGTCGCCAGGGTCGAAGTCCTTCAGCTGAAAGCCCTTGCCGCTCGTAATTCGGAACGGGTGGATGTACTTCTGGATCTGGTCGAGAATCTCTTTCCTCGGCATGGAGTGAACTCCCTTTTTAAGACAGAGACAATCTCAGGCAGTCTGCTCAACGGCCCGGCCTTAGCCTGCTACCAACAGCCTTGATGGGCCGTGTCTTATCGTATCATGGCGACAGGGCTCCGTGCGCCGCAGCTTGATGGCCGCGGCCCAAGTCACTCCCGGCGACCGCAGTGCAACGTGTAGACCTCGGCTTCGCAATGCTCGCGCATCGGATCAGAATGGAACAAGAGGATGCTCATCTCTTCGCTCTTGTTTGCCAAGGCACTGCGGCACGCGGCGCCGTTGCTCGCGTCCGATCTTGGCCTGACAACGGAAGCGATCCCTGCCGCTTCTCGAAGCTAGGTTTGCTGGACTAGCGAATGCAACGCCTTAACCGCGGCCTCTCGGCTCTCCGCCGGGACAAACAGACTGACCGAATGCGACGACAGCACGTACTTGTCGGGGACAATCCCGTGATGTTCGAGAGCCTGCAATGCCCTGAACGGCAATTCCGACGAAACTCAACCGAAGCAGGTGAGACTCACCGAGCTTGACGCCTCGCGCTGCTTGCGCAGATCCTTGCTTCGCTCCAGCGTGCGCAGTAGGGCGTCGAGCCACTCCGAATCACAGGCCACGGTCATGCTGGTTGTCATTCGGCCTGCAATATTGGCTCTGACTCACTTTTGATGCAGTTTGAGAGATGTCTGGCGCTTTGATTGGGGGAGAATCAGCGCCATGCAGCAAGCTCTCCACCGCTCCAGTCTGGTGCCGCGTGGGTTTGTTGTAGAGAGTGCGTACTACGAAGGTGATAAGGCCGTTATTGCGGTCCGGGCGTCCGGAACCGTTGGTCTGTGTCCATCGTGCGGTACAGTTTCTCGACGTGTTCATAGCCGGTATCGGCGACGCGTGACCGATCTGCCGCTCGCAGGGCGGGTCGTAGAGCTCTTGGTGATCGCCCGCCGCTTCCGCTGCGACGCAGTCTTGTGCGGGCGCCAAATCTTCACTGAGCGTTTCGCCGAGGAGGTTCTGGCGCCGTCGGCGCGAAGGACGGCGAGGTTGGACTCTATCGTCCATCATCTCGGTCTGGCGCTTGGTGGCCGACCTGCAGCCGGCTTCGCAAAACGGCTAATGCTGCCGGTGAGCAAAGACACGCTCCTGCGCGTAGTGCGACGCCGCAGCCGTCCCCCAGCTGACCCGCTCAGGGTCATCGGCATTGACGATTGGGCCTGGCGGCGCAATCACCGGTACGCCAGCATCATCTGCAACCTGGAGAGGCGCCGGATCGTCGCGCTGCTGCCGGACCGGGAACCCGCGACCGCCCAAGCCTGGCTCGCTGCGCATCCCACGATCGCGATCGTCGCCCGTGACCGTGGTGGAGGATATGGCGAAGCGGCAGCAAAGGCCCTGCCGCACGCTGTTCAGGTCGCAGATCGTTGGCATCTAATGGAGAACGCCAGTCGGGCTTTCCTCGATGCCGTCCGCAAATCGATGCGCCAGATACGCACCGTCATCGGTGCGACCACGATCGATCCCAAGCTGCTCACAGCCGCCGAGCGCCTCCAGTATGAGGGCTATTTGCGCCGCGAGGAGACCAATGCAGCCATCCTGGCTCTGTCGAAGCACGGTAAGCGCTCGGCCGGGGCCCTATTGAGGCTGGCTTGACGCCTTGCGGAAGCGCCACGGCATGAGGTCGCCGATTCTGCTATGGGGATGGCCGTCGATGATCGCCTCAAGTGTTTCGGCGATGTAGGCTACCGGGTTGACGTAATTGAGCTTGCAGGTGGCGATGATCGACGCGAGCAAGGCCCAGTTTTCTGCCCCGATTTCATGTCCTGCGAAGAGAGCGTTTTTCCTGGTCAGGCAGATTGGCCGGATCGCGTTCTCGACCGGGTTGGTGTCGAGCTCGAGACGTCCGTCTTCGAGGAAGCGGGTCAGCCCCTGCCAATGATTCAGTGCATAGCGGATGTCCTCGGCGAGTGTCGAACCGCTGGAGATCATCGACAGCTGTTTCTCGAACCACGACTTTAGCGCGGCTACCATGGGCAGCGAGTGCTCCTTGCGCGCGGCCAGCCGGATGTCCGGCGAAGAGCCGCGCACCATGACTTCGATGGCGTAAAGCTGCGCGATGTGCCGAACGGCGGCTTCGGCGATCGGCGACTTGCTGTTGCGTACCAATTTGACGAAGCGCCGGCGCAAATGGCTCCAGCAATGCACGAGCGTCCATGGCCCTTGCGGTCGAACGACTTCGTTCAACCGGTCATACCCGTCATAGGCGTCGCATTGCAGGTAGTGTCCGCCAAAGCCGTTCAGGAACTGCTCAGCAAAGGCACCGCTGCGACCGGGGGCATATCGGAACAGCACGATCGGCGGACTTGGGCCACTGTGGCCGCGGTCGTCTGAGGCGATCGCCCAGAAGTAGCCTTTTCTTCGTTTGGCCGCGCCCCGGATCGAGTACTGGCGCCTTGGTCTCGTCCATGAACAGCCGATCCGCCATGGCCAAGTGGTGGCGCATGTGGTCCGCGATGGGCTGAAGATGGAAGCAGGCGCGGCCCGACCAGTTGCCCAGTGTCGCCCGATCAAGCCGGATGCCCTGGCGCGCATAGATCTCGGCCTGACGGTAAAAAGGCGTATGGTCGCCAAATTTGGAGACGATCACGTGCGCGATGGCCGCTTCGGTCGGCAGCCCGCCGGGCACGACGTGCTCCGGTGCATGCGCCTGCACGACGGGGCCCGAGCAGCGGCGACAGATGTATTTCGGGCGGCGCGTGACCAGTACGCGCCATTGCGCCGGGATCACGTCAAGGCGCTGGCTGACGTCCTCGCCGATCTTCGTCATGGCGCCGCAACCACACGGGCAGAGCGTGCTCGCAGGCTCGATGATCCGCTCCACCCGCGGCAAATGGGCAGGCAAACAGCCGCGATTGCGATGAGAACTTTGATCCGTCGCGTTTCGCGATCGGCCCTGGATGACCTTCTCAGCTCTCTCCTGCGCGGCATCCAGGATGCCTTGTGCGATCTCCACGTCTTCGAGCGGCAAATGATACTGATCCGGTCGCAGCTTCTCGGATTTCGCGCCGAACCTGTCGCGTCGTAATTCGCCGAGAATGACCTCCAGCCGGCGTCGGGCTTCTTCCGACGCCGCCAGTGCCCCCTGATGCTCGCTCAAGGCCGCCTGCGTTTGCGCCAATAGCGCCTTAAGGTGTTCGTTTTCGTCGCGCAGCGCCGCGATGCTCATGCGCCATTTCGAGCACATCGCCGCCGCGTGTACCACGTTCAAAATAGCTGCCGAGTCATTCTGCCGCAGTTATCCCGCCGTCTGCGGGCGCCGTGCTTCTTCCGGGCGGACCAATCTCCAATCCAGCCCTTCGAACAAGGCCGCAAACATCGCCGGCGATATTCGCATCACGCCGTCCGCGATCGTTGGCCAAACAAACTTGCAGCCTTCGAGGCGCTTGTGCACCAACACCAGGCCCGTTCGATCCCAGACCAAAATCTTGATCCGGTCCGCTCGCTTCGAGCGGAACACGAAGGCTGCGCCGCTGAACGGGTCGAGATGAAGCATCTCCTGCACCTTCGTCGCAAGCCCATCGTGTCCACAGCGGAAGTCGATCGGCCGCGTGGCAACGTAAATCTTCAGATCAGCACCGGCCGCGATCATCGTGACGCTCGCACCGCACGGATCACCCGGGATAGCTGGTCAGCATCTATGGCCGTATCCGTCCGCAGCACGACATCACCGATCGAGATCTCAAGCTTGATCGCCGGAGCCTGACGCTCCTCCAACGCATGGTCCACGACCAGCGGCGCAAATGTCGGCGGGGACGCCTCGCACGGCGGCAACATACCTCGCTGTCGAAACCGCCGTCGCCAATCGTAGATCTGCCAGCGCGTCGCTCCGTGCTTGCGCGCCACCTCGGACACCTGAGCACCGGGTAACAGACTCTCGGCAGCGATCCGAGCTCTCTCAGCTTCCGAACGCACACGACGTCCTGACGGCCCTTCAAGGATCTCCAGCCGGCTCACCGACCCCGCCGATGAGCCGTCTAAATGGACGTCCTTTTTGCTGTCCAATCCCATCCCAAACCTCCGTCCAACCCGGAGGCTTCTTCGCACGGCTATCCAGATCCCGAAGCAAGGGTTCTGGCTTAGCGCTTACAATCATTTGGAATTTTCCAAATACTGGGGATCCTCCGCGCAAGCACTACGCAGAGTGGAAGGACGAGAATTTTGACCGTCTGCTAAGCGTCTACGTCCGTTTCGGCCGCGCGGCCAATGCGATAGATGAGGACCGCAAGGACTTTCAGCGAGTGCAGTGGGGCACCGTTGCCGACGATCCCGCGGCCAAACCGGACGCCGAAATTGGTGCAGATGTGGTTTGCAGGTGAGCGACAAGCGATCGGCGCAGACTACACCATTGCGGTCAGCGCATCAGGTTTTTCACCCGACGCCGAAGCCGTGGCATTGCAGTATGGCATTTCGCTTCGGCGGGCATCCGAATTTTCAGTCGCAGATATCAATCAGCTGTTAAAATTGGATTTCGTGGTCTTTTGGCACAAAGCGTGCGCCCTTGCAGGGGTCGGTATCCAGACCTTTCGGCCCGCCGAGGCCGGTACAACATCGCCAGACGAAATAGACTTCAGTTTGCCAGAAGATATCGACCTGTTTGCGCCCATCTTCCGAGACACAGACAGCGGGTCTACTTGGTCACTCAAGATGTCTGGCGGAAAGTCAAAGCGGCATTGAATCCCTTCGACGACATAGCGAAGCGCGCACCGCCGATCATTCGAACCGCGCGTGTCCCATATTCCGGCAACGTCGCGATCCACTATGGCAGCAGCACTCATCTGTTGGGGCACGTTTTCTTGGGGGGCTCTTTGGATCGAGCCAGAAATAGTCCCTCTCGAAGATGCGCAAAGCGTCGAGTACCTATTCCCGCCCTCCCCGACATTCGCGGATATGTTCGATATGCGATGCCAAGAGAACGGGATCGAGCATCGGCTGACCAAGGTCAAGCATCCGTGGACCAACGGCTAGGTCGAGCGCATGAACCGCACGATCAAGGAAGCGACCGTCCAACGCTACCATTACGATCAACACGCTCAGCTCGAAGCTCACCTCGCCGACTTCATCACCGCCTACAACTACGCTCGGCGGCTGAAGACCCCTCAAGGGCCTCACACCCTACGAATACATCTGCAAATGCTGGACTTCCCAGCCAGAACGATTCAAACTTAACCCGCTCCAGCAAATGCCGGGACTAAACATCTAGAGCGAAGAAAAGCACGGCTTCATCGATGTGGACGGTTCGCCACATCATTATTTAGCATTATTTAGCCGCTCCGTACCATCCTCCAAGGTTTGGTTATCCGGCGGCCCAGTACAAAACTGGCTGTAGCTCCCCTACCAGCGAGGACACACCCAACTTATCCCTTTCGCACGATCTACTACCCTCTTGCCCGATCTGGCCGCCGTCGCACTTCCAAGCGCCGTTGGCGATCTGCATGATGCATCGGCTCCATACGCTAGAAGCCGATTTCGGCAGCTCAAGATTGGACGGTTGCGATGCCACGTTCCGTAATTCCTGCTGGTTCTTGGCCACGCCGTATGTCAGCTGCAGTCGCGGCAGGGTATTGCGGTGAGCCAACTGTCGAAGCCTTTCTCAAACGAGTCGGTATGGAGTATCCTCGACCACGCGTGAAAGAAGGGAAGCGTCAGCTGTGGTTGAGAGACGATCTGGACCGAGCTATTGCGCCGGGCATCGTGCCGGGCGACCTCGCCGAGGATTTGTGACGTTGGAGCGCCCGCTTCCACGCTTCGTGGAGGTGCGTCGGCTTGCCCGCGGTTCGGCCGCATTCTACTTCCGGATCCCGACCCATTACCGGAATCTCGGCTGCGAGATGGCGAATGAGCCACTTGGGACGAGCTATGCAGCGGCGTGCGGCGATGACGGAAACGGCGGACGCGCCGCCACGCTCAACGCCTGGTTCGATGAATGGAACAATCAGCGCAGAGGGCAGCCGGGGGAGCAGGGAAAGATCTCACGCTACGGCACCGTCGATTGGCTATTCCGGCAATACAAGACGGAGAAGGCGTACAGTGAGAAGGTTTCACCTCGGTCGCGCCCCGACTACGAACGGATCATGCAATTGATCTGCGACACCGTCGGCAAGAGCGGACGCCGGATCGGCGAACGGCAGATACTGGAAGTCACGCCAAGAGCGGCGGATAAGATCTACGACAAAATCATCAACGGCCCGAACGGCCTTAGACTGCGGCAGGGAGAAAAGGTGGTTGGGCTCTGCCGAAAGGTATGGCGGATCATGCGTCGGCTGCACCCGGAGTTGTTCGATAAGAAGCACCCGAACCCCTGGGACGATTTCACTCTAAAGAGCCGCACTAGGACCAAGAAACACGCGGTTACCCGTGAGGAGGTATACAAGTTCGCGTGGGGTTGCATCAAGGAAGGCCGGCCTGAACCCGCGGCCGTCGCAGTGATCTGCTTTGAATGGCTGCAACGGCCGGAGAACGTGGTGGCCGGGTTTTTGACTTGGCCTGACTACCGCAGCAAGAACTGGCCGCATGCCGTGCGTATCGAGCACCACAAAAACAAGGCGCTGGTCTGGCACCCGCTCGAAGAGACAGTCGAAGGAGAGACCGTCAAGTTTTATGCGGAAGCGGAGGACGTTTTGAGCCATCTGCCCAAGCTCGGCGTCCCGATGATCATGCGCCAGATCGAAAGGGGTGAGCACAAGGGCGACGCCAAAGTATGGTCCTATCCCGGCATGGAAAAAGTCGTACAGCAGATGCGCAAGAAGATCGACGGCGTGTCGAAGCTATTCACGCTCGATGCCTGCCGACATGGCGGCATGACCGAGCTTGAGGAAGCCGAACTGACGGACGGCCAGGGACGCGCGCTTTCCGGACACAAGACCGCACAAGCCTATCGTGGTTACGCCAAGGAGACGATGGCGCGAGCGTTAGCCGCAACCCGGAAACGACACGCGCATCTCCTGGCGCAGAAGGAACTTGATCAGCAGCCGATTGCTGGCGAAGCGGAATCGCCTCGCAATGAAACGCGCCAAATGTCTCCAGATATCGGCTCGCAAAGATAAACTTCGAGCTCCGTTCAACACTGCAAAAGGTCGGAGGCATTCTCGCCCGGCATCCGCGGCATCACAAACCTGAAAGTCGAAAGCTCGAATTCGTCAGCAGCATTCTAGCGTCCAACCGACAGATTGAGCGTCGCTCAATTTCATTATGATTCGCGTTCGCAATCCATCCAGAACGAACTGAGCACAGGATTTCCAAATGCGGGCTGAACCGAATTTCCAAACGCGTCGAAAATTCTTGATGCGCAAAAGCAATTTATTTAATTAATTCAATACCTTGAATATGGCTGGGGCGGGAGGGATCGAACCTCCGAATGGCGGAATCAAAATCCGCGAGGATTTCGAGGAAAATCAGTAGCCATTCTGAATTTCGAGCGGTTTTCGTCCCCAGTTGGATCAATAGGTTACACGGCGATTCAGAATGAAGAGGGAGCAACGTCGGACAAGCCAAACGCGCCGGCTCGCCGATATGGCCAGCGAGTCGGTCGTTTATCCGGTCTTCCTATCAAAGCAAAGCAAACAGCACCTCACCGGCCAGCTGGAAGCCGTCAAGGCCGCTGGCGCCGATACGATCTATCGCGAGAAGATCAGCGGCGCCCGCGCCGATCGCCGCAGCTGGCGAAGCTGATGGCCGCGCTGCAGCCCGGTGACGTCGTCCTAGTCACCAAGCTGGACCGGCTCGGCCGCAGCACCCGTGAGCTGTTGGATCTGAACGAGCGTATTGGCAAGGCCGGCGCCGTGTTTCGTAACCTTTGGTGATCCGTTGCTCGATATTTCATCGGCGCAAGGCCAGCTGCTGGCGACCATGCTGGCCGCTATCGCGCAATTCGAGCGGTCGCTGAATGCCTCATAGCGACGGCGGCGGGCGCGGCAGCGGCTACTGCCGCGGACCGAACATATTCATTAGGAGCCTCCTGCTCACGGTGTGCGGCCCTGCCCGCCCGTAGAAGTCGGCTCGACGCTGTCCGGTTCGCACTCGTCGCAGACGGGCTGACATGCGCCAGCTGATCTGGTCGGAATCAGAGACACCGGGGACAATTTATCGGCGCCATGGGCGCCAGCCCCCTCCTCCAGAATTGCGGACGCGCTTGTGGGTGGCGTGCTATGCACGCGGTCAGACTTGGCCATTTCGATTAGCCTCCAAATGCGTGCTCGCCCGAGCTGGTCGCCAATATCGATGAGTGGAGATCGCAGGAGCGCCCCATTCCGTCGCTTCCTGAAGGCGAAGAAATAGAGCCGTAGCTGAGCGCGCCAAGGCGCGCGCCTGTCGGGGTGTCTTTGGACACGACAGTCGGCAACTAAAGCGGACGTGAAGCGTTTTCCAAATCGGGCGACTTTCAATTGGGAGAGTCCGATGCTGCTTAGGAAAAGCCTGATCATATTATTCGCGGTAATTGCCGTGGCGTTTGCACCGTCTGCTGCTTCTGCGCGCGGCGGCTTCGGCGGTGGTGGCTTTCATGGTGGCGGGTTCCACGGCGGATTTGGCGGAGGCGGCTGGCATGGCGGCGGTTGGCGCGGAGCCGGGTTTGGAGCAACCGCTCTTGGACTTGGGATAGGTCTCGGCTTGGCGGGTGCCTACGGTTACCCTTACGGATACGGCTACCCGTATGACTACGGGTACGACTACGGCTATGGGTACCCCTATCCGTACCGAGCCAGCTATGGCTACTGCGTCGCAGCGGCAAGCCAGCAAGCGTATGCTTGCTATTAGCTGCGAGCCGGCGGCCCTTCGCCGTTTGAACGTTCAACGGCGATTCGGACCGAAGTCGAAAGAAATTGTGTCCTAGGCTCGGCCGGCAAATGTGGAGGGTGAGATGCCCCTGCACTTCAGCCGCGTCGAGACTGGCGATCTGGAGATGTGGATCGCCAGCAGTGACGACTATTCGTTCGTTATCAGCAACGAAAGCCGGAGTGGACCAGGCCTGCATGGAGAGCCTGGCTTTGTTGCGTCATACCGTCCAGACTTTCTGAATATGCCAGCGCTTCAAGTATCCGGATCGCCCTTCAGCACGTTCGCTGAAGCCGAACGGGCCTGCAATGCGTTCCTGGGTCGCCTCATCATCGAGGGGTGACTACCCGTACCGGATCGCCGGGCTGGTCGAGATCGGACTGAAGGCCAAAAAATGAGCGTGAACGAAATGCGGGAGCTGGAGGAAATGGCGGTTAGGTTAGAAGCTGCCACACGGAAGCTTGCGCAGGGACCGGGCCGCGACGAATTACTTCGAGATATTGCGAGATTTCGTGCGCAGTTAGTCGCCCGGCTATCGAGCGAAGGGCTGAAGGCGAAGGGAAAATAACGCCGGGGATATGTGGCGCCTTTTCGTAATCGGCGCTGCCGCAAAGCGCAAAGGAACCAGTAAGACAACTATGGAGTTATCGCGTTCAAGGCCGAGCGATTGGCTCAGGTGGCGGAAGACACCAAGGGACCTCCGCAGACGATGCGTCGAGTGTCCTAATTTGCTTCCTGCGAGCACACTGGGATTCCACTGTCGATTGTGGGCTTCGGGTAAAGTAGCCCCGCCCAAGGTTTAATGGGAGGAGGAAATGAACACCCACCAACGGAAGGTACCCTCCGCAGCCCACCGGGAGGCCCATAAGGCCTTCAGGCAAGCGGATACCAAGGCCGTGATGTCCGAGTATGAACGCGCCCAACAGGCATTTCACGCAAACCGCGAGCGATTGAAGGCCGAACGATTGGCTCGCGAAGCAGCGGCGGGCGGTGAACGAAAGCGAAAGAAATCCTGACGTCGCGCTTTGGTTCGCGTTCCGGAGGAAGCAGCCGCGAGGCCAGTGCGTCCCACCGCTCGACTTTCTCTCGGGCGTCATCAACGCAGATTGCGCGCAAGGGCAAAGTCCCGTCCATAGGGTGGATCATCACCCGATCAGCATCCACCCGACAGTGACGACGATCGCCACGAACGATGCCCCGGCAATGCCGAGGAAGCTATAGTCCACCGCATCAAAATGATCTGGTTTGAACATGGCTCCCTGCTTCCGCAGAAAGCGGCCCCAGCGCCCCGGGGAGAACACCGAAGCCGGTAGTAATCCCACTCCTATCAAAGCGGTGCTTAAACGCCCCTGGTTGCCCACTTGTTCCCGAAAAGAAGAAGGCCCCGGCGCGTGGAGATTTCCGCCGGGGCCAGTCTTTCACTGTGATCGTCCACTCGCCGCCGCGAGGGACGGCGGATTGAACGTGTGAACGAGCGCGACGCGGGCCGGGTTTGCCCGGAGTTCTCCAGATAGGCTGATCAAGACTTCCTTAAAGGAGCCCTGCGATTCTCCTCAGTGATGGATCGAGAAGCGCCACGGGAAGGGCTCATGCCTGCGCTAAGACGCAGCTACGCTCGACTTGCTTGCTGGACGGTACGCGACAACAGAGCGCTGGAGGCGAGCCGGTTGCCGGAGCCGACGCGGACGGAGAGTCCAGCCAGAATGCGGGAATCGTCACGACATTCGGAGCCGCCCAGACCTTAAAGGAGCGTCGCTCGTGAAAGGCTTATTGATCGCTGCAGGCCTCATTGTGGTTCTTTACGTCGCCGATCAGCACTTCAACCACGGTCAATACACGGACGCGGTACAGCGCATGGCGAGTCAGATGCGACATTCCTTCGGAGTGTAGTCGGCCTCAATTGATCGGCGCAGGATCATCGAACTCGCCCAGAGCGGAACGTTCGTCCGGATGCTGCAGCCTGGGAACGATCTACTCGCCTGAAAAAACACCAGCGTCCCTACCCGACGCTGGTGTTTTAGTTGCGCAAGCGTGTAGCGTGCGCCGCTGCGTGCAACGAGCTTCCCCAAATTGGCCTACGCAAGACAATGCGCCGTTGGTCTATGCGGAACTCGCAAAGCCCGCTTTCAGCACCTATGGAATGCCGATCACCCGAAAGCGCCACCAAGCGCGACGCGGCCGATACGGTCGGGTTGCACAACCGCAGCGATCGAGACGAGCGCGCCATTGACATTGGTAAACGACCTCCGAGGTTGGCGCATCGCTATCGTCGCTTACAGTTGAATCCTTTCAAATTGATACGGGCCCACGATCGAGGCCGGTCCCGATAGCGGCCACGCCTCAAGGGCGCGGTCCGCCTTCAGGCGACCCAAGCGATAACACCGTCAGCGCCCCGTACGGACCCTTTGCCTTTTGATCATGGGAACAGCTGTATCCTGGTCAGTCTCGGTTCGACTTCCCATCCGGATCACTGACACGGATGACGGCGGCCATCGTAGCCAAGGAAGGTGCTCGTTGCCGGGTCGTAAGAACGATACCGCTGGCCGCAGAATGAGGGCCTGACGCTGCCCATTCCTGCATAAGCGTTCGCCGAATGAACCCACGCTGCGCCTCCCGGTAACTCGAGGCCCATCCTACCAGCGGGCGTCAGCGCGCCTCCATTTAGGGAATCCCGATTGGGATACTCGGCATCAAAAGCGTCCGGGTGGTCGCTCGCGAAGCCCGCATATTGCGCGGTCGCTGAAGTTACCGTAACCGCCGACAGTAGAGCGGCCGCGATCAGAGCTTTGAACACAAACATTTTCGTTCTCCGTATGTTGATCTGTGCGGAGATTTCGCGCGAGCGATGACCGCTGCTCTGCGGAGAGCGCTTCCTTCGGGAATTTTCTGGACACCAGTTACGTGGGTATTGCGCCTGAGAATGCACGCGCGGCGTTGATCACTGTTGCGCGAAGAGCAAAATGAACTTCCCGCTGCTTTACCAAGCTGTGGCTGGAGATCATCGCTGGAGCCATACTCCAACCGCTACGCGCATTCCGCAACCCGCGCAGACAACAACCATATCATGTTCGATGCGTGTAGCCACAGCGACCGAGCTGAATAAGCACGTTTATCGCAGTGATGACTAGGCCGTCGCAAACTGCTTTCGCGATAGCGACATCAGCCGACATAGGGCGGTGACGCCTCGCTAGGATAACAACTCCGCTTCGCGTCGTTCTCATAACTCGGCCTCGGTCAGGTGCGGGATCAACTCAAGTGCGGGACGTTGAGGACGTCTACACGACATTAAAGCGATCGGCACCCCCCTGGTTCAACCGAACAACCGACAGCACCGGGACAATTGAGCGCAGGTCCAGGTAACGGCCTGGAGAGCAACTTCCCCGACTGGTGAGCGTGCTCAGCTGAGATCAATTGGGAGCACCAGTGAGCGGAATTCAACTGGCGTCGCATCGATAACGGCGACGGCAAGTGGTGATCAGCTAGTTCACACGATCTCCAGAGAATGTGATGGGGATTTCGCGGGACCGATCCTAATTTCTGAGTCACTGGCCGGCGCCTGTCGGCTTCGGTTTCGAAGCGGAGACCGGAGTGTCGAAATCACCAGCGGCGGCAAAGCATCAAATCAAAGAGGATGAATAGCAGATGAAGACCCTGAGAACTCTAAGCGTGGCCGCCGCACTAGCAACGCTGCTGCCACTCGCAGCACCAAGCATGAGCTTTGCAGCGGATCGTGGCGCAGGCCTCTGCACCCCGCCTGGTGGCGATGCTGTAGGCGACGCCGGCCCCGCGATGAACGGCGGCCAGTTGATGGCCGGCGTCGGCCAATGCCAACGCATCGGCACCTGGCACCCGGACTATAGCGGCCCCCAATACGCGGTGGGGCGTGGTCGGTATTCCGAGCGATCTCGCTACTGAACCGCCTGGTTTGGCTTCGAGCCTAGCCATTGCATGGCGAAGGCATCGCGGCGGCCATCGTTGGATGATGTGCGTGCAGACCAGATCCGAGCATGTGCGTGATGCCGTTAGCCAACTGCGGTTCTTGAATATATGTGTCGGCCGCGGTGACGGAGCCGTGGCGGACTCATCGCCGTGCCTATCCATGAAACCGCCCGCGACCAAATGGCGCCGCAGGCGGAACGGCAGGCGCCTAACGATGTGCGCCCGGACCTCGCCTGCTGCCGGTTCGATCGGCCTGGATTGGATGGCGGTGAGGTGCCCGCGGCGCTCGACCTTCCCCAGGGAAGAAGCGGCACTTGCTTCGGCTTTGGTTCAAAATAGCACGAGCACGAGTACGAGGCGCAGCAAAGGACGTGCGGCGGTGTTCGGTTAGTCGAGCCGAACCCACGGACCTCGATCCGCCGCTTGAGCTCTAACATCCAATTTAATTGCGATCGAGGTTCGACAATCTACATCAGGTGCAGAGAAGCCGAAGCTCTTTGGCTTCCCGCAACCAACGGAGAATCCCAATGACACACCTGAAACTCTTGTCGACTGCGCTCGTCGCAGTCGCCATGCTCGCCGCTCCCGCTACGGCTCGCGAAAGCCACGTCGCTTGGCGGCATTCAGCGGAGGACTTCAATGCCAGCGCTTCCCCGGCCCTGATCAACATCGGAGGGCGCCTCTGCTACCCCGCACCTCGCGTCGGCGCATTTGCGACGGCGCCCTGGACCGGAAACAATATCCCCTGCGAGCCAGGACCGGGCAATTATTGATCCGACGGGATGCACGCCAGCGGCCACCATATGAGTGCCCTGGGGTCCATTCGATTCCAATAAATCGGCGACCGCGAGGCGCTTGCTTTTAGAGCCCGGGACGTCGGGCTGGAGGCAATACTGCAGTTCGACTGCTCTTTGCCCAACGCGGTCGCCCTGCTGCTGACCAGATATCGCTTGCGGCGAGCGACCGTCGAACTATTGCAATGAGTAGCTTTACACTCCTGCGACGCTCGCTGGGTGCGCGCTTATGCAATGGCCCGCGAGTTCTATCCGTTGGCGTCGTTGCCGCATTGAACGCATACATCCGCTCCACCTGAGCGCGATGAACCAAACAGCTTGGTCTGGCTACCTTACGCGATCAGCGATTGAACAGGTTGGACGTATTCAGGAGAAACCGATGAAAGAAATCATTCGTGCGGAGTGGGCACTGCATCGGGTTCGCTTCTGGAGCGGTAGCTCGCACGACGGGAGGGTCATATGATCGAATCTGCACTCGATCTACCGCTCTCAGACGACTCCACACTGCTGCGCGAGATTAATCACAGGATCAACAACGAATTTGCCTGCATCATCGGCATCGTAACTCAGGCTGCCGGCCGTGCCGAGAACGAGGAAGTCAAGGCTGCCCTGAAACGAGTCGCTGCAGTGATTCATACGCTTGTTGATATAAACCATGCCCTGCAGATGCCGGAGTACGACACTTATGTCAGCGCTGCGGAATATCTTAAGAAGCTGTGCGTATCGATCAGCCGGTCCAGGCTAGATCACATGAAGGTAAAGATGGTGCTTGTTGCCTCCCCCTTGCAGCTGCGATCGGATCACTGCTGGCGACTGGGCATGATCGTCTACGAACTCATTACAAATGCCACGCGGCACGCCTTCACCAACGGAAGTGGCGAGATTCGGGTCGAGCTATTTCGTATAGGTTCGATTGTTGAATGCCGGGTGCTCGACAATGGTTCGGCCCCTGCCAAAGTGCAGCCCGGGCGTGGACTCAAAATCGTCAGCGCACTGGCCAAAACCCTCGCCGGAGGCGTCGAGCATCAGTTTGGAGCCGGGGGAACGAGATCAATCCTGACCTTTCCGTGGTGCTGCGAGCCGCACAGGGGCGCTCACAAACGAGCCTTACAATAGGTCGCAGCCGCAGTACTCGCGGCGGGTGGCAAGTTCGCCCTCCTCCCCAGATCTGCCAACTACGCTCCTTCGGCGGCCGGCAGTTTGAACTGAAAGACGGCGCCGCGGGGGACGTTCGCGCTCGCCCACAACCGCCCGCCGTGGGCCTCGACGATCGAACGGCAGATCGACAGCCCCAGCCCCAAGCCGCTCGATTTGGTCGTGTAGAAAGATTCAAAGACGCGCTCAAGAGCTGCTGGCGCCAACCCCGGCCCGGAATCTCGCACTGTCACGAGCACGTCGCGCGATTCGATTGCATCGCCGCGGATCAGCAATTCTCGCGGCCCCTCATCGAGACCACTCACGGCCTCGACGGCGTTGATGATCAAATTGAGAATGACTTGTTGCAGTTGCACTCGGTCTCCGCGAATGAGGGGTAGGCTCTCCGCCAGCTCCGTCTGCACCGCGATTCTATTCTTCACCGCTTCTCCACGTGCGAGCACTGTCATTTCGCGAATCACCTCGTTAATGTCCAGAAGATCCTGCCGAGGCGGCGCTTTTTTGATGAGATCACGAATGCGACCGATGACCTCACCAGCTCGAATACTGTCCTTCGCAATGTCGTCGAGGATCTCGCGTACTACGTCCAGATCCGCTGTTGGAGAGCCCAGAAAGCGCAATGCGGCTCGGGCGTTAACCACCGTGGCGGTGATAGGTTGCTTCACTTCGTGCGATATCGATGCCGTGAGCTGTCCCATGGTTGCGAGGCGGTTGGCATGCGCTAGTTCCGTCTGCATCTCGCGCAGGCGACGCTCGCTCTCGCGCGCTTCAGCCTCCGCCTCGTTGCGCGTGGTCAGATCGAGGACGAAGGCGACGACTTCGTAGCGTTCCTCGTCGAAGGCCGCTACGCCGACCAACACAGGGACGCGCCTGCCATCCTTGCGAAGATATTCTTTCTCGAAGGGTTGGATAGTCCCAGTGTCCTGAAGTTCAGCAAGCGCCTCTGCGGTGCGACTGAGCGATTCTTGCGCTGTCAGATCCGTCCAGCGTACACGACCCGCGGCGAATTCCTGACGGTCGTAGCCCACGACTCTCAGAAACGCATCATTGGCCTCGAGGATATCCCCATCCCGCGTCGAGATGCAAATCCCGATGATGTTGGAGTCCACCAAGCGCCGGATTTTCGCTTCGCGTTGTTCGAGGTCCCGATACAAGCGGGTATTTTCCAGGGCGATCGCCGCCTGCGACGCGAGCAGCTTTAGGACCGCTATCCGGGCCGGTGCAAAGGCCCGCGGCGTAAGGTTGTTCTCAAGGTAGAGAACGCCGATGAGCTTGGCCTGGTTGACCAGGGGCAAGCAGAGAAGGGAACGCGTCTTACTCTCTCGGATGTAAGGGTCCGCAGCAAACGAGGGCTGGGTCGCAGCATCGTCGAGCATGACGCTTTCGTTGGTCCGCAGAACGTAGTGAAGGACCGTCTCCGGCAGAGTGGAGGCGGTCACGGGCGCGCCGCGAAGTTCCACGAGAACCGTGCCATCGGACGCGGTGGCTTCAGCGGCGATCCGACGCTCGGCCGCATGAGACAGGATCAACAGGCCACGCTCGGCACCGGCCTGGGCAATCGCCGTACGTATCACCGTGTCGAGCAGTTTCTCCAGCACTATCTCGCCCGAGATTGCCTGCGAGACTTTGAGCACCGTCGCAAGGTCGAGGTGATCCACCGGCGCCGCGATCGTGGTGGTGGGACACGGCGCTCTCACTTCTTCCGTGAGTTGCGGATACGTCTCCTCGAGTTGCCGCACTTTCCCATCGGCCCCCCAACGAAGGTAGGCATTTCGCGCGTTCCGGAGATACACGCGCGCAAACTCTTCAAAGCCGCGCGCGGAGTAGAAGCGCGCAGCCGTTTCGTAGGCTATTGCCTCGCTGTGGACGAACTCATGGTCACGCGCCAAACGGATCGCTTCCTGGTACAAGTGCTCGGCGTCGAGCACACGGCCCTCGAGGCGAGCGATCTCCGCGCCCACCAACGCGACGCGATTCACGAAATTCTCCGGACAGTTCTCCGCCCACACTCGCAGTTGCCTATGATGCGCGGCAATAGCATCTATGTGCTGTTGCCGCTCGTCCGCGGATGCACAGTCGCAATAAGCAGCTTGGGCAAGCGCGCCGTAAAAGCGATATTCGGCTTCCTCAAAGTCCGCTGCAAGCGACGAAGAAATCCAGAGCAGCTGTTGCGCCCTGCCCGAGGCATCGACAGCCGAAGCATAGTCCCCGGCAAAGAAGCGGGCCTGAAGCTTTCGGATCCAATAAAACCATTCGGCAACCGCAAGAGCGGGCGCGCTGGACAAACGGCGTTCGACGCGAAGCTCATTGAACTGCCCGTCGTCAAAGCAGCCGAATTTTGGCGTCAAGCCGCGGAGCATCCGGATCAGCATGAGTTGGGTTGCGACTATGTCGATGATAAGACCAAATCGTGCCCTCTCGGCGAACGCAAGGCCGTGTTCAGTGTCGCCTTGCACCTCCCTCAGCGGCTCACCAGCGAAGAGACGGTCCGCGTTGAGCTGGGTGCACGTGTAAGCCCCATACATCAAGTCTCCGATCCGGTTCGCCGCGTCGAAAGCGCGGCGCAGCAGATCACGGCAAGCTCGCACGTGCTTCATCCAGCGCACGACAAACATCGCGAAGCAAAGAAACGTGCTTGCTTCAAAGCGCTTTATCCCGCGTCGTTCGATGAGTTCATAGCCAAGTTGACCGAATCGAAATCCAGCCCGGTAATCGCCAAAACAAGCTCCAGCGATCCTGCCGAGCATGACATAGGCGACACAGGAGGCATCGCAGTTGCCCTGCTCAAGGCTGAGACTGGCGGCCTTGCACATCGCTAGGGAAGCCAACGTCGCATCAGTAAAACGGGCCGGCGGCAGAGCCCTGGTCAACACCTCGACGGTCGCGAGAGATGCCGGATCCACCATCGGGGGCAAATCGATGATATCTTCGATTGTCCGGCTCCCTAGCAACGACCAGATACGCTCGTATTCGCGCCGCACCTCCTCCTCTTTTGGGTGAGGGGACCACTCGATACCGACACGCTGGAGGTAGTCCAGACAGACAGAGACCGCGCGGCCGCTTTGATCGAGGGCCGTGCAAACATCCATGCGCAGGCATGCGACAACGGCCTGTTCGGCCGTTGTCGTGGCGCGATCAGACAGCGCCGCCAGTCGCCCCTCCGCGACCGGCAGCTGGCCGGTCAAAAATTCGCATTCGGCCCGGTTCAGCTCCAGGGAAAATATGAGCTCGTGCCTGCGCTCCCAACTATCCTTTGCCAACAGGGCCAAACCGGCATTCAAACAGGTGAGTGCCGAGGCGTACGCGGTAGACCCCTTGGCGCGCTTGCCAGCGATGAGGTTGAGATCAGCCAGCTGCTCCCGTTCCTCCTGTTGGGTGATCAGCGCGGCGCCGCGGTTGAGCTGATTGACGATGTCGAAGATCGTCTCCTCCTGTTTCTCGGGGGGCGTCTGCGCCACCAGCAGCCTCCCGATCTTGAGGTGAGTCCGGGCGCGCGACGCTTCCGGAATCAGCGAGTAGGCGGCCTCGTGCACGCGGTCGTGAACAAATTTATAAGAGCCTTCCAAGCGCTCGACCATATCCTGGCGGGCCGCTGGCCACAGCACCGCGTGCACCTGCTCCTCCGAGCTCCCCAGAACGATCGAAAGATTCTCGATCTCGGAAACGGTGCCAAGGCAGGCGAAACGCCGCAACGCCTGCTGCGTGTCGAAGGGCAAGCGTGTCAACTTTCCGACCATGAGGTCCACGACATTGTCGGCATAGCCCTTGGCGTGAATCCGATCGACATCCCACGACCAACATGCCGCGCCTTGATCGAAGTGCAGTAATCCCTCATCGGCGAGCGAGTAAAGAAACTGAATGGCGAAGAACGGGTTGCCAGCGGTTTTCTCATGCACCAGCCGCGTCAGCGGTGCAGCGTGTTCGGGCTCGCAATGAAGCGCGTCGGTCACCAACGGTCCGAGGTCGTCAGGGGCAAGCGGTGCCAGGCGGATCTCGTGCACCTCCGCTCCGGTTTGGCGGATTGCATCAAGCTTGCTCGTCAGCGGATGAGCCGCATCGACCTCGTTGTCACGGTATGCACCGATCAACATCAGGTGTCGCACATCCGACTGGGTTAGCAGATCCTCTACCAAGTCGAGCGTCGCCGCGTCGAGCCATTGCAAATCATCGAGGAAGAGCGCCAGCGGATGCTCCGGTCGGGCAAAGACACCGATGAAGCGGCGGAACACCAACTGGAAACGATTCTTCGCCTGCCGTGGCTCAAGTTCTGGCACCGGCGGCGGGTCGCCAATGACAAGTTTCAGTTCGGGGACGAGGTCGGTCATGAGCCGCGCGTTGGGCTCCAGCGCCTCCAGAAGCACGCCGCGCCATTTCATCAGCTCGGTGTCGCTCTTGCTGAGGAGGGACCGCACTAGACCTTGAGACGCTTGCACAACAGACGAATAGGGAATATCGCGCTTGTATTGGTCGAACTTGCCAGATGCGAAGAGCCCGCGTGGCGGTACCAGACTCTTCTGCAGCTCATTGACGACCGAGGACTTGCCGACACCTGAATATCCAGAGATCAGCACCAACTGCGGCGTGCCGCTCTTGATAGCGCTGTTGAAGGAGGCTAGCAGGGTCTCGACCTCGCTCGCTCTCCCATACAACTTCTCAGGAATCAGCAGCCGGTCTGGCTCATCGTTTTGGCCTGGCAGAAAGTCATCGATACGGCGTTCGGTCTCCCAGGCCGAACAGCAGCGCAGTAGGTCGCGCTCGACGCCAGCCGCGGTCTGGTAGCGCTCCTCGGGGGCTTGGCGAGCAGCTTCATGACAATGGACGAGACCGCGGTCGGGATGGTCTCCAGCCGTCTGCTGGCCGCGAGCGGCTGCCGTGCGATGTGGCAGTGGACCCACTCCATCGGATCGGATGCCGTGAACGGCAGCGAACCAGTAAGCATCTGATACAGGGTAACGCCGAGCGAATAGAGGTCACTGCGCGAATCGATAGAGCGGTTCATCCGTCCAGTCTGCTCAGGCGCCATATACGCCAGCGTGCCAGCAAGCGTTTCAGGCGGATCGAGCGTCTGTCGTTCACGAGGACGCCGTGAGGCGATGCCGAATCCCGTAAGCCGCACTTCTCCACTCGCACGGTTGACGATGATGTTGCTCGGCTTGATATCTTTGTGAATCAAGCCGCGCTGGTGCGCCTTAGCCAGAGCCGCAGCGGTTCCGATTGCGAAGTGTAGAAAACTTCCGATCTCCATGGGCATGCCGAGAAACCGCTCGAGTGGCTCTCCGCCAGCGTCATCGAGAACTAACATTGTACGGCTGCCTCGCAGAAGTTCCACCGGCGGCACGGCCCAAGCTCCGTCGAGCTCATCCTTCAATGCGTATTCATGGGCGAGGCGATCGAGCTCGGCGGGTGACGGGTGCTCCCCGGCAAGCAATACTGCAAGCGCAGCGCTGTCCTTGCCGTTGTCGCCCAATCGCCATCCTCGACAGAACAGGCGCTCGCCGTCCTGCCACAGGATCGTTGGAGCGTTGCCGTCAGCACCCAATCGAAAGTATCGAGGCAACTGGTTCAATGCGCGGGTTTCCGACGGTGACCGATGGTGCGAACCTCAATCGTCGTTCGGGCGGTCTTGGCGTCTCGCAAGAGCGCGCTCCACACATTCGAGAAGCCGCGGTTCGTCGAATGGCTTGCTCAAGAAATCGACCGCCCCTGCCCTCAATAGTCGGTCTCGAATCCCATGTTCCGGAAACGCCGTAATGAAGATCATCGGCGTGCTATGGCCGTGAGCCGTCAGATACTCTTGCAGCTCAACACCACTCATGCCGGGCATCTCCACATCCGCAATGAGACACGACGTTTCGTGCAATCGAGGTGACAACAGGAATTCCTGCGCCGAACCGAACGCATATGCAGAGAATCCCAGCGACGTCAACAACCGCGCGGTCGCGGTACGCACCGAAACATCATCGTCAACCACCGAGATAATCGGAGCTTCGTCCACGCGACTTGCCTTTATTCGAGGTAAGGCGACCGAGGTCGCCGCGCCCGATGGATGGTGCCGCAGAAAAGTATGATACGATGGAATTGGCGGATGAGAAGTATACTCAGGTATCGAAAGGGACCGCATTTCAATTTTGAAGGATCGAGGGCTTCACCCCAAGGGCTTCGGCCATCCTGACCAGATCGGCCACTGACCTCGCTTCCATCTTCTTCATGATGTGGCTGCGATGCACTTTCACGGTGATTTCGCTGAGATTGATTTGAGCCGCAATTTGTTTGCTCATCAACCCACTCGCGACCAGAGCCATTATTTCGCGCTCGCGGGGGGTAAGAGACGTGAAATGCGCCCTCATGTCCGCGATCGCGTGTTCATGTTCGTGCCGCTTCTGGTCGCGTTGGATTGCCGCCGCGACGGCATCCAAAAGATCCTGATCACGAAACGGCTTGGTGAGAAAATCGACAGCGCCGGCCTTCATGGCCCGCACCGACATCGGAACATCGCCATGTGCCGTAATAAAGACGATGGGAATTCGAATATCCGCTTCTATCAATCCTGTCTGGAAGTCGAGACCGCTTAGTCCCGGCAATCGAACGTCGAGCACCAAGCAAGCTGGAACATCCGGGCGCTCGCTCAGCAAGAACTCCTGGGTGGACCCAAAGACTTCGACCCGCAATTGTACCGAATAAAATAGCCTCGCGAGCGCCGTCCGCATCGACGCGTCGTCGTCCACAACGAACACCGTCGGCTGGTTGGTGCCTGACGCGTGCGTTGTGGACGAATTGCGCTGCTTGATCATGCCGTTTCACACTGCGGGCCGGCAGATCCTCTCATGCAATTGGCAAAGACCGCCGCTAACGCGCGACCTAACGGAACAAACATCGCCAAGTGCCTCCATGAGCGACCGCAAGGCCCCTCGAGGCTACCCCATCCCCGCCGCGTCGCGCTATCTCTTCTCCAGGCATGCCGCACCCTCAACGCCTCTGCGCCAAGTGTCCGCCTAGCGGACAGATGGGCACAAGGTCCTTGCTAGGATTCGACAGAGCTGCATCCGTGCAGACAAATCGCAAACACCTCAGGGACCGATCAAATCCGGCGGTAGTATTTTAACGGAAACCGCGAGATAGGCAAATGCCGCTTCTCCCCGTGCCACAGCCGGTTTTGCCGCCGGCAGAGGGACCTGTTCTTCCCGCCCTGTCGCCCGAGAGTTATGGTCCGATATACGGCCGGAACCGAGCGACCGTCGTCGAGAGGCTACAGTCTCGAGTGAGTTGTCGATGGGCATGACGCGCGGTGCGACCCATGAAGCGGTATGGTTTTTGCTCGGCCTTGTCGCCCTGGGATCTTTGACGGCGTCGTGCTTTTGGTTGGATCTCCACGTCGTATCGACCGCATTCGTTTACTGATCGTTCTGCTGTCACTGACAGGTCGCTTCATTTCCTTGATCGCGTTGTCCTTCGTCGCGTACGGGTGCCTCCGGCATTTCTTTTCTCCGCCCATTTTCGATCTTCGCGTCCATTCTCTCGAAGACACCATCACGGTGACTGCGTTCCTGATCACCGCCTTGGTAATCGCTTGCCTTGTCGTAAGGAAGGACCGGACGCGATGAACTGGCGAATATCCTCGACGGCCTTGCGGTCCTGGTCTGGAAGACGTCTTCGGACGGCTCGACCGATTTCTTCAATCAGCGGTTCCGGGACTACACCGGTCTATCTTTGCAGGAATTGCGCGGCCTGGGCTGGATGAATGCATTGCATCCAGAAGATCGTAGGATTGAAGAGTGGCGCGCCGCCCTCGCGGCTGGAACGTATTTTGACTGGGAGGGGCTCCGCTGGAGTGATCCCCGTCGCATGCCGAAAACCTGCAAGGGCCGGTTCGCTGTATCCAGTACGAGGCCTACAACAGTCCGCTGTTTCCGCCGGGTTTGCCGATGATGCTTTGACGCCCCCAAGCGCTTTACAACGGCGCTCTTTTACGATCGCTGCCGCGAACCTCACCCATCCCGTTCTGCGCCAGCGCAAATCGCACCCCTATCGTCCACTCACCCCTTGTTGGCCTCCGCAAACGGCATTCGATCCGACGCAAATACGTTGCCGCCCTTCGCTTGATCAAGGAGAAGCACCGCTTCCCCTTCCTCAGCTTTGACGGGGCTTGCAAAGGCTATTTGCGCGACGCAACCCGGCCCCGGCGAGATGCTGAAGTTAAACCCGTGCAGTTCGGTCACCGCCGCTACCAGGCTTAGACCCAACCCAAGTCCCGACTTTTCGCGAGCTTGTTCGGAACGATAGAAGCGCCTTGTAACAAAATCGCGCTCTCCCGGTGGGATGCCGGGCCCGCTATCGCTAACGCGAAGAATACCTCCCTCTTCGGCGGACAAAAGCGAGAGCTCAACCCGGCCGCCCTGTGGGGTGAATTTCAAGGCGTTGTCAACCAGATTGCTAGTCGCCTCGAACAGGAGATCGCGATCGCCCCAGATCACAATTTCCTGTTCGGCTTTCAGCATCAAAGCCACCCCGCTGCGCTCCGCGACCGGTTGGTAAAGCTCGCCAACCGCGTGGACCAGCTCCGCCAAGCGCACATTGCCGAATCCGGAACGGCGTCGGGTGTATTCGATCTCCGCGATGCGCAGCAGCGCCGTGACGATCGTCAGCGAGCGGTCAAGTCCCGCGATTGCTCTGTCGACCACAGCTTGCAGCTGGCTAAGGTCGCTCGCCTTCTCTCGGCCACGCTCAAGAACCAGCCTGACGTGCGCCAACGGCGTTCGCAAATCATGCGCAATGCCCTCTCCCACTGCCGCCACACCACCGACGAGAGCCTCAACTCGATCGAACATTCGATTGAACAGTGTAGCGAGCTCATCAAAGGGATCGTTCGTACCGATGACCGGCATCCGTCCGCTCAACTCGCCCGCCTCGATGCGTTGAGCCAGCCGACTTACCAATTCCATGCGTCGCCGCAGCTTCCTACCTACCAGCACTGCTCCAGTAAAGCCGAGCGCCAGGACCGTAAGCAGCCCCACTGCCAAAGCTCGTCCGAGGACAGCTCCAATCTGGTCCAATTCCCCGAGCCTCGGCCGACAACAAGCATCGTTCCGTCGGCGAGCTGACGGGCAACAGCCCGCACGGTCTGCTCCTCGCGTTGCAGACCGTCGATCCGCACCACGGCCACCTCCGTTGCGAAAGCGCTGGAGCGCAGCGCGCGTAACGGGCTTTCGATATTGCCGATGATGCGATTACCCTCGGAATCGAACAGGCCGATCAGCTTTACGTAGTGTGGGTCCTGTTTGAGCTGTTCTCGAAGAACTTCCATTCGGACTGGGGGCGGAAGCGCCGAAATGGTGTCAGCAAGATCGCCGATGACTCGATCCACAGAGGCGATCACATAGCTGGAAGTCCGCCAATATAGTATACCCGACATCAGCAGCATGCAGATGGCGCAACCGGTGGATAAAAGCCCGAACCACCGAAAAGTCGATGTGTGAATCACCTCGGGAACGCGCATGCAAATCCAAGCCTCCATCGCACTAGACGGCACTTATTGACCGTCCGGAGCGATCTCGTAGGTCGGAGAGTCATCCCGGAGAGTTTTCGGCGACGTCGGAGAGGAAGGCTTGTTCGGGATTGCTCCAACCGGCCAGTTCCTGCGCGGAAAAACGACCTGCACAACGCCTCCGAGCTACCCAACTGATGCATGATACACACAGCGCGCATCGCGGATCGCAACAATCGCGACCCAGGAACGGCAGCGCCCTCAAGTTGGTTGCGCCCTGCTCTCGTGCACCGGCAGGACTGACGAATGAAGACCCTGCAGATGCGCCGCGCGGTGCTGCCTTTCATATCATTCTACCAGGGTCACAGGATGCCCTGTCGTATTGGTGCCTCGGAGCGAAAAGCCTGACCAGAGCCCATATTCGACGGCTACACGTGGTCTGAGCTTGCGAGCTTTGTTAGAGGGTGCGGCGATACTCCGTTGGAGTGATGCCCGTCGTTTGCCGAAAAGCTGCCGAGAATGAGCTCGTTTCGCTGAATCCGAGCGCCAGTCCAATCTCGGTCACCGACTGTTTCG
The DNA here is from genome assembly GCF_001189845.1 of Bradyrhizobium tropiciagri. Taxonomy (GTDB): domain Bacteria; phylum Pseudomonadota; class Alphaproteobacteria; order Rhizobiales; family Xanthobacteraceae; genus Bradyrhizobium; species Bradyrhizobium tropiciagri. Next base: position 68,374 of record NZ_LFLZ01000009.1, read on the forward strand.
GGTTCGCTAACAATGCCTTTGCCCGTTCGATGCGCCGATTGGCATGATAGCGGTGGGGTGGAATACCAAACGATTGCTTGAACGCGCGACAGAAGTAGAAGGAGCTCAGCCGAACAAGTGTCGCCAGCGTCGCAAGCGAGATCGGCTCACACAGGTGTTCTTCGATATAGCCGATGACGATGCGCTGCTGCCAGACTGCAAGACCACCTCGCGCCAGTGGTTCGCGGCGCAGAATGTGCCCCTGGAGCCGCGAGACCTCATACCCCACGATCACGCCAAGCGCTTCGCAATAGCGCTCGTCCTCGCCACCGTGCCCCAAAGCTGCAGTGAGCTTCGTCGCAATCTCCCATAGCACGTTATTCTCGAAGTGCAGTAGCGGCACGAGCGCTGCGATTCTATTAGCATCGGGGTGGGTTGGCATCTTGCCGGGATCAAAATAGAAGCAGGTGATACGGCTTGGAATGCTGGGCCGCTGCCAGTCACGGTATTCATGGCCGGCTGGCACGAACGTGAGCTTGCGCCGGAGAGTTCGCACCTTCGAGGGCGGTAAATCGCCGACGAGCGTTTCGCCGTCGTGGCGGACGCCCTCCTCGTGGACGAGCAGCAGATGGCATCGCCCATGGGATCGGAATTCGACCGTGTCATGCGTGACGCACTGCACGATCTCGACGGCGATCCCATCCCATCCCATCGCGCAACGACTGACGGCATGAGCCGGCGTGATCTCGAGGGCACGGCTATTTGTTTCGCCAGTTCCCCGATCGGGCAACTGATGGCAGCCGCTCTGTCGATCATCGTTCACGAAGCGGCCATCGATCCACAGCAGCCTTGCCCTTTCCCGAGACCGCCGTTGACTGAAGACCGGCGAACCGGGCTCGTCGAAAGCGCTGAGCCGCACAGCATCGGCATCATGCGCGTGGGTCTGCATGCGTTGCGTCCTTCTTATCGGGAGCCCTGCCCCTCCACGCAATTGCGCCACTCACCCGCGAACGGCTCAATCGTAGGGAGGTTAGCGCAGCTAATTCGATGGTTTAGCCGCCCATACTCGCCGCATGTCGTTCTCATACTTCGGTTGCCCAGCTCATACTTTGGTTTCGATCGGACGTAATTCGTGGCCCGCGGCACGCATCAGGCGCGCGAATAGACTTCAAGACAGCGAACGCCAGCCCCCTTACGCTGGACCGGTTGACTACCTAAACAAGATGCGCGGGGTAAAGTCACCAGGATCGGAGACGCCGATGAAGATCGGGATCATTGGAACGGGAAATGTTGGCTGCGCATGTGCGATGGCCGCCGTCGTGCGCGGCAGCGCTCGCGAGATCGTCCTAATCAACCGCACCCGAAAAACCGCCGAAGCCGTAGCGACCGACATTCGATATGGCATCCCGCTCGGCCATAAGGTCCATATCGCAGACGGCGATTACGGCGATCTCGGAGGTGCCGAAGTCGTGTTGATCACATCAGGGGTGAACGAAAAGACCGGCGGAGCCACCGATCGCAACGATCCGCAGGGCCGGCTCAGATTGCTGGAAAAGAACGCCCAGATTTATCGCGATGTCATTCCAAGGATCGTGAATGCCGCACCCCGGGCGGTGCTGCTAGTAGTAACGGACCCGCCGGATCCGCTTGCCGATGTCGCGCGCGAGACGAGCGCCAACGCGATCGTCTTGAGTGCGGGTACTTACCTCGACAGCCAGCGCTTTCGTGTTCATCTCGGCAAACATTTCGGCGTCGACGCCGCGCATGTCGAAGCCCAGGTCATTGGGGATCACGGGACAGCGCAGGTGTTCCTCTGGTCGTCCGCGCGGGTGGGCGGGGCTCCGATCTCAGCGCTGCTCAAACAGCGCGGAGAGAATCTCGCCGACTTGCGTGAGCAGGTGGAGAAGGAAGTGCGGTACGCCAATATCACCATTATCGAAGGTCATAACGCAAGCCAGTATGGCGTGGGAATTGTGGCGGTCAGGGTCGCCGAGATGATCTGCAACGATGAACGCGCCGTGATCCCAATCGGGAGCTTTCAGAAGAAATTCGGCGTCACCATGTCCTTGCCGAGCGTGATCGGCAGAGGCGGCGTCATCGAGGTACTGGAGCCCGAAATGTCGGGCGAAGAGCTTGTCGGTTTGCAGAGGAGCGCTGAATTCCTTAGATCGGCTCTGGATCGTATTCGTGGTACATGACGGCTATGCGCTAACTGGCGATGCCACATCACTCGATATCGCCACCTTCCGGGCGCCTGAACCGGTCACAGCGGACGCGCGCGGGCCTGCTTAAGATTCGTGTGTAGGCACCTTAAACTGGAAGATCGCGCCGCGCGGCGAATTCGGCGTCACCCAAGGCGGCCGTTATGTGCCCCAATGGTCGATTGGCAGGTTTCCAGCCCATGCTACCGGACTTGATGGAATAGATGCGTCGGTATTGGAGCCGTCCAACGGCGCCGCGCCGTCCGAGAGCGCCGCCCTAGGTGACCGCGGGCATTGTGTCAATGGTGAGCCGGAGCCGCTGTCGCCGCTCTGCAGTTCGTCGACGGCGGCGGCGGCGCGCAATGCCGCCGCACTCACCAGCCAACTATGCCCTCTTTAGCTCCGCCAGCACCTTGTCGGGTGTGAACGGAACCGATCGCAACCGGGCGCCCGTGGCCTCGAATACGGCACCGGCAATCGCCGAAGGTACCACCGCGCAAGCCGGCTCCCCGCCACCCCATGGAGCCTCTTGCGGCCGATCGATCAAGTCGATGACGACGTCGGGGACCTCGGGAAAGGTCAGGATCGGATAGCTCGCCCAATCGAGGCTCGTCACCATCGACCGGTCAAAACTCACCTCCTCCTTGAGGGTGCGGCTCACCGTCTGCACGATGCAACCTTCGATCTGATTTCGTAGCCCGTCAGGATTGATGATTTGTCCGCAATCGTGCGCGATATAAAAGCGCTTGACTGCAAGGTGTCCGGTCTTGCGGTTGACCTCGATCTCGGCGACGGCGCCGACATAGGTGCGAACCAGCTCGTATTTGACGTAGGCGAGACCATGTCCAGTCACGATATCCGCCTTGGGATCTGGTTTCGGGCGGTCACGCCATTTGCTCGAGTCGGCGAGGCGCTCGAGAAGCTCCTTCCCGCGAGCGTCGGCGAGATATTTCAGGCGGATGTCGAGCGGATCGGCGCCCGTGGCGGCGGCGATCTCATCGAGAAACGACTCATTCGCAAAAGTGTTTTGCAGCCGTCCCGGCGAGCGAATCCAGGCCGGTCGAAGCGGCGTTGATGCCAATCGGTGCGCGGTCGTGGTAACATTCGCAAAAGCGTAAGGGATTGCCAGGTCATTGAGCACTCCGCCGGGACTGAGCTTGCCGAGGCTGTCGAGCCCGGCGAGATCGGAGCCGACCAGCGCCACGAAGCTTGCGGTTCCGTCCGGCACATAGAGTTCCGATTCCCAAGCCGCCACGTTGCCAACTTTATCGATCCCGGCCCGCATATCGAGGAGCGTCGGCGGCCCTTTAGGATCCCAACCATGCTCGTCCGCGCGCATCCATTGCACGCGCACCGGCTTGCCGACCGCGCGCGACAGCAGAGCTGCGTCGGCTGCGGCATCCTCGTGGCCGTTTCGGCCATAGCAGCCCGCCCCTTCGATGTAGATACAGCGCACATCGCCATCGGAAAGCGCGAGCGTGGCCGCCAGCTGCTTGCGCAGATCGTGCGTTGCTTGCGACGCACTCCAGCAAGTCAGCTTCCCATCAGCAAACGATGCAACGGCACAGGAGGGCCCGATGGAGCCATGGGTATGAATGGCGAATTCGTAGGTTGCGGAAAGCTTGTGCAGCGTGATGTCGAGCGCAGCGCGAGAGTCGCCGAAACGGCTGGTAACATCCTCGCGTACGACCGGAGTGTTGCGCACGTGCTCCCATATCCGGCTCTGTTCCGGAAGGCCCTCCCACTTCGACCATGTCACAGCGAGTTGCTGGGCGCCCTTGATTGCGCTCCACTCACTCTTGGCGACGACGCCAAGGAAGTTGTTGATGCGGACCACCTTCACGATACCTGGGATACCTTCAACCGACGATTCATCGTATGAGATGAGCGTGGCGCCCATGCCGGACGGGCGCACGACTCGTCCGTGCAGCATGTTTGGGAGCTTGAAGTCCTGCATGAAGGTGAAGCGACCGTTCACCTTGTCGGGAATGTCAAGCCGCGGCACAGGCCTACCGACAATTTTGTAATGACGGGCGGATTTCTGTGGCGCATCTTTGGCAACATCGCGAGCCAAAGTTGTGCCGTCAACGAACTGGCCGATCGGTACCCGCTTTCCATCTTCGGCAATCACCACGCCCTCGTAAATCGAAAGCGTGGAAATATCGTGCCGCAGCCGCGCGGCCGCCCGCCGAAGCACCGCTCTCCGTGCGGTAGCAGCTGCCTGGCGCAACTGCATCCCTCCATCTTGGATCGAGAGACTTCCGGACGTCACTCCCTGGTCCGGGGTAAGCGCGGTGTCGCCTTCGATGAGCGAGACGTGGCTCATAGGCACATCAAGCTCCTCGGCAACGATCTGCGTCAGCGCGGTCCGCACCCCGGTGCCAAGATCGACTTTGCCGGAATAGACCGTGACACGACCGTCAGGTGCAATGGCAAGAAAGCCGTCTACCCGACCCGGTGAAACGGTTTTCGGTCCGGCACCGCGCGTCGCATCAGTCCGAGACAGCGGCAGGCCAAAACTGACGACGAGCGCCCCGCTCGCCCCCAGCAATGCGCGTCTATTGATCATCCTGTTCATGGGTCTTCTCAAATACGCGTGGCACGGATCACCGCGCGGACGATGCGCAGGTGCGTGCCGCAGCGGCAAAGATTGTTCGCCAGCTCGGTTTTGATTTCATCTTCGCTCGGCTTCGGATTGCGTGCCAAAAGGTCGGCGGATTGCATTATCATTCCGTTGATACAGTAGCCGCATTGCACGGCCTGCTCTTCGACGAATGCCGCTTGAAGCGGATGCGGCTCTGCATTCTTACCGAGGCCTTCAAGCGTGACGATCTTGCCTTTAACCGCGGACATCGGGGTAACGCACGAGCGGACCGCCGCTCCATCGACGTGCACGGTGCAGGCACCGCACTGGCCGAGACCGCAGCCAAAACGTGGACCATGCAACCGAAGCTCATTTCGCAAAACATAGAGCAGTGGCGTATCGGGGTCATCGACGGCTACCGGGACGGTTTTACCGTTCACGCTCAGGGACGTTGTCGCCATCGTCGCATTCTCTTGCGTGCCCAATTCGCTTAACGGGATGCGGCCGGCCATCGCGCCGAGGGGGCCAGCCGCGCCCGAGCCGGTTGCCACACAGGGCGGGAGGAGACAACCGACCAACCCACTAAGTATCGATCCGTTGAAGAAATGACTTTGGCTTTCTTGCTGCGATCGGTCGGATCTTGCGTAATTTCCCTCGCACCGATCAGCCCATTGCGGGCTCATGACCTTGGCAAGAAGACGACAATCCCCGCAATCCGCGCCAAGTAAGGTTGCGACGGACGACCTAGATTGGCCGCAATGCCAATCGCAGGGTGATGACAGCATGCGTGAAACACCGGCCCCAATTATCTCAACGCTCACCCTCGCGGCGGCAATCGGTGCACTATCGGCTACTTCTCCGACCCAAGCGGCGGGCGATGCGACGGCGGGACGGCAGGTATTTGCGCGCTGCGCTGCATGCCATTCGACGACGCCGGGCGAGAACAACGTCGGCCCGTCGCTTGCGGGCGTCTTCGGCCGCAAGAGTGGGTCCGAGCCCGGCTACAACTATTCTCCTGCGCTGAAGGCGGCGAGCATCACCTGGGACGAGCATACCCTCGACAAGTTCCTCGCCAATCCCGCCGCCGATGTCCATGGCACCAAAATGTTCATCACCGTCCCGGCTGCTGCAGACCGCCAGAATGTCATCTCGTATCTCGAAACCTTGAAATGACCGGTCATCGCGTGAGGAACGAGCCTGCGATTGAGTATCTTGACCCAATCCGTCAGAGCAGGCTCGCCGACGAGCCGTCAAGCGTGATTTGAATACAACGCTCGCACTAACGCGATGGACTGACTTTGCGCTCGAAAACAGATGAATGAGTACGCGCACACCCGCAAAGGAATTTGCGGAGTGGGAGCGCGCCCGCCCCCGTGATGACGACGCAGCCCGCTATGCAAAGAGTTCAACTCAGCGTCGGAATAATAGCTACGGTCTTCTGTGCCTCAGCCGGCGCGCAGACCATTAATGCAATGCGCCTCGATCAAGCCGGGGCGCAGATGATCCTGCTAGCGGCAAGCGCGAGTGCACAACAACGGAGTGCGCCCTCGGCTATCGCTATTGTCGATCCCGCCGGAGATCTGCTCGCTTTCCAGCGAATGGATGGTGTCCGCCCGGCGAGTGTCGATCTCGCCATCGGGAAGGCTCGAACGGCCGCGCGACTGCAGCGGCCAACATCGGAGATCGAGGACACTGTCAATGAGAGCAGGACAGCATTCGTCACCGCCGACGTCATGGCGCTACGAGGCGGCGTTCCGATACGGGTAAACGGCGAAGTCGTTGGTGCAATTGGCGTTGCCGGCTTAAGCAAGGAAACCGACACAGAGATCGCGAGCACCGCGGCATCGGCTCTCGGCCCCTCGCCCCAATAAGCCGGCGCCTACCGCTGCATGAAACCGTCGGTGAGCGTCTGCATGAAATTCACCAGCGCATCTTCTTCCTTGTCAGAGAGGCCGAGCCGTCCAACAAAATTTGTGTTCATGTTGCCGGTCGACTCAGGCGCAGGCCAGCACGTCGCGCCCTCGCCGGGGTCATTGCGGCCGCAGCGCGGCAGGACGTCCCGCGTGTTGTAGAAGTGCACAAGCGACTTGAGGCTCGTAAAATAACCGTTGTGTCCATAAGCCTTCACGAAGCCGGGATAGGGCCGCTTGTCGACATTGCGCAGCGTCGGCACCTGAAAGCGGCCCACATTCTCCGGCGCGCGCGGCGCCCAGCGCTCATCGACGGATGACGGCTGGCTAAGCAGATGATCCGCGTTGAGAAACCCAGCAACGCCGGGGTCGACGTAGAGCGAGCCTGCTGGGTTGGCGATGTAGCCGCGCGCGTCGGGCTGCTGTTCGGCGTAATAGGGAAGCCGTGGATTTGCGGGGATCCCAATATTACTTGCGGTGAAATCGGTGAACAGCGGATCTTCGCCGGGGCCCCCGTCGCGGTGACAATTGTTGCATTGCCCTTTGCCGCGGAACAGCTCGTATCCCGCCTTCTCCTGCGACGTGAACTGCGCGTTACCTGCCTGCACCGCATCGAACTTCGAAGTAAACGCCGTCACCTCTGCAGAGGCCTCGTAGCTAGCGATGGACTGCGCCATCTGGTCGAACGTAGCCGCGGCGCGGCCGCGATCCAACGGCGTCAGATGGACTGGCATAGCATCATTAGCGGAAGGTGGCCCCGCCTGATTGCATACCCGCTCCACATCGGTGGGCCACTGGATGGCAAAGGACTGTTGCCCCCAAACCCTTTCGAACAAGCCGCGATAGGGTCGCTGCGCCGCCCGGTATACCGCGCAAGCGATATCGGGCAGGCCCATTTCGACGGGGTTGATCGGTGGTCCCAGCGCCTGCTCGGCCGCGGGATTTCCCAGCCGGCGGCCGGTTGCACGCATGTCCCAAAAATTGCCGCCGACGAGATCACCCTGGCCAGGATTATAGTGCAGAACCGGCGAAAGCGGTGCGTACGCGTGCGCCTGCGGCTTGCGGTTGCTGAAGCGGGTACGCACCGAACCGGGATAGGATCCGGTAGTGCGATTGAGCTCCGATACTGGCCCAGTGAATCCCGTTTCGGGCATGTGGCAGAACGCACATGCCTCATTGCGATAGACGGAGAGCTCCTTGTCGTAGAGCATTAATTTGCCGAGCAATTCGATCTGCTGCACCTGGTTATCCGGTGGTGTTGCCAACCGCTCGAGCATTTCCGCCTCGATCCGATCGATCTGAGCTTCGATCTGCGCAATTTCCTTCAACGCATGGGGGGAAAGCGTCGCGTTCGATTCTTGCCCCCAAACGGCAGCGGCGCCGACGGTCGCGAGCATGGCAACGGCCCAGCAAATCAGGAGGTTCGTTCTCATAACTGGATTGGTCATGCCGGCACCCTTCTCCGCAACGTCGAGTAGGAACGCTTGTTCAGCATTGCCCTCTCCAACGAGTTCTTGCCAAAGATTGTATACGCAACCAGTCGCTCCCGACCGGATCGAAATAGCAGCATGCTCCGCTGGTTGCGAGAGCCACTGTCTAACAAAACTTTTACACGCTCACGGCTCAGGCAAGCGCCCGGTTTAGTTGAAGGCGGCCACGATGCGACCGCGATTCGCCGAAAAGCGCGGTCTTCAGCCTAGCATTCCGTGCGAGCTGTGAGTTCAATGTCGCGCATCACTGATCGCAGCAATCGCGACCCAGAAACGGCAAGCGCCCTCAAGTTGGTTTTTCTCGCTACGATTAGCTTACGAGCATCGATCGATATGAACTGGAGATTGACGATGCCTGCGACGCGCCCTGAGCCAAACGGATGAGCGCGTTCGTTCGATTGTCGCTGGTCGAAGTGAGTGAACGACAACAATCGAGGGTTAATATGCAACAAATCAAGATCAACGGCGCCCTGCACAGTGTCGATGCTGATCCGCAGATGCCTTTGCTCTGGGTCATGCGCGACATTCTCGGCTTGACCGGCACCAAGTTCGGCTGCGGCATTGGCGCCTGCGGCGCCTGCACCGTGCTCATGGACGAACAGGCCGTGCGGTCTTGCATCACGCCGCTGTCGGTAACCGCCGGGCACGAGATTGTTACGATCGAAGGCCTGAGCAGCGATGGCACCCATCCCGTCCAACGCGCCTGGCGAGCCAACAACGTACCCCAATGCGGCTATTGCCAGCCCGGCCAGATCATGCAGGCCGTGGCTCTCCTCAAAGAGCTTCCAAAGCCGACCGAACAGCAGATTACCGATGCGATGTCGGGCAACATTTGCCGTTGTGGCACCTACGTCCGGATCCGCGCCTCGATCAAGTCCGTAGCGGAGACGTTCTGATGACACCGGTCATAAATCTCAGCCGACGCGATGTCGTCGCGGGCGGGACCGTTACCGGCCTTGTTCTTGGGTTCCGTATCGGATTTCGCACGCTTCCGGTGGCGGCAGCCGATACACCTGCGAGCGCGATTTTCGTACCCAACGTTTACCTAATCGTCGATGACACCGGCCTGGTGACAATTGTTGCGCATCGATCGGAGATGGGCACCGGAATCAAGACAGGATTGCCGATGGTGCTTGCCGATGAACTCGGCGCCGATTGGAGCCGAGTAAGGATCATACAGGCTCGAGGCGACCCGAAATATGGCGATCAGAACACCGATGGCTCCCGCAGCACGCGGCAATTCTACCAGCCGATGCGTGAGGCCGGCGCGTCGGCCCGCCAGATGCTGGAGGTCGCTGCTGCGCATGTCTGGCACGTCAACGCCAACGATTGCCAGGCGCGCAATCACACGGTCGTCCACGTCCCAACCGGAAGGCAGCTCTCGTTCGGGGACGCCGCCCGGGTGGCCTCGACGCTGGAAATCGCGCCCCTCGACCACATGGAATTGCGTTTCAGGCCGGCGAGCGAATGGCGCTATGTCGGCAAGCCCCTTCCGATTATCGACCTTGGCCCGATCACGCGCGGCAAAGCGATCTATGGCATCGACGCCACCCTTCCTGGAATGAAGTATGCGTCAGTAGAGCGCTGCCCAGTGTATGGCGGCAAAGCGTTGCACTTCGATGCCACAGACGCGCTGACAGTGCCGGGCGTAGAGCAAGTGGTAGAGATTGCAGCAACTCCGATTCCGTCCGGCTTCTACCCGCTCGGTGGCGTTGCCGTCATCGCCAACAATACGTGGTCGGCGCAACAGGGCCGCCAGAAGCTCAAGATCACCTGGGATCTTGGCCCGAACGCCGGTCACGATTCGACGGCCTATCGGGCCCGGCTTGAGGCAACGGCGAGACAGCCCGGTCGGGTCGTGCGCAACCAGGGCGACGTCGACGCAGTGCTCGCCGCCGCCGAACGCCACGTCTCGGCGGACTATTTTGTGCCCTATTACGCTCATGCGCCGATGGAGGTGCCAAACGCCCTCGCCCACTTCGCCGACGGCAAGTGCGAGATCTGGACGCCCACGCAATTCCCACAATCCGCGCGCATGACCGCCGCGCAGGTCTTGGGCCTGCCGGTGGAAGACGTGACCGTCAACGTCACGCTCTTGGGAGGCGCGTTCGGCCGCAAGGCGAAATCCGATTATGTGGCAGAAGCGGCGCTGCTGTCACGCCGTATCGGCGCGCCCGTTAAGGTGACGTGGACCCGCGAGGACGATATCCAGCACGACTATTATCACGCGATCTGTGCCCAGCATCTGGAGGCCGGCCTCGATGCTGAAGGGCATACCTCTGCCTGGCTGCATCGCACAGTTTTTCCGGCAATCGAAGCGACATTCCAACCGGACGTAACCTATGGCAGCTCCGGCGAGTTGCAGCAGGGGGTCACCGATCTTCCCTACGCAATCGCCAATGTTCGGTGTGAAAATGGACCGGCGGCCAATCATGTCAGAATTGGCTGGTATCGGTCCGTCTACAACATTCCGCACGCCTTCGCCGTATGCTCGTTCACTGATGAGCTTGCACACGCGGCCGGCAAGGATCCGCTCGACTATCTGCGCGAGTTGTTGGGGGAGCCGCGCAAGCTCGACTTCACCGCCATGCAGGTCGACTATCCGAACTACGGAGCATCGCTCGACGCGTATCCGGTCGACACCGCCCGACTGCGTGGTGTCCTCGACCTGGTCGCGCGTAACAGCGGATGGGGTAACCGGCTGCCGCCCAGGCATGGACGCGGTATCGCCGTCCACCGCAGCTTCTTGAGCTACGCAGCGGCGGTCGTGCAGGTGGCGGTCAGCGGCGCCGGTGAGCTCACAATTCCGAGGGTGGACATCGGGCTCGATTGCGGCCTCGTCGTCAATCCGGACCGAGTCCGCGCGCAACTTGAAGGCGCCGTGATCATGGGCATCAGCAACGCGCTCTACAGCAATATCAGCATCAAGCAGGGGCGTATCGAACAAAGCAATTTCAGCGACTACCTGGTGGCTCGGACCGACATTACCCCGGAAACTCACGTCCACATCGTCGAAAGCAGTGCACCTCCTGGCGGGGTTGGCGAGCCCGGCGTCCCGCCGATCGCGCCGGCGATCTGCAATGCGATCTTTGCCGCAACTGGAACGCGGATTCGCACGCTGCCGATCGATCCCGTGCAATTGAAGGCCACCTGACGTGCAGATCTTCCCTTGGAGACCGCACGTTTCGAGCGAAGGAGAATAGCTGATGGCTAGTGAAGCCAGGACTCTTGAAGGCAAGACTATCGAACTAGCGATGGAGCGTGCCGAAATTCCCGGAACAACACTCCAGGTATCGCGCGTCGCGCTTGGGACCTGGGCCATCGGAGGCTGGATGTGGGGTGGCACCGATGAGGCTGATTCCATCAGAACAATCCGGGGCGCGATCGAGCACGGCATCAGCGTGATCGATACCGCTCCCGTCTATGGGTTCGGCCATTCCGAGGAAATTGTCGGCAAAGCGCTCGCGGAGGGCCGCTTGCGCTCCGACGTACTGATCGCCACAAAAGCCGGACTGGAATGGGACGCCGGACGTGTATTCCGGAACGGCAGCCGCGCACGAATCCTGCGGGAGTTGAAGGACTCGCTACGTCGGCTTCGGACCGACTACATCGATATCTACCAAATCCACTGGCCGGACCCTCTTGTTACGATCGAAGAAACCGCGGAGACGATGCGCGTCCTGTTCGAGCAAGGCACGATCCGCGCAATCGGCGTCAGCAACTTCTCGGTCCAGCAAATGGAGAGATTCCGGCGAATCGCGCCGCTGCACGTGCTGCAGCCACCGTTCAATCTGTTCGAGCGCGGCATCGAGCCCGACATCTTGCCGTATTGCTGCGAAAACAACATTGCAACCTTCGGTTATGGCGCGCTCTGTCGCGGTCTCCTTTCTGGCCGGATGCGGACGGATAGCAAGTTCGAAGGTGATGACCTGCGCCGCAGCGATCCGAAATTTCAGCCACCGCGCTTCGCGCGATATCTTGCTGCCGTCGAACGGCTCGATCAACTTGCGCAGCGACGCTTCGGGAAGCGAGCGATTCATTTGGCGATCCGGTGGATGCTTGACCAGGGCGTTACCACGGCGCTTTGGGGGGCACGCAACCCCGCTCAGTTGCTCCCGGTCGACGAGGTGAGCGGCTGGAAGCTCGATGCGTCCGCCAAGGCAGACATCAATCGCATTTTGCGCGAAACGATCACCGATCCGATCGGTCCGGAATTCATGGCCCCGCCGGCGCGCAGTTTTGCAGCAGAATAAGCAGGCGAGGAGCCGGCGCCGACCTCGCCGCCATGGTGAACGACCCCAGCACGCGATATTTGAGACACCTATGAACACGCAGGCCGACCAAGTCATCGATCTCGTCAAGACCAATCTCTGGCGATAAAGGCGCGTCGCACCATGGATATCACGGCGCTTCTTCTGTCGCGGTTGCAGTTCGCGTTCACCGTCTCGTTTCACATCATCTTCCCGTCCTTCACGATCGGCCTGGCCGCATGGCTCACCATGCTCGAAGCCCTCCATCTCGCGACGGGGCGCCCAGCGTATCGAGTCTTGTTCGAGTTCTGGCTCAGGATCTTTGGCGTGGCGTTCGGATTCGGCGTTGTCTCGGGGATAGTCATGGCGTTCGAGTTCGGCACCAACTGGAGCGAGTTGTCTCGCGTTTCCGGGCCGATCCAGGGACCGCTCCTCTCCTATGAGACCTTTACCGCCTTTACCCTGGAGGCGGGCTTCCTCGGCGTGATCCTTTTCGGCCGTCAGAAAGTCGCCCCGTGGTTCTACCTGTTCTCGACCGCACTGGTCGCCCTGGGCACGACGTTGTCGGCGTTCTGGATCATGATCAACAACAGCTGGATGCAGGTGCCGGTCGGTTATGTCATCGAGAACGGAATCTTCGTGCCGAACGACTGGGCGAAGATCATCTTCAACTCGGTGGTCTGGTCGCGCTTTCCGCACATGCTTCTTGCCGCTTACCTGACCGGCGCGTTCTGCGTCGCTGCGACCGGCGCCTGGTATCGGTTGCGGCGAACGTTTGTCGCCGAAGCGAAAGTCATGCTTCGCATGGGCCTGTATCTGGCGGCCATGCTTGTCCCCGTCCAGATTTTCTTCGGCCACCTCAACGGTGACTACATCCACGACTATCAGCCCGCTAAGTTTGCAGCCATCGAAGGCCGCTGGCACGACGAGCAGCCCGCAAGCGAGGTATTGCTTGCGCTCCCGGACGAAGCATCCGAAAGCAACACATACGCGATCTCCATTCCGGTGCTCGGAAGCCTGATTGCGAGCATGAGCTTTGACTCCAAGGAGGTCGGCTTGACCGGCTTCCCGCCCCGGGATCGGCCACCGGTGCTGATTCCTTTCTTTGCCTTTCGGATCATGGTCGGCTGCGGCCTCGTCATGTTGGCTTTGGCTTGGGTCGGAACGTATCTGAGCTGGAGCGGCCGCCTCGCGCAGAATCGGCTGGTGCTCTGGCTGACGTTTCTTAGCTTTCCACTACCTTTCATCGCGACGTTAACCGGCTGGTTCACGGCAGAGGTGGGACGCCAGCCTTGGACCGTTTACGGCGTACTGAGAACTGCGGACGCTATGACGCCCTTCCTGACGGCTCGCGCGGCGATGATCTCGCTTATCGTCTATTGCGCAATTTACACTTTCATCTTCGCGTTCGGTACCTTCTACATCTATCGGCTGCTGCGCGCAGGGCCTAGCGGGCGTGGCATGCTGCCGCCATCGATCGCCCGCCTCAGTCAACCTTTATCTGTCGACCCGGCGCCTGATAAGGCGAGCGTCCCTCAAGTTCCGGTGGGGGAATAGCCATGGTTATGTTCTGGGTGACCCTACTCGCCGTCAGCATTCTCCTCTACGTGTTGCTGGACGGCTTCGACCTTGGAATCGGCATACTGTTCGGTTTGGCCTCAGACGAACCGCGCCGGCACGCCATGATGAGCGCCGTGGCGCCGGTCTGGGACGGCAACGAGACCTGGCTTGTCGTCTCGGGCGTGATCCTCTGGGGAGCCTTTCCCGTTGTCTACTCGGTTCTGATGTCGGCGTTCTATCTCCCCGTTCTGTTGATGCTGGCGGGATTGATCCTACGCGGCGTGGCGTTCGAGTTTCGCTACAAGGCAGAGCGGATGCGCTGGATCTGGAACGCGAGCTTTGCAGGTGGCTCATTAGTCGCGACGTTCATGCAGGGTTTGATGGTGGGAGCCCTCGTGGAGGGTCTGCCGCTCTCCGGAAATCGATATGTCGGGGGTGAATTCGGCTGGTCTAGCCCGTTTGCGATAGTTTGCGGCGTCGGCCTGTGTGTCGGCTACGCGCTGCTCGGCGCCTGTTGGCTTGTGCGGAAATGCGAGGACGAAGTCCGCGACGAGGCCTATCGTATCATCCCTTATCTTGCGGCAGCGCTGCTCGCCTTCCTGATCGCCGTGCTCGCCTATGCGCTGGCCATGGACTTTGCAGTCATGACACGATGGCTCGACAGGCCTTATCTGTTTGTCTTCCCGACGGCCGGCGCATTGGCCGCGATCGCGCTCGCCGCCGGCGTTCATCGCCGTGAGGATGCGCTGCCGTTCCCCATGGTCACCGTGATTTTTGTCGCGGCTTTCGGCACCCTGGCGATCTCGTTCTGGCCGTACATGATCCCGTTCTCGATTACGATCGAACAGGCGGCCGGCCCTCACTCGAGCCTTGCCTTCATGTTCTGGGGAGCGGGGCTATTCGTGTTCCCGCTGATGCTGCTCTACACCGTGATCAGCCTGACTGTATTCAGGGGCAAGACCGCAGCGTCAGCAGATCATTACTAGACGCATCTCTCCATGCAAGACGATTCCCGCGGAGCTATCATCTCGGCATCGCTCATTGACGACTCAAGCACGACATTCCTTGCCTTCGTGCTGAGTATGATCGCCGGCAACACCGACGTTATTAGCTTTCTCGGGCTGGGTGGCCTATTTGCCGCGCACATCACCGGTAATCTCGTGGTTCTTGCCACGAAATTGGTCGTGCGCGACCACACGCCGCTCGCACAATTGATCGCAGTTCCGGTGTTCGTGGTCGTGCTTGCAATGACGAGAGTGCTGGCCACCGCCCTCGATCGGATCCGGGTCCGCCCCCTCACACCTTTGCTATTGCTGCAGTTCCTCTTGCTCTTTGCTTTCCTCGCCGTTTGCGTCAGTACCACTCAGAGCGTTGATCCAAACACCGTACGTGCAATCTTTGCCAGCATGCTGGGCGTCTCCGCGATGGCCGTGCAGAACGCGCTCGTCCGTATCTCGCTGAACAGAGCGCCGTCCACAGCGGTCATGACGACCAATGTCACTCTGTTCACGCTGGACATGGTGGAACTCCTGCTCCGCCGCCGCAGCAGCGGAGCATCCGCTGCGCGTGATCGTGCCAGGCACACCTGGCCGGCGATCGCCGGCTTCCTGCTCGGCTGCACACTCGGTGCGGCAACCGAGTCCGCGTTTGGCCTCCGATCTCTGCTGATGCCTGCGGGCCTGGCGCTCCTCGCTTTGGTCTTGGGCGTATGCTTTGCGCAACACAATGCTGGGATCCATCGATCGAAGACGGAACCCTTATGAGAGCGTCGATGAGCGCAAGATCTAGCCCAACACGGCAACTACGCCAAAGCCCGGCTTTCGGGAAATTGGTAAGTTCGATGCGCCTGGCGATGACCTCCTCCCTGTCCAGGCTCGCCGCGGCCGTCCGTCCCCCAGCCGGACGGTCGCTTCCTTTGCCGCACGCCCCGGCGTGACATATCGCAAAGCCGTTTTGTCACCTACGGAATGGAGAATTTCATGCATGACATAGGGGGGCTCACGCGGTTTGTTGGACTGGCCGGTAGCTTGCGCAAGGCTTCCTATTCGCGGGCGATCTTGTCAGGCCTGCGAGGCAACCTTCCGCCGGCCGTAGAGCTCGCAATTTGCGACCTGCGGCTCCCCCTTTACAACGAAGACGATGATGGGACTGATCCTCTCGAGAACGTACGGCTGTTTCGAAGGGCTATCGGCGCTAGCAATGGCGTGGTCATCGTAACACCCGAATACAACCACGGCATTCCCGGGGTTCTCAAGAACGCGCTGGATTGGGCGTCACGCCCTTTCGGTAAGTCGGTGCTGATCGACAAACCGGTCCTTGTCATATCGGTCTCTCCCGCCTTTACAGGCGGCGTACGAGCCCAAGCCCAGGTCAACGAGACGCTTCTGTCGATCTCAGCTCGCATCTTGGGCGGCCCCCAAGTCGTCATTGGTGGCGTTGCAGAAAAAATTGCGGATGGCCTGATTGATCGATCCCACCTTGGCTTCGCGCTTGAAGCTATCGATCGGTTGGTCGGCATGTCTCGACTTCCTTCACAACGACGATAATCATCACACTTGAGGGCACCGCGGAGATCGAACATGAAAGTAGGCTTCATAGGGCTCGGGCAGATGGGCAGCGGGATGGCATGGTCGCTTCTCAGCGCCGGCCATAGTCTGACTGTTTACAATCGCACGTCCTCGAAGACCGACGAGCTGGTGAAAGCGGGCGCTGTCGCGGCTTCGCGCATATCGGACGCGTGTGATGGCGATCTCGTCATCACCATGCTGGCCAACGACGCGGCGGTTGAGAGCGTCGTGTACGGCTCCGGTGGACTGCTAGCGAGTCTCCCTAAAGATCGGATTCATGTTTCCTCGAGCACGATTAGCGTGGCGCTTTCGGACCGCCTCGCGGCGGATCACTTGAATGCCGGTCAACGCTTCGTTGCGGCTCCGGTGTTCGGGCGCCCAGAGGTCGCGGCAGCGGGAACTCTGTCGGTCATTGCCGCTGGCGACAAGGGCACGATTTTGGATGTTGCGCCGGTCCTGGACGCGATCGGGAAGAGGACAGTCATCATTTCCGATACCCCAAAAGTTGCAAATCTCGTTAAGCTCAGCGGCAACTTTCTCATTGCGTCCGTTATTGAATCATTGGGCGAGGCTGTTGCGCTCGTCGCTAGGGAGGGGGTCGACCTCGACAATTATGTCGATATGCTGACGTCCACTCTCTTCAACGCCCCCGTCTACAAGACCTATGCCAAGCTGATTGTCGAGGGAACGTTTGAACCCGCGCGCTTTTCTGCACCACTCGGTTACAAGGATATCCGGCTGGTGCTCGCTGCTGCCGATGATTTGCGCGTGCCAATGCCGGTCGCTAGCCTGTTGCGGGATCGCTTCCTGACCCTGCTGGCGCATGGCGGTGAGAAGCTCGATTGGTCAGCGATCGGACAACTGGCCAGCCGAGACTCCGGGGCGCCTTGATATTTTGATCCGGGGGACTGGCGCCGCATGGCCTCGGCAGGCGGCCCGCCGCTCACCCATCAATGTCGTGAGCCGCGTCGAAGAGATCGAAATCAATTCATATTCGTCGCACCGGCGCACCGCCCCGCCGCTCCATCATGCGGCCCAGCGTTGGAAAAGCTAGCATGCTGGCGGGGCTATTGACTAACCACGCTCCCCGGGGGACCGCAGCCAGCCTGGGAGCGCATGCAATCGAATGATGAGGCTAAACTCTAATTTAGTGGGGAGCCCACAGCGCGCCACTACTTAGAAAAGGAATGCGTCCGCAACGCGAAAATGGTGATGACTTAACCCACGAGGATGGAGACATGCAGCACGTCAGGATGGCCGACGCGGGTCTCACACGCGAAGCCAGCTCAAGTTCAAAGGACAGCGCTCGCAGACAAGCAATTCATAAGCTACTGGTCCCGTTTTCGGTCGCCTATTTTACAGGCGCCTTTGTTACCGACGTGCTCTACTGGCGGACCGAGGAAGTGACGTGGGAAAGGTTCTCTGTCTGGCTGATAACAATTGGTCTGATCATGGCGGGCCTTGCCGCGATTGCAGCCCTGATCGACGTTGCAAGCGGACGGCAAAAGCCGGCATGGCCACCTCTGGTTGGCTACGCCTTGGCCGTCTTTCTTTCACTGGCAAATGTCTTCATCCACAGCCGCGACGGCTATACCGCGGTCGTACCGACCGGCCTGATGCTCTCGGGGTTTGTCGTCGTCATTCTTCTAGCGATGGCCCCCGCCGCCTGGGCTTTGACGTCCCCTCATGCTGCAGGAAGAGCCACATGATGCGCGTTTTCAAGTCTGCCCATTCAGCCAAGCTGCCGCGACTTGCCGCAATCTGCGCTGCCGTCGCTTGCACGGGGCTCGCAAGCTGCGACGAGGGCGGGGGTGACCCAAGAAATCAAATCGGCGCCCACCCCATGCTGCCGGCGCTGCAACAATATCTGCTGCCGCCGATCCGTATTGCAGAAGCTGTCGGATGGAGAAAGGGAGAAACGCCGACTGTACCACAGGGCTTGCAGGTCCAGGCATTGGCCACTGCCCTGGAGCATCCGCGATCTCTCTATGTCCTTCCCAACGGTGATGTGCTGGTCGTCGAGAGCAATGGCCCGAAAGCGCCGATCTTCCGCCCTAAGGACCTGATCACCGGCTGGGTACAGTCGTTCGCAGGCGCCAAGGCCAAGACCGCAAACCGCATCACGCTCTTGCGCGATACAGACGGCGACGGCGTTCCGGACCAGCGAACCGTGTTTCTGGATGGCCTCAACTCGCCCTTCGGCGTCGCGCTCGTTGGCAATGATTTCTACGTCGCCAACACCGACGCGATCGTCCGCTATCCGTATCTGAGCGGACAGACCCGCATCACAACCCCAGGCACCAAGCTGACCGATCTTCCCGGCGGCCCGATTGATCATCACTGGACAAAAAGCCTCCTGGCCAGTCCAGATGGTTCAAAGCTCTACGTCGGGGTTGGATCAAACAGCAACATCACCGAAAACGGAATCGGAGCTGAATATGAACGGGCCGCGATTTGGGAGGTCGACCGCGCATCTGGCGCGCATCGCATTTTCGCGAGCGGAACCCGCAATCCGACGGGGCTTCAGTGGCAGCCTGAAACCGGAAAGCTCTGGGCCATCGTCAATGAACGCGACGAGATCGGTCCCGACCTGGTTCCCGACTATCTGACCTCGGTGCAGGAAGGAGGCTTCTATGGCTGGCCCTACAGCTACTACGGTCAACATTTGGACCCACGGGTTGAGCCGCAGCGGCCCGATCTTGTGGCTACGGCGATCGCGCCCGATTACGCTTTAAGCTCGCACGTGGCGCCACTGGGAGTGGCCATGTACACACGCGGCGATCTTGCCCCAACTTTTCAAAGCGGCGCCTTCGTCGGCGAACACGGCAGCTGGGACCGAACTCCTCTTAACGGCTACAAGGTGGTTTTCGTGCCGTTTACCAGTGGCAAGCCCAGTGGCCCGGCCCAGGACGTCGTCACAGGTTTTCTCGACGTGAATAATCACGCTCGCGGACGGCCCGTTGGCCTGGCGATTGATCGTATCGGGGCACTGCTGATTGCCGACGACGTTGGAAACACCGTTTGGCGCGTATCTTCGGCGCGCACGGGCGCTAGGCCGCCTACTTAGCGAGAACCGACCATCCGGCCGGTTCATGCAGCGCCTCAACAGAAAAGGACCCGACCAAGGTCGGGTCTTTTGCGCCTCATGAGATCTGCGTTGATGACCGGCTGGTGCCCGGCTCACATGGCCTTCGCTATAGTCAGAACCGTTGATCGGCGGTTTCATCGTCGCAAGATAACGTTGGCAACGGTTCACACGAAATTCGGTAAGAATGCGTGAACACCTCGAATCCGTCCGCGCGCGCGATGCCTGCAAGGGTGATACCCGCCGCATCCGCCACGCGGACGGCCAGCGCTGTCGGTGCTGAAACCGACACGACGAGAGGTGCGCCGATCGCTGCGCTTTTCTGCATCATCTCCACGGATACGCGGCTGGTGAGAAGTATCATCCCCTCGCCCGCCGCGACGGACCCGCGCGCAAGAGCGCCCGAAAGCTTGTCGAGTGCGTTGTGACGGCCAACGTCCTCACGCAAGGCGACGATGCCGCATCTCGCATTCGAGAACGCCGCAGCATGAACCGCACGCGTGTCGATGTTCAGTTTTTGACGCAATGTCACATTCTTCATGGCCACCATGATCTGCTCCGGTGAGAACTGCTCGCGATGCCGGATAACGGTCGCCGGACGCATGGCTTCCGCGATTGATTCGATACCGCATAGTCCGCAGCCTGTCGGTCCCGCGATGTGCCGCCGTCGCTCCCTCAGACGATCGGCGTTCGATTTACGGAGCCACATCCGTAGTTCGACACCATCATCGAGATGTACGATATCCAGCGCTTCGATATCAGCTGCAGAGCTGATGATTCCCTCGCTCAAGCTGAATCCGACCGCAAAATCCTGCAGATCCCGCGGTGTCGCCATCATTACCGCATAGGTTCCGCCGTTGTATGTCAGCGCAACAGCGGTCTCTTCGGGAATCGAACGATGGCCCGCACTTAGACTGCCCTTTCGCCAGACCTGCCGACTAACGATTCGGGTGGATCTCGACATCAGTCGCTCCCATGCATTTTTCGGAACAGAGCAGAATGGCAACGTGAACGACACCTTGCCGGCTGACGCGCTCTTCTCAACTAAAAACGAATTTAGCCGCTGAGACGCTTTCGACGTCCACTATTGATCTGGCGCATACACCCGGCCTGTTTCAGTGCCCCCCATCCAAATCCCTCTGAACGCGAATTTAGTGGGAATACACAATATGCATCCCATCTTCAGTCCATCGGGGCGGTGGCGTTCTGCCTTCCTCGGCCACCACCGCCTGACAAATGCCTGTGGCGGAAAATTCCGCCCATCTCGAAGGAGAATCTCATGAGAGGACGAGTGATGATGATTTTGGCGACCGCGCTGCTTGCCGGCAGCCTTGTTGCTACTGCGGCACAAGCGCGGGGTGGAGGTGGCGGCGGCGGCGGACACGGAGGCGGCGGCTTTGGCGGAGGCGGCGGAGGTCATATGGGCGGCTTCGGCGGAGGCCACATGGGCGGTTTTGGCGAAGCTCATACCGGGGGTTTTGGTGGCGCCCATATCGGAGACATTGGCGGAGATCACGTCGCGGGCTTTGACGGAGCGCACGGCGCCCATCTGGGTCACGATCACTTTGGACGACGCCATTTCGCCCGCGGCGGCTTTTATGACTACGGCCTCGATTGTCCCTATTACCGGTCATACAACTCACCGTATTACTGCAACTACTGATCGGATTGAGCCGTCCGACATTACGACAGACCGCCGTGGCTAGGCCATCGCGGTCTGCCCTGTGCTTCTGCAGCCTCTCGAGGCATTCGGTTTCGAGCGTGAAAGCTTGGCTCAGCAGTAATCCGACCTTCGCGAACAAAGCGAATAAACGCCAATTTAATTGAACGGACTCGCGCAACAGCGCACTTTCCGATCGAAACGTTCACCGGCGCCCCACCGATCAAGATAACTATCGAGACGCCTGGGCTCGAGCCGGGAGCTGTGATCGACGTTGCACGATCTCCTTGTCGGCGGCCGATCGCTTTTGGTCGCCTGGCGCGCTTCAACAGGAATATGCCGATGATGAGAATCTCATTGATTGCCACAATCCTTCCAGCGGCGTTCCTCTCCAACGTTGCCATGGCGCAGGTTGGTGGAACGGCAACGCCGACACCCACGATGGGCACGACATCACCGTTGGGCCTTGGGACGAGCACGTCGGTTTCGCCAACCGGCATTCCGCTCGGCGCGACAGAACTCGTATCACCGGGACTCAGTCCGACTCCCACCGGAGTAACGGGCACGCTTGCGACGCCTGGTAGCAGCACCACCTGCTCAACAGTCGGAACTTCGCCATCAACAATGTATGGATCGACCGCCACCTACGACGGTGGAGGAATGACCGCAGCAAGTGCGACGCCTGCGACCGCCGCAACGTCGGAAGGGGGAATGTCGAGTTCGCCGGCACTTTCGAGCTCCTCGACGATGTCAGCGACTTCGGGATTATCGACGACCTCGGGGATGTTGGAAACGTCCGGCCTGTCAGGAATGTGCGGCTCCGGCTCAAGCAGCGTTACTGCCTCGTCGACCCCGAGCTCAATGTCGCCAACAACGGTAGGTGGCAGTCCTCGAACCGCCATTCCGTTGGGATCGACCGAGATCGGCAATCTTGGGGTCAGCTCCGCAGCCGCAGTCCCGACGGTCAACATTTCCCCGATATTCGGCAACGTCGTAACTTCAGTAGCGCCCACCATTCCCACGGTGTCATCGCCGGCCTCGGTTTCCTCCACAACGAATGCCGCGCCAAGTCCGACCATGGGAACTGGAGGCATGTTGATCATTCCCGCCCGGTGAAACATTACTGCATCAGTAAAAGAGAGCGGTCATGAAAAAGAAGGTCATCATTCCGGCTGCCTTCCTGATTGCCGCACTTGCGGCCGGCGGCCTCCTCTACTTCACACGTGCTAACCCAGTGGAGGCCGCTGCTACGCCAACATCACCATCCGCGGTGCCAGTCGTCGCTGGAGTTGTCGCCCAACACGACGTGCCGATCTATCTTAGCGGCGTCGGCACGGTGATCGCCTATAACACCGACATCGTACGCGCCCAGATCCAGGGGCAGATCATCAGTATCAACTTCACGGAAGGCCAGTCCGTGCATGCCGGCGACCTGCTCGCGCAGATCGATCCGCGTCCCTATCAGGCCTTGA
Organism: Bradyrhizobium tropiciagri; assembly: GCF_001189845.1. Classification (GTDB taxonomy): domain Bacteria; phylum Pseudomonadota; class Alphaproteobacteria; order Rhizobiales; family Xanthobacteraceae; genus Bradyrhizobium; species Bradyrhizobium tropiciagri. The sequence goes on from NZ_LFLZ01000009.1 coordinate 91,132, forward strand.
TCGATCAATACACTGGTAACCTGGAACGCGATCAGGCGCAGCTCGCTAATGCACAGACCAACCTCGCGCGCTACACCACACTGGGTGACAAGGGCTGGGCTACTCCGCAACTACTCGAGACACAGAAGGCGCAGGTGGGGCAGCTGCAAGCGGCCATCAAGACCGATCGGGCACTGGTTGAAGCGGCCAGGGTACAACTGAGCTTCACGCGCCTGACGTCGCCGATCGATGGCGCGGTCGGAATCCGGCAGATCGACGTTGGCAATATCATCAGTCCGTCCAGCGCAAACGGTCTCGTTGTCGTCACACAGCTCAACCCGATTTCGTTGATTTTCACGCTTCCGGAAACCGTTCTGCCGCGGATCCAGCAGCGACAGGCAAACACTAAAGCCCCGCTCTCGGTTTTCGCCTACAGTCAGGACGACACGATCCTGCTGGGACAGGGCGTGCTCGGCCTCGTCAACAACGAGATCCTGCAGACCACGGGCTCGATTCAGCTCAAGGCAAATTTTGCCAACCAGGCTCACAAGCTCTGGCCGGGCGAGCTCGTCAACGCGAGACTGCTGGTCGATACAAGGCACGACGGCCTGACCGTCGCCGCATCGGCCGTGCAGCAAGGTCCAAATGGACCCTATGTCTATGTCATCAATCCCAACAACACGGTCGAGATCCGGCCGATCAAGGTGGCGCAGATCGACGCTGGGCAAGCCCTCATTGATTCCGGCCTGAAGGCCGACCAGCAGGTCGTCATTGACGGCCAGTATAAGCTGCAACCCGGCACACGTGTCACGCTGCTGCACGGGAACGCCGCAGACGAAGCCATTGCACAGAGTGCGCAGCAGGCGCCGATCCCGTGAACATATCCGCGCCGTTTATCCAGCGGCCGATCGCCACCGCCCTTCTGATGGTCGGATTGCTGGTCGGCGGACTGGTCAGCTATCCGCTGCTGCCGGTGGCGTCGCTGCCGAACGTCAACTATCCAACGCTTGCGATCACCGCGCAGTTGCCGGGCGCCGATCCGCAGACCATGGCATCCTCGGTAGCATCGCCGCTCGAACTGCAGTTTGGCGAGATTCCGGGCCTCACCCAGATGACGTCGTCGAGCGCACTCGGCTACACCCAGATCACCCTGCAATTCGACTTGAGCCGCCAAATCGACGGGGCGGTCAGCGACACGCTGTCGGCGATCAACGCCGCTTCCGCATACTTGCCAACGGGCATGCCATATCCGCCGACCATCCGGAAAGTCAATCCGGCCGACACACCAATCCTGGTTCTCGGCATCACCTCGGAAACCTTGCCTCTAACCGTCGTCGACGCCTATGCGCAAAACATCTTGCTGCAGAAGATCTCGCAGATATCCGGGGTCGGCCTAGTCGGCATTGGTGGTCAGCAGCAACCGGCGGTCCGTGTCCAGGTGGATCCGGAGGCGCTCGCGGCCCGCGGAATCAATCTCGAAGATGTTCGAACAGTGCTCGGTCAGGCGAACGTCGACCTTCCGAAAGGCACGCTAAACAGCCCTCGCCAGACCTACACGCTCAATACCAATGATCAGCTGTTCAAGCCGGACCAATACGCCGACCTCGTGATCGCCTATCGCAACGGATCACCCGTCCGCATCCGCGACATCGGTCGTGCTATCAGCGCTGGAGAGAACGACCTGATCCGCGGCTGGTTCAACAACAAGCCGGCGATCATTCTGGCCATCCAGCGCCAGCCCGGTGCCAACGTCATCGAGACCGTAAGGCGAATTCAGTCGATGATGCCCGTGCTCGAGGCGTCGATCCCGACCGCCGTCAAGATAAACGTCATATCCGACCGCACCCAGACTATCCGTGCGTCTGTCAGCGACGTGCAGTTCACACTGATGCTAACTGTCGCGCTCGTCGTCATGGTGATCTTCATTTTCCTGCGCAACTTCTGGGCAACCGTCATTCCGGCGGTCACCGTGCCCCTGTCCCTGGTCGGCACCTTCGCGATCCTCTACGAAATGGGTTACAGTCTCGACAACCTCTCGCTGATGGCTCTGTCTATCGCGGTTGGATTTGTGGTCGACGACGCCGTGGTCGAAATCGAAAACATCGTGCGACATATGGAGGAAGGTCTGCCGCCGTACGAAGCCGCCATGAAGGGGTCCGGCGAGATCGGCTTCACAGTCATGGCGATTACGTTTTCGCTAATCGCTGTTTTCATTCCGCTGTTCCTGATGAGCGGCTACGTCGGGTTGCTATTTCGCGAGTTCGCTATGACGGTGAGCGTTGCACTCGTAATCTCTCTGGTGATCTCGCGGACACTCACGCCGATGATGTGTGCATACCTGCTCAAACCGGAGAGTAAGGATCACGGATGGCTCTACCGGTTGTCCGAGCGCGGCTTCGATGGCCTGCTTAACCTATATGAGGCGGGCCTCAAGATCGTACTGCGGCATCGTTTCATCACGCTCATGGTAATGTTCAGCACTATCGCGCTAACCGGCTATCTTTACGTCATCATCCCGAAGGGTTTCTTTCCCCAGCAGGACACTGGATTGATCCTCGGCCAGTCGGAAGCGGCGCAGGATATCTCCTTCGAGGCCATGGCCGAACGTCAGCAAGCTTTGCTTGATGCAATCATGCGGGATCCGGCGGTCGCGACGATAGGTTCGGCTGTGGGTGCCGGCGGCGGCACCTATACGGTTAACGACGGCCGGGTATTCATTCAGCTAAAGCCCGCAAACCAACGCGATTCCATCGACAAGGTGATGGCGCGGTTGCGGACCAACCTCGCCAAGATCCAGGGCATCACGCTCTATATGCAACCTGCGCAAGATATCACGATCGGCGCGCGCCTCAACAAGACGCAATTTCAGTACACCATGAACGACGCCGACCCCGGCGAACTCAATCACTGGGCGTCGCTGTTCCTCGATAAGATCAAGGCGATTCCCGGAATTACCGACGCGACCACCGACCAGCTCAGTGCCGGGCCGATGCTCGATATCGCGATCAAGCGCGAGGTCGCTTCAAGCTACGGCATCCTGCCTTACACCATCGACAATACGCTCGACGACGCCTTCGGCCAGCGTATCGTCTCGACGATATATACTACTCTGCAACAGTACCACGTCGTTCTGGAGGTCAATCCCAAGTTTCAGTATGGCCCCGAAGCGCTCAGTGGCATCTATGTCAAATCGTCGAGCGGACAGCAGGTGCCATTATCCACGCTGGTCGATTCGGTCGTGAAGGTCGCGCCGCTCCTAGTCAACCACCAGGGCCAGTTCCCATCTGTTACGATTTCGTTCAATCTCGCGCCAGGCACAGCGATCGGTCAGGCGGTAAACGGCATTCACGCTGTCGAAAAGTCACTGCACCCCCCGCTCTCGCTCCAGACGAGCTTTCAGGGCAACGCCCAAGCCTTCGGGGCATCCCTGTCGAGCACGCCGATCCTCATTGCCGCCGCGCTCTTCGTCATCTACCTCATCCTCGGTGTGCTCTACGAAAGCATCATCCATCCGATCACCATCATTTCAACGCTACCGTCGGCCGGCGTCGGCGCGCTGCTGCTGCTGATGGCAGTTCATTTCGATCTAAGCGTGATCGCGATCGTCGGCATCATTTTGCTGATCGGCATCGTCAAAAAGAACGGCATCATGCTGGTCGATTTCGCGATACAGGCCGAACAGAACGAAGGCTTGACCACCGAGGACTCAATTTACCAGGCCTGTATCAAGCGCTTTCGGCCGATTCTGATGACTACCATGGCCGCGCTACTTGGCGCCGTCCCGATGATGCTTGGTACAGGAGTCGGCTCGGAACTTCGGCAGCCGCTTGGTTACGCCATCGTCGGCGGCCTTGCCGTGTCGCAAATTCTTACTCTCTATACGACGCCTGTCGTCTATCTATATCTCGACCGGTTGCAGATCTGGCTTTTCGGAGAAAAGAAGCACGCACCCGCCGGCCACGCTCAGTCAGCGCCGGCCGAGTGACGAAGAAACAATCGTGCGCGGTGCGAACATTATTTCTGAATGCAAGTTTAGTGGTCCACGACAATTGTGGGTCTATCTTTCATCTACCCGCAGCCATCTTGCAGAGGAGCGACAGCCGTGTTCTCAAGACGGAAGATTCTAAGAGCGTCCGCCGCCGGCGCCGTCATGACTGCAACTGCAGCAGCGCAAGCAGCAACCTTCGGCAATCCGGACGAGCCAGCGCAGGGCGCTCTCAATGCCAAGGGGCCCGGAAATCTCGAAGATCCTGGTCCGCAAAACCCGGCTATCAGTAGTCAGTTTCCCTCGGCACAATTTCCGCCGGCGACCGACGTCGGCGGCATGCCCATGGACTGGGCTTCCTTCAACAATGCGCCAAAGCGTATCCAGAACGGCGGTTGGGCGCGCCAGGTTACACAAAAGGATTTTGCGATTTCGGACACGATCACCGGCGTCAACATGCGGTTGACCGCTGGCGGCATCAGGGAATTGCACTGGCACCAAGCCGCCGAGTGGGCGATCATGACTTACGGAAGCTGCCGCGTGACCGTTCTCGATGCCGAGAGCCGGCCGTACGTCGCCGACGTCAATGAGGGCGACCTCTGGTACTTCCCGGCGGGCCTGCCGCACTCGTTGCAGGGTCTCGGTCCCGACGGATGCGAGTTCGTAATTTGCTTTGATGACGGCGACGCCAGCGAATTCAACACGCTACTGGTGACCGACTGGTTCGCCCATACACCGCCCGAGGTGCTTGCCAAGAATTTCGGCGTTCCCGCGGAGTCATTCGCCAAGATACCCCTGCGCAATCTCTGGATCTTTCAGGGAACTCTGCCGGGCGATCTGTCATCCGACCGGGCCGCCGTCGACAAGACCGGATCAGTTCCACCCCATCCATTTATCTTCCAACTCGGATCGTCCACTCCGGCAAAAACCTCCAAAGGCGGCACAGTACGGATCGCGGACAGCGGCAACTTCCATGTCGCCACCACGGTCGCGGCCGCACTGGTAACGATTCGTCCCGGCGGGGTCCGCGAGATGCATTGGCATCCGAACGCCGACGAATGGCAATATTACATCAAGGGCAAGGCGCGCATGACGGTTTTCAATACCGGTCCGAATGCGCTAACGATGGATTTCAGCGCTGGCGACATCGGCTACGTCAAGCGCAATCTGGGGCACTACGTCCAAAACGTCGGCAATACGGACCTGACGTTCATCGGGGTCTTCAGAGCTCCCCGCTATGAAGAGATTTCTCTGTCCAACTGGCTGACCCATACGCCGCCGGCGTTGGTCGCCCAACATCTCAATGTAGACCAGGAGACGATCGCGAAATGGCCCGACGACGGGCCAGGTATAATGCCCAGATAGTAGAGCGGAGCGATGTCGGGGGCCCTGAAACACGTCATTGGTGGCATCATAACATAATAAGTGGCGTCACACTGGCAGGATCATTCGACGAGGTGAATATGAATGCGCTCGACAATGTCAAGATCGGCATGACGGCAGAAAAGACCGTGACCGTTACGCCTGAGATGACCGTCAGTCACTTCGTGCCGCGGATGCCGCAGGTTTATGCCACGCCGATGATGATCCTCCATATGGAGATGGCGTCGGGTTCGGCCATCAGTTCGCATCTGCCAGAAGGCTTTGCGAGCGTCGGAATGGATGTGCAAGTCCGCCACTTGGCGGCAACGCCGGTCGGCCGCACGGTCCGAACCACCTCACGCGTCGTCAAGATCGACTCCAAGAGCGTGCTGTTCGAGGTCGAGGCGTGGAACGGCGACCGCAAAATCGGTGACGGCACCCATCGCCGCGGCATCGTCAACGTGAGGGAGTTCGAGAAGCGGTTTGCAGTGCTGAAGCCGCTTGAAAGACAGTTGCAGTCGGATTCATAGGATTTCGTACTGTGGAGACTGCCTAATGAGACCATCCGCACAGCATCGCCTTAGTAGGCGCCAAATGAGATTCATCTTGGTGAATGGCAGGACGCCCTGCCCGCGATCCTTGTGCGCACTATGCCGCAGGCCGATCAGGGCGACCTATCTGCGGGAAGTCAACACCCGGTTATCCTATTGCGATGAAACTTGTTACGCCGAACACTGCGCGGACGCCATGCTGGCCATCGAAGGCTACGCGTGAGCTTCCGGTGACGTATTCCAGTTACCACGTGACACAGATCGCCTGTAATCCCCCGGGCCGCGCTCGCGTTTTTGTCCAGGACGCTGAGCGCGGCGATCATGTTCGGTTTATAGGCGGATGCTACCATCTCGATGCCTCGACACGGACTGTCAAGAGCGGCCGGCAGTCAATTGCAGATGGCGATCGCGTCGATGATATCGAACGTCACTCGTTCCATTTCGGCCCGCCATAATAGCGGTAGGCACTCTCCGTCGTCCTTCTCTGTTCGAAACCATCGAAGGCGTCGGCCGGTTTGCGGTCCACGACGCTGGGCGCTTTTCGGAAAGAGCGCGCATTCAACTGGGCTGCACCCGCAAATGCTTGTCCAGATAATGCAACCAGCATCACCATTGATGCGGCGAGAGCGAGAGTTTTAGTCATAGTTCCTTTTCCTTCTATGTCCGACCCTGAAACCGCTGCCGGTTCATGTCGGTACTTTGACTGAGTTTATCGGTATGTTGCAGATGTGCATGGTGCCATTTGCGACGCCGCGTCATGGCGTTGCGAAACCGCCCAACCGTCGCCGTGATAGCCGCTATGTCGTGCAAATCTGCCGTTTCAAGGCTTCGACAATTTGCATCTTTCGGTGCCGTGGCGTCGATCAATGCAATTTCCGAATTGGCCTCCTGGTGCGACAGCACAACGACTACGTAAGAGGGCCAGCCCAGCTCCGCGTTTAAATTCTGCTTCACAAAATGCTGCGGCACGGACGTCCGAGCAGAGAAAGCCGGCGCGAAGCAAGAACCGCCACTCAACCATTTCTACGCGTCCGTCAGTAATCCACTTCACAACTAGCTGATAGCCACTGTTTGCTCTGATCGATTGCCAACACGTTTGCTTCATGCGCGATAGGCCTCGCACTGTTGCTCGCGCTCCACCGAGTTTTGCGACTATCGGACTCGGCTTGCGATGAATGCCTGCAAGGCTGGCCTGAGTTCAAATGGAGTTTGATCATGCTGACGCTCACGAACCGGATCTCGATTGCAATTGCAGCACTGCTTGTGTTTGGCATGCCCCCGTCTCAAGCGCTTTCCGCCGCCGCTCTACCAAGCACTCCGGTGTCAGATCAGGCCGCTTCCGCGCTGCGGAGTGGTAATCTTGTTCGGCTACGTTCGGGAGGGCCGTTGATGACGGTCATCGGCATCGAGGGTAACCGAGTGAAATGCGTTTGGACCGACGCGGATAATGAGCCTGAATCTGCGATTTTCTCGATCGACGTGCTCCAGATAGTAATACCGGTCCAAACCCGATCGTCGGAACGTTTGAGATAGGCGGTGCACGCCCGGCAAACGGGCGGCGAGTACGTCCTAATTTTGAACTTCTCAGCTTGGGGGCAGTTCCAACCGGCGAACCGATATCCGAGAGCGGCGGCACTCCAACATGGACGCACGACCGTCCCGAATGTGCAGGCCTTACGGGTTGCCCGGTGTGGGCAGAGAAGCGAGGACCATTCGGGCCATCGCCCGCAGGCCTCTAAGCGGAGACCCCTTGGTCGACACCACGGCAGCCTAGACTGTCGGACGCGATAGTGACACGCGCATGGCTCTCTAAACCTACCGTTCGCCGTCTCACTGTTGCGGATCAGCGAAACCAGTAACAACCGATTTCGCAAGGATACCACTGGAGATTTCGCTGCCAGACGATCTCAAGTTCTAAGACACGATTGCAGTAGGCAAGCACGTCGCGTCGCGGGTCGCCGCCGTTAGTGACGCAACAGCATGTCGTGACCGTGATCCGTCGATGGTAGGTCTGGCCACAATCCGGCAACTCTTGCGCCCGCGGGGCGGACGCATCGATTGGCAGCGAGGCCGAACATATCGTTCGGGTCCCAAGCACAAGGAAGGGAGATGGGAGAAGACCAACCTGCAGCCGTCCTGAGACGCTTCAGCCGGTCCGACCACCGAAATGCGCCTGGAGTTGCCTTGGCCCCTCCCATCATCATGTTGCACGGCGCCCGGCTGACGGCGAGCAGCACGCGGGCTGCGTAGCTGATACTGCATATCTCATCGTGTCGACCCGATTGAAGCCGACGTTCACGCGGCAATCTGCCTAAACCCGAGTTTAGCGTCCTAAAGGCCAATTTAGTGGATGTCGGTTGTGCTGCAGCTATTCTTCTGGATATCGCCTGCAGCACATCGTCCATCCCGATCGTCTGTCTATAGGCGCCCTACGTTTGACGAGCGGAGTGACTGAGATGAATGTGCAGGAGATTGCTACAAGTCAATCCGGACCGACCACACGCGGCTTGCTCGCTCCATCAGGGGATCGTCCCGGTTCGGGCTATTTGATGGGCATTCGACGTTTTTCGTTTCTCGAGCGAGAGCAGGAGTACCAACTTGCCAAGCGCTGGCGTGACCTTGGTGATCGCAAGGCCGCGGACCAGATCGTCACCAGCCATCTGCGTCTGGCTGTCAAACTCGCGAAAAGCTACCGCGGCTATGGTCTGCCGGTCTCGGAGCTGATATCCGAGGGCAATGTCGGCCTGATGCAGGCTATCCATCGTTTCGAACCTGAGATGGGCTTTCGCTTCGCGACCTACGCGATGTGGTGGATACGAGCGTCGATACAGGAATACATCCTGCGATCCTGGTCCCTCGTGAAGATCGGCACCACTTCGAACCAGAAGAAGTTGTTCTTCAAACTTCGTTCGACCAAGGCCAGGATCGCCGCACTCGACAGTGCCGATTTGCGTCCCGAGCACGTGATGGCAATCGCAACGACCCTCGGCGTCAAGGACCAGGACGTCATAGAAATGAACCGTCGCATGGGAGGCGACTCGTCGCTAAACGCAAGGGCGACGGCCGAAGGACGCTCCGGCGAATGGCAGGATTACCTGGTGGACGACGGACCGTCACCGGAAACCATTATCGCCGAACATGACGAATTGGAGCACCGACGGGAGGCGCTCGTGCGTGCCGTTCGCTCCCTCACCGGTCGCGAACGTCGTATCTTCGAAGCGCGCCATCTCGCTGATGAACCAAAGACACTGGAGGACCTCGCGATAGAATTCAGCGTTTCTCGCGAGCGCATTCGACAGATTGCCGTCCGGGCGTACGAAAAAGTGCAGAATACCACGAAGCGATCCGTCAAGGAGAGGCATGAGCAGGCCCATCGATAGCGGTTACCCGCACCTACGAGGACGGGACGCCCCACGCGTGAGCCATCCAGCACAATGAATGCGCGCCGTCTAACGATTGACGCGTCTTCACCCCGAAGAAAGTTGAACCGGTCGATCGATCGGCCATAGGGCTGCACCACCACCTACTCGAATGCTACTTGTGGACATAAACATTCAACCACGCATCGCGGCGAACTGCCCCATTGCCATCGAGCTTAATTGACTACCGAGAGAGTTGGGGGCCTCGATACCTAGGTTCTGCCCTAGAGAAGCGGGAAAGCGATCGTAGGACCGATGCGCGTTGTTCTGTTTGGGACCTCGCACAATCGATCTGTCTCCGTCCGACCGTCGCGAGCTTTCTCCAGATGCGCTCGTCCTAACAATTATCACGAAACCAAATCGCTGCGCGCCGGCCTGCCACCGTTAGTCCAGAATGGATTCTCTAAACCGCAGTTTAGTTGCTGTCTGCGTACCACAGATTAATCTTACGGCATTCCTTTCAAGGATGATCCGGAAGACAGTGACCGAAGCTGCTGCCATCCATATCGTCAGTCCGGCGCAATTCGATTCCGGAACGGCTCAGACGCCCGGCTCCGCGCGCCGTGCGGCTATCGCTCCCACGCTCGGCATTACTTCGGCAATCTGGGGCGGTCTGTTCGAGGTTGATCCGGGATCCCGGACCGGAATTCACCATCACGGACCGCAAGAGACGATCGCCTACGTTCTCTCTGGTGCCTGCGAAGTACGGTGGGGCGAAAGAGGAGAATTCTCTGCACGCGCAACGGCCGGCGATTTCATTCATGTCCCCGCCTATTTGCCGCACATGGAAATCAACCCTTCAAAGCTCGAGCCGTTCCGGTGGGTTGTCGTACGCAGCACAGCCACGCCTGTCGTCGTCAACCTGCCAGACAACGCGTGGCCGCAAAACGTCTAGATGTCGTTGGCCTGCAGGCGCACGGGCCGGGTCATCACTTCGTCTGAATTCGTAAGGCTGAATGTCTTCGATGGGCAAAGCCGGCCGCAGTGAGAAGCTGTTTATTAGACAGGAGGACCGACAACTGGTCCGAACAGCCGCGCGAGCCGCTGGGCCTCGTCGTTCGACAAAACGGTCTGAAAAATCTCGAGATGCCCGTATGGACCCGAGCTTCGCGGGTTAAGGCAAGGCGAGCCCAATCACCGCAATCCGTATGAAGCAGCCTTCGGCCCAACGGTTAGAGTCCCTGCTCCATAGACACCAAGGCTCCATTTGGGAGGCTTGCATGAACTACGATCTGTTCTTTACCAATGCCTTGAGTCGGTTGAAAGACGAGCAGCGCTACCGTGTCTTCGCCGATCTCGAGCGCCTCGCTGGTCGCTTCCCGCACGCGATCTGGCACTCTCCGGACGGACGGCGCGAGGTAGTGATCTGGTGCTCGAATGATTATCTCGGGATGGGCCAGCACCCGAAAGTGATCGGGGCCATGTCAGAGACAGCAGAGCGGCTTGGCGCCGGCGCCGGTGGGACGCGAAACATCGCAGGGACAAACCATCCTCTGGTCGAGCTGGAGCATGAACTTGGCGATTTGCACCGCAAGCAGTCGGCACTAGTTTTTACTTCGGGCTATGTGTCAAACCAGACTGGAATCGCGACAATCGCCAGGCTCATTCCGGAATGTCTGATCCTCTCGGATGAACTCAATCACAATTCAATAATCGAAGGCGTGCGCCACTCCGGTTGTGAGAAGCAGGTCTGGCGCCATAATGACGTCAATCATCTTGAGCAGATGCTGCAGAGAGCGCCGCAGGATCGGTCAAAAATAATCGTCTTCGAGACTGTTTATTCCATGGACGGAGATGTAGCGCCGATAGGTCGCATCTGCGATCTCGCTGAACACTACGGCGCCATGACGTATGCGGACGAAGTGCACGCCGTCGGGATGTACGGTGCGCGTGGCGCCGGCATGGCGGAGCGGCACGGCGTGATGGACCGGATCGATGTACTGGAAGGCACACTTGCCAAAGCATTCGGATGCATTGGCGGATATATTGCCGGAAGTACCGCCCTGATCGACGCGGTGCGTTCATATGCACCGGGCTTTATCTTTACGACCGCCTTGCCTCCGCCGATCTGCGCCGCCGCGACCGCCGCCATCCGTCACTTGAAAGTGTCGAACTGGGAACGCGAGCGACATCAGGAACGAGCCCGGCGGGTCAAGGCGCTGCTCACCGCCGCCGCGCTACCGGTGATGCCGAGCGACACCCATATTGTGCCGATTCTGATCGGAGATCCGGAGAGATGCAAGGCGGCCAGCGATATGTTACTCGCCGAACATGGCATTTACATTCAGCCGATCAACTACCCAACCGTGCCGCGTGGAACGGAGCGGCTGCGGATCACGCCAAGCCCGTATCACAACGACGCGCTTGTGCAGGCACTCGCCGGGGCCCTCGTCAACGTGTGGGCAAGGCTCGATCTCGCGCCGAGGCGCCGGGCAGCGGCCGCTGGGTAAGAATATGATTCGACTGCGCCAAAAATGGACTACTTTCGTCCGCAAAGTTCTCGAGCACAGTATTCGCTCCAAGCGCCCCGGGGCACCGTCACCCAGGCAGCAGCGTCGCGCCCGCAGTCTTTGGGTATCGAGCGAGCTCATTCGTCCCGATTAGCAATCCGGACAAATAAGGTCCATCCGACTACCGGGCCCTGAGTGAATCGCCAGCCTGAAGCCGTGGAGCTTTGCGATCGCAACCACTAGACTAAGGCCAAGGCCAGGCCCCGGCGCGTTTCGGCTCTTTTCTGACCGATAGAAACGCCGCAGGACCGCCTCCCGCTCCTGCTCGCTGATGCCGCAACCGGTATCAATGACGCGCACGATGATTTCGTTGTTGCCGCGTATCAGTTCAATGTCCACCCGCCCACCTTCTGGTGTAAACTTGACGGCATTGTCGACGAGGTTGGCGACTGCCTCAAACAGGAGATCCCGGTCGCCGCGCACGTCAAGCCGGTGCTTGGCCTTGACCCGCAAATCGACCTTCTTGTTCTCCGCAATCGGCTCGTACATATCGCCCACCTCCCGCAGCATTTCATGCAACGGAACGCTGCCGAACGCCGCCGAACGCCGGCTGTTTTCGATTTCAGCAAGACGCAATAGCGCCGTGATGATCGTTAGCGACTGGTCGATGCTTGTTATCACCTTGTCCGCAACTGCCTGGAACTGCTCTGGCGTGGTTGCGTTGGCGCGACCGCGCTCGAGAGCAAGCCTCGCCCGAGTCAACGGCGTTCGCAAATCGTGGGCGATGTCGTTGCCTACCCTGGCGAGCGCTATGATCATCGTTTCCATTTCATCAAGCATGCCATTGACGATAGCGGAGAGTCTCGAAAACGGCTCGTCGACATCGCGGTGTGGAAGCCGCTCGCGCAAATCTCCGGCTCTGATGCGTTGGACCCGCTCATTTACCTCCTCGATCCGCTTCTGGGCGCGCATGCTCAGCCAAACGCCAGCAAGCAGGCACAAGCAGAGCGCCGGCAACAGGCCAAGCGCCAATGCCTCACCGACGATATGGGAAATCTCCCGAGCTTCATCGACATCTCGGCCGATGACCAGGGCGTCGCCATTTGGCAATCGCCGGGCGATCGCGCGGATCGCGCGAGCCTGTCGTCCCGTCGGAAGCATCCGATCAACGGAGACGTTCTGGGCGGAATCATTCATCTTAAGCCCCGACGACAACTGCTCCAGGTTGCCCGCTATCCTCCGGCCGTCCGCGCCGAACAGTCCGGCATATTGAACGCGACGGTAATCCTGACCCAGATTCTGATTTATCGCATCCAGCTGGCGTTCGTTGGGCAGGCCGGCGATAAAGTTCAGTTGACTAGCAATCATTCTGTCGGATCGCGCGATCAAATAACAATCGGTCTGCCAATAGATAAAACCTAAAAGCACCATCACGAAGACAGCGAACACACCGGCCAATGCGAGAGCCCAGCGGAAGGCGGTCGAACGCATGTATCGCAGTCGACGCATCGGATCTCGTCCGGATGTCCCGCTCGACGTCAACGGCAGCACATCGCTGACGGTCATCGGACTCTCATTGACCCACACTAAGAATGAATCCGGCCCCTCGCACGTTACGGATCATGGGGCTTTCGCTGGGTCCATCCACCTTGTGACGCAGGCGGCCCATATGCACGTCTACAAGGTTGGTAGCGGGGACGAATTTGTAGTTCCAGACCTCTTCCAAGAGCATAGCCCGCGTCAGCAACTGGCCGCTACGTTGCATCATATATTCAAGGAGCCGAAACTCACGCGGCAACAGGTCGATCGCGCGGTCGCCGCGCTTGGCCGTGCGCTCGATCAGGTCGAGCTCAAGCGGCCCTACCCGCAATGTCGTTTCGCGCGAGTCCACCGGCCGGCGTAACAGAGCTTCCACCCTGGCGAGAAGCTCTACCAGCGCGAACGGTTTGGTAAGATAGTCGTCGCCGCCCATCCGTAACCCGCGCACGCGGTCATCGACTGCGCCGAGTGCGCTGAGCACCAGCACTGGAGTCCGCACTTGATCCTTGCGGAGCGCCTCGATGACGGTTAGGCCGTCCATTCCGGGCAACAGGCGATCAACTATCATGATTTCTGGCCGTGACGAGCGTGCCATGTCGAGGCCTTCTGTACCGCTGGCGGACCATTCGACTTCAAACCCGCGATCCGCCAGCTCGGCCCTGAGTTCCTCCGCCGTTTCGCAGTCATCTTCGATGAGAAGCAATTTTGTCATCAGTCGATCCACGAATGCGGCGAGAACATCGGCACGGGGTGGAGGTTGCTGCCCCAGCGGCTGCACGCTCGCCCGAGACGAATGACACGTCAACGTCCAATAATGCCATGGGATTCTCCGTAGAGAGCCGACAACGCCGAGCGTGCTTAATAGAGGCAAAAGGCATGGCGTACGTCGTCCGGTTCTCTACGGCCCATCCCGACGAGCCAAGCGCACTCGGCCACTCGCCAGGCAACGTAGGCTCTAGAAGTCGCGCGCACCACTAAATATCGTTTTAGGATTGGGTATCGCCAGCACAAAGTAGCCATCACACTCGGGCGCAACTTGCGTTGAATGGCCTGCGACGAGCCAATCCGCTGCAGCCGTTGGCCAACTCAATAGCAAACATTGCGACGCGGAAGCTTGTGCCGAAGCGATGGACAGCGGCCGTTGAATGATTTTACCCACCGAAGACCAGAGCAAGACCGGTCCACTCTCCGCAATAGAACCAAAGTCATCGCAAAAGCGATGAATACATTCCATTCGAGCCCCAGATCTGCAGTCGCAATTCTGTCACCAGACGATTTTGCGAATGCAAGCGCAGCGCTGCCGCAAAGCGGTCGCGTGGCCGGGTTCTCAGCGCCTCGCCAACATCGGAGCAATCCTTGGCCAAACGTCCAACGCTCACATCCGGAGTAACCCAATGAACGACGTATCCAAACGCGCAGCGATGTCTCATGCGTCAGGTGCGCCCGTTACAGACAATCTCAACATTCTAACAGTTGGGCCGCGCGGTCCCGCCCTGTTGCAAGATATCTGGCTGATCGAGAAGCTGGCGCATTTCGACCGCGAGCTGATCCCGGAGCGCCGGATGCACGCCAAGGGCTGGGGGGCGCACGGCACCTTCACCGTCACGCACGATATCACCCGCTACACTAAGGCGACTCTCTTCTCGAAGATTGGCAAGAAAACGCCCATGTTCGCTCGGATGTCGACCGTGGCCGGCGAGCGTGGTGCTGCCGACGCTGAGCGCGACATCAGAGGCACTGCCCTCAAGTTCTATACTGACGAAGGCAACTGGGACATTGTCGGCAACAACACGCCGGTATTCTTCTTCCGCGATCCGCTGCGTTTCCCGGACCTGAACCACGCGATCAAGCGCGACCCGCGCACCGGCATGCGCTCGGCCGACAGCAACTGGGATTTCTGGACCCTCCTGCCCGAGGCACTTCATCAGGTCACCGTAGTCATGTCCGATCGCGGCATTCCCAAGAGCTTGCGCCACATGCATCTCTTCGGTAGCCATACCTACTCGATGATCAACGCTGCGAACGAGCGAGTCTGGGTGAAGTTCCATTTCCGCACCCAGCAGGGCATCGCGAACCTGACCGATGCGGAGGCCGCTGCCTTGATCGCCAATGATCGCGAGAGCCACGGCCGAGACCTCTTCGAGAGCATCGAGCGCGGCGACTTCCCGCGTTGGACACTGTTCATTCAGGTGATGACGGACGCACAGGCCAAAGCCTTCCGGTTCAATCCGTTCGACTTGACCAAGGTGTGGCCGAAGGCCGATTATCCCCTGATCGAGGTCGGGGTGATGGAGCTCAACCGCTATCCGGACAACTTTTTTGCGGAGGTCGAGCAAGCCGCCTTCTCGCCAGCCAATGTGGTGCCGGGTATCAGTTTCTCGCCGGACAAGATGCTGCAGGGCCGGCTATTCTCCTATGGCGACGCGCAGCGCTACCGGCTCGGGATCAACTTCAACCATATCCCGATCAACGCACCGAAATGCCCGTTCCACAGCTATCATCGCGATGGCGCCATGCGGACCGACGGGAATCTTGGCGCCACTCCGAGCTATTGGCCCAACAGCAAGGGTGCCTGGATCGACCATAACGAGGCACTGATCGAACCGCCGCTGCTGATCGAGGGCGACGCGGCCCGTTGGGATCATCGCGTCGACGACGATCACTACGAGCAGCCTGGCAATCTGTTTCGGAAAATGAGCTCCGCCCAACAGCAGGTTCTGTTCGAGAACACCGCCCGTGCCATGGGTCATGCCCGGCTCGAAGTCAAGCAGCGCCATGCCGCCAACTGCACCAAAGCCGACCCGGCGTACGGCGCTGGTGTCGCGAAGGCGCTGGGTATCAAGCTCAAATCGCCAATGGCCGACAAGTAGGCTTGCTCGTGGCAGCCGGCCGGCAGCGCTCTTGCGCGCCGTCGGCCAATTCCATCAACGTTCCTTCCGTAGCCAATCTGGCAGCGCCGAACGGTCATCTTATCTCTGGAGTCATCCATGCCTGAGAGGATTGCGTCCAAGCTCCTTGCGGAGCTCGTCGGCACTTTCTCGTTCGTATTTATCGGTGCCGGCGCCGCGGCGGTCGTGGGCAGCGGTCTGGGCCTGTCCGGCATCGTTGCAGTTGCCCTTGCGCACGGGCTGACGATCATGTGCTTTGCCTTTGCATATGGCTCCGTGTCAGGCGGGCATATGAATCCCGCTGTCACGATTGGCGTGCTCGCCGCCCGCGCGATACGGACGGGCGAGGCGATCGGCTACGTCGTCAGCCAACTCATCGGAGGTATCGCCGGCGCGTTCACCCTACAGGCCGTACTGGGTGGTTCAGCCACCGGCCTCGGTACGCCTGCGCTCGCACACAATCTCGCGCTGGGCGCCACAACACTGACGATCACGCCGGCTGCCGGCTTCATGATCGAGGCGGTGCAGGCCTTCTTTTTGGTCACCATCGTCCTGAGCACGGCCGTTGCGGGCCGCGCCGGCAACCTCGCTCCGCTAGCGATCGGAATGACGCTGACTCTAAACATTTTGATGGGCGGAGCGCTCACCGGCGCGCCCTCACCCAGCACGTGCCCTGGGCCCGATGGTCGCGACCGGCAATTTCGGCGACGCCTGGCTGTACCTGACGGCGCCGATCGCAGGCGCCATTGCCGCGGCCATTCTGCATACAGGACTCGTCCGTCTCGCCCACGAAGGGATTGCAGCCGAGCCACGAACGGCAAGGCGGGCATCCGCCGAATAATCTACATTATGTTCTTTCCCCCGCTTGGTCAGGCGAAAAGGCGCACCGAGCGATCAGCAACAATGCAACGGCGTCCGACAGTTCACGACGAAATCCTTTCAGCTCACGGACCGGGAGTTCTCCCTCGCACCGGCCATCAGCAGCAAGGAAGAACATGGTTCCTGAATTCAAGACGGACATCTTGCGCCGGCCAGCGAAAAGCTGCAGCAAGGCCGACGCTTGCCGATTGCGACGAGGCACCTTGACGAACGTGACTGCGTCCGTGCTCCGAACGTCGGCGCATTTGCATCGGACCCCCGCAGGGCGGCTAGGTAGACCAAAACAGGCCACTTGCGATTTCAAACCGCGCCCTACTCTAAAGGAGAATATAATGGTCTCGGGGCACTGCGAAAACTACATCAGAGCCGTGCCAGCCCATCCTCCGGCATCTTTCTCTGGTAACCCTCGGCCCCAGCTTGCGCGAGTTGGGACCCTTTCCTCTGGATCAAATGCGATGCGTTCTGTCTTGGCCCTAGGCCTGTGGATTACGTTGTGCGCTTCTGTCAACGCCGCAACTGTGCATCACCCTATGCTGCGACATGTCATTGTTCGTCCCAGCCAAGGGTGGACGTCACGCGACGCCGTTCCGAATTGGGACTACGTACGTGCTCGACCGCCGGTCCACTACGACGACACCCCTAGCTACAACGATCCGTCCAAGTTTGGTGGCCAATCGTTAGGGATCGACCCATAGAGCCCTACGGGTTGCCGTCGACCGGTACGCTCGCGCGGATACCGATTCATGTCGAAGCCGCACGTCGCTACGATAGACGAGCCGTGATCCTTGTCGCGCGTCAAGATTGCAGCGGCCGGTGAGACGGATAGAACCGGTGATTCCGCCGATGTGATCGAACTTAATGCGTGTGTAACCGGTGTATGCATCGGAGTCGCGGTATTTCGATTGGAGCAGAACCGACGCGTTCTATTTTGGCCTTTGAGCCGTTCGTGTTCCATTTGCGCTTCTGCCCACGCCTCAACGGCACTTCGCTCAAAGCCGCGACATGTCACCGTTCGTCCCAGCGAAGATGCGATCGCCCCGCCGCGTTTACCGATTCCCCGCTGGACCAACGAAGCGACGCGGCGCCGGCTGGATAGCGCTAGCGCGTCATGGACACACGCCTGACGCTCCGCAGCTAATAGGCAATCCGAGGCACTAATCGCCGCAGACCAGGACTCCCGCCGAAGCCGGACTCGCGCATTCGCCAAATGTGGCTTTGCCCCTGCGGCCTCGCGAATTCGATATAGTCGAGAATGCCGTTCGGCTTCGGTCCAACTGCGCCGTTATGAGCGGCAATGATCCTGCATATCCCAGCCAGCTCGAAGCCGCCCCACCTGCAGATCCGGGCCTCTCACGCCCGCGACAAAGAGATCAGGAGTTCAAGCAATCTCGCGCCAGAAACCGCAAGAACTCAACAGCGGTCCACACGGCAAGCGCTTACTGTTAGCTCACGAGTTGGAGTCATTCTCAAAATGCAACCTATGTCACAGCCTGCGTGGCGGCTGGCGATTGTGGCCCTATGCGCGCTGCCCCTCACCGCCGGCACCCGAGCTCGCGATCTTGGACAATGGGAGAACGTCGACCCACAGGTCCGTCAGTGGTATCAGGCCCTGATGATGCCGGATAATCCGAAATCTTCATGCTGCGGCGAGGCTGACGCTTACTGGTGCGATGACATCCACGTCAGGGATGGCAAGACCTTTTGCACAATCACTGACGATCGCGACAACATCAAGCTGAAGCGAACGCCGGTCCCGATCGGCACCGAGATTGAGATCCCGGACCATAAGCTGACCTGGAAAGACGGCAATCCGACCGGTCATAGTATCGTGTTTCTTAGTACCGGCGGGGTCGTCTACTGCTTCGTACAAAACGGTGGGGTATGAATGGCGAATACGACCATTTCATCACGCCCGCTGTCGAACGGCCAGCATCCGCCGCTGCTGATCAGGTCGAGTGGTAGGAAGAGCAAATGGCTATAGTACGATTTGCGCTCAGATTTCCGCACACATTCTATGTCGTGGCCGCGCTTATCCTGTTTCTCGGCATCGCCGCGATCCGCTCGATGCCGACGGACATCTTCCCGGAAATCAACATTCCGGTGGTGACGGTGATCTGGCAGTACACGGGTCTCACCACGCCCGAGATGGAGCAGCGCGTCAGCACCTACAGCCAGTATTCCATAAGCTCCAACGTCAACGGCATCAAGAATATGGAAGCCCAGACCTTGGATGGTCTGTCGGTGCAGAAGATCTACTTCCAGCCGGACGTCAATCTCGACCTCGCTATCGCGCAAATTGTCTCCGCGACAAATTCGATACGAGCCTTGATGCCGCCCGGTATCGAGCCGCCGATCGTCGTGCAATTCAATGCGTCGAGCGTTCCTGTGCTGCAACTCAGCCTCAATTCGGACAATCTCAACGAGCAGCAACTCTACGACTTCGGCATCTACCGTATCCGCCAAGACCTGGCGCCGGTTCCCGGCGTTACGCTGCCGACGCCTGCCGGCGGCAAGTATCGTCAGATCATGGTGGATATCGACCCGGACAAGCTCCTGTCTCGGGGACTGACGCCTCTGGACATCGTCAACGCGGTCAATACACAGAACCTGACGCTGCCGTCCGGCACGGCGAAGATGGGTAACACCCAGTATACGGTGCGAACCAACGCGACGCCGGCGACAATCGACGATCTCAACAGGATACCGGTCAAGTTCGCCAACGGCGCCACGATCTTCTTGAAGGACGTCGCGCAGGTACGGGACGGGTCAATGGTGCAACAGAACGTCGTGCGAGAGGATGGCCGCCGCTCGGTTCTGCTCAGCGTGATCAAGAATGGTAACGCTTCCACACTAGCAGTTGTCAACGGAGTGAAGTACGCCCTTCAGGCTATCCGTGCCGCCGCGCCGGCCGGGCTCAAGATCAGCGAGCTATTCGACCAGTCGGTATTCGTTACCAACTCCGTCAACGGCGTGCTGCGCGAGGGCGCTATCGCGGCAGCACTTACAGCGTTGATGATCCTGATCTTCCTGGGTTCGTGGCGCTCGACGCTGGTCGTTATGATTTCGATCCCGCTCGCGATCCTGTCGTCGCTTATCGTATTGTCCTTCCTCGGTGAAACGCTCAACACCATGACACTCGGCGGCCTGGCTCTCGCGGTCGGGATACTGGTCGACGATTCGACGGTCACCATCGAGAACACCCACCGCCTCTGGACCGAAGAAGGCATGCCGCTTTCCGAGGCGACCTTGCACGGTGCTGCCGAAATCGCGGTGCCGACGCTGGTTTCAACACTCGCCATCAGTTGCGTGTTTACCTCGGTGGTGTTCCTCGACGGACCTGCCAAGTACCTTTTCACACCGCTTGGACTTGCGGTCGTGTTTGCGATGCTGGCTTCCTACGGATTGTCGCGGACCCTGACTCCGATCACGATCGGCCTGCTGCTCAAGGGTGAGCGTCATCACGCGGGCACTGGCACGCCTACCGGCCTCTTCTCCCGCATGTCCGCGGCTTTCGACCGCGGCTTCGAGCGTCTGCGCAATGGATACTCAACACTCCTCATGTTGCTGCTCCACCGGCGGTTCATAGTGCCCCTTGTCGCCGTCTTGATTCTCAGTCTCGGCGGGCTGATGTTGGCGTTCGTTGGTCGGGACTTTTTCCCCGTCATCGATGGTGGCCAAATCCAGCTTCACGTTCGCGCTCCTCCCGCCACCCGCATCGAAACCACGGAACGAATATTCCAGGCGGTCGAGGACAAGATTCGTGAAGTCATTCCGGAAAAGGACCGCGGGCTTATCATCGACAATATCGGGCTGCCGGCACGGGTCTACAATCTGGCATTCGCAGATGGCTCAACGATCGGAATCAACGATGGCGTCATTCTAGTGGCGCTCAAAGAGGGCCACAAGCCAACCGCTGATTACATCCGGACGTTGCGCCAGGTGCTGCCGGCCGCTTTTCCCGAGGACATCTTCTACTTCCAGGCAGCGGACATCGTTACGCAGATACTGAACTTCGGGTTACCGGCACAGATCGATGTCCGGACGATGGGCTTCGACAAGAACAACCTCGAGGTTGCAAGGCAGATTCGCCAACGCCTCACGGCGATTCCTGGCATCGTCGATGCGCATTTGCAGCAGGAAGTCGACGCCCCAGCCTTCTACGCCCAGATTGATCGAACCCGCGCCGCGCAACTCGGCCTCAACGCCAGCACGGTGGCCACCAACATCAATGTCAGCCTTAGTTCCTCGGTACAGGTATCACCAAATTTCTGGACCGATCTGTCTTCCGGCATTCCGTACTATCTCGCGGTGCAGACACCGGAACCCAAGGTCAACTCGATGAATGCGCTTATGAACACACCGGTTTCAGCATCGCTGGCGGTCAGTGGCCAGACCGTCCCTGGCATGCTCAGCAATGTCGCAACGTTCAAGCGAGACAAGGTGCCGACCAATTCCAACCAGACCAACGTCCAGCCGGTCTTTGACATCTACGCCAGCGTGCAGGGTCGCGATCTCGGTAGTGTCGCAGCAGACATCCATAAGATCACCGCGGAATTTCAAAAGGAGATGAAGCCTGGCAACACCATTCAGGTCGTGGGTCAGATCCAGAGCATGAATAACTCCTTCCGGAATCTGGGCATCGGCCTGCTGTTTGCCGCGGTGCTGGTTTATCTGCTGATGGTGGTGAACTACCAGAATTTTGGGGATCCGTTCGTCGTGATCCTCGCGTTGCCGGCGACGCTTTGCGGCATCGTCACGATGCTCTTCATCACCGGCACCACCCTGAGCGTGCCGTCGCTCATGGGAGCGATCATGGCGGTCGGCGTTGCTTCGGCGAATTCGATTCTGCTCGTCACCTTTGCGCGCGAGCAGCAGCTGAAAGGCCACTCCGCCCTGGAGGCCGCGCTCAGTGCCGGCCGCACCCGAATCCGTCCCGTGCTGATGACGGCCGCCGCGATGATCGTCGGCATGATCCCTATGGCAATCGGCGGCGCCGGCGAGGAACAGAACGCCGCGCTTGCGCGCGCTGTCATTGGCGGCCTGCTGTTCGCGACGCCGACGACGTTGCTGATTGTGCCGTATCTGTTCGCTACGTTGCGCAAAGGCAATGATGGAAGGCCCCACCATGGCGTATTCGAGGAAGTTCCGGAATGAACGAGATTCTTCTGCGACCCAAAAATGAAGGCGTGCAGGACCGGCCCGATCCCGAAACGGATCGTGTTATCGCGCTACCCGATCCGAAACCCAAGCGGAGGCGTCGCTATGGCGGCGCGCTGTTCGGCGGTAGCGTGCTGCTGGTGCTCCTGGGTGGCCTTGGAATCGGAAGCTGGCGCCACTACGAGACTGAGCTCGAGGTCGCCGCCATAGCCCGACAAAGCCGGGAACTTGTCCCCGAAGTCCGCGTCGCCGCGATCCGTGCCGGCGAAAGCAACGTTGCCGTCTCGTTGCCGGCAACGACGACGGCCTTTGAGGCTGCGAATATCTTCGCGCGCACCAATGGGTACATCGAGAAGCGCTACGTCGACATCGGTGATCGCGTCAAGGCCGGAGCCCTGCTGGCAGAAATTACGGCGCCTGAGCTCGACCACCAGATCACGCAGGCCAAGGCCACGCTGGCCCAGTATCGGGCGGCATTGCAGCAGACGGCAGCAAGCCGGGATCTCGCCCAGGTCACCAATGCGCGCGATAGCAATCTGGTTAAACAGGGGTGGCTGACGCGTCAGCAGGGCGACAACGATCGCCTGACGCTGCAGTCGCAACAAGCAGCGGTTGGAGTGGCGCAGTCGAATATCGCCGCTCAGGAAGCTCAGATTCGAGTACTGGAGCAGGAGAAGGCCTATCAGCGCGTCGTAGCGCCGTTCGACGGCGTGATCACCCAGCGCAATATCGACAACGGCAGCCTGGTTCAGTCCGGATCGACCTTCATGTTCACGTTGATGCACCCCGACGTGATCCGCACCCAGTTGTTCGTCCCGCAGGACGAGGCTTTCGGGCTCGGGCCCGGCGTCGATGCGGTGGTCCGTGTCCCCGAGATTCCAGATCGCACCTTTCCTGGCAAGGTCACGCGGATAGCGACCGCGTTACAACCCGGCAGCCGAACGCTGCTGACCGAGATCGACGTCCCAAATCCGGACGGCGCCCTCAGTCCGGGAATCTACTGCACTGTTGAGCTGCTTATCCCGCGAAAGACACCCTCGATGATCATTCCGGCCGACGCGGTCGTATTCGACGAGGACGGCCTACATGTCGCGGTCGTCGAGAACGGCACCGCCCATCTGCAGAAGATCACGATTGCGCGGGACTTCGGCACGGAAGTCGAGGTGCATGACGGCGTCAAGCCCGGCGATCAAGTCATCCTGAACCCTATGGTGAATCTGGTGGAAGGCAGCAAGGTCGCGGTGCGCAAAACGAAGGTTAGCTAGATCGGCTCGAAGGAAGCAATCGCAATGCGACGCTCGCTATTCACGGCAGCTGTCCTGCTGCTTGGTTGCCCCGTGAGCTTGGCGCAGGTTTCCACGATGGGGACAACGGCCATGGGAATTCCAACGACCCCTGCAGTTATCGTGACGTCGCCACTCACCGGCCCGGGTCCGTTTTCGGCGACAACACAGCCGGGCACTCCTGGCACGACACTGGCCCCGGTGCCATTAGCTTCGAATCCTGCAATATCGGGCACGTACGTAACCTGTGCCACGCCAATACCGCAAATCGTCTCCGCGGCCATGGCCGTGCCAGTCACTTCGATGTCCGTGGTGGGCGGCTCGACTGGTGCTTTTCCATCGATTTTCGCGACACCGGCCATGTCAGCCGCGCCGAGCACGGTCTCCACATCCACGGCAAGCGGTATGGCTACGATGACGCTTTCGACCACGACGATGTCGATGCCAGCGAACCCTTTGGGTACCACTCTTACGCCAATCGGCGTCAGCTCGATCGGGAGCATCGCGCCGGTGTCCCCACTCGGCAACCCATCGACTGTCGTATGCAGCGACATTCCAGGAGGTCCACCGACCACTGGCGCATCTTTGCCGATCACAACTCCCGATATTCCGAGCATCCCCCCGCCCGGCGCGATCCAGCCTGTCATCCCAGATCTTGCCGGCACCACCCTCAACCCGGCCATGACCGCAGTACCGACGCCGAACTCGGCGGCGTGCATTGAAAGCGTTAGTATGAGCCTTGCAAATCCCGCCATGATGGCACCGGCCAACGCGACGGGAGCTCCGGCCCCCCCCGGCGGTTCGCCACCATCGGGCTGCTGACCCGCGTCCACGCTGGGCTAGTCTAGGCTAGCCTTTTTTTGACCTCGCGCAGCGTTGAGAGGAACGCGAGAAGGATCAGACTTTCCGCCAGTTTGGCTCGCTCGGGTCTACCAGCATGAGATCGACCGGCGCGATTCCGAAGAGCGCAATCACTGCTGGCTCCTTGGCATCACTCTTTACGCCATCGTAGTGCGGGGTATGGGCAACCCGCCTGACGAAACCTCCGGCAGGAACCGGGAACGTGTGGTCTGGATCGAAGTCAGCCCCGCTGTTCACCCACCATGTGCCGGACAACACCATAGATAGCCGATCGCTCGCATAGTAATGTGGTGCGCTCATGTAACCCGGGTACCACTTCATCAATACGAGATAGGGACCCGGCCTATCCAGGCCTCCGTAGAGAGTCGCCATCTCTCCACTGCGCGTGGGCGCTCCACTCCATGGCACGAACTGAATTGCATCAGGCAACGTGATAGCGGTCTTCGAAGGATCAATCTCACTGGCGAATGCCACCTTTTCCAAAAATGGGAAAGGTAAGCCGGCAAGTAAGGAAGCTAACGGCAGCCCGCGTCTCGTGGAAACAATACCGTGATCAAGACCGTGGCCGCTTGAGCGCGGGTTCGAGACCTTCACACGCAACATTCCATTCTCCTTTCATGGGCTTTGTGGGGACCGAGACGTCAGCCCCGACGTCGCCAGGGTGTCTTCCTCTAGAGCTAAAAATCCACCTGGGTCACGATCAGGTATGCGGCCAGCCACCGCGTGTGGCGGCGGCCAGCCGCTCCCAAGCCGGTCGCGGCACCGGGGGCGTGAGTTACAACCGGCTGATCTACGAATATCGGTTCGTTGAAAAGTCGCTTTGGTTTCCTTGCTATAATCGGTCGCGTCTTGCGCAAACCTCAGGCGCGATGCCGCGCAGATGCGGCAGAAAAACCCGGCAATAAAGCTACAATTCAGCAATTTCGCCTTAGCCCATTGCGTCAGAGCCAGCCTATTTAGCCACAGGGGATCGCCCCCGCTCGAGGCAATGGCAATCGTGGTTGATATCTCGCGCAGGACATTGATTCATGGAACGGGAGTGATTGGCGCAACGATGCTGCCAATTGCAAGCCCGGCACAAGAAGGCGGCGGACATAACGACGCTTCGTCTACGCCATCCACGGCAGCGGATGCTCGCGCGGCTCAGCAGCCGACATATCTCTTCTTCAACTCCGAAGAGGCCACATTCATCGAGGCGGCGATCGCGCGCCTGATCCCGAAGGATGATCGATGGGGTGGCGCGCTCGAGGCTGGCGTTGCGAACTATATCGATAAGCAACTCGCGGGTGCCTGGGGCACCGGCGAGCGGCTTTATCGCAGCGGCCCTTGGCAGCCAGGAACACCGAGCCAAGGCTATCAGCTATCCTTCACGCCTGCAGAACTGTACCGCACGGCGCTGGCGGCCATCAACAAGGCGCTTGCGCAGACGCCGTTTGCACAAATGAGCGCCGACCGACAGGACAAGTATCTCGCGAGTCTCGAGCAGGGCGGAACGGATCTTGGCGGCGTTCCGTCCGACGTTTTTTTCTCACACGTTTGGCAGAGCACCCTGGAGGGCTTCTTCAGCGATCCGGTGTATGGCGGCAACCATAACATGATCTCGTGGCGGATGATCGGCTTCCCCGGTGCCTATGCATCCTACTACGAACTCGTCGATAAGCATGGCATCAAGATCGACAGGCCACCGATGAGCCTTGCCGAGGACGCCAACGGGCACCTCCTTATGGATCCGGGCATTCCGGCCAGTTCGCCTTAGCGGGAATGGAGATGCAAAATGGTGCAACGCTTAAAGCCCGTTGATGTTGTCACGATCGGTGTCGGTCTGACCGGCTCTCTCGCGGCGCTCGAATTAGCGAAGGTCGGACTAAAGGTAGTCGGACTTGAACGCGGCGCTCCCCGCTACACAGTGCCCGATTTCCAATCACCTGCAATCCATGACGAGCTGCGCTTTTCGATCCGCAAGGGCATGATGCAGGACAACACGAAGGTCGCGGTGACCTTTCGCAACAGTTCCGATCAGACCGCACTGCCGATCCGCCGCTGGGAGAGTTTTCTGCCGGGACAAGGACTGGGTGGCTCATTCGTGCATTGGAACGGCCAGAGCTTCCGCTTCCAGGTCGCCGACTTCATCTACAAGACCCACATCGAGCAGCGTTATGGGAAGAAATTTCTCGAAGCCTGCGGTGCGGAGCTGACCATTCAGGACTGGGGCGTCAGCTATGAGGAGCTTGAACCGCATTTCGATCGGTTCGAATATCTCTGCGGGGTAAGCGGCAAAGCTGGCAACATCAAGGGACAGATCCAGCCGGGCGGCAATCCTTTCGAGGCCCCACGTTCGCGCGAATATCCCAATCCGCCGATGAAGGAGACGTATTTCGGTGCGATCTTTCGCAAGGGAGCGGAAAACCTCGGCTACCATCCCTACCCGCAACCGTCTTCGAATCTGAGCCGGCCCTACACAAATCCGGAAGGGCTCAAGCTCCAGCAGTGCGTCTTCTGTGGCTTCTGCGAGCGCTATGCCTGCGAACACTTCGCGAAGGCCAGTCCGCAAACCGTGATCTTGCCCGCCCTGCTCAATCGATCGAACTACGAGCTGCGAACCAATTGCGAGGTGCTGCGTATCAACCTGGACTCAACCCGCACGAAGGCAACGGGCGTCACCTATGTCGATGGCTCGGGTGCCGAATACGAGCAACCCGCCGAGCTCGTGCTGATTACGGCTTTCCCTCTCAACAACGTCCGCACGCTCCTGCTCTCGGGCATCGGCGAACCCTACGATCCCAAGACCGGAAAGGGAGCCGTGGGTCGCAACTACACTTATCAGACCACTGGCGGGGCCACAGTGTTCCTCGACGAAAGCACCAACGTTAACCCATTTATGTCTTCAGGCGCCCCGGGGACGATGATCGACGACTTCGGCGGCGACAATTTCGATCACTCGAACCTCGGATTCATCGGCGGCCAATATGTCGGCGCAATCATGACCGGAGGGCGCCCGATCGAGTTTCATCCGACACCACCGGGTACGCCAAAGTGGGGGCTCGAGTGGAAGCGGGCCGTCGCGCAGCATTACAATCATACAATATTGGTTCAGCAGCACGGCACCTCTACGGCAAGCCGGCTCAACTATCTCGACCTCGATCCTACATACAAGGACGCGTGGGGTCAGCCACTGCTGCGCATGACGTTCGATTTTCCCGAGAACGATATTCGCATGTCGCAATATATCGCGGACCGGGTCGTGGAGATTGGTCGCGCGATGGGCGGCAAGATCGTGGTACGAGGCGGCCAACGGCGTCCATATACCACTACCGTCTATCAAAGCACGCACAATTGCGGCGGCGCCATCATGGGCGCGGATCCCAAGACCAGCGTCGTCAACCGCTACCTGCAGTGCTGGGACGTCCCGAACGTCTTCAGCTTGGGTGCCTCGGCATTTCCCCAGAACGGCTCATACAACTATTCGGTCACCATTGGGGCGCTGACCTATTGGGCGCTCGACGCTATCAAGAATAAATATGTCAGGGCGCCGGGGCCACTGGTGCACGCATGAACCCTGCGCGTCTGTCTTCCATTTTTGCTGCGAGCATCGGGGCTGTCGTTCTGAGCATGGCCTGGACAGCGTCGGCGCAGATACAGACCGCAGAGCATGCTCCGGATCGTGCACACGGGGCGGTGATCGCCGCGCAAGGCACGGCCGCCGGCGCGCCGGCCTGTGCCCAATGCCATGCCTTCAATGGGGTTGCCGACGGAAGCGGCGCATCACCGAGGATCGCCGGGCAGTCGGCCCACTATCTGGCAATGCAGCTGCAGCACTTCGCGTCGGGCATCCGCGATAACCCGCTGATGTCACCGGTCGCGAAGGCGCTGGCGCCCAACGATATCGCTGACGTGTCCGCCTACTACGCGGCTATCAATGCCCCTTTCCTGCCGCTGCCGACGCCCAACCCGACGCTCATCATTCAGGGCGAGAAGCTCGCGAAGGTTGGCAACGAAGCGCGGCAGATTCCAGCCTGCAACAATTGCCACGGACCTGGAGGCGCCGGAGAGCCGCCGGCGATTCCATACCTTGCGGGACAATACGCATCCTATATCGCGCTTGAACTGCAGATGTGGCGTCGCGGATTCCGAAAGAGCAGTCCGGAAGAAATGGCCCCGCTTTCTCACCGGCTCACTGAGGAGGATATCGCCGCCGTCGCCGCCTACTACCAACAAGTGCAGGGATTTGTCGATTCCGACGCATCGCATAGGACACCTCATGTCAGCGATCCCCGATGAGCAACGCCGATCACCTGCCACTAAGCTGAAACTGGCTTCCCCGCCAATCGATGCATCGAGCGCACCGGACAAGTTTGAACTTGGCACTCGCGGTGCCTTGGTCGTAGCGGGCATATCCGTCGGTCTGCTGTTCATAGGCTGGCTCGCATTCTATTTCCTCTTGTTCCTTCCGCGAGGCTCGGTTGGCTGAGATCGATACAAAATCGCCGTCGCCTCCCCTGCCTGACGGTATCATCCCGGAAGAGGCAATCACGCGCGCCGAGAACCGCTGGCTCGCGATCATGCTCGGCATGCTCGGAGTAATGATCGCAGTTATCGTGGTGACCGGAGTTAGCAACTCACTTCATCCTCCGAGCAATGTAGAAACGATCGATCCGGTGACTCTGCATCTCGGCGGCGAGTTCGCCGAAAACAATCTTGGCACCGCGGTCGATCCCGACGCTTCGGTCACGGTGCGGCTGATTGCCGAGCAGTACGCTTTCGTTCCCGACTGCACGCGGATTCCCGTCGGAGCGCCGGTGAAATTTCGCCTTACCAGTACGGACGTCATCCACGGTTTCCTGCTTCCAGCGACAAACGTGAACACCATGGTAGTTCCCGGATTCATCGCCGAGGTTCGCACCACCTTCAGCCGACCCGGCGTCTACAATATGCCGTGCAACGAATTCTGCGGTTACGGGCATCACGGTATGTCGGCTCGTGTCGAGGTCGTCCCGAGCGAGCAGTTTCCGCCACAGGACGCAGCCGAAAGGACAAGCTGTGCAAAACAGTAGCCGCCTGGCGCTCTATCACTACTGGATCGCCTTTGCAGTGTTCTTGCCTTCTGTGCTGCTGGGCGCCTGGCAGATGCTGATGCGTAGCCCGCTGCCAGCGCCGCTAGAGGACCCGAATGCCTACTACGCCTCGGTGACGCTGCACGGAACGGCGATGGCGTATGTGGTGACCACGTTCTTTGCAATGGGATTTGGTTACGCGGTGACGACGACCAGCCTGGGGCGTCCGGTGCGCGGCGTCGCGCCGGCATGGATCGGCTTCGCCATCTGCTTGATCGGGACAGCGATGGCTGTCATCACCGTCCTCGCGGGTCAGGCATCTGTGCTGTACACGTTCTATCCCCCGCTCCTGGCAAGCGCCTGGTATTACGGAGGCGCATTCCTGCTGATTGCCGGATCGATGATCTGGGTCGTGATCATGATCTACAACATGGCGGCGTGGAAGCGAGAGAATCCAGGCCAACCAGTGCCGCTTCCAATGTTTGCGATCACTGCCACCGCCATCCTTTGGGCGTGGGCGGCGAGCGGCGTCCTGCTGGAACTTGCCGGCATCCTCCTTCCGCGAGCACTTGGCCTCACGACGCAAATCGACGCCGGCCTGGCACGCACGTTGTTCTCGGTGACTCTGCACGCCATCGTCTATTTCTGGTTAATGCCCGCCTACATCGCCTTCTATACGCTCGTCCCACAGGCCGCCGGCGGGCGGCTCTATAGCGACACGATGGGCCGGCTAACGTTCGTCATGTTTCTCGTGTTCTCGCTGCCTGTCGGGATGCACCACATGTTCGCCGATCCGGACCACGGCGTAGGATTCAAGTTCCTGCAGTCATTTCTGACGTTCTTTGTTGCGCTGCCAACCCTGCTGACCATTTTCTCGATTTGCGCCAGCCTGGAGATCGCCGGACGGGCGCGCGGCGGAACGGGGCTGTTGGGCTGGATTCCGGCGTTGCCCTGGGGCGAACCGATGGTGCTTGCGGTAGCCCTCTCGTTGGTCATGCTCGGCCTCGGTGGGTTCGGCGGGCTCATCAACATGAGCTTCGCCATGAATTCGATGATCCACAACACGTCGTGGGTAACTGCGCATTTCCATCTGATTTTCGGTGGTGCAGTCGTGATCATGTATTTCGCGATCGCGTACGAGATGTGGCCGAGGATCACCGGAAGGCCTCTACGCTCCAAGCGAGTGGCACGCTGGCAGCTCTGGCTATGGTTTGTCGGCATGATGATCGTCACGATCCCGTGGCACATCACAGGCTTGATGGGACAGCCTAGACGCGTCGCCATCTTCGACTACAGCGATCCATTCACGGCCCGTATGGGTCCGCTTGTGATCGTCTCCGTCGCAGGCGGCGTCATCCTGCTCTCGTCCGCGATCCTCCTGATTGTCGTCTTGGTGAGGTCTCAATTCGGCGAAAGGCGGCTCGCCGCACCATTGACCTACGCTCTTGCGGTGAACCCGCCCAAATCTGTTCCCGCATCCCTGAACGGCTTCGCCCTGTGGAACGCCATAGTGCTGGCGCTGATGGTCCTGGCTTACGGGTATCCGATTGGCCAGTTCTTCGTGCTGAAATCGTCGGTTCCCGCCTATGAAATGACGGGCCCATCAAACGGTTCGATTGTACGGTGATGGCGCGTGATCGAAATACCGTCTCGCCTATCAACCCCTGGCCGAAAGTCGCGTGGGCGCTTGTAGCCGGCGTGGCCGTTATCTCGATAGGTCTCGGCTTTGGCGTTCTCAGCCGCTATCAGCAGAACGATCCGACGCTGGATCTCTGGAGCGCGATTTGCCGTGGGCTCGGGCTCAACGCTGATATCGCACCCGCGAAGGAGTCAGAACCGGCCCTGCGTACACCCAGCCGGATCGCCTGGACCACCCATACTCTCGATCAAGTTTCCGCCGGCGACGTGAGACATGGCTCCTTCATCGCCATGAACTGCGTTGCCTGCCATGGCCAAAACGGCTTGAGCAAATCGACGGTGGCCCCAACGCTCGCGGGCATGGATGCAGCGGCAATCTTCAAACAGCTCGACGATTTTCGCTTCGGCAAGCGCACGTCGGGCGTCATGGAAGCAATCGCGAAGACGCTATCGGTTCGGGATTCCGCGGATGTTGCCGCCTATTTGGCCGCGCAGAAGGACAGGCTTCCGCCGCTGCCCCCTGCGCGTATCCCTGAATCCGGTCACGGCCCGAGGGAAAGCGATCCGGCGAAGCGCTTGGTTTACGCGGGCGATCCACGGCGCGGGATCGCGCCCTGCTCGTCGTGTCACGGCCCGGGTGGCTACAAACTTGGCGCGCCCGCGCTGCACGGTCAGCAGGCCGCCTACATCGAACGGCAGCTTGCGAGCTTCGCCCAGGGTTTGCGCCAGAACGACATCTTCGAGCAGATGCGTGTGATCGCAAGGCAACTGACGACGGACGAAATGCAAGCGCTCGCCGCGTTTTACGCGGGCGCTCTCCAGTCACCGCCGACGACACACGCTGGCGCGCACGAAGACGCACCATGAACAGAGTTACGACGCCAAGCCGCCGCCAGGCCATGAACTTTGTAAGGAGAGATGGTGATGCGTAGTTACGTTGGAGCTGCATTGGTTACCGCAACTTTCATCCTTTCAGCACAGACCGCGCTGGCGCAACTGGCGGACAAGAAAGTGCTTACGCTCGAGGCCGCGCAGAAGATGGTCGCCGCAGCGCAAGCCGAAGCGGAACGACAGCATTTGGCCGGCGTCATAGCGGTGGTCGACGACGGCGGTTGGCCGATACTCGTGCTGCGGATGGATAATGCAGCCTACGTTGCAAGCATCGAGCTCGCGCCCGGCAAGGCTCGGACGGCGGCACTGTTCAAAAAGCCGACGCAGGCGCTGGAAGATTCCGTCAACCATGGCCGAATCGCGGCTGTTACCGCCCGTGACTTCATCATGATGCAGGGCGGCCTACCGATCGAGGTGGATGGCGAGGTCATCGGGGGTATCGGCGCGAGCTTCGACACACCGGAGCACGACGCCCAGATCGCGCAGGCTGGGTGTGCGGCGTTGAGCCGTTAATCAAAGAAGTGCCACGCACGGCGTATCCGATCGGTCCAGCATGGGGAAGCCCAACGTGAAAGAGAAAAAGGAAACTCTGCGAGCGGCGCGTCCTGGACTAGCGATAACAGAACTCTCTATCGAAGAGCGATAGTTCTTATGCTCGTTTGCACTACGTGCGCGATGGATGCGTCGGCCGAGGACAGGACGAAGGCTGCCCCCGCCACGGTCACTAAGGCTGCGTCGCAGCCGTCCACGTGTGGCAGCGCTGAGGACTTTGTCGTCACCAACTGTATGCTGACCTGGAGTGGCATCACGGTTTACGGCACAATCGACATGGGCCTGACGTGGCGGAGCCACGCGGCGCCGTTCAATGGGACATCCGCTGTCGGGGAAGATTATCTCATTCAGAAGTATAGCAATCGTCCGCTGTGGGGCGCGGCGCCAAACGGCCTGACCCAGTCAAACATCGGGATCAAGGGTAACGAGCCATTCGCTCCCGGATGGGCGTTTGTTTTCGACCTGCAGGCCGGGTTCGACCCTTATTCCCTCCAATTGGCCAATGGACCGCACTCGGTGGCCCAAAATGCCGGCGTGCCGCTCACGAGCCAAAACTCGTACGCTGACTCGAGCCGAGCTGGCCAATTTTACAACTCCGTGGGCTATTTGGGCGTCAGTTCACCTTATGGCAGCTTAACCGTCTTCCGGCAGAACTCCCTGACATTGGACGCGGTTTTTGCCTACGATCCGATGGCCGCTTCGTACGCTTTCTCGCCGATCGGCTTTCAGGGTATTGCCTGCGGCGCGGGCAATACGGAGGACTGTCGATTTAGCACTTCGGTGAAATATCATGCCGACATTGGCCAGTTCAGAATTGCCGCGCTCTGGCAATTCGGCGGTTACAGCCTGAACAACGCTGCGACTGGCTCCTACCAGCTTCAACTCGGCGGCGACATTCCCAATCTGGCCGGCGGCACGCTTTCACTCGACGCAATTGGCAGCTACGTCCGTGATGCCGTGTCGATAGGGCTTGCTGGCAGCGCGCCACCCGCAGTGCTTCCCCAGATTCTCACCGCTACGCTCTCCGACAACACCAGCGTGATGCTCGTTTCCAAATACAGCAACGGACCGGTCAAGCTGTTTGCAGGTTACGAATACATACGATACGCGCCCCCCAGTCATCCCTTTGCGGCCGGCAACGGTTTTACCGATATTGCAGGAGACTTCGTATGCGCCGCTTGCGCTGCGTTCAATAGCACGAACATTAGCAGCACCTCTTTCAACGCCGGTGACAAGCTATTCCATGTATTCTGGACTGGGGCGAAATACTCCGTCACCGACAATCTGGATGTGATTGGCGCATACTATCATTATGATCAGCCGACATTCGGACCTCATGCCAGTTGCAGCGCTCTTCCGACGCCGGCAGCGTGCCACGGGACGTTCGACGCCGTTTCATTTGCCATCGATTGGCGGTTTGCGAAGAAATTTGATGCCTACGCCGGGTTGATGTACTCGCAGATCACCGGCGGCTTGGCGAACGGCTACCTCAATCGAAGCACGGTCGCGCCCACCGCTGGGTTTCGTTTCCGCTTCTGAGAGACTCGCAGGCACAAACGAGCCATTTCCGGCTGTGGCCTTCGGGGGTTTGAACGCGACACGCCGTAGCTGGCAAATAAAAGATGCTGCGTCAGATGAACGAGCGCAGTAGCGAGTGGTCGAAAAGCCACATAGTTCAGCCTCACCATGAAGGCCGCATTGCACGCCGGACTTTCCCCCGACCGCGACTTCGAAGGGACTGAGACCGAACTTGCAGGCCGGGCTAATGGATTGTGCCCCTCAACGCGACTCGGCGATCATCGCACACATATTGCATGCGGGACTGCCGATCTACCTCGAAGGCTTGTGTAGATCCGACAGCGACGCATATCGCGGGCCCATCCGCCTTGGTCGCACCCGCGGGTTCTGCGAAGGCTGTCTAGCTTCGGAGATGCACCAACCAGCTTCGTGGCTTGCTGTGCCAGGCATTCAGGTGCAGCAGTCTCAGCTTCACCTGGCTGCCAGGCGTACTGGTTTTGAGTTGTTGGACGAACCCGGTGCTCTCGCTTTCGCCGGCAGACGAGATCAGAGCGCTTGTCCGCGACGGTTCAGCGCCCTTCCAAGCAGCCGCTACTCCGAAGCCGTCTTTCCGAGCTTCTCGCCTTTGGCAAGCTTCAATGCCCGCTGCAGATGGTCTTCGATTTTCGGCAAGGTCTTTCGCGCGAACTCCTTGAGATCCGCGTCGGTACCGTACTGGATCTCATACTGGAAGAGAGCCGCATTTCCCTTCTGATACTCGACCTGCCCTTCGACATAGTCACGATCGAGCGCCGCGCGTGGTTCCGCCTTGAAGGTTGACACCATCGCGTGGTAGGCGCCCTGCAGCAGCGTGTTGGGTGGCGCGGCAATATCCTTGCGCTTGAGAATCGTATTCAGCGCATCGACAACCGGGATGTGGCTGGAAACCATCAGATGCGCATACTCGCGAATTGCAGCAGCCTTCGTCTTTTCTTCGGCAACCCGGCCAGACTCGATTTGAAACGGGGCACCAAGATTGGCCTGGGCCACGAAGTTATAGTCCACCGCGCTCAGCTTTGTAGTCGCCGCAGACGCTGCGGGTGCTGTGTCGGCGGTCTGGGCGTTTGCAAGGTTGATGCCCGCGGCTATCGGCAGAAACGAGAGGACGAAACCCAAGCTCGCTGTGCGCTTCATCAGAGAGACTCCTTTCCTTCGGTAAAGACTGCCATCGGACGTAGGTTGCCGCCGGACAGCTGACTTTGCTCGCATTGCCGTGTTTGAACCTCAGTTGTCCCTAATCAGCAGTACGACGAATTTGCCTCGGGCGGCACCGTGCGAGAGCAGCTGCGCGCGCCGGCTTGTGGTTGTCGGCAACGCATCCGCTTCTCAACGATTAACGGAACGATCAATCTACACAATGCCGGTATTTGACCAAGCGCGCGACCCGGCGGACACATGTAGTGCAGATGAGCTGTCTTTGGCATTTCGCGCGAGAGGACATCCGAGTGTCCTAGATGAAGGGCAACACGTCTTCAGATCGCTGTTCAGTTCCGCTAGTGACTCCAAAGCATCCGCGTCCGTCATAGCAGACCGATCACACTTCCAGGCACAGCGTTAGCAAATCATCGGGTTATCCCCGAAATCGCAAATGCCGCCGGGTTGGTTCTCGGGTGCCGTGACACGTGCGCGGACACGCGGCGCTGGAGTACGGATGTGATCGCCAGTGTAACGGGCGGTGAACGAGGCCCTTGCATGGGATAGTTTCGCGATGTGCCGCGTTGTCCGACAGTCGTCGCGTGCCATGACGGGCGTCGCGAGCACGACGGCAGCCAATCCAGCAGATAAGACCTTGAATGGTGTCATTGAACTTCTCCTTTGGATGCAGCCAGAAAACTCTTTGGCTTCTCCACGTGAGATGGAGCCTAGTTCAGTCGGCACCACTAAATTCCGCTTTAGACCACGTGCGCTCGATGGGAGTTGGCTCATCCTCGACTCTATACTCCGCAGAAGTCGGACGGTCCGCGCATCGCCGCGCCTCAAGTCCAGGTGAATACTTAAAGATCAATTTAATGGCTCTCGAGCAGAGCTCACCTAACTCCGTTGTATCCGTTCTAGTGATCCGGCTCTCCATGGGTAGACCTTCTGCCATCCATAGCGTCCCGAACAACCCGAACCGCGGGCTCAGAACGCCTGCGCCGCTCCGGACGTCGCTCCGGGAATTTGAAGCGGCGGGCTCTGGCCCTGCACGATTCCCTTTGCAATTGCGATCGATGAGGGGCTGCGCCCCATTCCGCTTTCTTTGTCCACCCGCTCGTGCTGGCTCTGGGCTGTCAGCTACCGGTCGGATCCACGCGTGGTCGACACTAATGCAGCCATGAACTCCACCCGCATTCTCAGAACTTGGCTTCGGAGCTGTCGCCAACGACACCGCGCGGAGCTGAGACTTTGCATTAGACTCGTGGCCTCCGGCGTGCTGACCCTGCTGGTCTCCCAACAGCTTCACCTACGATACGCCCTTTGGGCGGTTCTAACGGCGGTTTTGTTGACGCAGTTGAATGTCGGCAGGTCACTGAAAGCGACGACCGACTATCTGGCGGGCACCCTTGGAGGCGCAATATTCGCCGGCACTGTCGGGGCAGTGATCGCTGATCACAATGAAGTCGCGCAGGCTTTTGTTCTCGCCATCGCTTTGGCACCGGCTGCTCTGGTCGCCGCGGAAAATGCTCGCTTCGGCGCTGCGCCCTTCACGGCCGTTCTGGTAACGCTTGCTCCGGTCATGACTCACCTCGGACCGATCGCATCGGCCTTTGAACGGATCGTCGAGGTTGCAGTTGGATGCGGGGTCGGGCTCCTCGTTTCGTTCATAGTGTTCCCGGAACGTGCCTACGATTCGGCGATCAGCGCCGCCGCGCGCACGCTCGATCTTATGGCAGGTGCTCTCCCGAAGCTTTCAGGATCGCTCACGCAAGCCTTTGATGAAGCGGCTGTCTCGCGCATCTTGGAGGAGATTGATGAAGCTTATGCAGGGCTGCACGCCGTGGCGATGGAAGGCGCGCATGAACGGCTAACCTGCCTAACACCCACCCCGGACCTCGCGCCCCTCCTGCGAACGCTACGCCGACTTCGCGATGATGTTACCTTGATTGCGGGCACCACTGTCCTGCCGCTGCCGGCGCCATTACAAGCTTGGCTCGAACCGGCGTTGTCCCACATCAATGGTTCTGCCGCCGGCTATTTGAGCGGCAGCGCAGCCGCGCTCGCTGCGCGCAAACCGCCGCCGCTAAGCGGGCCAGTCGGTGCAGCTCTCGAAGGGTACGCGGCAAAAATAGAGGCATTGCGTCAACAGAGCCTTAAGGAGGAGATGTCACTCAATTCGCTTGAGCGCGTCTTCACACTTGGACTCGCGTTCGAACAGTTGCACCGGAATTTCACGGATCTGGAACGTTGTATTGTCGAGCACCGTGAAAGATTTTGAGTTTCGGTCAATGCGAGTGACGAGGTGCTCTGGGAGATTCCATTGGAACACACGCAATGCGATAGCTGAGCCATTAATCATGATCGCTTGTACTGCGCGCAACGAACTTTGGCAGCAGCAGTTGCTCGCGGCCAAAGATGGAAGCCGGATCTACTGCCGCAATAGTGCGCTGTTATCGTTCGTTTTCTTCAAAGAACAACTGCGCGATCGGGACAGCCCGCGTCAGCGCGACGTCGGCTATCGTTTCGAGATCGTCTAGCGCCAGGTTCGCAATGGTCGATGGCAGCGCGACCGGCATGTCGCTCACGACGGCGACCACAGCAGGATTGTCGAGGCAAATAAGCGGCTTGCCAAGGGACGAACGGTGTACCTCGATCTCGACCGGCGTGGTCCGCTTAAAACCTTCGATTATCACGAGATCGACCGGCCTGAGTGTCGCCAACAGTTGGCGCAGATCTGGCTCCGGTGCGCCGCGTAGCTCGTGCACGAGCGCCCAGCGACGGGCTGACGTCACAAGCACCTCTGTCGCCCCGGCGCTGCGGTGTTCGTAGGAATCTTTGCCAGGCAGATCGATGTCGAAGCCAAGATGCGCATGCTTGATTGTAGAAACGGTGAGTTGTCTCGCAATCAGCATCGGTATGAGCTTGGTAATCAGAGTCGTCTTGCCGGAGCCGCTCCAACCGGCGACTCCGATGATGTGTGGCAGCATGTGACATGGTCCTCGTTCCTATGGTTACGTGCCACCCACACAGTACGTTTACATCAATCGGTAACGTTGGCTCTCGCTGCGCACAGACTGCCGATCGATATGGGCGAAACGCGTCGCTGCGCTTGCTTCCGGCGGAGCAGGAAACCGTGCAACCCACGGCGTTGTTGCGGCGCTTGGGGACAAGGTCCTCATGGCGGCAATCAAGTGTTGGGGGATCCAGGTTTCGATCGAGTGATCTTGATGGGAATCGCCTTGTAAGCTGGCGTGTGACTTTTTGCGTCATGGCTGTGCAGTGGCACCAGGCCGTTGGTCTCAGGGTAGTAGGCCGCACAGGAACCCTCGGGCAGCCGGTAGGGCACGACCTTGAACCCATAGGCCACCCGATCGACCCCGTCGTCCGAAATGGTCCGAAGATCGACCCACTCACCTGCCTTCAATCCGCGCTTCTTCATGTCGCCTGTGCCGATGAAGACGACACGCCTCTGGCCGAAAACGCCGCGGTATCGGTCATTGAGCGAGTAAATTGTCGTGTTGTACTGGTCGTGGCTGCGGATCGAGGTCAGCCAGACCGCATCCGGGTCGCCGACGCAGGGATCCTCGGCGACGCCATTGAGGATGATGAAATTCGCGCGTCCAGTTGGCGTCTCCCAGAGCCGTTCACGGGCCGAGGACGTCAGATGGAATCCCCCCGGCACACGGATCCGCAAATTGAAATCGTAGAAGATCGGCAAGACCGACTCGATCCTGTCGCGGATGCGATCATAGTTTTCAATCATCGGAGCCCATGCAACGCGCGAATGCGGCAATGCCGCCTGGGCGATTCCGGCCACAATCGCCGGTTCGGAGCGAAGGTGGGGAGACGCCGGTTCGTTGCTTCCGGCGGATGCATGCACCATCGACATTGAATCTTCAACGGTGATGGACTGGGGGCCATCAGCCTGCATGTCGATTTCGGTGCGGCCAAGGCATGGCAGGATAAGAGCCCTTCGGCCGTGTACCACGTGGCCGCGATTGAGCTTGGTATTGATGCCGACCGTCAGATCGAGCCGCCGCATCGCGTCCTGAGTGATCTTGGTATCGGGAGTTGCGGCCACGAAATTGCCGCCAAGGGCGATAAACACCTTGGACTTGCCGTGAACCATGGCATCGATTGCGGTCACGACGTCGTGGCCGTGTGCTCGTGGCGGCTCGAAACCGAAGGTGTCCTTAAGGCGGTCGAGGAACTCCTCGGTCGGCTGCTCGGTGATTCCAACGGTCCTGTTACCCTGCACGTTGGAGTGCCCGCGGACCGGGCACGCGCCCGCACCTAGCCGTCCGATATTTCCGCGCATGAGGAGAAGATTGACGATCTGCTGCACCGTCTCGGTTCCGTGACGGTGCTGGGTAACGCCCATTCCCCATACGCCGATGACCGCCTTGGCATTGGCGTAGATTGCGGCAGCCGCAGCCAAATCCTCGCGCTTCAACCCGGACTGCTGCTCAATGACGTCCCACGAGGTTACTCGCAAGTCTTCCACGAGCGGTTCGAAACCATGTGTGTGCTTCTCGATGAAATCCACATCGACAATGCGCGATGCGCCAGTGGCGGACGCGGCGTCGTCGGACTCGATCAATGCTTTCATGATGCCCTTGAGGGCCGCCGCGTCGCCTCCGATCCGTACCTGGTAGTAGTTCGAGCTGATCGAGGTAGCGCCGAGCGTTCCCATCTCGATGACATTCTTCGGGTCGGCGAAGCGTTCGAGAGCGCGTTCGCGCAGTGGATTGAACGTCACGATCGGCACGCCACGTCTGGCGGCGGCGTGGAGTTCGTCCATCATTCGTGGACTGTTCGTGCCGGGATTCTGCCCAAAGATGAAAATGGCGTCGGTGTGGGCAAAATCCTCGAGCAGCACC
Organism: Bradyrhizobium tropiciagri; assembly: GCF_001189845.1. Taxonomy (GTDB): domain Bacteria; phylum Pseudomonadota; class Alphaproteobacteria; order Rhizobiales; family Xanthobacteraceae; genus Bradyrhizobium; species Bradyrhizobium tropiciagri. The sequence goes on from NZ_LFLZ01000009.1 coordinate 131,191, forward strand.
GTCCCCTTGGCGACGCCGAGCGCGGGGGGAAGACCGACGCTTGTGGCCTCGTGGCACATGTTCGAGCAATCGGGAAAGTTGTTGGTTCCATACTCTCGCCCGAACAACTGAAACAGGAAAGCCGCTTCGTTCGATGCGCGGCCTGACGTATAAAACTCGGCTTGGTTCGGGTCTTCGAGCGAGCCCAGTTCGCGGCCGATCAGCGTGAAGGCGTCCTCCCATTCAATCGGCACGTACTTGTCGCTCGCCTCGTCATAAACCATTGGATGGGTGAGACGCCCCTGCTCCTCGAGCCAATAGTCCGACTGCTCCGCGAGCCAGGAAACGGTGTGCTGGGCAAAAAAGTCCGGAGTGACACGGCTTGATGTCGTCTCCCACGCCATGGCCTTCGCGCCATTTTCGCAAAACTTCAACGGAAACGAGCCGCTTGGATCTGGCCACGCGCATCCGGGGCAGTCAAACCCCGCCGGCTGATTCATCTTGAACAGGGTCTTGCCGCCTTTGACGGCGACGCCTTGCTCAAGCAAGACGTCCATTGTGGCCTTAAGAGCACCCCAGCCACCGGCCGGCCCATTGTAGGGGTGAATGTTTGGTTTCTTCACGGGTGCCCTTCCGGCTGCTCGAGTTCTTGCGAGATGCGCCGATCTTCCCCTGGGTATCGGCTGAGGCTGAGGGCCTCCCCCTCCAGAGCTAGTCTACTGCCCGATTTTGTTCTTCGCGGAAATTGCGCAAACTAGGGATTGCTTGCTCAAAAGGCTTATGGAGCGGCGACGGGCGCTGGGCCAGCTTCTCGGCTAGCTGCGTTCTCCACATTATTGAAGGGCCGCTGTGCAGGATCGGCGTGTGTGCGGCCGAACCATGGCACCGCCCGGGGCGCTCAATGCACGCGGGGGCATGAGCGGAGGATGTAAGCCCTCTTCGAGCAAAGCGGATCATTGAGCTGTACTGTCGCCGCTGACCTGCGTCCGGCGAGCCCCCGTAGGGCTTCGCTTCGATTCTGGCGCAAGACCCGAACAGCGACTGCAAAGCCACCAAGGCCGCTCTACCGCTTGCTCGCTAGATTGCTCCCATAAAACTAGTCTTACTATGCGCGGCGGCACCATTCGCATCGATAGAGCGTCAACGGAAGGAGAGCTTGCTGTACCGACCTCAATCGACTTTGAGATGGCGAAAATCGTAACACACCCTCGCTTACGAAGTGAGCTATCTAAATGGCAATTTAATCGCTCTCCCCTTCCTTTTCAGCTAACCATCCCGATTGTCCCTCTCAGGGACTCGTTTCGACAGACTGTCGCAGCCAACTGAACACGGAGCAGTCGTGGACAAAAACGAACATATGAGAGTTCGTACAGAGAGCGCCAGGAAACCTGCGAAAACGGATAGCCGCAAGCTTTCGATCACTACGATGGCACTCGTTACTGTGACTTTACTCGCGTCGGCCTATGTCATTGAAATCAAGCCGGTTCTTACCTTGCTCGATGGCACGCCTGTCGTTGGGGATCAAACGGCTAAATTGAATGACTAAGCCCAGATTTTTGCCAGTTGCACTAATCGCCGCTGCCGTGCTCGCAACTTTCACCATGGCTCGTGCGAGCAATGGCACCTTGCGGCACCTTGCAGATGATGCGAACGCGACACCTGACGCGCGCCATATTCAAGGACGTCGCGGAGTCGGTTACCGCAGTTACGGTGCTAGCGCCGGCCGCTTACGCGACGGATCCTGTGGGCATTGGCGGCCGCGATGTGTGGGGCCACTGGGGCGCCTACTATGGGCCCATGGTTCCGTCAATTTGAACTGAGGCGGCCACGACAACTCCGCATGCGACGGCTCACGCCGCACGTGGAACACATGGGACGTTCGCCTCTCCAGCCAAGCCTCTGTCTTGGGCAAGATCCCTGGATCCCGCAAGCCCTGCGGAACGCAGCTAACGCAGCGTGGGGTCCAGAGAGGTGGCGACTTCTGCAAACGCTCTGTTGTTAAGGGGGCCACTTTCGAGTCAAATTCAGTTCGTCGAGCCCAAGCTCATACTCTCCACGAACTATCTGCTGTCCGTCTGCCTAGGTTATCCCTCTCGCAAGATCATTCTAACTTCTTTAATCGGCCAGCGTTCTCCTACGGGAAGAACTCTAACGCGTTCATTGTCTGCCGAGCGTACCAAGGCGTGTGAGCTGACTTCATCATATATCCGAATCAGCTTCAGATCGGTCTCAGACTTCCAGCCAATGGTCACGTCGAGATCACCAGGGAAAATCTGCCACTGCGATCCGTTCTCAAGCTCTACAATGTGACTTTCTGAATGGGACTTGATCTTCATTGCTTGGCGGCTTCTTTCTTAGCCTCACACGCGCCTGGATGTCTCAGAACCCTGGCTTGCATCGCACGTCATGCATGCTTCCGGATGCACACAGGCCGAAAATATGTCACTGAGCAGCCGATCCATCATGTTCGCTCATGTCATCGGACCCTCGTGTATCATTCGCTACTTGCACAAAATCCGCCTCTTTGTGCGGACAGCTGCTAGATAATGCCTGCGCGCCGCGTCACCACTGAAATATCTTTATATGACGAGCGCCGCTCAGTTCCGCTTAAGGGCTCGACCAGGATGTGCAGATAGCCGGCTCTCGTTGACGCGCGGATTGGAAGCCGAACGACAAGCGACGGTGAGCTGCCAGAGCACCGAGCAACTTGGGACGATTCGAGCGCGCTCCCGCCGCGCTTACACCACTTTGGTGTTCGTCGACCATTTGGAAATCGGCGTTCAAATACTGGAGGCCGAATAACAAACGATCCCATGACAATGCCCCGTTTGCCGTTCACGAAGCCATTCGGTCTCTACGCCAACCGGCCAATGCGCGGGTCTCAACACAGGTTCCGCCAGCGTCGACCAAGGCAATGACCTCCATCTGGCAGTCAAGGTGCCATCGGCACGCGAAGCTTGTTGCTAGGCACGAACAAACTGAGCCAAGATTGAAAGGTGCGATCGGGGTGCACTCAGTCGGTTTTGTCTCGAAAGGTTCGGCTCGGTTATGGAAACATCGCTGCTCGATCTAGAGGGGCACGAGTTTGTGCTCTCCAACCTACCACCCAGCCCTACTCATAAGCGGCTCGCGCTTGGCATCGTGTTCGCGCTGCTCGTTGTTTTCGTCGTGTCAGCCCCATTTGCGACCCTTCCGATACGGCGGATCGACGCCTTTGTACCCGCCTACGCCACTGCGATTTTCGTCAACGATTTGATCACTGCAGCACTGCTTTTCGCACACTTCGCCATCGTGCCTTCGGGTGCGCTCCTCGCTCTGGCGAGCGGCTATCTGCTGACAGCGCTCATCGTAATTCCCTGGGCGCTGACATTCCCGGGCGTTTTCTCGCCGGGAGGCCTTCTGGGCGCCGGCCTTCAGAGTACCGCCTGGCTGAATGCGATCTGGCACGTGGGCTTCCCCCTTTTCGTGATCGCCTATTCTCTGCTGAAGGAGGCGGATTCGGTCCAGCGGTTCTCGCGCGTCATTCGTCCTGCGATACTTGCGAGTGTCGGGCTGGTCGCCGCCTTCGTCGGCAGCGCGACGGCCCTGGTCACGGTTGGTGGGCGGATCATGCCCGCCCTGATGTTCAACGAGGAGCGAACGGCAAATTTCGCGTACTATCTGAACGTGCCAATCATGGCATTGGTCGCCCTGGCACTTGTCTTGTTATGGGTTCGGGTCCGCTCGGTGCTCGACCTCTGGCTAATGGTGGTCATGTGCGCGTACGCAACGGAGGCGGCCCTCCAACTGTTCCCCGTTCCGACGCGCTTTAGCGTCGGATGGTATGCAGGACGAGTTTGCGGACTGCTCTCTGGAAGCCTCGTATTGCTCATCCTGTTGCAACAGATAACGATGCTATATGGCCAGCTGCTACATGCCGTTCTGGGCCAACGTCGCGAACGTGAGGCGCGACTTATGACTGGCGACGCCATTTCGGCTTCGATTGCTCACGAAGTCAAACAGCCCTTAGGAGCGATCGTAACCAACGCCAGCGCGGGACTGAACTTGCTGAAGAGCGCCGAGCCAGACATCGATATGGCCGAGGAAGCGTTTCGGGACATTGTGAGTGACGGACATCGTGCGGCCGCCGTGATTGACAACATCCGAACACTTTACAGAAAGGGCACGCAAACTTGGACTTCGCTCGATGTCAACAATGTTGTTCGGCAAGCTCTGGCGCTCGTCGACGACAGCCTGCGGACCCATCGGGTCGACGTTCGCGCTGACTTCAGCGCGCAGCTGCCGCTGGTAAGAGGCGAGCAGGTTCAGCTCCAGCAAGTGCTCGTGAATTTGATCACGAATGCGATCGATTCCATGGCCACGAGTGATGGGGAGCGCGTGCTATCTATCCGGTCGGAACTCCATCACTCTGGCTATGTCATGGTCTCGGTGGAAGACACGGGGAAGGGCCTGGACCCGGGCGCCGCGGACCGGATATTCAACCCACTCTTCACAACCAAGACGCACGGGATGGGCATGGGCCTTGCGATCTGTCGGTCGATTGTCGAGGCGCACGAGGGTGAATTGTGGGTGACGGCTAAGCCGGTAGGCGGCGCCACTTTCCACTTCACTGTGCCTGTCGAGGCTGCCGGCGCATCTGATCGGGCGCTGCCGTTGCGCGTCTAAGCAAACACATCCGCACGGCCGTGCTTGTGTTCGACCTCGTCGGCCCACGCTTGTGTCCCTTCATGATGAACCCCAGGCTGCTTCATGATAAATTCGCACAAGTGTCTCGCGGACGGCTGGAGCGCCATGTGCTAACCGTCCCCGCAAACGAAAACAATCCCATCATCCCGAAAGAGATCGGCCACCGTCTGACGCTCGGCCCAGAGGCGATGCTGCACGAACTTGGCCATCCGATTGAGAGAAAGCGGGCAGCACGTTACGACGCCCTGCCGCTCCGCAAGCCTCACGCTCCTAGCGGTGACGTAACGCTGATCGGCAAGCGCGCGCGTCCCCTGCCTGACCTTAACGGCGTTGTCGTCGAGGCGGCTGGACAAACGAGCAAGCTCCACACTGGTCGCCACCTCCCAACCCATCACGGCAAGTCCGGCATCGCTGCTACCGTCGACAATCATCCGCTGTCTCCGATCGTCCCCGGTCGATCTGGCGCATCCCGAGCAGTCCGGTCGCCATCTGGTTCCATTGGTCCAGTTGCGAGGATTTGATCCCGACGTAGCCGAGCGCCGTGATTTCCATGCCACTTCCTCCAAGGACTGCATCCGCCGCAGCGCGAAAACGCACCGGTCCGAATTTGGTACCAACGTCGCGCAATCCTACGTAAACTGCTAGTTCGGCGACGTTTCGTGTTCGTAATGACGATATTGGCAAGTCGACGCAGTATAAGGGAGGAATCTGAAGTGTCCAAAGAGCGGACGCGATCCGGGCGGGCAGGCCAGTCAGACGGTGTTCGCGCCTTTAAGCGAGGGCTGGACGTGCTGCACGAGGTCAATCGTTCCGGCGGCATTCGCGCCGGCGACGTTGCGCGTCAGCTCGACCTACCTCGCCCGACAGTCTATCGCCTGCTCGAAACGCTTGAGGAACTTGGTTATGTTGCGCGCAGCGCGAGCGACGATCGTTTCCGGGTCACGCGGCGGGCATTGAGCCTCGGCGATGGCTACGACCCCGCGGTCGTGATTTGCCAAGTGGCTGCGCCCTATCTTGCCGAGCTCAGCAAAGCCCTGGTTTGGCCGGTCGATCTTTCGACTTACGAGAACGCGGCCATGGTGATCCAGGAGACCACACATTCGCGTAGTCCGCTCTCTATTGATCGCGGTATGATTGGCAAGCGCCTGCCAATGCTGCGGACCTCGGCCGGCCGCGCTTACCTTGCAACCTGCCCGCCAGACGAGCGCGACGTGATCATCAACCATTTACGTCGCATCGATGAAGCTGAGGACCGCCCCTTCCTCGAGGCCGGCCGATTGATGCGCATGCTCGCGGACACTATGCAGCGAGGCTACGCAATCCGCGATGAGGGCGAATTCAATCCCAAGACCTCTTCCATCGCCGTTCCAATTATACGGGATGAAATCGTATTTGGTTGCGTTTCGGTCATTTGGATCCGCTCGGCACTTTCGCTTGACGAAGCGATTGCCAAGTTTGTCACCCCCATGCTGCACGCCGTCGCCGCGATTCCAATCCCCACCTAATTTACATGGACCGGCAGCGACGCAAGGCCGCGCAGCACATTGTTGAGCGCAAGCACTGGCTCGCCGATATCAAACCGCCGGATTTTCTCGACCATGACCTCCATGAGCGCCGTCATCTCCAAGCGCGCAAGATGCAAGCCTGCGCACATATGGACGCCGCTGCCAAAGCCTAGATGATCGCTGGCCCGCCGTCGTACGTCAAAGCGTTCCGTGTAGCCAGGTCGGACACGAGCAGCCGATCGTGAAGCCAAAGGTCAGCGATGATTTTGACTATGAAGGCGAGCTCACGCTGGTGATCGGTAAAGCCGGCCGGCATGTTCCCGCAAGCTGCGCGCTCGATCATGTCGCCGGTTACTCATGCTACAACGAAGGCAGCATCCGCGACTGGCAACGCCACACCAGCCAGTTCCTCTCCGGAAAAACCTTTGCGGAGAGCGGCAGCTTTGGCCCGTGGCTCGCGACAACAGACGAGATTCCCGATCCCTCAAGGCTCACGCTTCAGACCCGGCTCAACGGCACCGTCGTGCAGAACACGACGACCGATCTCCTGATCACGCCGATCCCCGAGCTGATCGCTTACATCTCACCGATATGTCCGCTCGCTCCGGGCGATGTCATCGTCACGGGCACACTCGGCGGCCGTCGGGGCCAAGCGCACGCCGCCTCTGTGGATGCGGCCCGGCGACACCGTCGAAGTTGAGATCTCGGGCATCGGCATCCTCCGCAACATGGTGGTCGCGGAGCCCGCGTAACCCGACCATCGAAACGTCACGATCACAAAAACACAGATTTGGGAAATTCCGTAGGTGTTAATGAATGCTGTTATTCTGACAATACGAAGCGCAAGTCGATATGCGGAAACGTGGTGCCTTTCGCAGCGCTGCACGTAGCGCGGTCGCAGCTCGCCCCCTGCGCAGGGAGGATAGCAAACTGATCCTCGACAACCGATCGTAAGGTAAGGCGATTGGTTAGCCACTAATAGGTATTTCTGGATTCTCGATCGGTTCGCGAGCAAATGCAACTGATAAGCTTTCTGCAAGAATCCTATCAGTTAAGCAGAGTTCGTCGTGACCGAAAACTTGCCTGGCTACCAATCAGCCTTCCTCGGGCATCTATCGAGGGTTCGTCGGGGGTTCTAGTCAAAGGACCGCTCCGTCGCTAAGCGCACTACCTTCCGAAGCCCTGTTTTCCTACGGAGCAGCCCAGCTCGCGACATCCGCCGTTGGTAATCAGTCAAAAGCCAATCGTTCGTACGCAATCTGTCGCCGGCTTTGGTCCCCAGAATAGGTCCAAATCCTGGACGGGGATTTGAACCTGTGACGGCTGCGATAGCCGGCGACTTCGACGCTAAACTTGGGTTTGTGGTGTGCTCGGAGGGCGGGCTCATTTGCTGTGATTTCAATGGGCTCCAGCAACGGTGAACAAGTTTCGCTGCATTTCGTACGCGAAAGTGTCTTTTGAGGAAGCGCTGAAGAAGAGCACTGCGCTACGCGGGTTCCGGATCAGCGCAGCGCTCAGAACGGTCTGGTTGCAGGCTCTAGTCCTGCCGGGCCCACCAATTTCGTCCCGGCTTGAGCCGATTCTCGGCGTTGGCGTCGCCGTCGATCGCTACGAGGCTTTCGTTTCGAGCCACAACTCGCTTCCCGGAGAGCGTGGCAGCGTTACGGCGAATATTCCTGCTCCAGCGCCTTCAGCGCGAGCAGGTTACCTGCCGTGACTTAGAACGTTGTCGAAGATGTCGAGGTCGGTTAGGTGGACGTTGGCACAATAGGACAATTGCCATCGAGTATACCCGTGGCTTGCCAGGCCAGCTTCACTTCTGCGAGCGGACATCGGCGGCGTGGGACGCCAAGCATCGGCGGGTCGTCGAAGACGGATCCGCATCGTCCGCGACCCTTGCCAAAATTGTCCGACAGCGCGCCACGAAATACGCCTGGTTCGCGGGAGCGCGAATTTCGAATGCATGAAAGAACAGTCCCGCATATTCGGTGTTGGGTCCAAAGCAGCGACCTTCGGTGAGGTCCCAACGCGCGCTCTCGACAAACGAGGGCCACAGCATCCGCGTCCAACGACCCGCAGCGGCGCAGGCATAAGTCAGCTCCTCGCCGACGTCGCCGCGATCCGTCGACCGAAACGACGGGCGCCCGATCTCTTCGAAAAGCCTTTTTGAAAAGGCCATGCAGAACGGCGCGACATAGAGATGCGTGCCGTTCTGCAGGTGATTGGCGCGCTGGACGCAGCCGATCAGCGCGCCGCGCGCCGCGTGACGAACGAGGTGAGACAGCGCGTCCCGGCACAGCGGCACGCAGTCGATGTCGAGGATTACCATGACATCGTATGCCGAATTGGTCACGTATTCGTCGATCGCCTCGCCATGCGACCGGGTCGTCAGAACCTGCTCAAACGCGAACGCCTGCGGTCGGCAAGCGTCGAGCACCGCGCGCTGGCAGGCAACGACCTCGGCGGAGATATTTTTCATGTAGAACGATACCACCCGAACGGCGAGGCCGTCCGGGACCGAGCTCTCTCTTCCGTCGGGGTTACGGGTCATTGCTCACCGCCAGACGTAGTGCGCATGGGCCGCATTGGCGTTGTGGCCCTGCGCGACGTCGCTGAAACCGGCCGCCTGAAAGGCGAGATAGGGCACGAAAGCATAGGTGTCTCCGCGTGGAGCGAACCAAGCGGCGTACCAGTCGTCGATCACACGGCCGAGGCCACCGAGGCCCGCCTCGATCTCCGGCAACGCCTCTAGGTTGGCGATATAGGCGTGCGTGCCGCAGACCGAACCGACGCGCGCCACGTACTCGTCGAACGGGTGCAGATAATTGCCCCAGGTCTCCACGCAGAGCGCGCCGACGTAACAGAGATCGTAGGCCGACGGACACCGGGCGAGCGATGTCGCCATGCGGCTCAGGAAATCGGGCACCAACTCGACGTCGTCCTCGAAAATGAGCACATGGCGATGACCGGTCTCGCTCGCCGCGCGCAGCGCGGCGAGATGGCTCGCCGCACAACCGGCCTGGCCGTCGGAGACCACATGCGGATGGTCGAGCGCAGCGCCGTCGATCGCATCGAAGAACGTGACCGAGCCCTCCAGTCCTGCGGCGCGGAGCTGTGCCGCGGCCTTCTGCCGTCGATCCGCGCGCCGCGGCAGGCTGAGACAATAGGCGGCGTCGACGACGAGCGACTTGTAGATTAACCACGAGGCGCCGCTGGTACGGAAGGCGTGCTGGAACCCGTGCGCAGCGACGAACGCGTCGACTGCGGCTTGCACACCAGGCGAATACCCATAGTCGTGGCCGGCGAACAGACCGCCCGGCCCCAACTTCGGCCACCATGCGGCGAGGTCCCGCTGCACATCTTCAAAGGTGTGCCGAGCATCAAGAAACACGAAATCGAGCGAGCCATCCGCGAATCGGGGCGCGGCATCGAGGCTTGCGCAGCGATGCGACTGGACGCGCGGCAGGACGCCGGCACGCGCGAGATTGGCGGCAAATTCGGGCCACAGATCCCGCTCGCCGACGTCGGGATCACCGGCGAACGTATCGACGACGTCGAGGCGAATGGCCTTGCCCGTTTCGGCGATGCGCTCGGCGAGATAGCAGGATGAACGCCCCTTGTAAGCGCCGATCTCGACGAAGCGCGCGGGCTTGCGGCTGCTGCTTCGTCGCAGTGCGAGCTCGTAGATATCGTCGAAGTCGAACCAGCCTTCGATCTCCTGGAACATCTTTGCCATGGTGCACGCCTCACACCTGTCGCGCTTCGCACGGTGCGTGGACCGCCGACGATGCTGCCGAAGCGGCGGCGGTCCAGTCGGGATTCGGAAGGGCTGGCGCCGACACGCGCAACTCCGACGCGGTCGTCATCTCCGGCGCGGGAACCGCGAGCGAACGCGCCGCGTAGAACGAGCGGTCCTGCGCCAGAAGGGCCGGCTCGTTCTCTTGCACCCAGCCCTGCGGATCGAGATAGGTGCCGCAGGGAAATCTCCATGCATTTGTGCCGTGGCGCAGGTAGACGAAGACGTCGGCGCCGGGAAGCCGGCGCAACCGCGCCCCTCGCGCGACGAGTTGCGTCAGGAAATAGGCATCCTCGGCGAGCGACAACTCGGGATAGCGGCAATACGGTGCGTACAGTGCACGACGGAACGCCAGCGTGCCGCCGTGTACGTCGAGCACGAAGAGCCTGGCATGCAGCGCGGGTGTGCAGCGCCAGAACTGCCAGGTATCGAGCTCGAAGAACCAATTGTCCCGCAGCCCGGTGACGTCGGCCTGGTCCTCGAGAATCGGCCGAACCTGCGTCGAGACGCGCGTTGGCGCATACCAGTCGTCATCGTCCCAATGAATGATGACCTCGCCGCGCGCCTGCTCGCAGCCGAGATTCCGCATGGCACCGATCGAGGCGTGCTCGGGCGCCCGGACGCGGCGAATACGCGGATCCTCCGGCAGCGTGGCAAGTGCGCTTTCAGCGCTCGCATCGACGATGACGAGTTCGAGGTTCGGATAGTCCTGCGTCCAGAAATATTTCAGCGCCTGCGGGACCCAGTTCGCGCGATTGCGGGTCGGCATCAGGCAGGTGACGAGCGGCGCCTCGCAAGTGGCAGCCGCCGCGACTTCCGGCGACGCCGCAGGTGCTGCGAAATGTGGGCACGCGGCGCCGTGGCAGTGATCCGCGTAGCCGCGCTTGGCGCCGCTCCGGCGCAAGCCGCAGAGCCGGTCCTGATAGCGTTGCCGGCTCACGCCGAACAATCGCGCTTCCTCCGTTTGCCGCCGCGGTGTGAACGGATGGCGGAACACGAAGGCGCCCTGCGCCCAGACCACGCCAAAACCCGCGCGCGCCGCCTGAGCGGCGTAATCCATTTCCCAGCAGGGTCCGAGCTCATAGCCTTCGTCCGCGGGACCGATCGCCTCGACGACGGCGCGCTTTGCCGCAAGGCAATAGTCGCCGACACCCCACAAGGGCGCGAGGCTCTTCCAGCCTGCGCCGAAGCGCCGCCCGGCTTCCTCGGCCGCACGGGCGAGGCCCGCCACGTCGCTCTGCGCATAAGGGAACGCGGCGAGCTCGTTCCACGCCCGATTGGTCGAAGGACAGGCGAGGCCGTGGCGAGGATCAGCGTCGAGCACCGCAAGGAGCCGGTCGAGCCATCCGGGAGAAACCAGCGTGCCGCTCTCGATGAGGACGAGCGTCTGCGCATCGGTTTCCCGCGCGAGCCTGTTGAAACAGGCGGCCGGCCCCAGCGGCGCTTCGGTCGCGGATCGGGCAAATTGCTCGAACTCCGCCAGCACGGCCCGCGTGGCAGCATCGGGCCCGTCGGGCAACAGGAGAAGATCGAAGTCGCCGGACGTGTGCGCCTGGATCCCCGCAAGCGTTTCGCGCAGCCGCCCCGGCTCGGCGTGCAGGTGAACGCCAATGACCACGGAGCGCGCGGGCTGCGGCCTCGTTTGCGCCCCGGACGACGACGGCGGTCGCGCGCGGCAATCCGGCTCGCGCAGGCCCTTGCGCGGCACTTCCCGCGCGCCGGCCAAATACGGGTCGCCGGACCCGCGCAGCATCGGCAGGTCGGAACCCTCCCGTTCGCCACGGCTGTAATAGGGCCAGTCGGCGCCGAGCGCGCGGGTGATGGCGTCGACCTCATGAGGAAACCAGAAGGGGCCGCTCACCTGCTTGGGACTGACATTGGCGCCGTGGATCATGTGCACGGCGAAGTCGCGCCGATCGAGGGCCACGATGCGGTCTGGCGCGGCGCTCCAGCAGAACAGCCCATCCATGCCGACGTCGATGTCCGCGAAGCGATGCGTGCGCCAGAAATCCTTGCGGTAGACGAGATCGCTGCCGAGCAGCCAGATCCGCTGCTCCCGGGGATAGCGATACTCGTAGGCGCGGCCGTCGCGAAGGTCGTAGTAGAGGAGCTGGTTGATGCCGCAGATGTCGGCGCCGGTCGCCTCCAGCGATTCGAGCTGATAAGCGAGGCGCCACGGTGCATACCAGTCGTCATCGTCGAAATGCGCGATGAGATCGCCCTGCGCCATCTCGCAGGCAAGGTTGAGCTTGGCACCGAGCGGGATTCTGTTCGGCAGCCGCTCGTAGCGGATGGTTGAGTCTTTCGGAACGAGGTCCCCGACCGCGTCGTCGCCGTCGTCGAGGATGACGAGCTCGCAGTTGTCGTGAGTCTGGCGCTGGAAGTAGGCGATCGCGTGCGCGATGAACGGCCGCCGATTATAGGTTGGCAGGATGCAGGAGATCAGGGGCGCGGTCATCGGTCGCATCCTCCCACGGGGCTCGCGATCGACCGTTGCAGCGCCGCCCGGCCGGCAAGCTCGGAACGGACGGTCGCGGGGCGTTCCAGGAAATCGATATTCTCGCTCGAACGGGTTCGCCGCCGAGGCGATCCCGCTGCCGGAACATGATCGCCGCGCGAGCGCCGCCGTTGGGGAATAGGTGATGTCATGGCTCGTGGTCGAGATAGGGTTGCCCGTTGATCGTGCTGGAGCCGGCCGGGCTGTCGGCGGCCGCGCTCGCGAAATTCGGTCCGACTTCACGATTAAATCCGACACCGGACTTTGCCGCATTTTCTCGCGCGGTCAGCAACTGCCAGTTACTCTGATCGAGAGCGGTCGCAGAGCGCGTCGCGTCGTCCTTGTCATTTTCCCCCGCATTCCAGAATTCTCCGAGAGACTTCCGATGATCGGTCTCGTATTCCAGCGGGGGGAAATCCTTGGCGTGATTATAGCTCGCAAACGTCGGAACCTTTTGGTCATCGAGCCGTCCCGTGGCGAGCAGGTTGTTCCATTCGGACTGTGCTTTCGCAAAGTCGACCGAACGCATACTGGCGATGGCGAACACGTTCTGGCTGAGCTCGGCCTTCTTCTTGTTTCTGAAAGTCTTGCTCTCGGAAGCCCACTTTCCGCCGGTCGCCTTGTCGTAAACGGTCGGCCGGATATTGATGCCTTTCGGGATGTACCGCTTGGTCGGCTTGGCAATTATGTTCTGAAGATCGGTGATATTGTATTTTGCGAGCTCGCGGAGCCGTCCGATGATTTCGCGCACCCGGCCGGTCATGAAGCGCTCGTAGGTGACCTTCTTGTTTGGGTTAGCAGGGTCACGCGCCTCGAGGGCTATCCAGTCCTCGCGAATGGACTGGGCCCGGGATAGAGCCGCATTCAGCTCAATCAATATCTTGTTCCTTTGCGAATCCTGGCGTCCGGTGTCCTTGGACTCCGCTGCAATCGCGGCCTTCAACGCCGATACCAGATCGGCCTCCGCCGAGGCTACCGTGACCTTCAGCTCTCCCGCGTGCAGATCGGCCTTGATCGTGTGGCCTTCGGGTCCCATTGAGAAAGGCTCTGCGACGGTCGCGTCAAAGGGAAGGGTGTCGAGCTTTGCATCCTTGTCCTTCCCACCGAACAAGCTCGCAAACAGCGCCTTGGCCTTGGTGATCAGCCAGGTGATCGCCGTGTCGAGCGCGTGGTCGACCATCTCGCGCAGCTTTCCGACCGCCTCCTTCACCTTGCTCGGGATGCCGCCTAGGCCGACGAATCCCGCGAAGAAGGAAATGGCGAGCGTGAGCATGCTCTGGAAGCCGGCTTCGACGCGTTTGGCTGCGCCGCCGATCTCACCCTGCGCGATCGCGACGATCGAATCGACATAGGATTTCACCACCGCAGCAATGGTCGAGAGTTTCTCGACGAACACCTTGATGGTGTCCCAGATCGACATGATCATCGGGATGAAGCCGGCACCGGGCACCAGCATGCCGATCAGCTTCGGGATCGCCTTCTCGATGATCGCGCTCTTGACGAAGCCGACGATGGCGTCGACCACCATGTCCTTGAGGTTGGTCAGCTTCTCCTTGACGAACTCCCAGACCGCCGGCAGGCGCCGGTGATGAACGCCTTGACCAGTTCGAAGGCCGTCTCCAGGCCCTTCATGATCATCTCGCCTTTCGGTCCGAGCGCCTTGACGATCTTGGCGCGGATTTGCCCCCAGGAGATGCCGAACACGCTGAGCGCGAACTTGCCCATTTCGGCGAGCGTGATCGCTTTCGGCAGGTAGACGCCTTCGACCGCGCCGAGCAACCAGTCGAGCAGCGAATTCTTCAGATGTTCGACGAAGTTGGCACGGAAATTGTCGAATCCCTGCTTGCCGGCGGCGATCAGATTTTTGACGAAGGGGCCGGGGTCCTTCACGATCGCCTTCAGCGCCGCGCCCGTCTTCAGCACGTACTGGAACGCGCCGGGGCTCACGACGTCGAAGATGATCTTCAAGAGCTCGATGGCGGCATCCAGGCCCCATTTGATGAAGTTGCCGGCGAAGCCGCCGAACACCCCGACCACCTTCTTGAAAGCACCAACAACGGTGACGACGTCCTCGATGGTCAGCGACGAGAACAGCTCCTTGAACTTGCCGGGGATCTGGCTGACGAAGCCTTTCACCGCCGATATCGCTCCCTGGAACCACGCCCAAGCCCGCGGCACGGCCTTGGCCTTCTGCATGTTCTGCCAGATCTCCTCCTGGCCGATCAGCTTCATGAAGCCGCCGATCAGCACGTCGGGATCCCGGGTCACGGGCTCGCCGGTGACCGGATTCTCGCCAAGCACGTTGATGACGAGCGGCCAGTTGTCCGTGCCTTCGGCAAGCTTGGCGATCGGCTTGAGTACAGCGTCCCTGATAAACTTCAGGATGTCGACGATCACGCCCTTGCAGAAGCCAACGATCTTGTCATAGGGACGGGTGAAGATCTTCTTCGCGTCCTCCCACAAGGCGCCGGGATCGGCGAGATCCTTCCAGGAATGGGTTGCGATAAAGGTCGAGACCGCGCTCTTGATCGAACTCGCCGTGTCGATCGCCTCGGCCACCTTCTGCTTGAACCAGGGAGCAACCTTGTCGAAGATACCGGCGTTCTTGAGCGCTTGCGTGACGAGGCCACCACCGGGGATCAGTTCGACGAGCCCCATCAGCACATTTTCCGGCGTCGCCGCCACCGGCGTCATATTGATCGGGTTCACGCCGAGCGCGATCGTGAGGAGCCGGAATCCGGGGATCATGTTCGCCTTGTCGGCGAGCCAATTGAGAGGATCGCCGATCGCGGCCAAAATGCCCTTGCCGACATCGACCACGGTATCGGCCACGGCGGAGGCCGCACCCTTGATGCTGTCCCAGACGCCTCGCTGAACACCGGCGCCGGTCCGTTCCGAGACGGCTGTCGCCGCCGCGGCGCGCTGGATGACACCGCCCTGCTGGATCGTGTGGGCCAGCTCATGCGCGATGAGCTCGCGGCCCGTATGCGTGTCCGGCTTGAACTGGCCGTCGTTGAAATAGATGTCGCGGCCGACGGTGAAAGCGTGCGCGTTCAGTGCATTGCTCATCGTCGCCGCGTCCGGCCCGCGATGCACGCGGACGCCGGAGAAATCCGCACGGAAGCGCGGCTCCATGAACTCGCGTACCCCGCGCGGCAATGGGGCGCCGGCGCCGCGCGTCGTCTCGATCCCTCTGATGACGGTGGGGCTTGCGACCGTGGGCCCGATCGCGCGTCGGTGCACCATGCCCGCGAAGCCGTGCCGCAACGGAACCAGATTGTCGGGCGGCGTGCCGGTCGGCGGCGGCATATCGGCGATACGCCGGCCGACCTCCTGCGCCTCGCGCTCGGCGGCGTCGCCCGGCATCGACACGCGCAATTGTGTCTGCAAGCGGATCGTCTTCGGCGCGGCAGCGATCCCGAGTGGATTGCCCGCACCGAGATCCGCGCGAAGGTTCATCTGCGCGATGTTGTGGACGGCGGCGCCGGCGGGCGCCGGCTTGCGCATCGCCTCGACCGGCGCAGCGGCCGCGCCTCCCAGGCGCGACGACCTGTCTCGCGCCGATGTCAGGCTTGTGCCCAGGCAGGGCACGCAGCGTCCGGAAAGGCCGGCCTCGGCACCGCATTCGCAGGATTTCCGTGCCAATGCCAATTGCGGAGGCGCCGGCGCGACGGCGGGCTGCCGCGCCTTTAGGCCCGGTCCGTCACGCGCCGCGGCTGCGGCCTTTGGTGCGGCAGCTACACCCATGCTTCGGCTTCAGCCAGTGTCATGCGGCGCTCGATCTTGGAATATTCGGCAAGCGCGGCTTCGCGCACATGGCGCATCCCGATCGGCTCGTCACTGTCGGCGGCCAGGAATGCGGCGTTCAGCGCGACGTTGCGGATATTGCCGCCGGCGAGCCGCAACAGGGCCAGTCTATCCGGGTCGAGCCCGTCCGTCCGCGCCGCCGATGGGAAAACCCGCCGCCAGATCGCGGCGCGCTGCGGCGCGTCGGGAAACGGGAAGGAGATTGCGAAGCGGATGCGGCGCAGGAACGCGGGGTCGAGCGCGGATCGCATGTTGGTGGTGAGAATGGCGAGGCCGCGATAGGCCTCCATGCGCTGGAGCAGGTAGCTGACCTCGATATTGGCGTAGCGATCGTGGCTGTCCTTGACCTCGCTGCGCGCGCCGAACATGCTGTCGGCCTCGTCGAACAGCAGGATTGCGCCATTGTCTTCGGCTGCGTCGAACACCTGGCGCAGATTGGCCTCGGTCTCGCCGATATATTTGCTGACCACGCGCGACAGGTCGATGTGATAGAGGTCGAGGCGGAATTCATTGGCAAGAACTTCCGCGGCCATGGTCTTGCCGGTGCCGCTCGGCCCGTAGAACAGCGCCGAAAGGCCCTGCCCGCGCGCCGTCTTGGCGCCAAAACCCCAGTCATCGAAAACCTTGCCGCGTTGGCGCAATTGCGCCGCGAGCGCACGCAGCACCTGCTTCTGCTGATCGGGCAGGACCAGATCGTCCCAATTCTGGCGGGATTCGATACGCTGGGCGAGGCCGTCAAGGCCGCCGCGCAGCTGCCGCCGACACATGTCCCACAAGCCGGGAGGTGCCGCGCCGGGCGGCGAAAGCTCCGCGCGCGCCTCGCGCGCCATGTGGCGGATCGCACTCGCACTGAGGCTGAATTGCGCCACCGCCGCATCGAGATCGGTGAAGGCCGAAGCCGCAGATCCCAGGCCGTCACGCCAGATCGACAATTGCTCCTCGCGCGACGGATGGCCGACGGCGAAGACCACGGCGGCACGGCTCTCGATCCGACGCGGCTCACGGTCGCGCAGGATGGTTGGTCCGCTCGCCCGCTCGATCAGCGCCGCCACAGCCGCGGCGCGGCCGCGGTCGGCCTCGCTGTCCTCGGAATCGTCCTCACGATCGATCAACAGCAGACCCGCACCCGAGAGCACGGTCTCGCGCTCCCACATCCGTATGAAGGTTTCGAGATCGGAAAGAATTGCCGGCAGGCGTTCGGCGGGAAGGGTCATGGCGGAAAGCCCGAGCGCGTGCGCGACGGCGGCGGCAACCGGCCTGCAATTGGCAGCGACACCGCGCAACTGCACGAGCGGAAGCTCGGTGCCGCGCGCGGCTCCCGACCAGAGATGGACGATCTCGCGCACGATGGCCGTCTGCGAGGGCGGCAATTCCTCCGGAGCGACCGGCGGCAGGAGCGAAAGAAAACTCGACAGCCTGAGATCGAAGCGGCCGACGCCGGCGAGGAAATGCAGAACGCGCTCGTCGATGCGCAGCGGCGCCTGGGTGAGGATCTGGCCGGCGCCGATTTCGATGAGCCGCCAGTAACGCAACGGGGCGTCAGGTGCGAGCGCCGACCAATGCGCCTCGGGCAGCCGTTCGAACAGCAAGGCAAAGGACGGGAACGGCCGCGCTAGATCGCCCTGGATCTGCGCGAGCAGCGCCGGCGTTCCGCCGTCGAACTCCATCGCCGCGCAGAGCAGCAGGATGTCGGATTCGAATTGCGACAGGCCGAACGCATCGCGCAATCGCTGCAGCGAGGCCGGCGTCTCGCCGCGCGACGGTGGCGACGACGGAGCGGCGAGAAGCTGCTTCAGCGCGGCGATCGCGGAACCGAACGCCGCCTGCTCTCGGCTAGTTTCGACTGGAGACGGCATGGCATCGATCTCCCATCTACGAGACGACGACGGTCGGGCCGGCCGGCGCGCCGCCCGGTCCGAGCGTCAGCGCACTCTGCGCGCCGTCGATCAGCACCTGCACGAAGTATTGGCCCGTCGAGAGTCCGGCCGCGGGAAAGATCAACGTCGCACCGTCCGTCGTCTGTGCACCGCCGTCGATCAGCCGTGTCCTGACCGGATTGGTCTGGCTCAACAGCAAGAGCACGCGCTGCCCGGCCCTGACTATCGGGACGACGCCAACCTGGATGGCAGGCCCGGGCGGCGAGCCGAAAGACGGCAGATAGTGAACGGCGAACTGGCCCGGAGGCGACGACGGCGCGATGGCGGGCGCGAGCACGAAGGGAAACACGCCCGACATCGGCCCTGCTCCCGGATGCGGGGTCGGCGGCGAGCCAAGCAGCGACGGCTGGACGACCTGCACGGTCTGGATCCCGGCCTTCAGCAAGGAGGGCAGCGTCAGGACGATCCGGTTCGGCGTGACCAGGCTCGCAGGCGTCGCCACATTGTTGACGAGGACCACGGTCGTTCCACTCGCAGTCGCCGCGAGATTGGCGCCGATCACGGCAACCGACGACTGGTCGGTGATCGGCACGGCGGGATTCGGCGAAGCGACCACCTGCGAAATGACCGGCAGGATGAACGGCGCGGCAGCCAGGCGATACGACAGCGCCGGCGGCGCCGGCGGTGGCTGCGGATCGTCGGTCTGGATCAGCACCACGCTGGCGACATAGGCCGTCGACAGCACGTAATCGACCTTGAGCAGGAATGACCAGATCTTGGACAACTCCTCGATGGTGAAGGAGACCGGCGTCAGTCTGATCAGTTGTGATTGCATGTTGAGGCCGGAATCGAGCGCCGTGGACGGCAGTCCGCCTTGCTGGTTCGGTGGCGCGATCGGGGCAAGCTGGATGGTGTTGCGTGCCAGAACGGGATTTGCATGCAGCGCAAGCGTGACGGCGCCGAGCAGGCGCTGCGGCTCGAGCGCCCCGTCGTCGCCGTAGAAGGTGAAAAGATAGTGCAGGTCGAGCGCGATCTGCGGCCTTTGCAGTAATTTTCCATCGGCGCCCCGCGTCGGCAGATCGGCGTTGCGGAACGCCGCGTTGGGCGTGATCTGGTAGAGAAAGATGTTGACGCCGGGATCTGGCAGTTTGTCCTTTTGATCCGGCGTGACGCTGCTCACCCACGCGTTCTGAACCTTGGATGCGCTAACCAGATTGGCTTCCAGCGTCTGCACCAGAGTTTCGGTGACCGCGGCGATGGCGAGGGCGTTGCTCATAGCAGGCTCATGCCGGGTCCGCGTTGAAGATGACCCACGTGTTGGCCGGCGCCGCCACGCCGAGCCGCGTCAGCTGTGCGAGCGTCGAGGGCGCGCCCGCCAGCGTGTTTCCGGTCACGGCGACGCCATCGATGCCCCTCGCAGCATTCGCCACCGACAGCCACAGACTCTGGCCTCTGAAGTCCGGAACCTGCCTGGCGGTGTTGTCCATAAGATTGCCGCTGATGACGCAAGGCCGGCTCTGGGGAAACGTAATGAGCGCGCAGGGCGCGAACTGACCGGCGCCGCAAACGAGCCGATTGCCGTCGACCACGACCGAGTTCTCCGGGACCGTAGCTAGACTGCCTGTCGCCGTGCGGTTCAACGCGAGAAAAAGGCAGCTTGTCGATACTTGTGCGTCCTTGGTAGATACCCGCGTTCGTACATCGTTACCCCGCACATGCAGAGCGAACTGCGTCACCTCTCGCGGAGCATCGTTCGTCGCTGCACTATCTATCTTCGACGTGTCCTTCGATGCGTCCTTTGGTGGAGATGTATCCTTAGGCGGTGGCATCGCCGAGGCGAAAGCGTATTGCAGGTAATATTCCTCGAAATAGGTCGTGTGCGGATATGACGGCGGCAAATTCGGCGCAGGATTGGTGGGAGCCGCCGCGCCCGGCAGTTCAAGCCAAATTCCGGCAACACCCTGATCGCAGCGGTTGTCGACAAGACGCAGCACGTCGAAGGACGCAGAGAACCAGGTGGCCAAGGTCAGGCAGTCGAATTCGCAATCCGAAACCACGGCGTCTTCGAGTGCGCAATTCAGGTCCGCGATGTTGGCGCGCGCCGAGCCGTTGTTGGCAGCGAGCACGCCGACCGTGGAGATCGCCGGTTTGGGCGCCGGGGCGCCGATACTGAGGCGGTTGGCGGCGACGGCGGCGAGACCCGTGAAGATCTTCTCGTCGCGCAATTCGGCACCGGTCACCTCAGCCGGCGGCGATGACGGCGGGCTTGCGGGTGGCGATGCCGGTGGTACTGCAGGCGCTGCGGCCGGTGGCGACGCAATCACCGCAGCCGCTGCTGCGCGCGGCGGCGCGGCCGTCAAGTCCCGCGCGACCGTGGTGTGCGCGATCGCCGTGTTGAAGACGCTCAAATTGAGCGGGGAATGGGATGGGAGCGAAACCTGGATGAGATCATCTAGGAATGGCTTGAGGCGTGCCGGCGTGGACGGAGTGTCGAGCTCCAGACGCGTGTATGTCGGTGCAACATGCGACAGGAACTTGCATTCTTCGATGGCCAGTCCATGACAGGCGCCTTGGGCAAATGTCCCCGCGGCAATCAAGTCGGCCGTGTCATCGGGACGTTGAGCGAGGAATGAAATGATACAATGCTGCAGCTTAAGGCGCGCGCTGTTCAGGAGGCGGAAGCCGAACGCGACGCGGGGTTGGCGCAGGGCCGTCTTGGCATCGAGCGAGGCCACCGCGAGCTGGTTAACAAAAGCACGCAGCAGCGATTCAGATGCCGGCGCTTCGACGGGATACAGTTCCAACCCGCGCATCGTCACGTCCGCGGCGCTGGTCAGCACGACCAGGCCGTCGACGAACAGTTTTGGATCGGCACCCTCGGCGGCCTTGATCACAGCCGGACCGCCGCACGCATCGATGGTCAGGCCGGAGTGGCGCGCATCCAGGCGCAGTGGAGCATCGAGGTCGTATTCGCCGGCTGCAAGGCAAATGACGGCACCAAGAGGCGCGGTCGCCGCCGCGGCATCGATCCACGCCTGCAGCTTGGCCGTCGTCAGATCGCGAACGCCGATCGAGAACGTGCTGCATCCGGGCAAGCGCCGCGATAACGCGACGAGGCTCAGGAATGTCTGGCGGCAATCCGTGATCACCGGGCCGTCTTTCGCGCTCCAGTCGATCACCGCAAGCGGACAAACCCACCGGTTCGGTCCGTCCGGCGGACGCGGCGCCAGCAGCAGGGTTTCGGGATAGACACCCTGCGGCGTGCCCGGCCGCGCAGCGATCTCCCAGAATGCGCCATCCGGCAAGACGCCCTTCTCAGGCAGCGTGATGGTCGCCGTGAGCCCGGTGGAGACACCGGTCGCAGCGCTGGCGATCGTCACGGTCCCGCCCGACGCGGGAAGCGCCTCGGCGGATTGCCAGACCCGCACGAACACAGGCAGGTTGTTGTCGGCAAAGTTGCTCGGCCAATCGCCGGCGTTGAGCACGAGATAGTTGGTCGGATCGCCGTTCACGGCCGGACCATAGGCCCGTGCCAAAGCCGCGATGAAGCCGGTCGGCTCGGCCGCGGCCTGCACGATTTCCACGCCGCTCGGCGAACCGGTCGCGTCGGGCTCTTTGCCAAGCAGGGCAGCGGTGGCCAACACCTCGACAAACTGGCCTGCCTGCGGATAATGGAAAGCGTCGGGCGGATCGGAGGTGAGCTTGATTCGGGTCTTGTCCGCGTTCACGGTATCGACGCGATAGAGAAAGCTCGCGTTGTCGTAGCTCCACAACAGGCGCGGCGTGCCGCCGGACTTGTCGATGCGCACACGGATCAATTGATTCTCGGCACCGAGATAGCCGCCGGTCACCACCGGGTCGCAGGGATCGCCCGTTCCGCCGCCGGAGACGAAGCCGACCTTTAGTCCAACCGCGGGCACCAGCGTCATCAGCAGCGGATTGAAGGCGAGGCCCTGCTGCCGCCACCGCGCCACGGCCTCCGCCCATGCGGCGCGACAATCAGCTTGCTTCACCGGCACCCGCTTGATCCGGCGCAGCAGTTTCTTGCGCCCCGTCGTGTCCGGTCCGCCAAGCGCCACTTCGAGCAGATCAGGATCCTCGACCGCACCAACCTCCAACTCGATTACATCGAGATAGACGAGTTCCCGCTGAGGCTGCACGACCGGCGGCGGCGCAGGCCAGTCCGGCTGGTGCAGATAGGAATAGGGAGCGGTCGTCGCATTCTCGACCAGGGAAAGGGTCACCGCCTGACCGCCCACATACATCAATCCGGGAGAGATACGGAAATCGGCAGCCGCAGCCGAAGGCGGGCTCGACAGCGGACTCGAGGGTGGGCTGGCCGGCGGCGGCGCATCGATGCGAAAGCCGTCATCGGGTGTGCCGCAGGGACCGACAAAGGACAATGCGTCGAGCCCGACGCGGTCAGCCATCAGCGCCTGCTCGGCATTGAAGTCGCGATCAAGGACTACCCTACCCTGCTGTGCGACGACGCCGTTGTAACCGAAATGAGGCGTCTCGATGCGTCTGCTGCGGTCGCTGCTCATGACGAGCCTCTTCGTCAGGTGACGTTGATGATGACCGGGGTCAGGCCGGCCGGCATGTATTCCTGCATCTTCAGCAACAGCGCGCGCCCTCGGATCGGATTCCTGTCGCGGGCATAGGCGCCCATCTCCGAACCATCCACCGCGCCGGCGGAAATCGTGTTTTGCGGCCCGCCATTCGGATTGGTGTCCGGCAAGCGCCGCAGATCGGCCGTCGGCAGCAGCTGCGCGAAGCCTGGCTGTCCGAATTCCGTAGACGTGAACAACGGTGCGCCGTCGGGGATGAGGACGCATTGATATTGACGCGGCGCCCGGCTGAGGCTGGTAAGCGCGGAAAAGCGAACGCAACTGTCCTGGAGATCATCGGCCGTCGTCATCTGCTGCAGGATGCATTCGCTCGCCTCCAGCCGATGCGCGACGACGCGACCCAGCACGGTGCAACGAGAGACGTCCAGCATTCCATCGCCGAAGGCGAGGGCCGCCTCGGCGAGCTCGAGCGGAAACGCATCCTCGAGCAGCGCACGATTGAGCCCCGAGGCCGAACTCGCCTTGTCCTGCGTTTTCAGGAGCTGGAGCGTTCGCTCTGATAGTGGGACATGCGCAAACGCCCTGTCGTAGATGGACGGACCGGCGATGATCGCGTTGATCTCGGCCAGCACCGCGGGAAGCAAGGACAGAGGCGGCGGTGGCGTCGCTGTCGGCGGCGAAGCCAGTGCGCCGAGCACGGTGACGAGCTTGGGCCGCAACTGCCGCAGATGCACGGCAACCGGATCCATCGCCAATTGCAACAGCCGCATCAGCCGCAACGGATCGTACACCGCGGACGCGTCGAGAACGGTCGACCGCTTGCTCTCGATCGCCTGGAGGATGCTGTTTGAGAGGATCGCATTCTCGACATTGCCCACGGCCTGCGGGATCGGTGTCGGATCTTTCGGGTCGACCTCGCGCGCTCGCACCGGGCCAAGCACGCAGCGATCGACCTTGAGCGTGCCGATGGCGGCCTCGATGACGAGCCGGGTCGGCACCAGGGGACGTCCGTCGGCTGACAGGGCGTAGGGGCTCGGCGGCGAGGAAGGCGGGCTTGTGGGCGGGCTCGAAGCCGGATTGCCGGGATCAAGGGTGCAACAGGCAAGCGTCACTGTCGCGAACTGTCCCTTGAGCACGATGTCGCCACCGCTGACGAATAATCCGTCCAAGGTAAGCGCGGCATCCGCAGAGGCGCCGACGAAAATCATTCGTCCGCCGGTCGCGAGCCTGACCAGGGGACGCTGCCGGTTATCGGCACGCAAGGTCAGCGCTGTCACCTGTACCGGCGCTGAGGGTGCGTCATAGGTGAGAGAATCCTTGAGCGTCAGCGTCGCGATTGCCGCGAG
Source organism: Bradyrhizobium tropiciagri (assembly GCF_001189845.1). Taxonomy (GTDB): domain Bacteria; phylum Pseudomonadota; class Alphaproteobacteria; order Rhizobiales; family Xanthobacteraceae; genus Bradyrhizobium; species Bradyrhizobium tropiciagri. The sequence continues at coordinate 155,252 of NZ_LFLZ01000009.1, forward strand.
CCTGGCGACAAGATTTGGACCGCCGCCGGAAATCAGAGATTCCGAACCGGGCGTGTCTATCCGCGTCGTCTGGCCAAGGCGATTATAGGGACCCGCCCCAATCTCCGAGGGGAAGCCATAGCTGTACTTGGCCGTGACGCCGTGACCGCCTGCGACGTGAAACCGGCCGCGCTGCGGTCGCAGCTTCAGGTCCATCGGAGCGATCGGCGGGATCGTCGGAGATTGCGGCGGGCTCGCGGGTGGCGGAAAAACGGCAAGCGCGCCGGGATAGAGCGGATCCGGCACCGCGCCCGCACGCGAGATTTGCGCGCCGTCCGCGGGCGATGCGACCACTGTTGCGCCGGCGCCGCCCACGGTGATGGGCGGATAGAGCGTCAGCATTCCAGACCCGTCGATGTCGACGATCAACGGCGCTGTTACCGTGAAGACCTGCTGTGCTCCGGTGTCGGCATGCGTCTGTGAATTGACCGCATTGACGCCTTCGATCGTCAGGGTGTCGCCGACATCGGGCAGATCAGCGGCGTTGTCGCCCCAGCCCGTGGTCTTGAGCCGGGCGCCGGTCTGATTGCCGCCCTGAACTGTCGCCGTCTGAATCTCGGCCGCGAGCAGTGCTTGCGACATCGGCCCGGGAACCTGCGCTTCAGTCGGCGAGGTCCAGGCGTCGCCGAAGGTCGCAGCCCCGGCACAGAACAACGCGATGTCACGCCCGGTCGGATCGAAACAGAACCAGCCCGGACAACTATTGACGGGCACCGGTGTCACCGGCCCGACCAGGAAGCTCTTCAGTCGCCAGACGAAAAGTCCGAGATGAGGGATGGCGTACCAGCCGAAATCCCCCTGGCCCGCCCTGGTGTCGGCGAAGTGGAAGAACTCGTCGAAGGGCGTGCCGGCCTTGACGGCGCCGACAACATTGCGGAGATTGGCGAAGCCGCCGATCGGCGTGGCGGTCTGTGGGCCGACGAGTCCTTCGGCCTGCGCCAGCGCGCGATCGCCCGGCTCGGAGCCCATCCATATCGCGGGATCGAGGCCGTGCCGCGTGCGCGCGAGCCGGCGGAAGAACTCCACCGCCTTGACGTCCCACTGGGTGATGTCATGGACGATCTGCTCGATGACCGAAAGCGTGCCCTTGCGGCGGCGATAGTCGATCGTGTTGGCGACATCGCGCCGCTGGCTTGCCGCGTCCAGTCCCGAAACGAGGCGAGTGTCGACGAGATCGGCGATATAGGGGATCACCCAGTCGTCGCAGGACTCGATGCTCTGATCGTCCCACAAGCGGTCGATGTTGCGCCTCACCTCGGCGGCGCTGACGCCGATACGATTGACGATCTCGCGCAGCGGCCCAGGCACATCGTACTGATCGGTGTCCAGCGTGCGATAGACCGCCGGCATCAGCCTCCATAGCTTGTCGCCGTAGTAGATCGCATATTTGTCCGCGGCGCCGGTCATGAGACGACTCCGACCAGGCTGACGTGGTCGGCATCATTGGGAACAACGAAATAGTTGCCGATACCGGGATCGTGGCGCAGCGCCTCGCTCGTCGGCGCACCGAAGCGCAGGCCGAAGAACACCCTTAGCGCCGGAGCGAAGGAAATCGACTGGACCGCCGCGACTCCTGACACGGCGAGGCAGGCCGCGGCGATCTGGCTCTCATAGACCCCCTGCCCGATGCGGATCACATTGGCGCCGAGCAGACCCGTGTCGGGATCGACCAGCGCGGTGAGCAACGCCTGCTCCACGGCAGCCTCCGCATAGCGCGGATCCCGAATGAAATTGACGGTCAGCCGGGCGATGACGGGCGTCGCCGCGAGCACCCGCACGTTGCCCATCGGAGCGCCCGCGCCCGCAAGCGCGGTCATCGCTGACGTCACGGCGCCCTCGTCGCCCGCGACCCAGATGGTCGCCTTGGGACGTTGCGAAAAAGGATCGAAAGCAAAGCTGGCGGCGGCCTGCGTGACGCCCGGAGCCGTCGCGGCCACCGTGGCGAAGTCGTCGATGGAGACGACCCGGTTGAGCGTCAGCACGGATGCGGGCGCGAGTTGGCGCAGCCGCGCCGGTGAATCGGCGTTGGTGCCGCCGGTCGGCGACAGCGCATTGCGAAAACCCTTCAGGCCCGGCGTCGGTGTCATCACGTTGGTGAGGGTTTCCGCCGAAGGCGGCTCGCCCCCGGAGCCGAAGCGATAGGTGGCGACGACATTGCCCGCCCCCGTCGGCAGACGCGCGCCGTTGATGCCGTCGCCGAACGTCACATGGGTCCGGCCGGAGTCGTCCTCGCGCAGCACGAAAACCTGAGCTGTCGGCGACTGACCATAGAAGCTCCGCACCTCTTGCCACTGCACGCCATTAACGCTGACCTGCGCGGTGCTGCTGTAGCCGTCGCCGGAGACCGAGGCCGGGTCGGCGAAATAGGTCAGAGGGGATTTGGTGAAACTGAAATCCTGTCCAGAGACCCGCGAATCGCCCCCACCAAGCGTCTCGCTCGCGACGGTCTTGCCCTGCGACACATTGACGAGATTGAAGAACACGTCGATCGGCGAGGTCAGCGGCGCTGCAGGCGGCGGACTGAGAGGGCCGAGGGTCGCGGACGAAGGCTGCCCGGTCGACGGTGACCCAGCCGAACCGGTGAGCACCGCCGTGCTTGCACTGCCGCTGCCGTCCTCGAGCATCACCTGCGTAGTCTTCGAGGGGAATTGCGCCGGGCTCGACGCGCCCGGTGTCAGACTGTTGCCGTCAACATAGACGTAATCGGCTGAAGTCAGAACCGGCACCAGCGTTCCGACCGGCAGCCAATCCCAGCGGACCGTGACGTTGGCCGCGGCAGGCAAGATTGTCGCGTCGGGCATGGCTGGTGTGAAACCGACCGTCGTATGCGGAATGGCGACAGCGGATGCCGACGCAGCCGCATCCGAAGTTGAGCTTGCCGGATGCCCGATGGTTTCGGCGTAGCTCGAAACGACGGCGGCACTGGTCTTCGCAACAAACCGAAACCCGGGCGGCGGTATAGTGGGGCTGATGCTTTCGCCCTTGATCCTGTGAAACATGGCTTGCTTCGCCGCCGACGTCATGTTGCCGAACGCGCTGCGAAACACGACATCGTCGGACAACGTGTCCTCAAACGCCGTTACTTCCGATAGCTCCTCCTCGACCGAATCCGTCAGAGCCATTCCCGCGTCAGCGATCGTCGTGACTCCGGAGTCGAGTATTGAGGTCGACGCTTGTGCGATGTCGATCAGGATCAGGCTTCCGGTGGCGAGGCCGCGCGCGAGACCGGCAAGTTCGAGCGAGCTGGTCGTGATCGCGGTGGCGCTGGAGAACGTCCAAAGCGGCTCGGATTGGCGGAGACGCAGCAGCATATAGTCCCGGGCTTGCGCGCCGTCACGGACCGGCGCGGTGAGCGATGAAAAAGCAAGCTGCGTGACCGGTCTCCCGAGCGGGTCGGTCGCAGCGGTCACGCCGGTGATCTTGATCCAGGAATAGTCGCCCAGGGTCTGGTCGACCAATGATGCCGCCGTGATCAGCAGCAGGCGATCGCCCGCCTTGATCCCCGAGACTTTTCCGGCCAACCACAACACGGGGCCGGGACCGGTGAGATGGAGATCCGTAGGCACGACGTCGGCGATCACGAGGTCGGGCGCGCCGATGCTTGTGGCCTTGTCGACCTCGTAGACCTGCGGAGTCTGGCCGGGTCCGGGCTTGCTCTGCACCTGCAAGCCTGCGGGCACCTGGACAGGCGTGCGAGCGCCGGAGCTGAGCAGCGCGGCCAGCATCCCCCTGGCGCCGAGCGCGGGCCGCGGGCGATAGCCGAGCACCCGCACGAGATGGTTGACGCTTTCGGGCAATAGCGCGGTGCGCAGATAGCTCTCGTTGGCGATTCGCTCGTTGTAGAAAGCCAGGACGTCGCAGATATAGGCCTGCCATTCCAGCAGTTGCAGCGCCAGGTCGCCGTCCTTGCTGGGGCGCCATTTCTTGATCTGGGTTTCGTTCGGCAGTGCCTCGAGGAGGCTGTCGCGAAACGCGACGAAATCGCCGACGCGGTACTGGATCTTGGAAAGGCCCGGCGCATTGGCGGTCGATCGCGGAAACACCGGCGCGGTGGAATTGCTCGACGAGGAGCGACTCGACATCGTCACAGCTCCTCCCGTTTTCGCCGCACCCGCGACCGTGTCATCGCCCACCTCCTACGCTGACACTGAGAGCACCGTTGTTGGGACGGCTGGGATCGTTGTCGCAGCGCAGGATCTGGTTCACGCCGACGACAACGACGTCGTTCATCGTCAGGAAGTCCGGTGAGTGATTGCGCAGGCGATACTTGACGCTTCGAACACCGTCGACACCAGGCACGGCCTGGATCGCAGCCTCAAGCGCGCTGCGATAGAGCGGCTGGCCGAACACAAACCGGCTCACCGCGAAAAAGGCCGAGGCCGCATTGGCCCCGGTCGGCGCCAGCGCCGCGATTACTGCCTGCCTGACTTGAGCGGCGAAGGCGCTGCCTTGCGCGCAAAGCTCGACGATCAGGTCAATCGAGACGTATTCCGGATCGGGCGCATAGCTCTCGGAGCCCGCCATGCGCAGGCGGTTGAGCAGATTGATCAGTCCGATTCGATCCGATGTCAGCGCCTGTTCGCTCGCCTTTGGCTCCGGCGTCGTGAAGGTCGTAAGCCAGCTCCCGGTCCAGCGCTGCACCGTTCCGGCGCGCCTCACCCAGGGCAGGCCTTCCGCCGCAACCTCATAGTCGCGCGGCAGCACCGCCCGCATCAGCACCGCCCGGAAGCCTGCGGCGCCAGTCGCTTGATCGAGAGCAGACTTTGCGCGTCGGCGCCACCGCTTGCCGGGAAAGGGTTGGTCGCCGACACAAGGCCGTTCTTGGTCATGATTTCAGGATCGATCTGCGTGATCGATCCGGTCGCGACATTTCCTGCAAAGCCCGCGCCGATGCGATATCTGATTTTGAAGCTCATGCTGGAATCGGGATTGAGGCCGAAATTTCCGTCGCCGAAGCGGATCGTGTCGCCAGCGTCGCCGTCAAAGTCGTAGGTCATGCTGTTGTCCGAGTTGACGCCGAGCGGACGATACGCGGCTGCGTCGAGCGTAAAGGCTTTGGCGTCGGTGGCGGCATCAAGCAACGTGTCGACCCAGATCCATGCTTCACCGGTCTGATCTTGCACCTGCACTTCCGGCTGCGGCGACGACTGTCCAGTCACGCTCTGCGGCAACCAGGTCGCGGGCGCCTCGCCCAGCGTATGGAGCTTGATGACGGGGCGGATTGCCGTCTGCCCGGCTGTCGCCGGGCTCGAACCCGCGCGCTCCATGGCCGCGACGGGCGTGCCTTGGGCGGGTGGCGCCTTGCCGACGACAAGGTGCTCGAGGACGGTCTTTCCTTGTGTCGCGAATACGAGATTGCCGATGACGCTGGTCTTCGACAGATCACGCGCAACGGTGATGGCATCCTTGGCCTGCAAGGCGATGCGCGTATAGTCGGCACCGAAGATATCATCGTGCAGCTCTTGCGCCCAGGCGCCGCTCCGATCGCCGGCGGGCAGCAGATACACGAGCTGAACGATCGGCGGCGCCAACTCCTCCGCCGCTGCCGTTTCAATCAGCAGGGGTTGCCCGGGTTGGAAGGCATGGCCGTGGCCATTCACGAGCATCGCGACCGCGCCAACGGGCAGGATTTGAGCGCTGTCGTCGAGCCAATAGGTGCGAATGCCGGATGCGCGATTCCAGGCCGCGTTGACCGCAGTGTTCGTGCCGTCTGCAAGGCCGCGACCGGTTTCGAAGACGACGGGTGCGCCATCGGGGCCCTGTGCCGTCACCGCGACGCGGGGTCCGACGAAGGCGGTGGTCTTCGCCACCTCGAATTGCAGTATCGCGCTGGCCGACAGCGTCGGTGCGGCAGCGTAATCGACCAACCGGGCATGGCGAATCACCGATCGCCTTTGCGTCGCCGTCACCAGGCTCGCTTCGCCGGCAACGCGGTCTTGGAGGTAGCTCAACTCGTCGCCGACGGCGCTGATCGCCTCGAGGAACATCATGCCGAAATCGGCTTCCGACCTCTCCTGCCAATTGGGATAGCGCTGGCTGGAGAAATCCAGCAAAGCCTGACGGAAGCTCAGGAAGTCCTTGGCGAGATAGTCGATTTGCGGAGCGTCGTTCGCAGCGACCTCGGCCGGCACTGGTGCTGCGACGCAATCGACATCCGAGGGACAGCCGGCCTTGAACGAGAAGGGGACGCTGGAGAAGGCGACATCGAGCGTTTGCGAAGACAGCGCCAGCGTGTAGATCGAGAAGTCCCCGGGAGCGACGACGTAAAGATCGAGCACGAGATGGCCGTCGTCGTCGCCCCAATCGCCGGCCGCAATCGGCTTCACGGCAATGGTCGGTATTGTCTCGCCACCAGTGATGGTGGGTGCCCCAACCATCGTCGCCTTGATGTCGACAGCGTTGAGGAAATGCACGCGCAGCCACGTCTGCGTCTTGTCGACGATCTCGACGAAGTCGATGCCGTTAAACTTCGTCGAATTCAGCAATTGCGCGCGTCGGTCGCGGCTGTTCATGTCACATCACCACGACCTTGGCCTGTTGCAGCGACTGGGTCTCGATCAGGACGTAGGAGATCGTCACCTCGATTTGCGACATGTCGCCGCCGGGGCCGGACTGTACCTTGCAGGATTTGAGATCAATCTGGCTTCCAAGCCAGCGCGTCAGGCTGCTCTGCACCAATAACTGCGTGGTCGCCTTCAAGGCGTCGGTGTTCGGCGCGAACAGGAGCTGGCGCAGGCCGCAGCCGAATGACGGCAGGTCGGCGCGCTCTCCGGGCGAGGTCAGCAGCACCTGCCGGATCATCTGGTCGACATGCGGGGCGTAAGGCGCCTGCGCACCCTGGTTAGAAGCGGCATCGATACGAAAAGGGAATGCGTAATCAGTACGAGCCACGTTCCGCTCCTCAAAGAAAGCAATCAAGACATTCTACATTCCTGAAACGTCCGTCTGGGTGGTGGAGATGGTTACGGGACCCTGCGGCGTCTGGGTTGCGGCAAGGCAAAGCCCGACGCTGGCACTGGTCAGCGTCGGGTTGTTGGAGATTGTGCTTTGCGCCGCGGTCTGGACCCATTGCACGCTGACGCAAGGTTGCGGCGTGCCGGAGACGTTGAAGGAGCAGCCGACGATCGTGAACGTATCCGCGGACGTGACCATGGGCGTGCCGCCCGCCTGAACGTTGGAGTTCGACGCCACGATCTGCACGGTGCCGCCGTGCGGGCACATCAGGACGCTTGCAGTGGTGAGAAATGGCGGCATGGTCAAGTCACCTCGAACGCGCCCTGATTGACGTTCACGCCCGAACTGCCGAGCGTGACATTCTGCCCCGATCCCGATAACGATAGGCCGCTCGAATCCATCGTCACGGTGTTGCCGTTCTGGTCCTCAATCGTGATCGAGCCGCCGTCGACGTCGATCAAGATCTTTTGCCCGGCCTTGGTCACGATCGCGCGTACGCTCTCGGTCGCATCCGACGGCTGATCGCCATCGTGCCAATAGCAGCCGACCCAGACCGGAAAGGACACGTCGCCGCCCTCGAACTCGATCCAGACGCCGGCGCGACGTCGGGCAGGAAGGCAAACCCCATGTTCGGTCCGGCGAACGGCGTGCAGGGACGCGCCCATCCGCTGGTCTGCGCGCCGAGTACCGCCGGAACCGAGGCCTTCACGCGCATGGTTGCGGCATCCACGTCCGTCACCACGCCGCGATACTTGCCGAAGAATCGATTGCGCAGCCGCTCGACCACGTCGAGCAGCTCGTCATCGCGCGCTCGCGCGCCCGGCCCGCTCACAGTGCACCGGCTAGGGCGGAAAGCAGGCCGCCGCCCGACGCCCCGGCGGCGCCGACGCCGTTGCGCAACAGGGTAAAATTCATCTTGTGTCCTTCCTGCGTGAATTTGTGACGAACGCTCCAGACAAGCCAGGAACCGGAGAAGGTCGCGCCGACGCCCTTGACGGCAACTAGCATCCCCGGCCGCAACACGACACCGAGACGGTCAGCGTCGGCTTCGCCATCGCAGCGTGCGAACCATCCCGCTTCGCGCAACAGAGCCTTGGCGCGCAAGGTGAGATCGCCCGCATTGTCGACCGCTGCCGTCAGCATCACCGTGGTCGGCTGTCCGGCGAACGTCGCAAGATCGCTGTCGCTCAGATTCTTGAGCCCGGAGTCGGAGGTGTCGCCGACCGCCCCCTCGGGATCGGAATCGCTGAATAGGGCCGAGCGCGCGACAACGGCGGTCGGCCGTGTCGCGTCCCACTCGAAATCAAGCGCGCTGACCGTCCAGTTGGCAGGATCGTTGAGCGTCAGGGTGAAGGCCGGATCGCCGTCGAGCTTCGGCGTGGCGAAGAAGCCGGTGCGCTGGCCGGGCGTGTCGGCGCAGGCGATGCGGCAGACCTTGCCGCCGCGCCGCGCCAGCATGCGCAGAAAGGCAATATCGGTACCTCGTTGCATCAGGCTGTGCGTGTCGGAGGTGTGGCTCGCGGAATCATCCTGCGAGTTCTGGTCGGAGGGCGTGATCCCGTATTCGCCGAAGATCGTCGCGGCGACGTCGGCGTCTGTGACGTCGGCCCATTCCCGCGACTTTTCGGTCTGGCTCATGAGCCAGCTCGCGTCCTGCCCCCAGATCGATGCTGTCGAATTGGTAACGCCGGTTTCGAGCCGCAGCTTTTGCGAAAGGACATAGCCGTCGAAAATGCATTGGGCGGCGGAAAACGCCGAGCCGCCGCCGAGCGCGGACGCCACGGCGCCTAGGGGCCCCGCCGTCCCACCACCCGCACCGCCGCTCGCGGTTGCGACCACGGCGACGGGCGCAAGCGGCGCGAAGCGAGAGTCGGAGATATAGGTCAGATCACCCTGGTCCGTGCGCGACACGGGAAGCGAGATTTGTATCGCCGAAGCCATGTCCATGCCCTCCTCCACCTCCAGCGACGTGATCAATGAGTAAAGCGTGCTGTCAGCCGATTGCCCGCCCAGCGTCAGCGTGTAGGAATTCGCCATTCACCCCGTCCCCGACGCATCAATTGGAGCGCCGACGAGATCGCGTGCCGCCAGCGCGTCCGGCGAGACGGCGCCGTTGGCATCGCAGATGCGCCAGAAGGCGGTCGCGTCCGCCATGAACCGCGCGGCGATGTGATCGAGCCGGTCGCCGGATTTGCGACGGTAATAGCCGAGCACGACGGCCAGGCCGGGCGTCGGCAGACGGGTCGCGGTGACGGTCGAGCCATCGCTGCGGGTCACCGTGTAGGTCTGCAGGGAGACGTAGCGGCTGCCTGGAAAAAACATAACGCTCCCCCTCAAAATGCCGCCGGCAGCATGCCAAGAATGCTGGCGGCGGATTCGCCGAGATTCGCCAGCGCGCCGACCGAGCGCACACCCTGCGTGTAGGAATAGGCGGCCTGTGCGACGCCGGCGAGCGTGTCGGTCACGCTGGCGAGATCGTCCGGCGTCAGCACGGTCAGCGTGATGGTGGCTTCCGCGTGGGTTGGATTGAGCAGGGCGTCGAACATCTTCTCGGTCACGCTGAAAGCGGTCACGCGCACCGGCACGACGCGAAGCGGCCCCCAGACAAACAGCACGATCGGGACCATGGAGCTCGGCACGCTCTGGCCGGAGCTCGCGCTTGCGCCGACACCCGCCGCATCGGCCGCCGCTGTCACGCCGCCGACAAGTCCCGAGGACGGCGGACTGCTGGGAAACTGCAGCATTTCGAGCGCGGCAAGGCGCGTATAGACGCCGCTGAGCGTGGCGAGGCCGGCGCCGATCGGATCGGTCGAGGTGTCTGCGATCTGCTGGTCGGAATCGAGCATCAGGGTGAAAGAGAAGCTCTCGCCGGGATTGCCCGTCGTCGCCAGCGCGCTGACATGCGGCGCAGGCTTGTCCGGGGTCGATTGCGGGGCCTGCGGCGCCGTCGCCTCGGTCCATGCATGCGTAATTGTCTCGGGGTTGAACTGGAAGATGATGACGTTGGGCAAGGCCGGCAGGCCGAGCGGTCCCGCCGGTGTGAAGGAAATCAGCGCTCCCTTGAGGATTGATCCCGCCATGGCGCACTCACATCGTTCGCGCGAAATCGTGCAGGGCGGCAGCGACGATCATCCGCGCCAGCGTAGCTTCGTCGGCATCCGGCGGCGCCGAAACCACGAGTTTCAGACGCGGCGCCGCAAAAGCCTCCGGCAGTCCGTCGGCGCTGGCGAGGCCTTCCGCGACCATCACCGCGATCCGCCGCGCGCCCTCGACCGACACACCAGTCGCGTCGAACACGAAGCGGTCGATTTGCACGTCGGAGGCCATGACGAACCAATCAAGTTTGGCCGAAGCCGAAAGCGACAATGGGGCGCGACACGCTGCGGCTTTCTGCCGGCGCGACGTGGCGCGCCTTCATTGCCGGGCGCGGCGGCACGTTCTGGGCCGGCTGGGTGACGCGCACTTCCAGCGTTCCGATCGTGACCGACGGCCGTTGTGGTGGCGGCGCCGCCTGGACGCGCAACGGAACCCGCGGCAGCAACGGCTCGGTCGGATCTGCTCGCCGCGCAATGGCCGGGCTCATGCCTGGCACGGCGGACGATGCCGCGGCCGCGTTGGACGATGGGGCGGCAACGGGCGGCGGTTGCGAAACAGGCGGCGACGCGACAACCGGCTTCGGCTCCCCAGCCAGCGCAGCGCGGGCCGGCGGCGGTTCGAGCGATGACGCCGCGGTGTTTCCGGACGGAGAAATCCCGCCCGCAAAACGCTCGGCGGCGCGATCGAGCGCTTCAAGACGCGGGTGAAGACTTGTCGCGTCCCGGATGGAAGTCGCGGCCGTCGTTGCGCGCGCCGAAGCCGCCGGTGGGCGCATTTCCGGGGTTGACGAATCCGTCACTGGAGCGGACGGCGCGGCCGCGCGCGGCGCTATGGGCGCAGGTGAGAACGAATCCTCAAAACCATCCAGCCGCAGTTGCTCCTGGCGGCTCGCGTCGCCCGGCGCCGGGCTTCGCATGGCGGCCGCTGGCGGTGTTTCGAAATGCCCGGACCGTCGCGGCCCTGGTCGCGGCTCCGGCCTGTCTGGCGTCGGGGGCAGCACCGCGGATTGAGGGGCGACGGCAGTCGTTCCCGCCGAGCCGTTTTCGCGCTGTTCGGTATCGAGCATTTCGAAGCCGCGCGCGGAAGGCCGCATCAATTGGCGCGGCGGCTTCAGAACCGGCGTGGATACCGGCTTCTGCAAAAGTTTCTGGAAATAGGACGGACGCCGCATGGCTCACCCCGCAGCGAGCCGCGCCTGGCGCGCAAGATCGGCGTAGTGGCTGCGCCTGTCATTGGGCAGGCTAAGGATCGCCGTTTCACTCCAGTGATAGCGCTGCGCCAGCGTATCGACATCCTCATAGATGAAGCGCGCGCGATCGCAGAGTTCGCGCAGACAATAGACCCGCGCGTCGAAATGAAAGGAAACTGCGATAGCGCAATGCGGGCACCGGCCGCTGATCGGGCCCGACAGCGGCGGGGCGAGCGCCGCCATGGCGCGCTCAGCAAGGGCCCTCGACCGCGGCGAAGCGCCGTCAGGAGCGATGCAGGCCTGCGCGAGGAATTTGTCCGGTGTCGGTGCGCCCGCCGTTTGAATCAGATCGCCGATGGTCGGCAGGCGGAAGGCCACTTCGTCCCCCCCGCGGGATCTTGCGATGAACCAGCCATGCTCGGCAGAAACTTCGGCGGCCCAGGATCTTCCGCGCGCCGGCGCGCGCCGCGGCCGATGATGTGCAAGAAACTCGTCCAGGCCGAACGAAACATCCATGCGGCTGCGACAAGCCGGATCGGTACAGTAGGTATCAGAAATCACGCGGTCGCCGAGGATGGATTGGCGCATTCGTACGACCAGATGATCGATGTCGGCAATCGGGAGCGTCGCCCAGTCGACGATCTCACAGCTCCAGGCGCGACTTTCGACAAGCGCGAGCGCCAAGGCGGCATCATCCGCACGGCCTTCGGCGAGCAGGACGTCTTCGACACCGGTGGCGCGGTGAATGGCGACCGTCAGCCCGCTCACCGGCAAAACGAACTTCGCTCCTGGCGGCTCACTATCCCTGCGCCTGATCGCCCCATCCAGCATCTCAGGTCTCCGGCACTTCGACGACGCTCGGATCGACCTCCCACCCCTCGTTTTCGAGCTTGATGTGCTCCAGCGCGATCGCGCTTGCGCCGGCGTCGAGATCGGGCAGCGCCTGGTATTCCGAGACCCAGCAGCGATGGACGATGTAGCCGTGCACCGCCTGCCCCGCCTCGTTGAGCAACTGGATGCGGATTTCACGGCGTAGATTGGCAAGCGAGGTGGTGGGATGGCCCTGGTCGAGCTTTTGCGTGGCGTCGGCCCAGGTGATGAAATCGATGTCCTGGGTCACGCCGCGTTCCAGCGTGATCGGATCATACTTGGTGCGGCCAAGCCCCTTCAGGATGATGTTGTAGCCGCCTTCCTTGTACTCGATCACGTCGGATACGCGCTTGAGCGCAGTAACCTTGCTGACGGCGGCGACCGGGGTCGTGTTCGTCCCGAAGAAGACCAGGAAGCGGTAGCTCTTGTAGGGGTCATAGCGGGACGTGTTGACGGCGAAGATGGCCACGGCGAGTCCTTTCTCGGCTGCGAGGGATCACGACGTCTGCGTTTGGCCGGCGAGTTGAGCGATGGTGATGATCACGAATTCGGCCGGCTTCAGCGGCGCGAAGCCGACCACAATGTTGACGATGCCGGAGTCGATGTCCGCCTGGGTCGTCGTCGTGCCGTCGCATTTCACAAGAAACGCCTCGCTTGGCTTCTGGCCCTGGAAGGCGCCCTGCTTGAACAGCCCCAGCATGAAGGCGTTGATGCTCATGGTGATTGCGCTCCACAACGGCTCGGCGTTGGGCTCGAACAGCACCCATTTCAAGTTGGCGAGCAGCGTCTGCTCCAAGAACAGCGCCATGCGCCTTACCGGCACGTAGGTCCATTGCTGGTCGGTCGTCGCGAGGGTGCGGGAGCCGAACACGATGGTCGGAAGATTCGGGAACGCGCGGAGGCAATTGACGCCCAGCGGATTGAGCGTGCCCTGGCGATTGTCGGTCATCGCCCCGCGCGCGGTGACGCCGGTGACGTTATTGGTGATTGCCTGGAAGCCGGCCGGCGCCTTCCAAACGCCGCGCGCAACGTCTGTCGCGGCATAGATGCCGGCGACGGTCGCGGCCGGAGGAATTTCACTGGGTTGCCCCGAGACCAGGCCGTTCTGCTGTCCGGTGATCGGATCGGGCGTCAGCAGATAGGGGAAGTACAGCGCTGCGTTCTTGCTCGCCGGAAATGCGGACACGCTGTCGGCGATCTTGTGCGAATTGGGGGGAAGCGTTCCGTCCGCGGAATCGCGAATCGGCGGATCCATGATCAGGAACGCATGTTTGCGCTCACAAAATGCGACCGCCGCGGCCAAGATAACTCCCGCACTGCCGTCAGAATCGTTGCTGGGCGCGATGCCGGGCAGGACCATCAGGTTGAATACCTGCAGCTTGTCGAGCGGCGTGTCCTCCTGCAGCACAGCGGTGAAGTCGGCGAGGGCGAATATCTGGGTGGTCTGGCTGATGAGCAGCGGGAAAAAGATCGGGGTGGCCCCGGTCGCGGTGAACGTTGCTGGACCCGGATTGCTCAAGGAAACCGATACCAGCGACGACGCCGCCATGGCGTTGATGATGTAATTCGGGCTCGCCGGATCGAGCGACACACGACGATACGTCTCGACCGTCGTCGCCGATCCGGTAGCGACACCCGACGACGCACTCTTCGACGACGGCCCGTAGGTGATGATGATATCGGCGAGACCGTAGGCGGCCGGGCTGATCGGCGCGGCAGGATTGACGACCACGCTCAGGACGAAGATTTCGTCAGTGACTTCCCGCTGCGTAAAGACGATGCCGCCGATGTCGATCGACTGCGCCGGCCAGCCTGCTGGTGGCGATAGCGGCGGCGAAAGCGGGAAGCTGAAAGGCGGCAATGGCTGTGGCACGAGTTTCCCGAGCGCGCTTGCCGTGCTCTTGCTTGAAGGTTGATTGACCGAGACGACAAAAGCGTGGGTGCCGCCGTTCAGGAAGAACTGGCTGACCGCCTGCGCCATGTCGCCAAAAGCGCCGGGCTGACCCGCGCCGTCGCGGGCATTGGCGAAGGCCGCACTGCGGACGAAGCGCCGAATTGTCGTTGATAGTCAGTAAAGCTGAATATCTCGAAGGGAGCGCCGAAACTCTCGGGCTTGGTCTTCAGCGGATGCGTGTATCCGATGAACACGGCAATATTGGTCGGCGCCGAGACAATGGTGTGAGACGCGCTCGCCGCCTCTTGAATATAGATTCCGGGATAAGTGGGCGTCACTGGCATGATGCGCCTCCGTTACCGGTGCATCTCAAATGAAGTGAAAAAATCAAATCAAAAAAGAGCAAACAACCAAAAATTGTCAAAATTAAGTATACATCACGCGACGTCTGTCAAGCAATTGTTTTTCGCAGCGCTCCGATGGCGAGCGCAGTCCGTCGCAAGAGCAAGAAGAATGCGCTGCTTCGCCAGCGGCTTATGGTTTTCTGTCACAACCGCGACGAGCGTCACGGTTGTACGAGACAAGCGGCGCACGTGGTCGGGTGATGTAAAAAAATCTAATGAAGTCGCGGCGGGAACGAATAGGAAGACGGCTTCTCATTCTCCTGGGCGCGATTCTGGCGGACGCTCGCGGCAGCAGCGCGCGCAAGGTCTTGAGCCATTTGCCTCCAGCCAACGTGAATCAAGAAAAGGTTACTAGTCAGGCCTCAGTAGGCCGCAGTCCTCGAGGACCGCACCAGTTTCGCGCCAGAAGCGATCCGATCGAAGCGCGACGAACACGATCGATGTCAAGCAAAACCGCAGCAAAATCAACGATTGCACTCGCTCTCCCGCCGCTCATAACGGTCTGGTTGCAGGTTCGAGTCCTGCCGGGCCCACCAACGTGATCAATGGCTTACTTCGTTCTCGTTGCCCGCAGCGCGGCCGCCGCACCAGAAACCGCACCAGATACGTCCACCCTTCGTTCGTGCAGAGGTTCGCGCACCACAAACATATGCGGCGCTCGGACATCATTGATGCGGTTGCGACATATAAGGCAAGCATTCTGCTCGGCGCTTAAGTCGATCTGTTCGCAACGACGAAATCAGCCTGCCCAGCCAATACACTTGCGCACGACGATTAGAACGCCCCCTCAAGAGGCCTCAAGAGGGTATGCGCTGAGACCAACGCTATGGCCGCTTTCGTGGTTGCTCGATGTCCAAAAACATCGGCAGTGCCACGGCCGACGACATAGGTGCGCCAACGACTGGGATGTCCAAGCGGTCGAGATTATCGAACGATCCACCCGCCGCTTGGGTGAGCCTATGTTCGATCAGACCGTACAGGACATTGTGCATGCGGAGGTTGACTTCGTTCAGGTCGGCGAGGGCAATATCCACGCCTGCCGCCATCCGCTCGCTCTGATTCTTGGCTGATGTATCAACGTGCTTGTCAGCGATTGCCGCGAAGGCTGCGCTAAAGATCAATGACGAGCCGAGATAGTAGCAAGCATTGGCCGGATGCTCGGCCACGTAGATCATGCTTTCCTGTTCGGTCAGGGCACTCGTCGCCTGATCGAGGTTCAGCTTGTCATAGTGAAATCCGGTCTTGTCGCGGATCGTGCGGAGCGCGCTGTTCTTTAGTGGAATGGTTCCGAAGTAGTCCTTCAGCCACGCAAGGTCCCTTTTGTGCGCATCGCTCAAGGCCGCGACGGCAGGGTCTTCCGGGTTAGATTGCAGAAACCGCTCAACGAGCATGTTCCATGTTTCGAACAGCTTGCCCGTGAGCAACTGCATCACGGTCCACATCTGGACGCCATGTGCGTGATCGTGAAGTTCGCCCTCGCCGATATCATTCAAAGAGAACATCAGTAGCCGGTTGAGCACGACAAGTTCGTTATGGGCGTGCATGCATCCGACGACTTGGTTGCGGTCGCGGTTCGGCAGCTTCCTAACGGTGTCAGGGTCGATCTTAAATTGGAGGACGCGAAACTCTTGGCTCATCGGCTTGCGGCCACTAACTACCCTGCGGAAAGCCTTGAAGAAATGTCGCCAAAGCGGGCAACCAAATACAACATATATGGCTTCTTTGACCCGTTCTAGGTATGTTCTCACCCTGAATTCCCATATCACGATTCGTTGTCAGACCCCTCCGCTGGGACCGTCCGTGGACCGCAACATCCAAAAGGCTATCGAGGCAGGAGAGCGAACCGAAGCAGCCATGCTGCTTGTGCGCAATTGGTGCACGCACGTGCGCATCAAAAAGTTCGGCGGCACGGGCATGGTCGAGCAGATGACCGGCCTGCCCATCGGCAACCATGGTCTTGAATGTGACCACGCCACGGCGGGCGGCTTTTACTCATGGGATTTGCGGGAGTCCGCACTGGATTTCTATGATCGCAACTGCGTCGATTGCAAGAAGCGGAAACCTGTTGGCGTTCCGAACCTGTCAACTCTCGTTAAAGAGCGCGATGACGCGCGTGCCGCCGAGGCTGCGCGCGTAGCGGCTGAACAGCAGAAGCAAGCCGAAGCGCATCAGGCACGCGTGCTTGCACGCACACAGCTGCGCCAAGGCTTGGGCCCTCTCTCCAGCGCCATCGTCGATCACATCGATGAGTTCGACGCGCAGCGCGACCAAGAACACCGCGACCGCCTTTGCGAAAGCGCGCGCCTCGCACCCGAACACTTCGTCGAGTCCCTGATCGAATATATCTTCAAGCTGACCGAGAAGGAGCCGTGGTTCACCGAAGCCGGTCTCACCATTCTCGATCATGTGAAGGCGGACCCTCAGCGCATCGCGCGGCTCGCAATTGCCCCTCTGGGTAAGACAGGGCCAATCGACACCCATGCCCGTGTGCTGCTGAGCCGCGTCGAGCACATTGACCCGGCCCAGATCGCCGATGCGGTCCCTGCCATTATCGAATTCGCCAGCCCTTACGACGAATTCAACTTTGGGCGGGAGCGCGCGCCTAAGCCCGAGTTGCTGCAAGCCCTTTGGGCGGCTTATCCGGCTCCGATTCGTGAAGTCCTCGACCGGCTATTGTCGTCGCGCCGTCACTACATGGTTGAATTGGGCGCACGCGGCCTGCTGGCGATCCATGCGCGCGATCCGCTGGTGCTAAAGCCGTTTCATCGCTCCATGGTGTCGAAATTCTCGCGCGCGGAGCTGCTGCTCGACGATTACGATGAGTACCGCAGCTCGTTCCGCTTCTTGCGCGATGCGATCGTGGCAGCCTTTGAAGATGCACCCGAAGAAATGGACGCGCTGGTACAGGAGTATATCTCGGGGGCGGACAAGCGCTCGAAAAACCATGCTTACAAGATTTACGAAGCTGCGTTGCGTTACGATTACGACGGGCCGGTTATCCGGCCGACGTCGCGCGTGCACCGCATCGCCTTTAAACGCTTGCTCTGGGCGGCTACGACCGAAGAAAGCGAGAAGGTCTTGCGGCATGTGCACGAGATGCTGCGCGGGCGTCCGCGTCAGATGGTCGAGATCGCGCGCGCCGAAATCGATGGTCTTCTAGGAGCCGTGCTCCTGCTCGATGACCGGCTGCGCCGCCACGATGAGGCCAAGCCAGCCGAGGGTGAAAAGACCTTCCTGGATGTATTGGAGCGCCGCAATCAGCGGAGCACGATCACGCAGTTGATGAAGTCGTTGATCGAATGGGCCAGCACCGCGGCCAAGGGCGATCTGGTCTTGATGAAGAGAGTCGTGGCCTTGTTCGACCAGATACCCGAAGGACGGAATGATCTTCACGGCATCGTCCTTGGCTGCGTCGAGCATCTCAGCGACACGGTTGAAGGCCTCAAGCTGGTATTGCCGCATCTTTATTATGGGTTGGTCGGACCATCGGCGCTCGTCAGGGCCTATGCCGCCGAAGCGCTCGGCGACATGCGGCACGATAACATTCCGCCCCTTGTTTATGAGGCATTCTTGGCACTTCTTTTGGACCCGTTCGTTGTCGTGCACCAAGCCGCCGTAGACGCCTTGGGACATCTGGAGCTGCCGGAGGAATTGCAGGAGCGTGCCGCGCAAGCTCTGCTCAATCTTGTGAAGTGTTACTCGCAGAAATCGGGCGAAGACCGCTTTTTGATCGAGTGTGTGCGCGAGCTGGCTTATGAGCTGCGGCGGCTTGGCAAGGCCGAAGGTAACGTTGGAAAATACCTTGTTCAGGTCCTCCTGAAAGCCGATCCGCTCTATTTGAAAAGCATGATCCGCTCGCTTGGGCATGCTTTGGGGAAAACCAAAGGATTTGTCGATCTCGTGCTCAAGCTGCTTCCTGGGCTGGATGGACACAATCATCACCGTGAGGATGAGTTGAGGCTTCTCGCGGAATTGCCGGATGCGGCCATCCTCTCGCGGAGAGAGGCATTCGAAAAGCTCGGGATCGACGTCGCACCGGAGCGGCCTTGGCTGGCAGCCTACATCGTCGAGGAACTGGCGCGTGCGGGCGCCTGGAGCGAAGCCAGCCGGGTTGCGGACGCAGGCGCGAAGGTCGAACCCACCATCCATAATGAATCGCGCCTCATCTACATGACCTTCATGAAGATCACAGCCGCGTTTGAGGAAGCCATCGCAGAAGGGCGCGGTGATGCGCTTGAGGCGTTGACTAAGCAATGGGAAGAGAACGTCAAGCGCGAGGAGGAGTTCAAGGCGGATGTCGAAAGACGCAATTCTCGATCAAGTTTTCCCTACACGCGCTAAAGCGGTGCTCGCTCTTCGGGCGGCGGCAGCAAAGGCGGACGTGGAAACCTTTCAAGCCCTGGCGGCTGAGGCGAAAGACCTTGCAGCGGCGTTTGGACGCGCCCCTGCCGCCAAGCGCTGGGACGCGTTTGCGTCTGCGCTCGAGATCACACGGCTGTTGGTCGAATGGGAACAGGCCTCTCTTACGGCGGCGATCGACCCCGACCGATTTTTGCGTACGGCACGGCTGCAACTGAAACGGCTTCGCAGCGAGGCGAGCGGCGAGACCTTCGCAGACAAACTGATTGAGACCTTGTCGGTCATTGATGGCGAATTTGATTTCGCTGGTATCGGGCCGCTTCGCCAAAGCCTCGCGGCCATTCCCCTGCCGGTTGCGATTTACGCCGATCCTAAACCCAAATTGCCGGCTTGGGCACATGAACGAGAGGGATCTGACAAGGAGAAAGCCCCCGATCTCACGGTCGCCTTTGTCGAGTTCACGATCAACGGCACGACGGCGGAGCGGATCCAGGCGCTTCGTCCGCGCGAGAATCACGATTTGGATATTGCCGTCCGGGTTTCGCGCTGGCCTGAAACCGCGACCGCGCTAGTGCTCAGCCCAATCTCCATCGAGCCGCCGAGCAGTTACGATCTCCCCTCCTTCCGCTTCACGCGGCCATCGGGCGATCCGCCCCATCTCTTCAAGCAACGGGGGCGCATGATCCTGCATGCGCCTCAAAATCTGAAAGCGCGCCCGTTTGAGTTCATCTACACGGCCGAGTTCCAGCCGACCTCGACCGAGAAACCGGTCTCGATTGCAGGACAGCGGACATTGCGGCTTGATGGGTCCGCGCCGGATCGCCAGCCCTACACCGGGTATCGCGATATCGATACCAAGCTGATCGCGTTACGGGACCAGCTCAGGCTTGAGCCGCTTATCCCTGAAGCCGACCTTGATGAGTTGCTGGCCGTGCTGGTGCCCTTGGCCAATCTGATGGGACAATCGGTCCAGGATAACAAGTTTCCGGCGGTAATTTCTGAGGCTGAATTTCAGAGGCAGGCCCGGGAATGGCTTCGGCAGCTACCCGCGATTGGCTCACAACTCGAAGAGCAAGCGCATTCGACCGGTGGGAGGACGGACCTGTCCTTCCATGGCATTCGAATTGAACTGAAGAGCGAGCAGACCAAAAGACTACTACCTGATGACTGCAAAAAATATGCGTCTCAAGCCGCAAGCTATGCCGTGGGCACCAACCGCCGCGTGGCGGTCTTGTGCGTGCTTGATTGCAGCCCCAAAAAGCAAGGCCCCTATCCCATGGAGGACGGTCTGTCCGTTCATGCCATCGATACGGGCACATCACCGGTCTATATCGTCACTCTGCTGATACAGGGGAATTTACCTAAACCCAGCGATCTGTCACGCTAAGTGAGGAGGTGGCGTGTAATCGTCGAAAGTAAATTCTGGCGATTTCAAGTTTGGCGACAACCTCTAATCACGCACTGCTTTTGGCCAATCCGCCCGGCCAAAGGTCCCCGAAAGCAGGGCTTCTTGAAGATTCGCGTCCTCAAGCCATAGCGCACTGCTCAAGCGGTAATAGGTGCGGCACAATGAGACAATCTTGTCTTTTCCGCCTAAGTGAACGGGAATCGTAAACTCCGTAATCCCGCTGTAGGCCGGCCTTGCGAACCCGGAGCTTGAGAGCAGCAGGCCCGCGGTCGCCTTTCGGGCGGCGGTTACCCGGACCAACTTCTTTAAGTGAGAGATTCCGGGCTTTTGCTCATTCCAGTGCTTTAACTCCACAAGATAGACCTGCTTCATGCCCTCCTCGAAAGTGGTCAGCTCCAGGTCGACCCCTCCATCCTTGCTGGAACGGGTGACCCGCGTGTCAAAGCCGATGCCTTCAAATACTTCGCCCAGCAGTCTTTCGAGGTCTCTCCATTCGACTTTCGAGAGCTCATCGGGATGCTGGGCGAGCGCCTTTGCCAGCTCTCGCATGGCATGGCGCACAATAGTTTCGCATCTCGAAACCACGTCCTGTGGTTCGGCCTGTTTGCCGATCCAATTGCGAAGTTGTTCGGGTCCTAAGAGGTCTATCTCTCCGAGCCCGATCGTATCGGCGCGTTGGATGGCATCCGCTGAAAAGCCAAGGCGTGATACGATCATAGCGCGGTCGAAAGGTCCGGCGGTTTTCAACTTGAAAGCCTGCTCAACGGACTCGATACCGGCTGGTCTTGATCCGGCTTTAACTTCGACTGCAATCATCTTCAAGGCGCCGTCGACCTTCGCGCGGATGAAGCAATCGACTTCTAGCAGCGCGCTTGACGATCCGACGAAGCCCTTTTCTGTGACGGGGTAGCCGCACGCCTCGAAGATTTGAACGAGCAACTTCTCCGCATCTGATGGCTCAATAAACTCACCCCGCTCGAAACGATCCAGGAGAGCCAAGGCTGATTGCAGTTTGCTCATGCGGCCGCCCGCTTAATATTTTGTACGGACATAAGTCCCGTAGGAGCCATAACACTGGTAGCCCGCCCTATTCTTGTGCGGCCGCAACTCGCTGTCGTGAGTCTTGCGCTCGAACAGCTTTCCGCACACCGTGCAGCGAAAGACATAGATTGGGCCACCGCTCGCTGTCCGCGATCGGCGTCGGGTCGAGGTTCGAGGCGCTACAATTCCCGCGGGCCGTGATGTCGGAGGAATTGACTGCGGGCCCGTCGGTGTCAGCTCGATGGGATAACGCGGCGAGAAGGTCGTCTGCGTCTGCGAAACCCCTAGAATGCTGTCGAGGCGATAACTGCGCGGTTGACCATCTTCTGCACGAACGGCCATCAACAGAACATCGCCCGCTCGGGAGCGGCGCAGAGAGTAAGCTTCGATGGCGCGTGTCGAGCGTTTGCCCTTCTGATCGCGATAGTCGATGTTGACCAACAGCCGGTTGGCGGCGGCGAACCGAATACTCTCGATGAAGGCCTGACCGGATGATCCCGCCGGCAGGCTGATGATGCGCTGACGAATGATTTCTTCCGTCGCCCCGCCCATAGGCGGCATTGTCGGTAGAACCGTCGCTGTAACCTGGCCGTGAAGCCAACCAAATATCTCTGGCAGAGCATCCCAGAAAGATGTGATTGGCAGCAGGGCAGGAAGCTGGTGATTCAGCATGCCGGACCAGCCGGCCTCAACATCTCCGCGGTGCGGCTCGATGTCGGAGAGCTTCGGCAGCTGGATGCCTTTGAAGAGACATTTCTCCCGCAAAACCGCAACAAATTGGTGCTGCTCGGGACGAGCATCGGTATTGCGATAGAGGTTGACGACATCGTAGAGGTCTCGAGGCCGGGTACGCTCGGCAAGCGCCCGGAACTTTTCGGCGAAGGCTTCGACGTAGTCGTAGGCGAGCACCTCGATTCCTTCTTCGGGCGCATCGGAATAAGGATGGAAAATTTCGACGGTCTCGGGCGGCAGGACGACGCGTTCGTCGGCGGTCAGGTCAAGTTTGATGCGCGGCAAGGGCCGGGTTGGTGAAACCGGCCCCTTGTAGCTGATCTTGCCTTGGCAGGAGATTTGGCCACGCGGGTTGCGATAGATATCAAACTCCTGCTGATCGGCAGGGATTTCAATGCCTGTCTCTTCGTAAACCCAGGTACCAACCTCGGCAAAGACGCGCTTGAGAAACGCTTCGTCAAGATGGGCCTCGTCGCGGAGCGTGAAGTCAAGATCCTCGGAAAAGCGATAGGTTTCAAAGAAGCATTTCTTGAGACAGGTGCCGCCCTTGAAAATCCATTTCTCGGTGAGTTCTTCGTGAGCGTAGATGCCGGCAAGCATCCAGCCGAGGACATAGTCCTTTTCGATGACATGCGGTGTGAGCGACGTCTGCGCGGCAAGATCAAGGATTTCGCGCTTGTCGATCAACTGACGTCTCCGGTGGCCCAGGATAGGGGAATGAGGAGCCGCCATCTTGAGATGAGTCGCTTGCATTCCAAAGCAGGATCAAGCTTGGCATTGCCGGCCGTAAGCCTTGTGCGACATTGCTCCGCAAGCCCCCTTCCGTCATCCTGCCTGTCGGCTAGGAAGCCAAGGCGTTTGAATACAGCGCCATTTCCGAGCAGGTCGGCATATTCGATCAATTTTTGATCGCTGCGATCGGGCCGTTTGAAGTACGTGCTCAGGCAGTCGGCGACCAGCTGAATGCCACCGCCCACGGCTGGATCGTCGAGCATGTCGACGATGGTCCGGTGCACATCGGAAACACGCACCTTCGTGTGATGCCGCCAGACAGGTTTAGTACCGAATATCTTCTCGGCTTTCACGTGTTTGAGCGAAAAATCAAAGCCGTGCCGTTTTTGGTGCTTCGTACGGATGACCTGGCCTGTGACCACGACGATATCCTTGAAAATCTGCTCGGTAAGATCCCAGTGCTCGGCGGCAGTGCGGCCGCCGACGTAGGCTGGTGCGAAAAGCGCCGGCACAAGAACCCAGCCATCATCAAGAACACGTTCCGCACCAAGGGTATCGATGGATGCAGGAACGTAAGCACCAGTTCCGACCCGGCTGAGCCAGCCTTGCTCGCGCCAGCGGGCAAGCCGCTTGGCCGCCTCGACCCGTGAAATGGCAAGCGCCTTCTCGACGTCGACGATGTGGATGACATCCCCCGAGGCAGCAAGGACGCGCTGAAGCTGCGCGCGGCCCTGAGGAAGGCGATATTGGGCACGTTCTTTCATATGACAAACTTCGCAAAAATATGGAAAAATTGCATATACAATATAATATGCCTCGTGCGACAGCAATTCAACTATGCTATTTTTCGCAAAAATCGTGAATTTTTACATATAAACTATACTTTCTGACCTTTGATTCAAAACGGCTTCCCGCGATCAGCTCCATCGCTGTTTGGTGATCATCTGACTCGAACAGGTGCCGGCAGCGATCCATCGTGACCTGAAGGCTGCAAAGGCCGGCACGCCGCGGTGGCGGCAAATGAAGCTGAAAGAGAAACAAGGCGGGCGTGAACGCGTATCGCCCACATGAAATGGCTCCGGGTCGCGCGAGCATAGCGACGGCGAAGCCGACACAGCGAGTGCCCCCGGCAAGGAACACCTTATGTCCCGCGCGATGGGATCGTCACCGGATCGGCTGAGACGCAGACTCGGTAAGCCAGCTTATAGAGCCCGGTCCGTAGAGCGGCCACGCCAATCAGAATGTCCGACCGATACGATCACCTACCTGCATCATGCGAGGCTGAACAGCCTCAACACCGGGCGAACATCCCTCGCCGCCCGGAATATCTCGATCTGGCCGAAAGTGCTCAAAACGTGTCTTAAGCAGGGATTTCGACAATAGAACTATGGACGCCTCGCCCTCGGAAGTTGTACCGTCATCTATTATTTGAAGAAATAAGGGGGAAGGGTCGTATGACTGAGAAGTCAAAAGTTGTGCTATCGCTTGGTGCAGCGCTCGCATCGCTGACCGGAATGGCCGTTCAGGAGGCCGGGGCAAAGGTACCAGCCACCGACGATACAGCCGGCGTAGCGTCCGAAATGACCGTCTCCAACCCAGCGCCGAACGCTCACTATCAGGTGGGTGAGGATCTTCTCGGGTTCGTTATGACGAAGCAGAACGATGGTACCATCGTCGCCCAACATTCCTCTCACGCGTCGCATGCTTCTCACGCGTCCCATGCTTCTAGCCGCTAAGCCTCCAGCAGCGTCCCAGATCGAGATAGCCGTCGATTTCGATGCAAGCCTCCAGAGCATCGAGGCTTTGGATGCGGCAGCTTATCGTCTGATCGGAACGGCGACCTGCCAGGTTGAGCGGACGAGCGACCGCTATTTTTGCCGCTTGGTTTCTTCTGCCAATCCGCAAAAGGGAGCCACACTCCGTCCGGACGAGCTCAGAGAGCGGTTTCTGAATCTCGTCGCCGATGAGAACTTGCGGATTCGTGTTGCTGAAAAGACCGAAGGCGTTCGAAATGTCATCCTTGCACTGGCCTTCGGAGCCCTGGCCGCTCACCAAAATGATGCCGGATAAGCCTGTCGGGGAACCATGGCGCGGTTTTTACCTCCTGAGAGCTTCGGTGCAGCAACCGGAGATATCGCGTTGCTGCCGTTCAATTTTGAGCGCTCCGGCGCCAATCAGTATCTCGTCGCCAACCTGGTCGGCGATTTTGTCCGCCTGACCGAAGATGAATTGCACAGGCTGGTCGACCTGCAAGTTCGACCCGGCGATGGGCTCTACGAAAAAGCTTACGCCGCTCATCTGCTCACCGGAACAAACCAGAAGGCACAACGGCAGCTGTTGGCGGCGCGGCTGAGAAGCCGGATGTCATTTCTGCAGCAGACGACGCCGCTCCATATTTTTGTGGTGACGCTGCGGTGCGAACACTCTTGCCCCTATTGCCAAGTCTCGCGTCAAAGTACTGACCGCTCACGTTTCGATATGAGTGAGCAAACCGCAATGCGCGCGCTCGACATTGCGTTCGCCAGCCCCACGGCACGGATCAAGATTGAGTTTCAGGGCGGCGAGCCGCTTCTCAATTTTCCATTGATTAGAACGATTGTTGCGGCTGCGAAGCAACGGTCCGGCAAGAAGCTCGACTTCGTCATCGCCTCAAACCTAGCCTTGCTGGACAACACCGTTCTCGAGTTTTGCAAAGAGAACGACGTCCTCCTCTCAACGTCCCTTGACGGTCCGGCCGACCTGCATAACCAGAACCGCCCCCGCCCCGGCGCGAACAGTCATGAGCTTGCTGTTGCTGGAATTCGGCGCGCGAGGGAGGTTCTAGGTCCCGACAAGGTCGGGGCCTTGATGACTACCACGGAGGCGAGCCTCGACCGCGTTGATGAGATCATCGACGAATATCTCCAACTGGGACTAGATGGCATCTTCCTGCGTCCGCTGTCTCCATTCGGATTTGCGATCAAAACGAAGCAGTTCGCCAAATACGACGCCCAGAAATGGCTTGCGTTCTACGAACGCGGGTTGCGCCGCGTTCTGGAAATCAACCGTCAGGGTACCCCGTTTCGCGAGTTCTACGCGGCGCTGCTTCTCACACGGATGCTCTCGGACCGCCCGATCGGCTACATCGACTTGCGCAGTCCCGCCGGCGCCGGCCTTGGCGCACTTGTCTACAACTATGACGGCAGCGTTTTCGCATCGGACGAAGGCAGAATGCTCGCCGAGACCGGCGACGATGCGTTCCGTCTTGGTCACGTTGAACACGACAGCTACAATTCGCTCATCCTGTCGGACAAGCTGATTGGCGCGATCTCAAAGTCGCTGACACAATGCGCGCCCGAATGCTCAACCTGTGTTTATGAGAGCCACTGCGGGGCGGATCCGGTCTATCATCATGCGACACAGGGGGATGCTCTCGGCATAAAGCCGTTGTCGGCGTTTTGCGCGCGCCAGAAAGGCATCATGGGCCTGCTGCTCGATATTCTGGAGAACTCTCCGGAAGATGCCGCCATTTTACGACGATGGGCAGCCGCATGACCCTTCCTCTCTATGGCACAGCCTCGCAGAGCAGTGGATTTTCCTCGGACAGAACCCGATCCGTCCTCCGGCTTCGGTCGCCAGGCAGTACCGCCGAACGTGACGTAGCGGATTTCGCGCTCACCCGAACGCCAGACGACGTCCGGCGTGCAATAGAAGCTGACTGGCCGTCCATCTTTGTCGTCTCTGATGCACCCATTAATTTTCCCGGCACGTTCCGAGGACGGCTGGTCGCGGTCCCAACAAAATATGACTATCTAGGTGACGGCGATGTGATCGGCTTCGATCACGTGTCCAGGAAATTCCGCACGCTGTATCGCCGGAATTCGGCGCATAATTCGTTTCTCGTCACGGAACGGTGCAACAATTACTGCCTGATGTGCTCGCAGCCGCCGAAGGCGGTCGATGACAGGTGGATACTCAGCGAAATCAAGGAAAGTTTGGCTCTCATTGATGCGGCGACCCGCGCGCTGACGTTCACCGGCGGAGAGACCCTGTCGGATTGGGAAGACTTCATCGCCGTCCTGAAGGAGTGCCGCGATCGGCTGCCGGCAACCGCCGTCCAGGTGCTGACCAACGGCCGCGCGTTTGCCGACTCTCGGATCGTCGACGCTTGGCGAGATATCGGCCACCCGAACCTGATGGCCGCCATTCCGGTCTACGCCCCGGTCGATCATGTCCATGATCACGTCGTGCAGGCCAAGGGTGCGTTCGATGAGACGATGCTTGGTATCCTGAAGCTCAAGGATCGGGGACAACGGGTCGAAATCCGCATCGTGCTGCATGCATTGACCGCGCCGATCATCGAAGACACTGGTAAGTGGATTGCCCGCAATCTGCCGTTCGTCGACCACGTCGCATTGATGGGGCTCGAAAACACGGGCTTTGCCATTGCAAACGACGCCATGCTCTGGATGGATCCGATGGACTATGGCGACGGGCTCGCGAGGGCTGTCGAACACTTGAGCGCTGCTGGCGTCAGCGCATCGGTCTATAACCTTCCGAAATGTGTCCTCCCAAAGTCAGTCTGGCCGCATGCGCTCCAATCGATCTCGGACTGGAAAAATGGCTTTGTCGAAGAATGCGCGCGATGCGACGAGAAAAGCACGTGCAGCGGCTTTTTTACGACCGGACGTCCGCGATTTAGCCATGGCGTGCGCGCGATCACTGCCAAACGAAAATTGAACGAGCTCGCGGTTTAGCAGAGACTAGGTCAGGTAGAACGAACATGAAGATTCATCGTGGTCTCCTTATCGCTGCCGCCATGATTGGCAGTGTCTCAGTAAGTCCCTCCTTCGCAAAGACCACAAAGGACTGCACAGCGGAGTGGCGCGCCGACAAGGCGGGCATGCAAGCCCGGGGCGTGACTGAAAAGGCGTACGTTGAACAATGCAAGGGCGGAGCCGAGCCAACTGCCGCTGCGCCGGCGGCGAAGCCGGTCGAGCCACCGCCGCCAGCACCCACGCAGGCGACAGTCACCGGATCGAAAACAGCAAAAGATTGTACCGCCGAGTGGCGCGCTGATAAGGCCGGCATGCAAGCCCGCGGTGTGACAGAAAAAGCTTACGTTGAACAATGCAAGGCAGGCACTACGCCAACGGCATCCGCCCCTTCTCCGAGGCCGAGCGCCCCAACGCCTCCGCCCATTGCGGCGCCGTCACCGCCGACGAGTACCTCGTCTTCCCAGAAGACCGCTAAGGATTGTATCGCTGAATGGCGAGCCGACAAGGCGGGTATGCAAGCCCGGGGTGTCACCGAAAAGGCCTATGTCGACCAGTGTAGGACCGGCGCCGCCGCGCCGGCCTCGGCCGCACCTGAGCCGCGACCAACTCCCGCAGCTCCTCCGCCGAGCCGACCCGCTCCGGCCCCCACGCAAGCTGCGCCAGCTCCCGCGCCGCAAAAGCCCGCGCCGACCACGACGGCTGCACCCGTGCCTCCCCCGGCACAGCAGCCCTCAGTTCCCCGAGACAACGCTACGCTGGAGGCCGGGCAGTTCGCGGATGAGACCTCCGCCAAAGCCCACTGCCCAACCGACACCGTCGTATGGGTGAACCTGCCGTCAAAGGTTTATCACTTCGCGGGAACGCGGAGCTACGGCACCACGAAACGCGGCGCTTACATGTGCGAGAAGGAAGCGATCGCGGCTGAAGACCGTGCTTCGAAAACCGAAAAGCATCCCTGAGGCCAATCGACGGCTATCTAGTTAGGGGCATCTTGCATGGTTCGGTTCGCTGCCTTCCTCGCTGCTTCTCTTGCCGGCGCCACCGGGGCGGCGGCGGAGACCATCGACGTCAAATATTACGGCAAACTGGATCTGGCTCCCTTTGTCTGCACCGATGTCACGCGGAGCAGTTTTATCAACCGCGCGTGCTACGACAAATCGAAACAGTTCATGGTCGTGCAACTGAGATCGATCTATTACCCCTATTGCGAGCTATCGGCAGCAACCTTCGAGGCGTTTTTGGGCGCGCCATCGATGGGCCAGTATTACAACGCCAACATCAAGGGCTCCGGCTCGGACGGTCCTTTTGACTGCCGTACGCACCGCGCCCCAACTTACTAAGCCGAGCCCAGGTTCTCTGCACGAAGCCATTTCACTCTAGTTGCGTCTTGATCGCGAAGTTAGGAGGCTCGAATTATGGGCGCCGGCACAAGGCCAGCGTCGATAGGATGACACCCAGGGTGACCGCCACGACCGTAACCCGCTTCACCCGCTCGTCACGCGCCGGAAAAATCATATGACGCGGACCTTGGTCCGTCTCAACCGGCTCGAACCTTTCGGGCTAGGTCGCACACCCGGTGACGCCCATCGGCGTACCGAAGCTCGCGCACCGCTGCGTTCGGTTCATCCGCTACCATCATCACGTTGCGGAAATGCGGCTCGTCATCCGTCCATCCGTCCATCCTGTGTTGCAAGGAGCACAGGCCGGCACAGTTATCGGGGCGTACAGGAGGCAGCGTTGGAGGGCAGATACAGCGCCCGTGACACCACATGGTCAACGGTCGCGCCATCGACGCCGCAATAGGCGCAAAGCCGGATCTTGGCTTCCTTCATCCAACCGCCGCTGTTGTTGAAGACTGATCAACCCGTTCACACCGTGCGCGAATATCGGGCCGAAGCCACGCGGTAGGACAGGACCGCCTCAGCAAACTTGCGGTGGGACCAACCTTTCGGACCGGTCCGGGTGGTCTAGACTACTGGATGTTTACGCCCTGACAATGGGGATACTCACCCCCAAGACTATCGGTCCTGAAATAAGACGACAGGATCAACACCAAGCGCTTCCGAAATTTGTTCAAGAGCGTCAACGGTCGGTGAACTTTCCTGGCGTTCGATCATTCCAATGTAGTTGCGATTCAGGCCAGCACGATCGGCCAATTCCTCTTGGGAAAGGCCGCCCTTCCGTCGTAGACGCCGAAGATTTTGGGCTACCACCCGCCGCAACTTCATGCGGCAAGACGGCCTCAAACGTCACTTGATCTCCACCTAGTATACTAGGTATTGTTCGTGCCTCATTGGGAAGTTTTAGATGACCCATGCGCGAACCCCATCGATCAAACCGTTCGTCGAGCACGTCTCCCTAATCGACAGGCGGCTTCTCCGCGTTGGCTATCGAGCTGACGGGGCGGACTCCTTCTTAGCAAGTGTTGAACTTCCCGTTGAATTACTTGAACACGAAATCGTTGGCGGCCTTGAGTTGGTCACTACGATTAGTCCTTCCGGCGAAATCGTGTCCCAAATCTTCGGGTCATCCGGATTGGTTTTGGAGGGGCCTCATTCGACCGTCTCAATTGATCGTCTGGTTTCACAGACCGTCGACAGCGACAACCTTCGACTAGAGGAGCTACCGACAAGTGAACTGAGCGGGCTCTTGAGATCGCTGGAGGCATCCATCGAACACGTAAGGACGGCACTCGCACAGAGGGCATAGCTCCCCGTCAGTGGGAATCCTAATAATCACTAAATGACGACCCTGCAAAATAGACCCGGAATCCATGAGCGAGATAGTTGTGTGCGATGACCCGGTCGTTTCCATCGCCTTCCTTGCCGCGCAGGGCGATGTGCATATGGTGATTGGCCGGCGCTGAAACGGTTGACGGCGAGCCAGTCGAGCCTGGTTCCGAGATCCCGCTTCGGCTGCCGCATGAGGTGCAGGTTCGTCAGCTCCGCACAACGCCAAACCTGAACTGGTGGCGATCGCTGGCACCGCGCGCTGTATCGGGCTCGCCATCAGCGCGATCACCACTTGCCTCGTATAGCTCCCCTGGCGCGTCCTCGCGGATGACGCGTCGCGCCGGACGTATCGCAGGTGAGCTCGCACTACACAGTGCCACCTGACTTGGTCCGCACTAATACGCCCCTTGGCCGCGACACGGCGTTGGTCTGGCTTCGTCCGCGCTCGCCCAGCACCATACCTATCGCGTGACCGCGGACGAACCGGCCACCGCGAAATGAAGGACCTGTCCGAGCACTGGCGCCAGCCTTAACTGTTTCCCGCCGCACATATCGCAGATAGCAGGTCGCCCTCCTGGCTCTGCGAAAGTTTATCCGTCCGAGCATTACTTCGAGTTCTTCGTCAATCTCTCGCATTGCCCGCATCCGACATTGAACAAGCCGACGATATGTCAAGTCGAGGATTGGCCGACAAGATGCAGACGCAATTGCGCAGACAGGCTATAGTCTTGGGTCGAGCGTGGTGACAGTGTAGAGTTAGAAAGCTCCAAATCTTGGATGTGCAGACAACCACTTAGCCGCTCTCCGGCGACAGTGCTTTTATCTTGCTATGCGCCCTAACCTGCTCCGTCCCCAAGCTTCGTTGGTCTGGCTTTCCTCTCATTGCCTCGTCAATTCACCCCATGTTCGATCAGAGCGGCATGAAACAGCGGCCTTTTGCACAAAAATACGAAGGGCAATTCGAGCTCTGAGGGCATGAGCGCACACATCATTTCGGTTCGTTAGAGGAACGAAATTGACCTTACGAGATCGAAAATCGGAGCTCGATCCGACTCAAAATGCGAGCGTCAGCTCAAAAATACTGCGTCAAATTCCCTCGGATCGACCGCATTTTTCGGGTCGCGAAGAGGCACTTCTGAACGCAAAAGTGTTCCTCTTCCCCTTCTTGAAGGGGCGCAAGCAACGGAAAAAGGCCCCGCCTCCGAGGAGGCGGGGCCGATGATCCGATGCGATCAGTCGCCGGTGCGGCGCGACCAGATCAGGGTGAAATCCTCGTCGCCGTCGACCTTGACCAGCGAGGCGTAGATCGGAGCCGGGAAGCTCGGATCGTCGAGCTTGACCGAGAGATATTCGCGATCGCTGTCGCGGACGGTCTTCTTCCAGGCGGCGCCGAACTCGGTCGCGCCGGCGAAAATGCGGTAGTCGGGAGCCTTGTCGTTGTCCTTCTCGGAGGCCGTGAACTTGGCCTTGATGTTCAGCGTCAGCGTCTTGATCGAGCCGGTGTAGCCGTTGTCCGAAGCGGTGAAGGTGCCGATGGTCGCCATGGTAATCTCCGTCTGTTGGTCGGGCCGAGCCCATCGCAGCCTCGATGGCGATCCTTGGCCCGGGGAGCGATCGGCCCGCAGCCCTTGGGCCCGCAGCGCCAGCGGAGGACGGCGAAAGCCTGCTTTTTTGTCTTGCGCGAGGAATGCCGCCGCTAGGCGGCAGGGGAAAAAAGCAGGCGTGAGCCGTTGCGGGAAGGCGATCGAGGCTCTTGCCGTCCCTCGGGCCTGATCAGCCCATTCGAGGATGCGTTGGACGCGAGTCCCGTGCCCGAACTGACGGGGATTACCGTGGCTGCCAAAGCCAACCGGAGCACAGGGAAACGGCGGTATCGATCGAGAAAACGTCGACGTCTGCGCACGAGATGGCAAGATGATGCACCGGGCAAATGAACGCGAACCCAGCTGCATGTTGGCTTGCAGAACCGACGCCGCTGCCAGAATTATCCGCCCGAAGGCGCGCTCGATACGCGAGGTCCCGGCCATGACCAAGGCCCTCCGCCTATCGCCTCGTCCCTGCAAAAAGGAGGCGCAAGACCGCCACCCGGATTGCGGCAAACGGCCACGGATCGGACGGATCCTGGCCCGCGCTTGAGGGGCGGCCAGTGTGGGCAATCGCCGTTTCCCTTCCCCTAAACCGGCCGCGCGCCGTCAGGTGCGCGGCCGCAAATTTGGAGCTTGCCGGCGACGTAGTTGCGGCCCCGGCAAGCCTCCTACTCCGCAGCTTCCGAGCAGAAATCACCGCTCTGCGCCTCGTCTGGCGCGTCGGCTTGATGCTCCGTCCCGGCCGTCCGCAGTAAGGATGGCAGCCATCTGGTTGCCGCCAGCAGCTGCTCGGCGGCTGCTGCCATCTCAGCTTTTTTCATGCCCGACAAGCGCTCCGCAGCCTCCTCGCTGACGCCTTCGCGGACGGCCTCCAGAATGCCAGCTTTGGTGACGCGGCCAAGATAGCTGCCGACCGTCGGCCGCCAGTATCCGGTCATGTCAAGGGCAACCGCCTCGGCCAAATGCCGGGCTACCGCGAGGGCGCGGGGCCTCCGGTCAAACGGCAGTTTGACCGCATTGACGGTCAACGCCGCGCAATGCGCGAACAGGGACATGCGGCTGTCCTGATCGAGTTCAGCCACGAACTCCCACAGCTTGCTCGGGTCTCTGGGCATCTGCCTGGCCCAATTGGCATGGCGATCCGACCATGCCTTGCCGGCCCCCGTGTCCTCGATTCCGACCGCATGCACAGCCAAATCCATCTTCACCGGTTGGATGCCGACTACATGAGCATTGGCCCCGAAATAGAAAATCTGAGCCGCCAGCGCATGGGTCACCGCGACGATGGCGACGTCCGGCTGCTCACTCAGATTGAGGCGCAGCCCCAAGGTCCGATGCGCCGTGAGATCGCGAACGAGCGTGTCAGATAGACGCTGATCCTCGTCCTCTTCGTCGCCGGTGCCCTCGTCTTCCTCACCATCGCACGGGGCTTGATCGTCGCCTTGGCCCTCCTCTTCCGAGACCTGAGCGTTGCCGTCTAGTCCGGTTGTGCCCTCGGGTTTCTCGTCCTCGGGGCGGATAAAACCGCGCTCGATCCGCAACGTTCCGTCATGATTGAGGATCACGAACGCGCCTCCGCGTGCGATATCGTCGGGCTCGTAGACCTCCCGTTTCGCCTCCAGCCGCTCGATTTCGGTCTCCAGCTCGCCGAACCGCGCGTCCACCTCGTCAGGCAGTTCCTCGGCCGTTTGATGCTGTTCGGTCAGCCGGTCGAACTCGCTCTGGACCGCCTCAAGCGTGGCCTGATCCTCCGCCGAAAGCTCGACCGGATGCGGGTAGGCGCGGCGCATGCCGTGGGCATGCGGGAAGTCGAGATGGGGCTCGGTCCACTTCCAGCCCTCGGCCGTCCGAAGCGCATCCGCCTCCCGACCAAGCCTTGCCGTCACCAGTAGGTCGAGCAGCGCCACATCTTCCAGATAGCCGCCGCGATCCTCGGTAAAGAGGTCGCGCAGGATCGTACCGCCCGCCTCCGTGTAAGGCTCGAGCCCGACAAAACGCGCGCGGCGGTCGGTTGCTGGGACATGGGTTTCGGTGAGGAGACGGCGGATCGTGCTGGCATCGCGGTCGTAGGAGAGACGCTCATAGACACTTTCCTGCCGGACCTGATCGTCGGTGATGGCAAAGGCCATCACCTGCTCAAGGACGAGATCGCCATCGCGATACAATTGGATCAAGCGTGGGGAAACGACACTCAGCCGAAGGCGTTGTCGCACCACCTGCGGCGAAACGCCGAACCGGGCCGCAATCTCCTCCGCGCCAAAGCTGCGCTCGTCCGCGAGCTTCCTGAACGCCTCGAACTGGTCGGCGGGATGCATGCTTTCCCGGGTGACGTTCTCGTCCAGGCTGATTTCG
The DNA here is from genome assembly GCF_001189845.1 of Bradyrhizobium tropiciagri. Classification (GTDB taxonomy): domain Bacteria; phylum Pseudomonadota; class Alphaproteobacteria; order Rhizobiales; family Xanthobacteraceae; genus Bradyrhizobium; species Bradyrhizobium tropiciagri. The sequence goes on from NZ_LFLZ01000009.1 coordinate 189,397, forward strand.
TGCGGATCATTCGCAGTATCGATAACGCAACGGACCGGCTCGGTCTTCCTGATCTCCTTCCGCTTCACCCGAAGCAGCTGGGCAAGCCGCCTGCCCTCGCCGATAGTCACGAGATAGAACCCGGTGGCCGCGCCCTCACCATCCAACTCCGGCTCGACCACCAGATTCTGCAAGATGCCCTTGGCGGCGATACTCGCCGCATAGGCCTCGATCATCGCTTCGCTGTGCGGCGTCTTGCGCGCATTGTTCGGTGACTTCTTGAGCTTGTTGAGCGGAATGAGAACCTCGGTCCCGCTCGCGGGCATGATTTCAACGCGCCTTTCAACTGACTTGGCCGACATGATCAAACTTCCTTTTGCTTCCATGGGTGCAAGGCGCACCACGCGCCTGCACCCCTGCCCATCGGCGAGATCGGGGGTAGCGAGCGCCAGGGCGACCCGAGCGGTGGGGGATCTCCCGCCCGCAAGGGCCGCTCGCGAGAGCGGGTCTGCACGGGCGCATGTCAGCCGTTCGAGAGAATGAGAAACCTGCAAAAGCACGGAAGACCGGGGAGACCGCTCGGGGCGGCGCCGGCGCCAGCCGGCGCTTTACCCTGGCGCGCGCGAGGGGCAGCGCCCCTTCAATATCTTTATTCAATGAGAAAGACGCGAAGCGGCCGTCGCCGCACCGAAGGTGCGGTGGTTAGCTGATCGCAATGGTGATGCTCTCAAACGTGAAAATGCTGGGCAACGCAAAGGAAGTGAAATCAAGCCAAGAGTGAGCAAATCAAAAGGCAGCCGACGAGAGGGCAGTGATAGCGACGCGGGCATGCAATGACCGCGGGCACCGAGGCGACTGCAGTCGCGAGACCGGTCTAAAATGGCACCCGAGCGCGGGACAGTGATAACGACGCCGGCATGCAATGACGGCGGGGCACGCGAGCGAGTGCCTCCGGCGAGCAACACATTATATCTGTTGCTTGCGCGCGGGATCGACGCCGGATGGCCGAGACGCGGCGCGGCTCGGTTGACGAGAGCCCGATGCGGCGACGGCCGCACGCCCATGCGCGGAGCCGTGTCTCTGAGAGCTGGACCTCGTTGTGAGCTTTCACCCAGCGTCGTCAGTGGCCATCAACGACAAGCGCCAACTTACAGCGAACGGTTCCCGCAGACGCTTGCCTGAACTGCCTGGCGCGCTGTTGGCTGACGTCAGAAAGTGACGTTGAAAGCGATCAGTCTCAACAAGCCCACCGAAGGGTGGAATAACGGGAAAATGATCAGCTTGACCTAACAGCGGCTCGTCATACCGAGATGAACGCAAGCAGTCTGATCTGGGTGGAAGATGCAGCAACTTTGCTTTGCTTGCAGTTGAGTGATTGCTGCACGCCATGTTTGATTGGGATCAGCAGCTCAAGAGTGGAACGATCACCGATGAGCCGTTCTAGGAGCATCTAGCCGTCGGTGCCTAATCTGCTCCTCGTGATGTCAACGTTTGGTTTCGACGATGCAACGTTCCGCCATTATTCCCACCGGCGCATGGCCACGTCGCATGACGGCGGCAATCGCCGCGGGATATTGCGGAGAGACGACCGTCGAAGCATTTCTCAAACGAGTCGGCATCGAGTATCCTCAACCACGGATCAAGCAGGGAAGGCGCCAGCTGTGGTTGAGAGACGATCTGGACGCGGCAATTCTTCCATCGGAGTGGACTCGGGTCACCGACATCGCCGCGGATTTGTAAGCGTGAAGTTGCCTCGTCACGTCATTCCCAAAACCTTGGCCTCGGGCGCGACGGCATTCTATTATAATGTGCCGACCAAATACCGGAAAATCGGCTGTCCCGTTCCGAACGAGCCATTGGGCACTGACTACGGCAGGGCCTGTGGCGAAGGTGGCCGGGCTGCGACGTTGAACGGCCTGTTCGACGAATGGATGGACGCCCGTAAAGGACTTCCCGTATCGAGCGATGCCGCGCCGAGGATCGGGACCATCGACTGGCTTTTTCAGGAGTACAAGACGAGCCGCGCGTATCTGGAGAAGGTAAAGCCGCGTTCGCGCCGAAACTACGAATGGAATATGCGCGAAATCGGCGACACGCTGACCAAACGCGGCGATCGCATCGGTGGGCGACCGATCAAGTCAGTCAGCCCACTCGGGGCGGACAAGCTCTACGACGCCTTTGTCAAGGGAGGGAAAGGCAACCGGCTGCGGACCGCTGAAAAGCTGGTCGTGCTGTGTCGCAAGGCATGGCGTGTGGTGCACCGCCTGCACCCGGCCGAATTTCCATCGGATATCCCCAACCCTTGGCTCGGCGTTACTATGGCGACGCGTGTCAAGTTGGTCAAACACGCCGTCACGCGAGAGCAGACCTACAGATTCGCTCACGGTTGCATCGAGCGCGGCGAGCCGGAGTGCGGCGCTGCCGCGGTCATCTGTTTCGAGTGGTTACAGCGCCCCGAGAACGTGATTGCCGGACATATCAAATGGACCGGTTACCGAACCGGGCCAAGACCGACGATCCGGATCGAGCACCATAAGACTGGCGCCGTGATTGACCATCCTTTGGAGGAGCGGCTAGCCAGTGGCGAGGTCCTCAAGTTCTACGAAGAAGCCGAGGCGGTACTGGCGAAACTAGCCCGCCGCGGCGTACCCATGATCTTGCGAGAAGTCGAGGAAGGCGTTTCCACGCCCTACTCGTTCTCTGGCATGCAAAAGATCGTCCAGCGCATGAGAAAGGAAATCGGCCTGCCCAAAGAGTTCACCCTCGACGCCTGCCGGCACGGGGGCATGACCGAGCTAGAAGAGGCGGAACTCACCGAGGGTCAGGGTCGAGCCCTATCTGCGCACCGCACCCGGGAGAGCTATGCGGGGTATGCCAAGCGCACCGAGGCGCGGATGTTGTCGGCGACCCGGAAACGGCACGCCCACATGCTTGCGAACCAAGCGGCAACAGACGTTCAGAATGCGGCTGCCAACGCCGTTCAGAATGACAGATCAGAGCAACCAAAAATCGCATGAAATATCAATGCGTTAAGTTGGCTGGGGCGGAGGGATCGAACCTCCGAATGGCGGAATCAAAATCCGCTGCCTTACCGCTTGGCTACGCCCCAACGCGCCGATTGAAGGCCACGCCGGTCTATAGGGTGAGTCCCGCCATTTCAACAGGGCGGCGATCGAAAACGCACGAAAGCCGAGGGATGATGACGGCATTCCCATTATAGAGCGCCGCCGCGGTGACCGAAACAGACCGTGCGATGTCCGTTCGGACAGTTGAGAGCCCGCCGGTTTCATGGGATGACAATTCGCAAACGCCTCGTCGGGAGTAACGCCATGACCTACCGTGCGCCGATCAACGATATTCTCTTGTCCCTCAATCATGGTGCGGGGCTTGCTGCCGCCGTCGAGGCCGGCCACTACGGCGATTTCGATGGCGACATCACCGCGGCGGTGCTGGAAGAAGCCGGCAAGTTCGCCTCCGATGTGCTGGCGCCGCTGAACAAGGTCGGCGACGAGCACGGCATCAAGCTCGACAACGGCAAGGTGACCACCGCGCCCGGCTGGCCCGACGCCTATCAGCGCTGGACCGCCGCGGGATGGAACGCGGTGTCCGGACCGGAAGCGTTCGGCGGCCAGGGCCTGCCGCTCGCGATCAACGCCGCCTGCACCGAGATCTGGAGCGCATCGAATGTCGCCTTCGGTCTCTGTCCGCTGCTGACGCTGTCCGCGATCGAGGCGCTCGATGCCCATGGCAGCACCGAGCTGAAAAAGATCTATCTCGAGAAGCTCGTCACCGGCGAATGGACCGGCACGATGCAGCTCACCGAGCCCAATGCCGGCTCCGACGTCGGCGCGCTGCGCACCCGCGCTGAACGCGCCGGCGACGGCACCTATCGCATCAAGGGCACCAAGATCTTCATCACCTATGGCGAACACGACATGACCGACAACATCGTGCATTTCGTGCTCGCGCGCTTGCCCGATGCCCCTGCCGGCACCAAAGGAATTTCGCTGTTTCTCGTTCCCAAGTTCATGGTCAATGCCGACGGCTCGCTCGGCGCGCGCAACGACATCCATGCGAGCGGCGTCGAGCACAAGCTCGGCATGCACGCCTCGCCGACCTGCACCATGACGATGGGCGACAAGGGCGGCGCGATCGGCTTTTTGATCGGCGAGGAGAACGCGGGCATGCGCTGCATGTTCACGATGATGAACCAGGCCCGCCTCGGGGTCGGCCTCGAAGGCGTCGGCATTGCAGACCGCGCCTATCAGCAGGCGCTGGCCTATGCGCAGGAGCGCAAGCAGGGCAAGGCGGTCGGCCACAAGGGCGACGGGATGGATCCGATCATCGTGCATCCCGACGTCAAGCGCATGCTGATGCAGATGCGCAGCATGACGGCTGCGGCGCGCACGATCTGCTACGCCACCGCGGTCGCGCTCGACGTCTCGGTGCGCGCCAAGGACGCCAAGGTGCGCGCTGACGCGGCGGCACGCGGCGCGCTGCTGACCCCGATCGCCAAAGCGTTCTCCACCGATGTCGGCAACGAGGTCGCCTATCTCGGCGTGCAGGTCCATGGCGGCATGGGCTTCATCGAGGAGACCGGCGCCGCGCAGCACTACCGCGATGCCCGCATCACCTCGATCTATGAAGGCACCAACGGCATCCAGTCGATCGACCTCGTCACCCGCAAGCTCGGCGCCAACGGCGGCGCTTCGGTGTGGGCGCTGCTCGATGAGCTCGCCTCGACCATCAAGCAGGTCGAGACCTCCAACGATCCGGCGTTCGGCACCACCGGCACCAAGCTGCGCGACGCCCACGCCGCGCTCGAGCGCAGCAGCAAATGGCTGCTCGAGCGGCTGGCTTCCGCGCCGAACGACGCGCTGGCCGGCGCGACACCCTATCTGCGGCTGTTCGGCGCCACGCTCGGCGGCTGCATGCTCGCAGGCGAGGCGCTCGCCGCCAAGGCGAACGGCGAAGCGAGCCGCAGCGCTACGTCGCATTGGCGCGCTTCTTCGCCGAGAACATCTCCGTGCAGGCGCCGTCGCTGGAAAAGACCGTGACCGAAAGCGCCGAGGCGGTGACCGGCGCGGATGCGGTGCTGGCGGGGTAATACACCTTCCGCCGTCATCGGCTGTATCGTTCGCACGCTAGTTTGGCACGCACGTCGCGCCACATTCACACCCGTCGTCCCTGCGCAA